>JAICYD010000096.1 GCA_025934375.1 Streptosporangiaceae bacterium | reverse complement strand
GGCGCGCAGGCCAAGGGTATGAGTGGAACCCGCCGCTACCGCGACGATGTCCTGCCAGTCGCCGACGTCGCACTGGCCAAGACTGTTGTCTCCGGCTGCCAGGACCCGTCCGGCCGCCGTGGCTGCGACGGTGTGGTAGCTGCCCGCGGTCACCGCTACCGCGTCTTCCCACGCATCGACGTCGCAGGCTCCGGCCGTCCGGTCCCCGGTCGCAAGGACCCGACCGTCGCGTCTGAGAGCTACGGTGTGCAGGTATCCGGCCGCGATGGCGGTGAGACCGCGCCAGTCGTCAACGGCGCACTGTCCCCGGCGGTTATTTCCCGCGGCCAGTGCCGAGCCGTCCGCCCTGACGCCGACCGAATGCCAGTCGCCGCAGTACACGGCCACCACCTCGCGCCAGGACTGCACGTCGCACTGCCCTTCCGAGTTCCGGCCGGCCGCGAGCACGGTGCCGTCCGTGCGGAGCCCGAGCGTGCGGCGCCATCCCGCGGCCACGGCCGTGATGTCCCGCCAGGCGGCGACATCACACTGGCCATCGCCGTTCCAGCCGGTTGTCAGCACGGTGCCGTCCGATCGAAGGCCTACCGTGTGCGACCTTCCCGTGTTGGCCGCGGTATGGACATTGCCGGCTGCCACGGCGACGACGTCCTCCCACCGCCCGACCCGGCACTCGCCGGCCGCATTGTTTCCCACGGCGAGAACGGTCCCGTCCCAGCGGCGGCCAACCGAATGGCGTCTCCCGGCTGCCAGCGCCGACGTGCTTGCCGGCATTCCGCCTCCTCGCCAGACAGGGTAGACGAGGCGGCCTCGGTCCAACGCTCAGTGAGCTGAACGATGCGCGATGGCGTACGCGGCCGCGCGCGCGGCGAAGGCGTGGCGGTCCTGACCTGATGCGGGCCCGTTAGGTCCTGGAGTATGAGTACGGTCGTCGCCCAGTGCGATGATGCCCGCCTCGATCCCCCCGGGTTTGCCGTACTGGGCCCCGGTGATGACGAAGACGAGGTCGTCCCGCATGCACCCCGGGCCGTCCAGCGGAATGGTGAACCGGCTGTATCCGGCCGGCATCGGCGACGAGAGCCGTGTCCACTTTCCTGGGTTGCCGAGGTCGCGGTTGATGAAGAAATCCTGATCGTCGTTGGCCGTGACGACAATCGTTCCGTTCCTGCCACCGGAGTCCGACCACGACACGACGGGAGAGGCATTCGGGGCGTAGCCGTCCTGGTCGAGAAGCGGGATGTCCCTGGAGAAGCGGAACGACTCCGGGTCCGTCGCGATCCTGTAGTGCACGTGGTACGTGTAGTTGGCCTGGTCGGGGTTGGCGGGGTCGACGGGCGCACCGAACTCGTAGGTCATGATCCACAGGTGCCCGCTCAGTTGCGCCACGGTGGTCATGCCCGGCCGCTCGGCGTAGGTCGTGCCGGTCGCGTCATTGACGACCGGGCCCCACGTGCGCAGGTCCGTGCTGGTCTGGTGGGCGAGCTTCTGACCGAAGTTCGGGTCGCGCTGGTCGGAGTAGTAGCAGATCAGCTTGTTCTTGTGCAGCAGCAGGAACGGCTCCCACACCGGCGTGGCGCCGTTGGTCGTGTCGGGCGGTCCGCCCTGGGCCACCGTGCTCAGGAACTCCCAGGTGAGGCCGGCATCCGTGCTGGCGTACAGCTGGATGTTGGTGCTCGCGAACGGGAACGGCTTCGTGAAGTCGAACGGCCAGTAGTTGCACGAGAAGAGCAGCGTGCCCTTCGGCAGGCCACCGAAGGCACGCGGGAGCTCGTACAGATACGGCTGCAGATAGATCCCGGCGGGCGCGTCCGCGCCGAGGACGCTTCCCTGCTGCACCCAGGTCTGGCCGTCGTCTTCGCTGCGGTAGAGGGGAAAGGGCGAACGCGCAAAGCTCTGGTAGGTCGCGAGCAGAGGGCGGGGCTGTCCCGGCTTCGCAGTGCTGAGGCGCACCGCGCGTGCGTACGTCAGCCCAGTCCCGTCGTCGGCCACGACCTCCACCGGGCCGAACGGAACCACCTTGCACGGCTGCCCGGGGTTCCCCGGCGCTGCGAATGCCGGTGCGGCCAGGCCCGCGGACGAAAAGCCCACGACCGACAGCCCCGCGGCGGCACCGACGCCGATGAAGGAACGACGCGACAGCCCGGACGGGCTGGTGCCCGAATCGCCTCCGTGCGATTCTCGGCGGTTGTGCATGATTACCTCCTCATTGAAGTAGGCAACCTGGTGGGGCGGACGTCAGTGTCCGCGAGCCGCGCAGGGGCAACGACGCGACAGTATCAACAGGTTTCCTGTCGAGACAAGCACGGCTCCGGCCAGAAGAAGCGGCCCGGCGCCGTCCGGCGAGGCCATTCTCGCGATGCATACCCTCACCAGAGAAAACGCCGCCGCGCTCACCCTGAATGACGCGCATTCTCTGGGGGACCAACATTCGGTCTTTCTGAAAGCAGCGGTTCCCCCGGTTGATCCGCGAGCTTGCGACAGTGGCGGCGGTAGCGGCCGGGGGGCTGACCGTGGTGCCGGGTGAACGCGCGGGAGAAGGAGTATTCCGAGCCGTAGCCGGCTCGCCCGGCCACCACGGCGATGGGCTCGTCGGTGTCGCGGAGCCATCGCGCCGCGAGGCTCAGCCGCCACCAGGTGAGGTAGGCGAGCGGCGCTTGGCCGACCAGGCGGCTGAAGCGCCTGACGAACGCCGCCCGGGACATGGCGGCCTCGGCGGCGAGCGACTCTGTGGTCCAGGGGCGGTCCGGATGGGCGTGCAGCCTGGCCAGCGCGGTGGCGATCTGGTGGTCGCGGAGCGCGCCCAGCCAGGACGCGCCCGGATGCTGGTCAGTCGCGAGCCACGCCCGCAGGATGTGGACGAACAGGATGTCGGCCAGGTGCGAGACGACAGTGTCGGACCCAGCCCGCGGCCGGGTCAGCTCGGTGGCGAGCATGTGCACGACCGTGGCGAGCTCATCGGCTCCGGTGCCAGGGGCGCCGGGTATGTGCAGCAGCGGCGGCAGCAGCGACAGCACGGGATGGGCCTTGTCGTGCTCGAAGGTGAATTCTCCGTGGATCAGGTGCACGGCGGGGCCGCTGCCGCCCAGGTCCACGGTGCCGTCCTCGGCCCGCGGGTGCTCGGCCAGCAGTTCCCGTGCGGGCATCGCGCGGCCGTTGCGGGAACTGGTGAGTGCGGCGGCGGACCCGTTCGGCAGCATCAGGACGTCTCCCTGGACAAGCTGGATGGGCGGGTGGCCTGCCGCGCGCAGCCAGCAGCTGCCCTGGGCGACGATCAGGAAGGCGCAGTCGTCGATGCTGTCGGTGGCCAGCCCCCAGCTGCCCCGAGCCCGCAGCTGCATCGCCACCATCCCGGTAACCCGGTTAGCGGTGAGGACATTACTCAATGCGTCCACGACGAAAGCATATGTGCGGCTCGGTGGGTTCAGGCAGCACATCGAGCCGATCGGTTAAAAAATAGAGCTGACATGTCATTTTCCGTATCAACCTCAAGCCGTAAGGTTCAAGTTAGCTATCTAACTGAGCAGTAGTGGCCTCGGCTGAGAGGCGGAAGAATTGCCATCAGATCAGTACGTGGCCGCGGGGCAGTCAACGGGGCTGCGCACGCGGCTGGGCATGGCCAGCAAGACCGCCCGCCTCGATGCTGCCCGGTTCGGGCCCTGGGCGCTGATCACCGGTGCGTCATCCGGCATCGGCCGAGGCTTCGCCGAACAGATCGCCGCCAATAAGATCAACGTGGTCCTGGCTGCCCGTCGCCTGCCCGCCCTGGACGAGCTCGGCCGGGAACTCGCCGCCCGTCACGGCATAAGATTCCGGTCCGTGCGAGCGGACCTGGCCGGGCCAGACTTCATGGACGCTGTCATGGGGGAGACCCAAGATCTCGATATCGGGCTGGTCGTCTCCAATGCCGGCGACATGGTCCTGGGAGAGTTCGTGACGGGCGACTACGCCTTGCTCGCGCGAGAGACGACCCTGAACGTCAACTCCCATCTCGCCATAGCGCACCATTTCGGGCAGCGCCTGGCCCGGCGCGGCGAGGGCGGGCTGCTGCTGGTGTCAAGCACGGCGGCCCTGCAGGCCGTGCCCTACACCGCGAACTACTCAGCGGCCAAAGCGTACGTGTTCACCCTGGGTGAAGGACTGCACCACGAGCTCGCGCCCAAGGGGGTCAACGTCACCGTTGTCCTCCCGGGCGCCACCAGGACGCCGATGCTCAGCCGGTTCGGCGCCGATAAGGGGTCGCTGGGCCGGCTGGCGATGCCGGTCGACATCTGTGTCGCGGACGCCTTGAATTCCCTGCGGGCGAACCGCGCCGTACGGGTCAGCGGCCGGATGAACCGGCTGGCGGCGACGCTGCCCCGCTCGGTGCGAACGCGCCTGTTCGGCGCGCTCAGCAAGTCGATGGCTCAGCAGGCATCCGCCGCCGACACGGGCGTGCCTGCCGTCGACAGGCCTGGTAACGCGGCCGGCCCCGGTGCCGTCATGCCCAGGTAAATTCCTCGGAAGGTCGTCGTGATTATGCATGTTCTCAGAGATCCCGCGTCGGATTTACATTTTCTTAGTGATTGGGCTCGTCGTTCCCGTGGTGATCCGTCGCTCCGCGGGAGATGTCGTATGCCCAGCATGCACGCGGCGAGCGTAGGGATGACCCCTTATTCCCCCCAGGCGGGCGCCGGGCAATTGTAGGGACGATCCCGGCTTCGCCCCGGGAAGCGCACGGGATATTAATTTCCCTGTCACTACGTCCGGATGTTGATTACCGCATTCCGGGCACGCTTCCTGCTGTGGGAAAGGAAATGCATATGTCACGAAGGTCCTGGGGAATCCCAGCAGGCCTGGCGGCGGCTGCTTTGGCCATCGCCTTCCTGAGCCTTCCGGCGAACGCGCTGCCAGCCAGCGCCGCGCGGGCGGCCGGGCTCAATGCCAGTGCCCCGGCTGCCGGCCTGAACGTCCGCGCGCCTCAGCGTGGCACCGGCCACGCGGGCGCGGCTGAGAAGGTTAACGTCCGCGCGCTCGCCGCCGCGCCGCGGGCCGCCGCGCGCACGCCGGCGGCGAGTGTCCCGCGCGGCGTCGACGGCCGTCCGGCCGGCGCCAGCCTGCCCCACCTGGCCACGCGCGGCCACCGGCCAATGCCCGCTGCCGCGCCGCGCATCGCCACCGGCGCGAACAGCCGCGGCACGGCACGCGGAGCCCTCCAAGGGATGCGCCCGCTGGCGGCGCCGGGCACCATCAACGCGAGCTTCAACGGCTCGGCGGAGTCCAACTGCGGCTGCATCCCGTCAGACAGCAACGCCGCGGTCGGCCCCAGCAACATCATGGAGACCGTCAACAACATCTTCCAGGTGTACGGCAAGTCGGGCGGGCTGCAATGCAGCGCGCTGCTGAACAACTTCCTGTTCGGCACGTCCGACGCGCTGAGCGACCCCCGCAGCCTGTACGACAACCTCAACAACCGGTTCGCCTTCACCGTCGCCATCATCCCGGCGTCGGCTTCCGCCCCGCCGGCGCAGTGGCTGGCGGTCAGCCAGTCCGGCAACCCGTGCGGCGGCTGGTTCATCTATCGCATGGGGTTCTCCGGCGGGTTGTACCCGGCGGGCGCCCTGCTTGACTACCCCTACCTCGGCCAGGACCGCACCGCGCTGAACTTGTCCAGCAACAGCTACAACTCGGCGGGAAATTTCCTCGGGGATGGCGCGTTCTCGGTTCCCAAGTCGGCGGCCTACAACGGCCAGGGCTTCAGCTTCAGCAGCTCCTCGGTCGCCTTCTCCACCGCGCCGGTGAACGTGGCCGGGATCCCCATGCAGGCGACCTCGACCACCTACTGGCTGGCGTCAGTGCCGGGTACTGGCTATGACCTGTACCGCATGAATTCCGGCGGCGGCCCCCTCACCTTGCAAGCCGTCATCAGCGCGCCGTTCAGCGCGCCCACGCGGGATGCTAACCAGCCGGGCACCAGCACGGTCATCGACGTGCTGGACGGCCGCCTGGACTGGCCGCCTGTGCAGGACAACGGGTTCGTGTGGTTCGCGCACGGGATCGACGACTCCGGGTTCCCCACCGTCCGCTTGGGCGCGATCAACGCTGGCAGCAACACCGTGCAGACCGCGGAGGCCTTCCACAGCGGCAGCAGCGATGACTTCGACCCGTCCATCGGCATTGCCGACAACCCGGGCGGCGGCATCTACGCCTGGCTCAACTGGGGTTACACCGACACCCCCAACGGCGTGGCCGCCTCTGACACCGTCAGCGGCATCACGCCGGGCCAGGGAGTGCCCAATGAGATCGCGACCGACAGCACGCTGGTCACCGGCTTCTTGACCAACCAGATCGACTCCCGCATTGGCGCCGCCCGGTTCGGCGACAACACCTCCGTGTCCGTGGACCCGTCCTCGGCTGCGGCCGGCTGCCCAGTCGGCCGGACTGCGGTCACCGACAACCAGTTCTACGACAGCAACGGCAGCTGGGTCACTCGCATCGGACGCGAGAGCTTCTGCTGAGAACTGACCTGCGCTAACTCCCCCTCCTCGGGAAAGGGCGGGCCGGCAGCGACGCCGGCCCGCCCGCCGCGTCATGATCATGACCGGCGCGTAATTACGGATCTCGATAACTTGGCGTTCGGCCTTTGCGAATTGGATCTCACAGAGACCACCGCATTGCGGTGGCTTCGGCTTTCGCACCAAAGAAGAGTGCGACGCGAGTGCCCGGCCAAATGATCTGGCTTTGGCGCCGCGCCCGATCACCCGCTCTTGTCCGCTCCTGTCTCATTTTGTCCGCCATCGTCACGGATCGGGGCCGGGCCGTAACCGGACGTTCCATCATCTGTTTTACAGGTACACGGTGCGTCCTGGGCGGGAGTGTCTTGGAAATGCAGGATCATCTGGCAAGGCCGGGGGACTCGTGATGCAGGTTGTCGGGCGCATGGCGGAGTTGGCTGCGATCGAGCGGACCCTGGACGAAGTGGGGCACGGTTACGGCGCGATGGTCATCTGCGGAGACCCGGGCATAGGCAAAACGACTGTTTGGCGATATGGAATGGCCGCGGCGCGAGATCGCGGCTACCAGCTCACCCGGTGCCGCCCGGCTGAATCGGAGAGGCGGCTGTCGTTTTCCGGGCTCGCCGATCTGATGGAGAACGTGCCGGAGAACTTGCTGGCCGCGCTCCCGGAACTACAGCGGGACGCGCTCGACGCCGCGCTGCTGAAACGGGTCCCGCCGCAGACGGGTGCCTGCCGCCGGGCCATCCTGACCGGGGTTACCGCAGTGATACGGCATATGGCCGATACCTGCCCTGTCGTCATCGCGGTCGACGATCTCCAGTGGCTGGACGCATCGACCGCGGAGGTCCTGGCGTACCTGGCCAGGAGGGTTACCGGTGCCCCGGTAACCTTGCTCGCCACCCACGGTAATAGCCCGGGACAGCCGCTGCCGGCCGGGCTTGATCAGGCGGTTGGCACTGAGCGGGTGCTGTACCTGCCGCTTGGCCCGCTCTCCCGGCCAGAGCTGTACGAAGTGGTCCGGGGGAGCACGGAGTTGACCCTCGCGTGGCCGGAACTGCTTCGCCTGCATGAGGCGTCAGGCGGGAACCCCTTGACCGCCATCGAGATCGCACGCGCGCTGCACCGGTCAGGAACCGGCCTTGCCGCCGGCGAGTCGCTGCCGGTTCCCGCCTCGATCGCCGCCCTGGTCGCCGCGCGGATCAGCGCACTGCCGGAACGGACCTGTAGCGCGCTGCTCGTCGCCTCGGCGCTCGCGCATCCGACGGTAGGGCTGATACAGGCCGCGATGAGCGCTGCGGGTGAGCAGGTGCCCGCTTCCGGGCCAGGGATGCTCGACAGCGCCGAGGACCTCGGGCTCGTGCACATTCGTGACGGCGCAGTCCGCTTCGCCCACCCGATTTTCTCCGCGGAGATTTACTCCTTGGCCTCGCCTGCCCGGCGGCGCGAAGTGCATCGGCTCTTGGCCGGGATCGTCGCTGGCGATGAGGAACGGGCTTGGCACATGGCGCTGGCCGTCGCGGGCCCCGATCGGCAGGTGGCGGCGGCCCTGGAGCAGGCCGCCCGGGCCGCGGGCGCGCGCGGTGCGGTCCTCTCGGCGGCACGGCTATGGGAACTGGCGGCCAGGCGGACACCACCCGCCGACTCACACGACGCCGCGGCGCGGACGACGGCCGCCGCAGTGTGCCTGTCTCTGCTCGGCGGCACCGACCGGGCTCGATCCATCCTCGAGTCGGTGACCAAAGGCATGGGTGCCGGCCGGCAGCGCGCGCGGGCGATGCTCTCGCTGGCCACGGTTCTCTATTTTCAAGACAGCGCCGCCGCGGCGGTGGCGATGTGCCGGCGTACGCCGACATACGGAGACCGGCTGCTCCAGGCCCGGCTGCACCTTCTTACCGCATGGTTCGACGAGCGGGACACCTGTGCGCGAGTTCGCGAAGCCGATGCGGCGGTCGCGATTCTAGAAGGCGGCGAAGTCACCGCTAGCCCGGACATGCAGGCTGCTGCGCTGCTGTCCAGAGGCTACTATCGGTTCCTCGCCGGACAGGGTATCGAGCGTGGCGATCTCGCCCGGGGCCGCAGCATGCTGTCCTCGTACACTCCGTCGTGGGAGTGGGCGTGGGCACAGCTCACCGGGATTCAGTGGATTAGATCCCTGGACCTAGTTCAGGCTGCCGCTGACTGCAAGGCCCTGATCCCGCGAGCGGACGAGAACGGCGACGAGATCTTCATGGTCCAGGTCCTGCTCCACCTCGCGGAAATCGAATGCTGGCTCGGCCACGTAGGTCAGGCGAAGACGCTTGCCGCCCAGGTGGCCCTGGGCATCGAGCAGACCGGGCAGCGCCGTTGGCGCGCGCTTGCCTATTACATCCGGGCGCTTCCTGACGCCTATCTGGGCGAGATGCAGTCGGCCCGCGCCGCAGCCGGGCGAGGCCTGGAGATCGCCAGCGCGGATGACGATCCGTACGTGGCCATCCCACTGCTGGGCGTGCTTGGCTTCACCGCTATCACGCTGGGCGAGTTCGCGGAGGCGGATCGCTACTTCAGTCGTGGCGATGAACTCATGGTGTCGATGGGGCTGGCCGAGCCCACCCGGCACCGCTTCTACGGTGACCACCTGGAGGCCCTGCTGGCCAAGGGCGACCTGGCCCGGGCGGCCGACCTGCAGCAGCGCCTGGAAGGCCGGGTACGGGTGGCGCCGTACCCGTGGCTGAAGATGATCACCGCCAGGGGGCGGGCAATGCTATTGGCCGCGTACGGCGATCTGGACGCCTCCGCGGACGCGGCTACACAGGCACTGTGCGAGGCGCAGGCCGCCTCGATGCCGTTCGAGCACGCCCGCACGCTGCTGGCCGCGGGACGGATCCGGCGCCGCCGCCGGGAAAAGCTGCTCGCCCGCGAAGCGTTCCAGCAGGCGCGGCAGATGTTTGACGCACTGCCCAATCCGCTGTGGTCTGCGCAGGTCACCGCGGAGATCCGCCGACTGGGCATGCGCCCCGCGCACGTTCATGACCTGACGCCGACCGAGGAACGTGTCGCGCGCCTGGCCGCCACAGGCCTTACCAACCGGGAAATCGCCGGCACCTTGCATATCACCGCGAAAACCGTCGAGGCTAACCTTTCCCGTGTCTTTCGCAAGCTGGGCATCCGCTCCCGGCGAGCCCTGGCCGGGAGCGCGGTATTGCCGGGGGAGTCCGGGTAGCCAGGGGGCCTTCAATGCCGGGACAACCAGGTCGACGCGATCGAGGGCGGCCTTCGGCCGGCTCGGCGATCACTGCTCCGTAGACGTGAACCCGGTCCCGACCACCGTCGGCTGCCTGGCACGCCGCCGGCCGCGCTCGGCTATCCGCGCTGTCACTCCTGCTAGCCCATGGCCCTGACGCGCCCCCGCACGCGCCAGGACTCTGGGGGACCCAGGGGCCGGCTGTGCCATGCCCCGATGATCCGACAAGCCCATGATGCGGCATCGGGTTCGGTTCCGCCGCGATCTTGCACATCAGCGGACAAGAGCGGACATGACCGGACAAGCGAGTGATACAATTGATTATTGTCCGGCACTTTAGTGAAGATTATATGTGATGGTTCTGCATAAGTGCTGCTTAGACGATACGCCGATCTTTATCATTATGCTTCCAATCACGCAAGGTGGGGCATATGGGCGGAGATAGGAGAGTCGGCAACAACGTCGCGGCCGCGCCCAACACGTTCCTGGGCAGGGGGGTGCGCCCATGACCAACGAGCCCGCGACGAGCGGTCCCGGCGTACCCGACGCTCACCTCTTGAGTGTGCGCAGTATCGGGGACCTGGCAGCGGTGCTGCGGCACCTGCGGCGACGGGAGGCGCGCGCCCGCGGTGGTCCCCAGCTCACCTATCGCGAGCTGGCCGAGATGACCGGATGGTCCCGCACCATGATCGGCAACTACCTGAGCGGGAAGACGGTGCCGCCGACCGACCGCTTCGACGCGCTGGCCAGGTTGCTGGGCGCGAACGGCCGGGAACTGGGCATGCTGGCGACGGTCAGGGACCGGGTCGAGGAGTGGCAGCGCCTGACCGTCGACCCAGCGCAGTCCGCTGAGCCTGCTGAAACCGCCGATGATGGCTTGGCAGATGACAGCGGTGAGGCCGTGGAGGCATCTGTGCCCCCGCCCAGGCTGGCCCTTTCCGGGCAGGAGCAGGGCACAGGGTCACCTGTACCAACCAACGTCCCGAGTCCGCTGACCCGGCTGATCGGGCGGGACGAGGAGGCCGCCGCGATCCAGGCGCTGGTGCTGCGCGCGGATGTGCGGCTGATCACGATAGTGGGGGCGCCGGGCATTGGGAAGAGCCGGCTGGCAACCCATGTGGCCGCGGTGGTGGCTCCCGCGTTCCCTGAAGGGGTCTGGTACGTGCCACTTGAGCCCATCAGCGAGGCGGAGCTGGTGGTGCCAGCAATCGCCAAGGCCCTGGGCGTCAAGGAGAGCACCGGGCAGCCGCTGTTGCAGTCGCTGCGGGACTTCCTGCGCCAGCGGCGGCTCGTGCTGCTGCTAGACAATTTCGAGCACCTGCTAGAAGCGGCACCGGCGGTCGCTGAGATCCTGACGTCGTGCCCTGGCGTCAAGGTGCTGGCCACCAGCCGAGCCGGGCTGCACATACGTGGCGAGTGGCTGTGGCCGGTCTCGCCGCTGGCGGTGCCAGGGAACAGGCAGCAGGTGGAGCTGACGACGGCGGCCCGGTTCCCCGCGGTGGAGCTCTTCGTGGACCGGGCCCGGGCCGTGCAGCCCACGTCCACGCTGACCGCGGCGAACGTCGGCGATGTGTGCCGTATCTGCGCCGACCTGGATGGGCTGCCGTTGGCAATCGAGCTGGTAGCGGCCCGCAGCCGGACGCTGGCCCCTGCCGAGCTGGTGGACCGGCTGGGAGACCGCCTAGCGCTGCTGACCGACGGGCCACGCGACCTGCCACCGCACCAGCGAACGCTGCGAGGCACGATCGATTGGAGTTACCACCTGCTTTCTCCGGTGGAACAGGTGGTGTTCGCCTGGCTGTCGGTATTCGTGGGCGGCTGCTCACTTCGCGCCGCCGAGCAACTGGTGGGCGCGGCGGACTTGCCGTTGCCGGCCGCAGACGCGGTGGCGGCGCTGGCCGACAAGAACCTGTTGCGCATCGAGGGGGGCCCTGACGGCCAGCGCTACGTCGTGATGTTGGCCACCATCCGTGAATACGCCCAGGAGCGGCTGGCTGGCAGCGGCGACGAGGCCCGGGTACGTGACCGGTGGGCAGCTTTCTACCTGGAGCTGGCGCAGACAGCCACCGAGCAACTCGGCGGGGAGCAGCAGGGACGGTGGCTGCGGCAGCTCGATGCCGAGCAGCACAACCTGCGTGCCGTGCTCGGCTGGTATACCGAGCACGGCAACACTGGAGATGCGCTGCGGATGATCGCGGCGTCCTGGCGATTCTGGCACATCCGCTTTCGCCAGGCAGAGGGCCTGCGCTGGGTAGAGCAGGCGCTGGCGATGCCGGACAACCCTGACGAGGGGGCGCGGGCGCAGGTGCTGTGCGGCGCCGGCTGGCTGGCCCTCGACCAGTACGACCGGGCTCTGGCGGACACCTTCTTCAGCGAGAGCCTGACGGCGTACCGTAAGCTCGGCGACCAGCGCGGAATGGCTGGCGCCCTGCACGGCGTGGGCACGGTGGCGCTGGCCGATGGCGACGCCGAGCAGGGCGCATCGCTGTTCCAGGAGAGCCTGCACCGCTACCGCGGGTCGGGCGATGAAGAGGGCGTGGCCTGGTCGCTGGACCATGTCGGCAGCGCGACCATGGAACTGGGCGACTATGCCCTGGCCGAACAGCACTTCGCCGAGGGCCTGGTCATCTTCCGCCACCTGCGGCACAACTGGGGCATGGCGCTGGCCCTGCACCACCTAGGCCTGAGCGCGCTCGCGCTAGGCCGCTACGCCGACGCGCACCGCCAGTTCGATGAGGCGCTGGCGATCTTCACTGAGCTTGACAACAGCTGGGGCATAGCCATCTGCCTGCTCTACCAGGGCCACGTGGCCCTCGGCAGCGGAGAGCACGAAACTGCCGCCGGCTATTTCAGGCAGGCCCTCCAGGCAAGTTCCGCCCAGGCTGACCGGCCGGGCGCCGCCCGCGCGCTGGCCGGGCTGGCCAGCCTGGCGGTCTCTAAAGGCAACCTAGAGCAGGCCGCCCGGTTGTTCCGCCGTGCCGAGACACTGGCTGAGGCCAGCGGCATACGGATGAACCCGGCCACCCGGGCACGCTACGAGCACGACACCGAACTGGTCCGCGGCGTGCTGGACAACGCCCAGGACGCTGATGAGCCACGGTTGAGTTGAGTGGGGCCGGCGGTGACCCGCCGGAAGCGGTGCCGGGAACCGCAGGCGCTGACGCCAGGTTCGGCAATGTCGGAGAGGGCTGTCCGCGGACGTCCGCATACGGTTGCCTTCGGCAGCAGGTCAGCGTGGACGGTCCAGCTGGCCGGGCGCACGCGCACGGTCCCCGGCGGCCTGTGCGGATGCGTCGCGATTCACCAAACCCGGGTTCCGAGGTGAAAGAGCGGGGCGGGATTCGATATGGCGTCTACGCGGCTGGCGCTATGAGCACCAGAACCGGTCAGCGCCGCGTGCGGCTGACTCCGGTGCGGTCGATCCCGGTCGAGTTCACCGGGGAGCGGGCCGGCGAGGGACCGCTCACCATGGGCCAGCTCGATATCTACAACTGGCTGAGCCAGACCCCGGACCACCTCTACGCGACCTTGTGCGTCGAGCTCCCGGTGCCAGCGTTGGTGTCAGTCGACGACGTGGCCGGGGCGGCCGCGATGCTGGTCGCGCGGCACGAGAGCCTGCGCACCACCTACCTGCCCGGCGCGCAGCCGCGCCAGCGGGTCGCGGCGGGCGGCGTCCATCTGCTGGAAGTCTGTTCGCTCGGCGAGGGACAGTGGCAACCGCGGGACCGGCCCGCGGTAGCCGAAGCACTCATCCGATGGCTGCGCGAGTCACCCGATCCGGGGCGGCATCCAGTGCGCGTGGCGGTGGCCATCGCCCCGGACGCGGGCGATCGGGTCATCGCGTGCGCCGCCGGGTTCACTCACCTCGCGGTGGACCACGGGGCGATCGAGGTTCTCAGGCGCGACTTCGGCGGCCTGCTGGGCGATCCCGCACGACGGACGGCCGGACGGAGTAACCGGCCTGACCACCAGCCGCTGGACCAGGCCAGGCTGGAGGCGACGCCGGCCGACAGATGCAGGGCTGAGGCGGCACTGGACCACCAGGGGGAGCAGTCGCGGCGGCTCCCCCGCTGTCTGTACGCGCTGCCGGGCGCCCGGCCCAGCGGCGAGTCGCTAGTGGTGGAGCTGTCGTCGGCGGCCGCCGCGATGGCCGTGCGGCGGGTGGCGGCGCGCACCCGGGCCAGCCGGTCCAGCGTCGTGCTGGCCGCCATCTGCGCCGTGGTCGCCCGCCGCGCCAGCTACCCGGAGCTGGTGTTCCCCGTGGTGTCTAGCAACCGTTTCGAGCGCCACCTGGTGAACTACGTCGGCTCCCTGACCCAGCCCTCTATCGCCGCCGTCGAGATCGCCGGGAGAAGCTTCGACGAGCTGGTCCGCCACACCTGGGCCACGGTGATGGAGGCGAGCCGGCACGGGAGGTACGACACGGCCAAACGGACTGCCATGGACGAACTGGCCGAACGCGATCGAGGCCTGCGTTTCAACTACGACCCGTGGTTCAACAGCCTGGTCCCTGAGTCGTGGTCCGCACTGACCGCGGGCGTCGGGTTCCAGCCCGAGGAGGTCGCGGTCGCGCTCGCCCGGACGCAACTGCGGTGGCGACCGGCGCCGGTTAGCGGAAATCCGCTCCAGTTCCGCCTCAACCAGGTCGACGGCTGCCTGCGGCTGGACGCGTGGAACGCCGACGCCGGCCTGCTGCCGCGGGCCGAGCTGGAGTCAGTGCTGCTGGCCGCCGAGCGGCTGCTGGTGACCGCCGCCCGCGGCGACGTGCCCGCCAGCCGGATACCTGAAGTCGTCGGGCTGGAGCCCATCGCCGGCACCCCGGACCGGATTTTCATCGACCACTGCTGGGTCGACGTCGCCGACGTGCAGCGCCTGGTCGACGAGGCTGTCGCGCCCGCGGTGGCCCGCGTCTTCGCCTCGGCCGGCGGCCCGCCGCTGACCGCCTTCCTGGCCGCCACCGACGCCGTCCGCACGCCGGAACAGGCGCACGCCCGCTGCATGGCCGTCCTCGCGCACCACCCGACGGCTATTTCCCCGCGCTACTACGTCATCTGCCGGACCGCGCCGCCCGACCCGTCCGCCCCCGCCGCCTGGCCCGAACCTCTCGCCGTAGGCACCGGGCGCGGCTGAACCCGCGAACCGGTGCCAGGGCCATTTCGGCACGGGCAGAGCTTCGCCCGATGCCGGGGAACCAGGCCGCCAGGCGGTTATTCAGCCGAACACGCGACGCTGGATCTCGCGCCGGTAGTCCTCGAGCGTGTTGTCCAGGTGCACCGAGGTGGCCTGCGCGGCCGCCTCTGGTTCGCCGTCACGAATCGCGCGGTAGATCGTGTCGTGCTCCTCGACCGCGGCCTCGGCGTGGCCGCCTACACCGTGCAGGCCGATTACGCTGGCCTGCCGCTGTAGCGTGCGCGCGTCCCGGACGGCGGAGACCAGGAAGAAGTTGTGCGAGGCGGTGGCTACGCCCAGGTGGAAGGCGTTGTCGCCGTTGTCGAACTCGGCATTGTCGCCGCTGCTGAAGCCGTGCCTGCAGGACTCCACCGCGGCCTCGATCACGCGCAGCTCAGACGGGCTGGCCAGCATAGCGGCCAGCCTGCTCGCCGCCATCTCTTGGACACGCCTGAACTCGAACAGCATGAAGATGTGGTCGAGGTTGGTGGGCACGAAGAACCCGCCCCACCGCGCCCCGCCGAGCATGCTCTCGCCGTCCGCTACGAACAGGCCGCGGCCCTTCTGCGCGCTGATCCGGCCGGTAGCCGACAGGATCTTGACCGCGTCGCGGACTACGGTGCGGCTGGTGCCGAGACGGGCGGCCAGCTCACTTTCGGTGGGCATCCGGTCGCCGGGACGCAGCCCGAGCTCGGCGATGAACTGCAGGATCTGCTCGGTTGCCTGCTCGTAACGGGGCCGGTACGTCCGGTGCGACTCGGGTCCGTCCTCGCCGGGCGCGGGCACCCCCACGCGGTCATTCGTCACGAGAACATCATCGATAGTCCGTCTTTGATCGGCACCGGGGAGCGCGGGTTCACGAGCATGCGTAGTCACGGCCTGAATTCTATCTATGACCACGATTTCGTCGCAAGGTAAGTATGACTTATTTTGCGCCAGCCTCGTTCAACATGACGCGGTCTGCTGTCACATCAGGCCCCGATACTGCCCTTCTCACCCAAATAAGCATGCCTGATACCTTGACGAAGCGGTCCCATGCCCTTGATACTGCGTAATCATGGGCAGCTCAAGTCATACGGTCGAGCTACCTGGAGGGCGAATATCCAGTTCATGCGGTCCTGTCGAGCTACATGAGTATGACTTATAGGCACCTGTGCTGTCCTACGTCGCTGCGGCGCACCGGGCGACTGCACAAAGTAGTGGAGGAAGGTATGGTCCACGTCATCCAGGCTGTCCGCACGCGTAGACGATCCAGGCCCGCGATCCGGGCGGTGCTCGCCGTTGGCCTGGCCGCGCTCATGGCGTCCAGCGTCGCCGCGTGCAGCGGCACCAGCGACACCACCGGTACATCAGCAAATGCCGGCGCGACCGGCAGTTCAGCACCAGGAAAGGTCGGCGGCTCGCTAACCGTCTGGGTCGACGCGGTCCGGCTGCCGGCGGCTCAGGCTTACGCCAAGGCGCATCCGAACGTGCACCTCAAAATCGTCACCTATGACGGCGACGGCAACGGCGCGACGACGTTGCAGGCCAAGATCCAGCTGTGGAACCGGACCGGCAACGGCTGGCCGGATGTCATCTTCAGCGAGCAGGTCAATGACCCGGTATGGATGGCGCAAAAGCCGTTCGACTTCGCCGCACCGGTTACCGGCCTCATCCCGGCCAGCCTGCTCAGCCAGTGGCCCGCGCCGTCGACCGCGCAGTGCACGATCAACGGCACGCAGTACTGCGTCCAGGACAACCTCGCCCCGGTCGTGCTCTGGGTCAACAAGAAGCTGATGGACCAGTTCGGCTACCAGGTCCCGACGACCTGGCAGCAGTGGGCGGCGATCGGCCAGAAGGTCGCGACGGAGCACCCCGGCTACATCATCGGGACCAGCGGAGACTCGTTCAGCCACTGGATCTACCTGTGGGGCAACCAGTGCCCGCTCGAGCAGCTGCAGGGAAGCCAGCTCCTCATAAACACGGCGGATGCGCACTGCACCGAGATGGCCAGCCTTCTTGACCCGCTGATCAAGGACGGGAGCCTGCCGCCGTTGAGCGTGTTCACCCCCGACTTCGCCAAGAAGTACGGCGGGGCGGACGACAAGGTCTTGATGATGCCGGGACCGGGCTGGTACGGGCACGACCTTTTCCTCGCGACGCTGCACATCCCGGCCGGGCAGATGACGACCGCGATGCCGCTGCAGTGGGAGAACGAGACGCCGATTACGACCGGCCAGGTCGGCGGCGGCCCGTGGATCATCGCCAGGCACTCCAAGAACCTCGCGACCGCCGCCGATTTCGTCACCTGGGCCACCACGGTCTTCAATCCGACGGGCGCGAACGCGAGGCCAGGTCTCCCGGCCTACGGGCCCGTGGCCGCCCAATGGCTGGCGGGCCAGGCGACGAACCCCTACTACGCCTCCGATCCGACGCCGGCGCTCAAGGCAGCGTCGTCGCTGATCTGGAAGGGATGGAACATTGTCACCTACCCGGACCAGCCCGTCTGGTCCAACACCGTCGTCACCGGGCTGGTCGCCGGCAAGTCGCTGAGCTCGCTGCTGCCAGCGTTCGGCAGCGCGCTCGGACAGGCAGCGCAAGCGGCCGGGTATCAGGTCACCAAGTGAGTTTGCCCGCGCTGACCTCGAGGCAAGCGGAGGCCGCGCATCCGCGCGGCCTCCGCGCCGCGCGGATGCGCGCCCGCCGCGTACCGCGGGGCTTGCCGTTCATCGTGCCGTACCTGCCGTTCCTGATCGCGTTCGGCATCGCGCCGATGCTCTACGCGCTCGATCTCGCCTTCACTAACGCCAACGGCGGCGTGACCGGCTTCCGCAACTTCACGCGAACGTTCACTGACTACCGCTTCGTCCCCGCGTTCAACCACATCCTCCTGTACACCGGCGTCTGGCTCGGGACGCTCATCGTCTTCGTCGTCGGGCTGGCCCTGCTGCTCCACGGCCGCGCCAACCGGACCTCGTCGGCCTTCCGTTTCCTGTTCTACATGCCGGGCGCGCTGGCCGGGGCGGCGTCCGTCCTCGTCTGGCTCTTCATGCTCGACCCGGCCGTCAGCCCTGGCTCGTTCCTGCTGCGCCACGTGCTCGGGGCGCAGCTGTTCGTCCAGTCGATCGCGCCCGGGAACCTGCCGTTCGTGTTCGCGATGATCGCGTTCTGGACCGGCGCCGGCGGCTGGATCGTCGTCATGTACGGCGCCCTGAACACGATCCCGCACGAGCTGGAGGAGGCCGCGCGCATCGACGGGGCGGGCCCGTTCACCATCGCACTCCGGCTGAAGCTGCCGCTGATCCGCAAGTGGGTCGCCTACATGGCGATCCTGTCCTTCGCGACCGGAACGCAGCTGTTCATCGAGCCGCAGCTCGTGAACGAGGCGAGCCTGGGCATGGTCCCCGACACCTGGTCGTCGAACCAGCTGGCCTATCAGCTGGCCTTCCGGTACGGGGACTTCAACGGCGCCGCTGCCATCGCCGCCGACCTCCTCGTGATCGGCCTGCTCGCCGCGGTGCTGATCGTCACCCGCACCGGATTGTTCGGGAGGGAGGACTGATGCGCATCGCGGCGCGCGGCCTTCGGCTGGTGATCCTCGCGGCGTTCGCCGTTTTCTTCGCGGTACCGGTCCTCTGGCTGATCCTCGCCCCGACGAAGGCCGACGGCGCGCTCGTCACCAGCAGCCCGCTCTCGTTCGGCAGCTTCCACCAGATCGCGCTGGCATGGGACCACCTCGACGCCTTCAGCGATCACATCTACCGCGCCTGGATCGGCAACTCGCTGCTGTACGCGCTCAGCGCGACGGCGATCGTGCTGGCGACGGCGATTCCCGCAGGCTACGGCCTCGCACTCGGGAAATTCCCCGGCCGCAGGGTGGTGCTGACGCTGACGCTCGTCGTGATGATCATGCCGGCGGCGGCGCTGGTCCTCCCGATCTTCCTTGAGCTCAATTCGCTGCACCTGATCGGGAGCGTCCTGTCGGTGATCCTGCCGTTCTCGTTCTTCCCGTTCGGGGTGTACCTGGCGTACATCTACTACGCGACCGCGGTCCCGCGTGACCTGCTCGACGCGGCCCGCGTGGACGGCGCCGGCGAGTGGCTGACGTTCCGCCACATCGCGCTGCCACTGGCAAAGCCCATCATCGCACTGGTCTTCTTCTTCAGCTTCGTGGCTGACTGGAACAACTTCTTCCTCCCGTTCGCCGTCCTGGCGGATTCTTCGCAGTACCCGATCCAGGTCGGCCTCTCGGACCTGCTGTCGTCGACCCCTTCGTTCAACCCGGCCCAGGGCGGTGGCGGTCAGCAGGTGAACATCTTCCGGCCAGAGCTCGCGCTGGCCACGCTGATCGCCGTGATTCCGGTCGCGATCGTGTTCCTGCTGTCGCAGCGCGCGCTGGTGCGCGGGATGCTCGGCGGGGCGGTGAAGCAGTGACCACTGTCGAGGTGGTCACTGCGGGATCACTCCCGGCGGCAGGGAGCGCCTGTTGATAACAGCCTCGGTGCCGCTGCTCGAACCGCCGGGATGGGCGATCGCTGAGCGGGAGCTGTTCCGCCTGCTCGATGGCGCCTGGCGCCGCTTCGCCAGCGACTTGACCGGCCCGGACGGGCGGCTGAACTACCGGCACGCGCTGACCTCCCGCGACGGCGTGGACGACTTCTACGAGACGTTCTTCAACTGGCCGCAGCTTTACCTGCTCGGCGGGGCGGACGACCTGCTGCCCGAGGCCGGCCGGCACTGGGCGGGCGTGACCGCGCAGCTCACTGAGCTGGGCATGCTCAAGGACGAATATGAGCGCGGCTACGACTGGTTCCACCAGGGCGAGAGCCTGCTCCTGCTGTACTTCCTGACCATGGCCGACCCAGCCGGGTGGACCGAGCGGGCGGTGCGGTTCGCCGACCTGTACGTCGATCCCCGGCACGGCAATTACGATCCGGCTCGACGGATCATCCTGCGTCCGCACAACGGGGCCGACCCAGGCCGTACCGGGCTGTTCGATGGGACGCACTACCCGTGGCTCGACCAGGAGGAGCGCAGTTACGGCTTTCCGCTCGACTGGCTGCTGCCCGCCGGCCTGCCATCTCTCGAACGACGGCTGGACCCACGGCTGGGCACAGAGATGACGGCGCGCATGGGCGCCGGCGACACGGCGGTCAACCTGGCGGCCACTGGCCTGGTGCTGAACGCCTGGATCGCGACTGGCGACGCACGCTACCAGGACTGGATCGAGCAGTACGTCGGCGCGTGGCGGGAGCGCGCTGTAGCGAACAACGGGATCATTCCGGACAACACCGGCCCGGACGGAAAGGTCGGCAGCCTGCTCGGCGGGCGCTGGTACGGCGGGCACTACGGCTGGACCTGGCCGCACGGCTGGTACAGCGTCGGCTCCGCCGCCGCGGTCGCCGCGCTGGCCGCCGCCACCGTGACCGGCGACGACAATTACCTGGACCTGGTGCGTCCAGCCCTGGACGCGATCACCGCCAACGGCAAGGTGATGCCGTTCACCGATTCGGACTCTTCGCTGCCCTCTCGGTGGCATCCGCAGCTGGGCGATGCCGTGACATCCCCGACGTTTCTGGTGCCGCTGCGGCACAGCGACCGCGGCTGGTTCGACTACAACCCGATGCTGACATGCGTCCCGGTAGCGCTGTGGCACCACGGCAGCGACCCTGCCGATCGGCGGCGGCTGGCCGAGTTGCGTGAACGGGCCGGGTACGACTGGCGCATCGTCCGTTCCTTCCGAAGCAAGGAGGAGGCGGGTCACGAGGAGCCGTGGTTCACGTTCCTGGCCGGCGACAACCCGGATTACCCCGAGAAGATGCTGGCCGCGGCCCAGGCCCAGGTGCGCCACCGGCTCGCCCGGATGCGCGCCTACCGCGGCACCGACGTGGCCGAGGCGGACATTCACCTGTGGCAGCAATGCAACCCCGTCGTCACCGAGGCCCTGGTCCAGCTCACCTGGGGCGGGCCTCAGGTGATCTACAATGGCGGGCTGCAGCAGGCCAGGGTCCGCTACTACGACGCCGGACGCCGCCGCCCCGGCCTGCCCGCCTCGGTGGCCGCCCTGGTCTCCAGCATCGATCCGGAGGCCACCGTCGTCGAGCTGGTCAACCTCGACCCGGAACTGGACCACACCGTGATCGTGCAGGCGGGCGCGTACGCTGAGCACACCATCCGGGGCGCCCGGTACACCGCATGCCCGGACGGCTCATGGATGGGCAGCCTGTTCGACTACGGGCACGGCGAGCCAGCGGTCACCGAGCGACACGCCGAGACTGATGGGCCGTGGCTGACCGTACACCTGCCAGCGTCCACCCGGATACGTCTGACCCTCACGCTGGCGCTGCGCAGCCGCAAGCCGACGTACGCCACGCCGTTCGGCCTGATCGCCTGACGCTGCCCCTGGCCCGCCCGATACCACCTTCGGGTGAGGTACCGCTCCCGCGGCGAGATTCCACCTGGAACGCACCATCGGGTGACGCCCCATGGCGGCCCGGCTTCGTACCGTTCACCAACAAGCCGGACTACCCATCTGCTCATGGAGGATGTCATGTACGACCCGCCCGCCTATCTGTGGGCGATCACTATCGCCGGACCTGCCGCGGTCGCGGTCCTGACCTGCATCGTGCTGTACGGCGGCGCGATGCGCGCCGGCCTGGGCCGGAAGCGTGCGGCGCTGCTCGGGGGGGCCGCAGCGGCCATGTTCGGCGGCTGGGTGTTCGCCAGCGCGGTGATCGCGAGTCACGGCTGGTTTCGCGCGCTGCCGTGGTTTCCGGTCGCGGTGGCCGGCTATCTGGGCCTGCTGCTGGCACTGCGCCGGATCCCGGCGGTGGCGCGCGCCCTGGCGGCGCCGGGCATGGTGAGCCGTCTGGAGCTCCCGCACACGCCCCGCGTGGCCGGGGTGGCCTTCCTGCTCTACCTGGCCCTTGGCCACCTGCCGGGTCTGTTCGCCTTGCCCGCGGGCCTGGGCGACATCGCCGCCGGTATCGCGGCGCCGCTGGTGGCGCGCAGGCTCGCTCAGGGCACCGGCCGCCGCGCCGCCTTGTGGTTCAACGCGTTCGGCATGACCGACCTGGTGGTAGGCCTGACCCTTGGCGCCCTCACCGGGTTCCAGCTGCTCAACGTCACCCCGTCCAGTGCACCGATCACCGAGCTGCCGCTCGCGCTGATCCCGACAGCGACCGTGCCGCTGTTCTTCGCCCTGCACATCACGGCCGTGTCCGCGCTGGCAGGGGCTGCGCGGGCACCGCTTAAGAGCGCAGCTCCAGCGTGCAGCACTTGACGCTGCCGCCGCCCTTGAGCAGCTCGGACAGGTCCACCGGATGCACCATGTACCCGCGCCGGCGCAGTTGTTCCGCCACGCCCTGCGCCGCTTCCGGCACGAACACGTTAAGCCCGTCGCTGACCATGTTCAGGCCGAACTTCGCCGCGTCCTCGGCCGAGGCAATGAGGGCGTCCGGGAAAATCCGCCGGAGCACTGCGAGGCTTTCCGGGGAGAACGCCTCAGGGTTGTACATGATCGTGTCGCCTTCCAGGACGGTGAGCGCCGTGTCGAGGTGATAGTAACGCGGATCGACCAGTTGGAGGCTAATGACCGGGCGCCCGAACAATTCCTGCGCCTCTGTGTGGCTTGCCAGGCTGCTGCGGAAGCCATGCCCGGCTAGCAGCCAGCTTGCGGTGAGCCGGAAGTCGCCCTCACCCTCATTAATGTGCGCGGCATCCCGCGTGACCGGGAAACCGTAGTCCCGGAACCACTGCAAGTAGGCGGGACCTTCCGGTCCGCGCTCAGCGTTGCGGAAGTGCGCTCCAAGCACCTTGCCGTCCACGACAGTAGCGCCGTTGGCGGCGTACACCATGTCGGGCAGCCCCGCGATCGGCTCGATCAGTTCCACAGTGTGGCCCAGCTCCTCGTAGAGCGCCCGCAGGCCCTCCCACTGGGTTACCGCGAGTTCCGCGTCCACAGCCTTGCTGGGGTCCATCCACGGATTGATGGTGTAGGTGACGTCGAAGAACTCTGGCCGACACATCAGATACCGGCGAGGGCTGAACCGGGGCACGGAAACTCTCCTGGCAGTTCGGGGCGGGGCGGTCAGCGGGCACTGGCTGCCGCGGGCAGATCCTCCATGTGCGGAAAGCTCACCAGCCCGAGCGCGAAATAGTCCTCATCCGGAGCCGGTACATTTCCGGCTGTTGGCCTCCAAAAGAGGTTGGGTAATTCTTCGACGATACCGCCGGGTTCCGTATCGGCTTCTAAATAATGCTGTCCGGTCACGTAACCCTCTCATTAGAAATCTTCAGCAGAGGGTAACACAAGCCAGCATGCTCGTGCTATACACGAACATCACCGGCGGGCAATGAGGAACATCACCGGCGGGCAATGAGGAACTTCATTATTGCGATCCCCGGGCCGCGGCGAGTACTATCCGGGTCAGCGAGCGTTATGCAAGCCGGTCTCGGGCGAAGGTCTTTTGGGCCTGCGCGGGCAATCGGTGCACATGAGAGGCGGGCAGAGCAGGGAAGAATTTTGAATAAGGCACCTTTTAGTGGATTATGTTCGGTGCTGACCATGCGCCAGGCGGAGGGGGAAAGCGTGAAGTATAGGATCTTGGGGCCGCTTGAGGCCTGTGCTGTCACCGGAGAAAAAATTTCTATTGCCAAGCCCAAGCACCGCCAGCTTCTCGCCACGTTGCTCCTTTCTCACAACGCGGTCGTGACCACGGATCACCTCATAGGCAACTTGTGGGAAGACGGGCAGCCCAACACGGCCCGCGGTTTGCTGAAGACCTACATATGGGGAGTGCGCCGGCTGCTCTCGCCGCGCGACCCTACCGTCGCTCCCATACAAACACTTACCGGTGGGTACCGGATGCTAGTAGATACCAACGACCTGGATCTACTGGTGTTCTCCGAACTCGCCAGAGAAGGCCGGAACATGCTCAGGGACGGTCACCTGGACGCCGCTGACAGTGCCTTGCAGCTTGCGCTTAGCTTGTGGCGAGGCCCCGTGCTCCAGGGAGTGCCGAAGTCCTGGTCGCTGAGCGATGCCGCGGCGAACCTCGACGAGGAACGGCTGAACGTGGTCGAGGACTGGGCCGAGGTGCGGCTGACGCTGGGCTGTCACGTTGACGTTGCCGGTCAACTGCGGCCGTTGGTCCGCGCGAATCCTCTCAGGGAACGGCTGTGGGGTCAGCTCATGCTGGCCTTGTACCGTGGCGGCAGGCGGGGGGAGGCACTGCAGGTGTTCCATGAGCTGCGGGAGGGGCTGGATAACGAGCTCGGCATAGGGCCGAGCGCTCCGCTGCAGCACTTGCACGAGCAGATACTGCGCGGTGACCCTGGACTGCTCGTACCGGGCTGCGCGAACCCCTACTCGCGCGCTGACACCCGCGTTGACTTGATAAGCAGTCGGTACCCATAGGCATTGTGACTACCTCCTTCGCGGGCCGGAATGTCTCTTGGCGTCGACGAAGTCGGCCAGCCACGTGTTGCTCCCGCTAAGCTCAGGACCGCGTCTCGGTGTCCATCTGTTCGCGCAAACTGCGCGGCCGCATGTCCGTCCATACCTCGTCGACGTACGCCGAGCATTCGTCTTTGGTGCCCTGTTTGCCCACCCGGTACCAGCCGTCTGGGGCGTCGTGACCGGCTAGCCACAGTGAGTACTGGTCCTCGTCATTGCGCAGCACCTCGTACGTGGCGTCGTCATCCATATCGCTGTCTCCTTCCGTGTTGAACTGGGAGTTCGGATTAAGCCCGGTTTCGGCCGCGGCAATCGGGGCCTGGTTGTCATCTGCGTTGTCATCTGCGCTCTCGATCCGGGGAAAGTGACGCAGCGTGGGACTTGCTGTGACCACGAGTGTGATAGCGGCGATGCCGGCCGTGCAGACCAGCACCGCCTGGGTGCTGGGCAGCAGTTCGATGAGGATGCCGCCGAGCATCGGGCCTACGGCGGCGGCGACCCCGACGATCAGCCCGATCACGCCGCTGAGCCTGCCGCGCAGGTGGTCCGGCGTGATCAAGAGCTGCCGGGTCATGATCGTGGTGTTCGCTGTCGGCGGCAGCAGCGCGATGCCGAAGAACAGCGCACCCAGCAGGTAGCCGCTGTGGATGAAGATGGCCGTGGGGACAAGCGCCGTGAAAACCCAGAACACCGAGGCGATCGAGGTGAACGGACTCATCTTTTTGTGCAGGTAGGGCGCGAGCAGGGAACCTGCCACACCGCCCGCGCCCAGCATGGCTGCCATCACGCCGATTTCGCCGGATGGAATGCCCCTGCGCCGTGCCACCACGATGACGACAAGGTAAAAAGCGGTGAAGAAGAAGCTCAGTACCAGCGCGCATATCGATAGGACCCGGATCAGGCGCTGTTGCCATACCCAGCGCAGGCCGTCGAGCATCTCGCGGCGGAGGTTGCCTGTCGGCTGGGGCCGGGCAGGCGAAGAGGGCATGCGCAGGAACATCAGCGCGCAACCCGCCACGGCATGGCTAACCATGTCGGCGACAAACGGCATCGCTTTGCCGATGGCGAACAGGAATCCCCCCGCCGCGGTACCGGAGACGCCGCCGAGCGAGCTCCTGGCAAAGTTCATCGCCAGCGCCGTCGACACCTGGCGGCCTTGCACCAGGTTCGGCAATGACGCGGATTCCGCCGGTTCGAAAAGCGCTCCGCATACCCCGATCAGGCCTGCTACGACGATAATGTGCGGGATGGTCAGGGCGTGCCAGATGAGCGCGACGACCAAGCTGGCGGATGCCGCGGCCAGCATCGCTTCGCAGCCGATCATTATGTACTTGCGGTTCCAGCGGTCCGCGAGCACGCCGGCGGGGAGCCCGGCGGCGAACTGGGTTGCCGCGATCGTTCCGAGCACGACTCCGGATTCGGCCGCGGACCCGGTGGTGGTTAGCACCAGCAGCGGAAAGGCGATCCCCGCGCTGCTCAAGCCGAATCCGGACAGCATCCTGCTGCCCCACAGGAGCTGATAGTTGCGGTTTCGCGACAGTGGCGGTTGCATCAGGTCTCCAGGCATTCGCGGGCGATGTGATGCAATGCATCGGCGAATTCCCCGGCGATACGCTCAACGGTGGATTTGTCGTGCACGTCTGGCCGGTAGGACCAGGTGAACTCGAGGCGGCCGGCCTGGGTCGCGCCCATGACCTGGAGCAGGTGCGGGTCGTGATCGGACGGGTCGTGGTCCTGGCCGAGTGTGCCGAGACCGGTCCGGCGCAGACCGCCCCCCGAGTCCGCGGAACGCGCGTCGAACTGGCCGAGATAGTTGAACGCGATCTGGGGTCCGGGGAAGCCTGATAGCCGGTCGCGGGTGGCCGCGGAGCCGAGATAGCGGAGTGCGCCGAAGCCGATGCCGTTTCCTGGCACGGCCCGAAGCTGTCGGCGCACCGACTTGATCAGCGCACGCCAGCCAGGCTGATCCTGCCCGGGAACCTCCAGCATGACGGGGAAGACCGTAGTGAACCAGCCGACGGTCCGGGACAGGTCCACACCGTTCAGGAGATCTTCGCGGCCATGGCCTTCGAGATCGATGCATGCCCGGTTTGTGCCGGTCCACCGGCACAGTGCCCATGCCAGGGCCGCGAGCAGGACGTCGTTGATCCGAGTGCGGTACGCCGTCGGCGCGGCACGCAGCAGCGAGTCGGTTTCCTCGGCGCCGAGCCGGACGAATATCGTCTCTTCCGGGCTGGCCAGAACGGCGGGCGCGTGGTCTACGGGGAGCGGGGCGCAGGCGCCCAGTACCTCGGACCAGTGCTCCAGCTCACCGTCCAGCTTGCCAGCCGCAACGTGAGATCGCAGCTTCTGCGCCCAGTCGGGGAACGACGTGGTCGCGGGCCCGAGATCGACAGGTATCCCATCCACGGCCTGCCGGTACGCGACGTCGAGATCGTCGAGCAGGATCCGCCAGGACACGACGTCAATGACAAGATGATGTGCGACGAGGAAGAGGTAAGGTTCCTGCTCCGGGCCTCGTGCGAACAGCACGGCCTTGAACAACGGGCCGGTCGCGAGGGCGAAACTCGCGTGGGCATCGTTGGCGACCTTCACCATGACCGCCTCTTGCTCGTCGGGGTCGATGTCGGCGAGGTCATGTCGTTCGAGAGCTACGGGCGTGACAGGCGCGATGCGGCCGCGCCATTCTCCGTCGTCCTCCTCGAACCGTGTCCGCAGGCCGTCGTGATGTGTGAGCAATGCGTCAAGGGCGTGCCGCAAAGCCGCTTCATCCACGTCAGCTGGCAGTTCGATGAGCGCCGATTGATTAAAGTGCCGCGGGTTTCCCCGACGTCCCTGGAAGAACGACTGCTGGATGGGGGTGAGGGGCGCGGGGCCGGTGATGGGCTGGTGTGCGGCGGGGCGGGTGCCGGCGGGGGTGGCGCGGGGCGCGAGCTCGGCGATTGTCTGGTGGAGCATCAGGTCCCTGGCGGTGAACTGGTGGCCGGCCTGGCGGGCGCGGGAGGTGATCTGGATGGACAGGATGGAGTCGCCGCCGAGCTCGAAGAAGTTGTCGTGGATGCCGACCTGGTCCAGGCCGAGGACGTCGGCCCAGATGGCGGCGATGGCGTG
>JAICYD010000021.1 GCA_025934375.1 Streptosporangiaceae bacterium | reverse complement strand
TTGCCGTACCCGTTCTGGGGTGTCAAATCCACTTGAGTCATGTAGGCTCAACTTTCCTGAGGCTCATCTGATTCCCGTCCGCGCCAGGAATTTTCGCTCCCGCCGTGGAAGCAGGCCGCGCTTGGGGGCGATGAGAGGTGAATCGAGAGTCCCGGCGCCGGGCGCGCGAATCGCCGGGTACGCCTACGAGCTCATCCACGAGGGCTCGCGCAAGCCGCGCACCACCTCCTGGGCACCTGAGGGGGGCGGGGTCGTGAAGCAGGTCCTCGCCCGGCACTGGACCAGCCTGGCCGCGGCCAAGGACAAGATCGCCGGCAAGAAGGCCGAGTAGCCGGGGACCGATGGCCGTTTTCATCGGCGGCCGTTCCGCACAACATTCTGGGCTAGCAGGCTCGTGTTCTAGTCGGGAGACCCCGACGATGGGAACGCGATGATATTCGACGAGTTCGCGGCCGCCAGGCTGCCAGCGGTGCTGCGCTTCGCCGGCGTGCTTACTGGCGACCGCGGGCTCGCCGAGGACGTGGTTCAGGAGGTCCTGATCCGGGTGCACAAGCGCTGGCCGCAGATCCGCGAGCTGGACCACCCGGAGTTGTACGTCCGCAAGATGGTCGTCAACGAGTACCTGACCTGGCGCCGCCGCTCCTGGCGGCTGATCCCGGGCGGCAGCGCGCAAGACGTCGACGACCGCTTCACCCCGGATCACGCCCTTGGCTACGCCGAACGTGACGCCCTGCTCGCCGAGCTCGGCAAGCTGCCCCGGCGGCAGCGCGCGGTGCTCGTCCTTCGCTATTACGAAGGCCTCCCCGACAGCGTGATCGCGGAGATCCTCGGCTGCGCGCCGGGGACCGTCCGCGGCTACGCGTCCCGGGCCCTCGCCGCCTTGCGCGTCGAGATGGCCCCGCGCGTGGTGAATGAGGAGAGCAGCAAATGAGAAACGAAGACGACCTGCGGGCCGTCCTGCAGTCGCTGGAGCGGCACGCCCCGGTTCTGGAGGCGGTGCTTCCCGCCGCGGCGCGGCGCCCAGAACGACCGCACCGAGCCTCCCGGTGGCGCACGTGGCTGCGAATCGGCGGCCCCATCCTGGTCGCGGTGGCCGTAGTCGCCGCGGTGGTCGCCCCGCTAGCGGTGGACAAGATCATCAAAGGCGATATGTCGAAGCTCAACGGGCCCCAGGGCTCCGTTCCTGACCACCCGACGGCGGCGCAGGTGCTCAACGCGGCCGCCCGGGTCGCCGCGGCGCAGCCAGCCCAGACGCCGGGGAAGTACTGGCGGGTGTCCATCGCCAGCACCAAGCTCATCCCGGGCGGCTCCAACGCCCATCCGTACGCCCTGCGGCAGACGCTGTCGCCGTGGGTCACCTGGTACCCGCTGACGCCGACCAAGAACCAGTGGTACATCGCCTACTCCGACGCCGGTTACACGTCAACGCTCGCCACCCCCGGCGGGGCTGCCCAGTGGCGGGCCGCCGGATCGCCCGCGCTCCCGAGCGCGAAGCTGCGCGTGGTCGGCATGGAGGCGTTCAGCGACCTGCGCTATGGCCCCACCCGGCTGACCCCGGCCCAGTTCCAGTCGCTGCCCAGCGACCCCGCGAAGCTGAAGGCGCAGCTCGACGAGATGGTCAAGGGCTCCTACCAGGCCGGGGTGAAGAACCAGCACAGCTACGAGGTCTTCGGCGTCCTCGCCGACCTGCTTGATCACGAGCCCATCACCCCGCAGGTGCGCGCGGCGGCGTTCCGGGTCCTCGCCGGGCTGGCCGGCATCCAGATGCTGGGCAAGGTCACCGACCCGGTCGGCCGGCCCGGGTACATGATCGGCCTCGACGGCGGGGCCTACAAGTCCTACGGCGCGAGCGGCGTACTGGGCGCAGCCCTCACACTGGTCATCTCTCCGGCGGCCGGCACGCTGCTGGCCGAGGAGTCGGTGGCCACGCCGCAGTCGAACAACGGGGTCAGCAAGCCGGCCGCGTCCGGCGCGGTCCCGGGCGCGACCGCCTGCGGGAAGCCCGCAGACCCGGGCACCCCCAGCATAGTTGTCGGGGAGCCTGGTTCCCGTCCTTACACATACGCTGGGTTCACCTACTGCGCGCCGCCCGGCGCGACCGTCAAGGTGCTGCCGAGCGGTGACGGCATCAGCGACTTCGTCGCCTGGGCGAAGCCCCATCAGAGCGGCGTCACCACCCAGAACCCCCTCGGTCCGGTCGTCTCGGTGCCGCCGGGCACGGTGACCGGGGCGTACACGATCCTCAGCGCGGGGTGGACGAACGCCACCCCCGCCCCGGGCGCCTGAGCGCGCGGGAAACGCGGGCCGGCCTGCGGGCTGGCGGGCGGCGACGCGATCGCGTGCCGCACACCGCCAGCCCGGCCCCCGCGGCCGCGATCAGCCCCACGGCCCTAAGGCTGATCACGATTGACCATCACCGATCGTCGAAGCGGTGATCTCGATAGCTGCGACCGAGGCCGCCATGAATCCGGGTCATCCGCCAGCCGTGCCAGTACGCCTCCTCGTCACTGCCAAGGAACAAGCGGTCGCCGATCTCGCGGGGGATGTCGGCCAGCCATGCGGAAACCTCTTCCACGATGGCGCGGGCAAGTCCCGCCGGGCGGGCGGCGAGACGGAATTCCCCGGCCCCGCGGCCCAGCCGGACGGCCGGCCGCTGGAGCAGGTCATTGCGCCAGGGGGTCAGGGCTTCCGGCGCGCTACTAAATGCCCAGGTAGGGTTGCCTTTCCCCGTGAGCGGGGTACCTTGGAACATGTCATTGTCCAATCTCTCGGTGGCAGCTGAGGCTTGGGTGATGCTTCGCTGGGTCGGTGTTGCAGCACCGGCCCAGCTGTATTTACGGGCACGGCATTTCGGAGGGAGATGCGACTGGCGCGGTTCAGGTCGCTGGCGCGGCGCGGGGAGATAGAGCATCCGGTGCCCTCCTCTCGTAAGGTCGCTGCCTCCCCGAGGCTGGGCTAGCGATCTGAGACCGGCAACCGAAGGCCACCGCTGGACCCCGTTGTCGTCGCGGGTCGTTGGAGGAGCTATCTGCTCTAGCTCAATGGTGCCTGCCGCTGACACCGTTGGCAAGTGCCAGGAACACGTGACAATTTCACATGACTGCAACACGTGACAGACGCACGTGCTAATGGCATGAGATGTAAGATCAGGCTCATACCGACTGTCGGAACCCATGGTGCTACCCGCCTTGGTGGTGCCGCCGGGTCTCCGCTGGCCCCCGCTGTGGCAGCGAAAGGAAGCGACCTCCATTGCCGGAAGTCCGCAGCCCCACGGTCCGCCGCCGAGAGCTTGGCGCCCTCCTGAGGTCGCTCCGCCAGGCGCGTGGGATGACGGTCGAGCAGGTCGCCGCGGAACTGCTGTGCTCCCCGTCCAAGGTGTCCCGGATGGAGACCGGCTCGCGCGCCGTGACCTTGCGCGATATCCGCGACCTGTGTGACCTGTACGACGTAAGTGACCCGGCCGAGCGCGAGCGCATGTCCCTGCTGGCGGCCGAGGGCAAGCAGCAGGGCTGGTGGCAGTCCTACGAGCTAGAATTCGCGACTTACGTTGGACTTGAAGAAGCCGCTGTCTCCATCAACCACTTCGCATCGACGACCGTGATGGGCTTGGTGCAAACCGCAGACTATGCGCGCGCCATGCATAAGGGAGGCTTCCAGGACTTCGATGACGGTCGGATTGACGCCCTCATCGAGGTCCGGATGAAGAGGCAGCAACTTCTTTCCCGAGAGCCGCCGCTCGAACTCCATATCGTGTTCGACGAGGCCGTGCTTCGCCGACTGGTTGGCGGCCCGGCTGTTATGGCGAGGCAGCTTGAGCGCCTTGTCGAGCTGGCGCGGTCCTCGCGTGTAACGATCCAGGTCATACCGTATGAGGTGGGTGCCCATCCGGCCATGGACAGCCACTTCTCCATCATGGACTTCGGCGAGTCGGGCTCCAATCTAGTGTATGTTGAAGGACTGGTCGGGTGGCTCTATCTAGAGCGTCAGCAAGACCTTGACCGTTATGCCTTGGTATTCGAACGCCTATGCGTCATTGCATTGAATCCAAAAGAATCGATCGAAATGATTGCGAGGATCGCCGCGCAGTATAAGAGCGCTTCGGGCCTCGTGTATGGCGTTGACAGCGCATAGCTCACTAGATGGTGGGTGCGCGAAAAGTTATTTAAGTGCTTTTTGAGCGTTGCAGAGAGGCGGGCATGCCCGAGATAGTTCGACGCCTTAATTGGCGGAAAGCACGGCACAGCGTAAGCAATGGTGCATGCGTGGAAGCGGCATCGGCTGCCGGAAGCGTGAGAGTGAGGGATTCTCAGGACGCGAAGGGCCCGGTCCTGAGCTATCCGGAGGGTGCCTGGCAGTCCTTCGTCCGCGACGCCCGGGCTGGGATGTACGACGCTCGTTAGGCTGAGAGGATGGCGGGGTCGTCCGTGCCGGACCGCAGGACGTCGGTTCCAGCGCAATTATCGGGCGATCCCGCCCATTTGCTGAGTGCATCTTTTATCAGATGCAACTATCGGCTTATTTTGTAACGTCTGTCAGCGTCAGCGACATGCTAGACTGTGGGTTCCCGCTCGTGCGAAGCAAGGTGTGATCGCATGTCGTCAAGGAATGAAAGTTTCAGTTCTACTGACTGGCGCAAGTCGAGGCGCAGTGTAAACAACGGGGCGTGCGTTGCGGTCGCATCAATAGCCGAAAACATCGCGGTAAAGGACTCAGTCGGCACCGATGGGCGTGTCCTAATTTACTCAGCGGACGCGTGGCGGTCATTCACCGCCAGCCTTAAAATCCCCGAATAAGGTTCGGTCATAGCTTGGTCCGGTAGAAGTTGAGGTAGGAGCGGGACGGCGTGGGGCCTCGCTGGTCTTGGTAACGGGACCCGTAGACCGACGAGCCGTAGGGGTGCTCGGCCGGGGAGCTCGTGCGGAACAGGCACAGTTGCCCGATTTTCATGCCGGGCCACAGCTTGATCGGCAGCGTCGCGACATTCGACAGTTCCAGCGTGACGTGACCGGAGAATCCGGGGTCGATCCACCCCGCGGTGGAGTGCGTGAGCAGCCCTAGGCGCCCTAGAGAACTTTTCCCCTCTAGTCGGCCGGCGATGTCGTCTGGAAGCGTCACTACCTCGAAGGTCGACCCGAGGACGAACTCGCCCGGGTGAAGGACGAACGGCTCCTCGCCAGCCGTCTCCAGTAGCCGGGTCAGGTCGGGCTGCTCGATCGCCGGGTCGATGTGCGGATACCGGTGGTTCTCGAACACGCGGAAGTACCGGTCCAGGCGCACGTCAACGCTGGAAGGCTGGACCAGTTCCGGGGCGTACGGGTCGAGCTTGACCCGCCCGGACTCCAACTCGGCCTTGATGTCACGATCAGAGAGCAGCACGCGAGCAACCTTACTTGTCCGGTACGATGTCTGAGCGAGTACACGGAGACTCCGCCAATGCGGCAGTCCCACGTGACGCGCGGGTGTAGTTCAATGGCAGAACATCAGCTTCCCAAGCTGACAGTGCGGGTTCGATTCCCGTCACCCGCTCCCAGCAAGAAGGCCCAGGTGGGAAGCGTTTTCCCGAACCCGGGCCTTCGTCGTCTCCGGGGCCTTGCCGAGGCCCCGTGCCATTAACGTGCCATTAGCCGCAGTTGGCCGTCACCCAGCCGGAGCGAGCGCGCCGCCCTCGTCCCCCCGGCCGTCGCCGCCGTCCCGCTCGTCCCGAACCAGTTCGTCGATCGCGTCGGTAATCTTCCGGTCCCCGCCCCGCGCCCGATGCTGGTAGATCAGCGCCGCCCGCTCCGAGTCGTGACCCATCCGCGCCATCAGGTCCTTCAGCCCGGCCCCGCTCTCCGAAGCGAATTGGTTGCCGGTATGCCGCAGATCATGAAAATGCAGCCCCGGCATTCCGATAGCCGCGACCGCCTGCGGCCATCCCGCGAGCTTGTTGAAGTTGCTCCGTCGGATCGGCCCGCCTTCGACTCCAGGGAACACCAGCGCCCCGGGTTCCGGCCCGACGTAGACGGCCAGGTGAGCCTCAAGCTCAGGAATGATCGCCGGAGGTATCCCGACCACACGTCGTGATGCCTTCGACTTGGGTGCGCCTAGCAGCAGTTCGCCCGTCGACCGCTCGACGTATCCGGCCCGGACATGGACCGCCCGCCTGTCGAGATCGAGATCGCATCGCCGAAGCGCCGTCGCCTCGCCCCACCGTAGTGAAGCGAACGTGGTCAGCAGCACCAGGGCGTAGAACCGCCGATCCTGCGTGTGGTCGGCCCGCCCGTCATCGGCCATCTTCCAGAGTGCTGCCTCAGCACCGTCGCGAGTGGCGAACCGTTCGGGTGACGTGCGGTACTCCCCGTCGCGCCGGAACCGGAGCCGGTAACCGTCAGGCGTCTTGCGGATGTTGCCGATCGGTCGCCGCCCTACCCGCTCGGCGAGAGCGAAGACTTGCTTGACCGTCAGGACCGGCCGCTCCTCGGGGTTCTCGATACCTGCTCCCTTGACGCGGCATGGGTTCTTCGGAAGCAGGCCGTCCTCTTCGACCGCCGTGTTCATGATCGCCCGCAGCAGCCGGTAGGCCTTCGCCGCGACCGACACCGAGACCCCGTTGCCGAGAAGCTTCGCCCGCCACTCGCGGACCAGCGTGGTCGTGAGCTTCCCGACCGGCACGCCGCCGAGGTACGGCTCAATGTGCTTGCCGAGCAGCCAGCGGTACAGATCCTGCGTTCGCGGCCGAAGCCCTGGACGCTCGGCGATCCAGGTCGAGGCGTAGTTGGCGACCAGGATCTTCCCGCGGTTCGGGTCGGTCCACTCACCCGAGGCCATCGACGCTTCGACCAGGACGAGTGCTTTTTGCGCGTCGCCCTTGCGGTCGTAAGTTTCGGTTCCGGTGCGCGTCAGCCCATCCGGCCCTGGATAGCGAATCTGGAATCGTCCGGATGGCAGCTTTCGCACGTTGCCGAAACGACGATGCCCGTCTTTGTTGGCCATCAGGCCACCCCTTTGAAGTTGGGCCGCAGGTCAGCGGCGGTGAGAGGCGCGACCGTGCCCGCCTGGATGAACTCGCGAAGTGCCGACTCGGGGATGCGGACATGTCGCCCAACGTGGACGAAGGCGATGCGCCGTTCGGCGATCAGCCGGCGCGGAAAGCGTTCGGACGTGCGGAGGAAGTCGGCGGCTTCTGCCACGGTAAGGAGCCGGTCTGACATTCCGGCGTTGGCGCTGGTCCTGGGCTTGGTCATGCGGCCACCCCGGTTGCCGAAAGTTCGTCAGGGGGTAGGCCCTGTGCGCGTCTTCGCGCCTCGTCGAGGGCTTGCCGCCAGCGGATGCGATCGCCGACGACGCGCAGCAGGCGATGCGCGGTGGACAGGTGGTCGGCGTCGCTCGGCTTGACCGGTTCCCACGTGTAGCGCTGCGGGTCGGTTGCTGGAAGGTCGAGCATGGCCATGAGCCAGGCCTTGCGGTCAGCGCGGTGGTCGGCCAGCGTCTTGCCCGACCACTTGCGCGAGACCAGCACGCGGCGTCCGGCGTAGCCGAGATGGTCGGCGCGGTGTGCCTTGCCCTTGCAGCGGCCGGGCATCATGCCCGGCTTGGGGTTCTTGGGCTGGATGCCGTAGCGGAGCCAGTTCGCGCAGGTCGGCGAGCATGGTTCATAGCGGAGGGTGTCGGCGAGCCGTTCGACGTGCCGCACCTGGGCGTCAGTGCCGGGGGTGTGGCAGTCGGCGACGTTCTTGGTCAGGTACTTGGTGAGGTAGCCGATGCAGCGGCTGGCGTCCCTGGATCCGACGAGCACGCCCTGGGCGTCGAAGCGGTCGCCGAACCGCGCGACGTGTAGCGGCTCGTCTTCGTCGCCGATGGCGTCGAGTGCGTCATCCCAGGTAGGGAAGACTTCGCCCGTAATGGGGTCGAGGTAGGTGCTGGACTTGTCGTCCCAGACGGGCAGGTGGCCGCCGTCGAAGACCACCTGGTCAATGGGTGGCCACCACACCTGGTGGTAAGTCGCGGCGATGACCTCGCGGAGTTCCTTGCGCGAGATGGTGCCGCGGATCGCGATATGGACATGCGGCGCCAGCCGTCGTTGCGGCTCGATCGCGGCGAAGTACTGGATGTCATATCCGCAGTACCGGCGCAGGTTCTGCATGAACCGGTCAAAGAGCGCGGCGAAGTGCAGTGCGTCCCGCGCCGCGCGGGTGTAGTCGTAGCCGTCTGGGCTGGCCGGTGTTCCCTCGGACGTGCCCCGGCCATACGACGGGCAGGTGAGGGTGACGAACAGCGACGGCCAGGACAGCCCCGGAAGGTCATCCCGCCCGGCAAGCCCCTGATGCTCCCCGGCGGCAGCGCGCAGAACGCCCGCACGATGCCCGCCGCCTCCTTCAGGTCGCCATCGCCCAGGTCAGCGGACGGGATGACGTCCAGATCGGCAGCGCCGTGCTTACGCAGCACGCGCAGCAGCTCAGCCGCCCGCGCATGCACCAGCAGCGACACATCACGCGGCGGGTTAATCGCCACCAGCGCCCGGCACAGCCTCAGCTCCAGCCGGGCGGCATCCACAGCCCTTGCGGCGTCATCGCCCTGGTCATCGGGGGGGTTGACGGCCTGGCCGTCCACGGTGATCACCGTGGACGGTCAGCCGATCATTGGTGTCGTCGGCGCAGATCTCGCCCGTGACCGATTCGGTTACGTAGGTCGGGAGGAAGTTGAGCACGCCCTCGATCGCAGAAAAGCCATCGGCGGCTTCCAGGTACAGGGCGTCCACCTTGACCCGGTAGGCATTCAGCTCAGCTGCCAGCGCTGGCGGCAGCGACTCATCAGCCAGCAGGAGGTACACGGCCCGGCGCACGCCGGACAGACGGTAGATGTAGGTCTCACGCATGCCCGGCTGCCGCAGGCACCCGATCAGCTCATCCCACCGCCTGGCTTTCTCCTGCTGACTGAGCTGGTTCCTGCTGGCGCTCATGCGCTGGCCTCCCCGTGATCGGGACCGGGCAGCAGCAGGGCATGCTCAACCCGCTCGCGGAAGATCACCAGCTCAGCTTCCATCGGATCAGTAATGGCGTCGTGCTCGGACAGCAGGACGTCAGCGGCGAGCTTGAGCCGCTCCAGGTGCGTGCGCTCGAACGCGGACAAGGTGTCACTCACTGGAATGTCTCCACTTCTCATGGGATGGGCTACGTCTCTTGCGGGGCGCTCATCCCGCCCCGGGGCTGATCGTGATGCGGAGCGCGGAACTCTCAACTTCACGCATCCGGGGCGGCAGCGCTGTCGGTTCCTTCGCGGCGAGGATCGCGCGGAACGGCACGTTGAACCGAGGGAAGCACACGAATTCTCCGCTGGAGACCCCGAAGACCACGAGCCACAACGGGTTACCGGCCTCAAGCCGACGCGCCTCCGCACGCGCGGCCTCTTCCGCGTCGGCGCTCATTGCCAGTCCACCTCGAACCACACCACCCGGCCATCCCGGTTTCCGTGGTGCCCCCAGCGCGTGGCCAGCTCCTCGACGAAGCCGAGGCCACGGCCCGAAACGGCCTCATCGTCGGCCGAGCCAATACCGGGCAGGGTTTCCGAGCCGCCGTCATGCACCTCCACCCGGACCATCCCGTCGAGGGCGTGAACGACGACCTTGAACGTGCCGTCTTCACCCGAGGCCGTATGAACGATCGCGTTAGTAGCTACCTCGCTGGCCAAAAGGATCACGTCATCGGCGGCCGGGCAGCCATCGACCGCTGCGCCGATGAAAGCCCGCACGTTCCGCACCTCGCGCCTTTCGCCAGGGAACACGCACACGCTCGGTTCCGCCAGGCCATCCAGTTCGGCGATGACCAGGTGCGCCGGATCGGACCCGGGAAGGGCGGACGTCACCGGGCCGCCACCCGCCCAGAGCCACCGCAATCGAGGCACGTTCGCCGAGCGGTCTCGGCGGTGCCCCGAGTCAGGGTCCCGATTACCAAGGCCCGCCGTGAGCGCCGGACTTTCCAGCCGTGCCCACGGCATGACGGGCAGTTCGCCGCGTTTACTGTACGTGTGCCGATCATGACATCCAGCGTCACCGACGCAAGGGCCGCAACCCATACCGCGCCGTTATCCTGACTCTGGATATATCCTCGCAATCAGTGACGCCATGTAAACGCATGGACACCGCCCGGCGGAGGGAACAGGCCAGCAGATGCCCGGTCGCGCCAACGACCTGATCGTGATCCCGGACTCGTTCTGGCAACTGCCCGATGTCACCGCGGCCCTGAAAAGCCGCAACATGGGCCTGTTCTTCATCCTCCTGCAAGACCACGCAGGGGTCACCCAGACCCAGATCGCGATCGCCTGGGGCACCACCCAGGGCAAGGTAAGCGACCTCGAACGAGGCGTCGGGGAAGTCAAGCACCTTTCCGTGTTCGAGCAGATCGCCGACGGACTGAAGCTGCCCGACCCGGCACGGATCGCTCTCGGCCTTGCACCCCGTTCGCGAGGATCCCAGGCGCACGCAGTGGCGAATCCGAAGACTGTGGCAGCCATTCCTCACCAGCCGTCCGGGGCGGTGCTGGCGAGCCAGGCCCTCGATGACGAGCTGGCGGCCATGGAGCTTGCCCAGCGGGCATCAGCCTCAGATGTCAGCAATGACGTCTGTGAGCGCATCGAGCTGGCCCTTGACGACCTGGCCACCGCCTACCCAACTACCGCGCCAGCAGACTTGCTACCGCGAGTCCGCACGCACCTGGGCTACGCCACACGGCTACTCGACGGCCGCACCACCCTGGCACAGCAGCGCCGCCTCCTGACCTCTGGAGGCTGGCTGTCCCTGCTCGCCGCTACCTGCCTGATCGACTTGCACCAGGACCCGCCCGCACTCGCCTACCTGCGCACCGCCGACCAGCTCGCCCGCGAGACGGGCCAGGCCGAGATCACCGGCTGGGTACTGGAAACCCGCGCCTGGATGGAGCTAACCGCAGGCAACTACCGGCAAGCCGTCGCCCTGTCGCAAGGCGCGCAGCAGGTAGCGCCCCGCGACGGCAGCGCTTACATCCAGGCCACCGGACAGGAAGGCCGCGCATGGGCGCGGCTCGGTGACCCCGGCCGGACAAGGGCCGCGCTCAGCCGCGTCGAAGACCTGGCCGCAGCGCTCCCCATACCCGACCGTCCCGAGCACCACTTCCACTACGACCCGGCCAAGGCCGAGGCCTACACCGCCACGACACTGTCCTGGATCGGCGATCCCGCCGCCGAGCAGTTCGCCCGCGACGTGCTCCAACGCCTCGAATCACCGCCCACAGGGCCTCCCCGGTACCGCCGCGCATCCTCAGCCCGCCTTGACCTGTCCCTCGCGCTCGTCGGACAAGGCAAGCACGACGAGGCAGCAGGCACCGCCCTGCAAGCCGTCACCTCCGGCTACCTAGTGCCATCCAACTACTGGCGCGCACGCGAAGTCATCGGCGCCGTCAGTGCCCACGGCGTCCCCGAGGCCCGCGACCTAGCCGACGCCTACCGCGCCGAGCTTGACGCCGCCCGGCACAACACGGACGCGGACGCCTAACGCTGCCTCAACAGCACCCGCGACAACGCCACCAGCGTGCCAGCGCTCCAGATCTCACCCGCGTCAATCATCTGCGGAATCGACGCCAACGGCACCCACTCCACCCGCGCCGCCTCGCTCAAGTCGGTCGGGTCGCCGACACGCTCAGGATCCGTCCCGACGAACACGAAGTGCTCAGCGTCGACCATCCCCGGCATGGGCTGGAACGACGTGGAGTGCTCGACCCGCCCGGCCCGGTACACCCGTCTCCTCCTCCAACTCCCGAACCGCCGCATCGGCCGGTTCCTCGTCCACGTCGACCAGCCCGCCCGGGGGGTATTTCCTCAGGCGTGTAAGGGAGTTACTTAGGGTAATCGATCCACTGGGCGGGTATGCCAAGGTTCTTGGGGGGAGAACGTTCATGAGGCGCACGGTGAGTGACGAGCCGGCGGTCGTGGCAGGTGCCGGGGGCGTGGCTGGCGGGGCTGGGCGCTCGGCCGGCGCCAGGGCGCGGGGCTGGGCCCGGTCGCGGTGCGGCACCGGGGCGCGCCGCGCCGGCGCCGGGCTGGCCCGGTGCCGCCGGTACCAGGAGGCCTGCGCCACCCCGGCCGCGCGGCACGCCGCCCGGGTGCCGATCCTCGGCGCCATGGCAGCGATGGCCTCGTCGGTCACGACTTCGACCCGGGCTCGATGTCCGCGCTCTCGGAGATCGTCTCCAAGAGCGCCTGCAGTTTTGACTGCACGTCGACCACGAAGCGGGCCTTGGCCAGCCCCTGCTCCAGCTTGGCCTTCTCTTTCAGCAGCCGGGCGATTTGCGCGTCCCGCGGATCGGCCGCCGGACGGCCCTGTGGCTGCTTCAGCCCGGCCAGCGGCCCGGCATCGCGAGCCCGCCGCCACTCGGTGATCAGGCTGGAGTACAGGCCTTCCCGGCGCAGGATCGCGCCTTTCTCGCCGTCGGGCGCCGCCTCGTAGACGGCCAGGACCTGCTGCTTGTACTGCGCGGTGAACGTCCGCCGGCGGCCCTTCTCGGGCACCTCCGGATCGGGGCGCTCCTGCCGCTCGCAGGTCACCCGACCAGCATCGCCGGCAACCAGCGTGCGGTCGAGCGCGGTCATTGTCATCGAGGAAAACGTCTCCATCCCCGCCCCCGGGGAGTGTCAGTGGTTACTGAGGGGCGGGTGCCTCACGACAGCTTGACAGAGAGGGGAGCTGGCGAGCGCCAACGGCCAGGGGCGGTGGGCACCAGGATGACGAGGAGGGGGCCAAGCCTCGCCTTCATCACGGGGAAGATCAAAAGCAGACGCTCGCCGCTAGGCGGAGGGTGAGGGGGACATCACCCCTCACCCTCCGATCAACGGTCGATGTCTCCCGGAACCTGTCAAGCGCGCTTCGCGTCCCTGCGGGATGGCCTGCGGCCACACTTGACAGAACCCGTCCGACGCAGTGCGGGCAGTGGCGCGTCGGTGCAGGTGAACCCCGGCTGATCGTGCCATTAGCGTGCCATTAACCCCGGAGATCAAGGGTGCCTCACGGTCACTCGCGGACCCATCGCGCCGCTGGTCAGGCGACGTACAACGCCGGACGGCCCAGATTCCCAAGCTGACAGTTACAGTGCGGGTTCGATTCCCGTCACCCGCTCCAGCAGCGAAGGCCTGGGTGCGGACAGCCTCTGTGATGCGCCGCATGTCCTCCGCAGCCGGGGGGATTGAAGGTGCTGACCGGCCGGATGATGAGGTACCGGTCAGGCGCACCGGTCAACCGCACCGGCGTGCGAGGCGGGGGCAGCCATACCGGTCAATGTCCCGGCTGGCCGGGCAGGAGCAAGGCATGCTCGACCCGCTCGCGGAAGATGACCAGCTCAGTTTCCATCGGATCGGTAATGGCATCGTGCTCCGACAGAAGGATGTCAGCCGCGAGCTTAAGACGCTCCAGGTGGGTCCGCTCGAAAACGGCCAGGGTGTCAGCCATGAGTGGGTCTCCGATTTCTCAGGGGAGGGTGGCGAGGCAGGGTTGTGCATCCTGCCGTTCAGGGGGACGTTGGAGCTCACCGCGGACCTCTCGACTTTCCGCATGCGCGTCGGCACTCATAGCCAGTCCACCTCAAACCACACGACGCGGCCGTTCTGGTCGCCGAGATGGCCCCACCGCGTGGCCAGCGACTCCACCATGCCCAGGCCACGACCGGAAACGGCCTGATCGTCAGCCGAGCGGATACCGGGCGGGGTTTCCGAGCCGCCGTCGTGGACCTCAACCCGGACCATCCCGTCGAGGGGGTGAACGACGACCGTGAACGTGCCGTCCTTGCCTGAGGCCGTGTGGATGATCGCGTTGGTGACTACCTCGCTGGCCAGCAGGATCACGTCATCGGCGGCCGGGCAGCCGTCGACCGCTTCGCCGACGAAAGCCCGTACGTTGCGCACTTCTTGCCGGGAGCCGGGAAACATGCGCAGGCTCGGCTTGCCTGGATCGCCGGTGTTCACCGCTTACCCCGCCTGCGGTGTCAGCACGTAGGCGATCTTGAAGGCGGCCGCCGCAACCTCATCAACGAGCGCGATCCGATCACCCCAGGACCACCGGAACGACCACGCGCCGTTGTCATCGGCCGTAACGGTAATGGTCTCGCGGCAACGCCGCACCTTCCGGCCGTGTCCACGGCATGACGGGCGACTCGCCGCGTCCTGCTCCACGTATGCCGCTCATGCCTTCCAGCGTCACGGACAAAAGACGCGCAGCCCATCCCGCGCCGCTATCCTGGCACGGGATATATGCTCGCAATCAGTAACGCCGCATCAACGCACCGATACCGTCCTAGCGGAGGGAACAGGCCACCAGATGCCCGGCCGCGCCAACGACCTCATTGTCATCCCGGATTCGTTCTGGGATCGGCCCGAGGTAACGAAGGCCTTGCGTGACCGCAACATGGGCCGCTTCTTCGCCTTGGTCCAGCAATACACCGGGGCGAGCCAAACCCAGATCGGCATGGCATGCGGCTGGTCCCAGGGCAAGATCAGCGACATCGAGCGAGGCGCCTCCGAGGTCAAGCACCTAGCCAAGTTCGAAGAGATCGCCGACGGGCTGAACCTGCCCGACCCGGCCCGCATCATCCTTGGACTGGCGCCCCGCAAGCCATTGGGCCGAGAATCGCACCAGCACGCTATCCCGCGACCCGATACCCCGCTGGCCTTGCAATCGCCGCATCCCTCCAGTCTGCTTAACCTCAATGGCGGGGACGAGCAAGAGGATGACGACCAGGTGCGGCGCCGAACCTTCGTAGGGCTGACCGGCGTCGCCATGCTCAACGCGGTGCTCGCCGACACGCCATCTGATGCGCCCCCACTGACGGTGGAATCATTCGCCCCCGTCCTGGCCATGCAACCCGGCAGCACCCCGGATGAGGGACTACACGAGACACCGGACATCGGCTCACTCACGGCAGCGGTCGCCACTGTGTGGGGCCAGTTCTCAGCAGGCCGCTATTCGGACCTGGCCAAGACCTTGCCGTCCCTTCTCGCGCGCCTGAACTCCGCTTGCCTAGCGCTCGATGACGAGCCGCAGAGCCGCGCATTCACGCTATGCGCCGAAGCGCACCGTGTCGCCGCCCTAGTGCTACTCAAGCTCGACGACCAGGGCCTTGCCTACCTGGCAGCCGACCGCAGCATGCGCGCCGCCGAGGCCAGCGGAGATCCGGTCACGGTCGGCGCGAGCGCCACCACGATCACCGCCACCTTGATGAGCAGCGGTCACTTCCCTACAGCGATAACGGCAGCCAGCGCCTACGCCGAGCGCCTCGACCACGACATGCCCACGCACACCCCTGAATCGCTGTCGGTTTACGGGGCGGTCTTGCTACGAGGAGCAGAGGCCGCCGCTCGTGCTGGCGCGCGCGAGACCGCCAGCGATTTGCTCGGCGAAGCCGACGAGACAGCGCGAAGGCTCGGCGTCCACGGTAACTTGCGGAACACGTCCTTCGGCCCGACCAACGCCAAGTTGTACCGGGTGAACCTCACGGTTGCCCTGGGGGATGCGGGAAGCGCCGTAGACACCGCTCGGAAGGTCGACCCCGGCATGATCCCGACCATCGAACGGAAGGCAACGTTCCTGGTGGACACCGCCCGCGCCTTCCTCCAGTGGGGCAAGCACGCCAACGCCTGCATTGCGCTCAGGGCCGCCGAGGAGACCGCGCACGAGGAAGTAGCCGGACGCCCATCGGTTCATCAAGTCGTCCGCGACCTGGTCACATCAGCCCCACCCAGCGTTCGCCGCGATGCCGAGCAACTCGCCACCCAGATCGGCGTCGCCAGGTGACCCCCATCGGGCGAAGCCGAGTCCTGTCGATCGTCGTGTGCGGCGCCGGACCCGCCATCGAGTTTGCTGGCTTCGTGAAGATGGCCATTGATCGCGGCTGGGACGTGCAGGTAATCGCGACCACTCCCGCCCTGGCATTCTTCGACCAGGCCGCCATCGAGGCACTGACCGGAAACCCAGTGCGCAGCCAGTACAGCCCGCCAGGCTCGCCGAGATCACGGATCCCCGAAGCGATCGTCGTCGCGCCGGGCACGTACAACACGATCAACAAGTGGGCTCTGGGCATCGCCGACACCTATGCCCTGGGCGTGCTCGCCGAGCAGACAGCTCTGGGCATCCCTATTGTCGTGCTCCCGTTCGTCAACATCCACCTAGCCAGCCGCGCCCCGTTCCAGCAGAGCGTCAAGTCTCTGCGCGCCGAAGGCGTGAGCATCCTGCTCGGCCACGGAGCCTTCGAACCGCGGCAACCCCGCACGGGCGGCGAAGGCTACGCCGACTACCCATGGCACCTAGCGCTAGACGAGGTAGACGGCATGGTCGGCACCACCGACGAGGATCCTGACCCCGACGCGTAGCGCCGCTTCAACGGCACCCGCGACAGCGTTGCCCCTGCGTTGTCGGGGATGAGATGTAGCCTGTCCGCGTGGCAAACCCTCTGCGGCTCGCCGTCACGCAGACAACCGTTCCCGAAGACCCCGCTGATTCAGGCGCACTGCGCGAGAGCGGCGCTCAGATCCGCGCACTCATGCGCGACGCGCATGCTTGCGGGGCGACGCTGGCTCAGTTCCCGGAGGGGGCCGTGGTCTACCCGGGCAAGCGCCTCATGTCCTCGGCAGGTCCGTACGAGCTAGGCGAAGCCGACTGGAGCCGTGCTAACTGGGACGTCATGCACGCCGAGGCGGAAGCCATCGCCGCCCTGGCCGCGGAACTGGGTCTGTGGACCGTGTTCGGCTCACTGCATCCACTAACGCCGCCCCGCCGCCCGCACAATTCCTTGTACGTCATCTCTCCCAAGGGTGCCGTGGCGACCCGCTATGACAAGCGGTTCTTGTCCAACACCGAAATCAGCTGGATGTACACCCCTGGAACCGAGCCGGTCGTGTTCGAGGCCGAAGGGCTGCGGTTCGGATGCGCCTTGTGCATCGAAGTCCACTTCCCCGAGGTATTCGCGGAGTACGAGCGGCTCGACGCCGAGTGCGTTCTGGTGTCCGTCATGGTGGACGACCCGGTTAGGCCCCTCATCGCCCAGGCGTACGCCGCACTGCACAGCTACTGGGTCGGCTACTCCACCCCAGCCCAGTACAGCCAGTCGGCCCCGGCGGGAATCGTCGCGCCCGGCGGCCACTGGATCGCCCGTTGCCCTGCCAACGGACAGCCTGCGGTAACCGTCGCGGACCTTGACCTTAACAGCCAGGACCCAGACATCGACGTAGCGCTCCGACTCGCGCGTCCGTGGCGACGGTCCGCGCGTGCTGGCTTGTACGACGATCGCCAGGCGCCGGAAGACCCGAGGAGCAACGGCCGCACCTCCTTCTAGAGCGCCCGCCACCGAAACCACATCGCAGGCCAGCAACAGCCGGAACTCACGACTGCGCAGTGCCCCCCGGGAACCCCCTCTCGCTGGCGATCAAGCCAGCCCCGGCGCAATGGCGCCGGCCCCGAGATCTGCCGTCAGCCATCGCTCCGGACGCAGGTAGATCGCGATCTGCTCGCCGAGTTCCGCCTCGGCGAACTCAATGTAAGCGGGGACCTGGTCCGGCGGCAGGTATCGCATGGCGATCTCACGCAACAGCGCATCGGTCCCCGGAACCGTGCGGGCCACCGGTCCCTCGACTGATACGTACCGGTGGGTGGGCATGACCCGCTCGACCATCAGGGTGAAACGGCCAGTCGCCTCGATCAGCCGGGCCTTCCGGGACCCGGCGGGCGTCAGCACCCACGCCTCCCCGCCCGGCGCGTACTGGTACCAGATCGGCACGGTCAGCGGGCCACGGCCCGGGCCATCGGCCACCGACAAGGCCGCGACGTGCGGCTCGGCCAGGAAAGATTCCCTATCGCGTACAGACAGGCTCACCATAGGCCCGAGCATAGGCGCAGGCACTGACAATCCATGACGCCCACGAACAGAATCTTCTGCACCGAACGACGGCTAGCCGACTAGTTCCTTTTGCGCCGTCGCCAGCGCGGTCGTCCAATTCGTGGCGATCAAGTACTGCGCCTTGGCCAGTGGCAGGTAGGGCTTCCCGTGCACCGCGTCGCAGACCAGCCCTTTGAGCGTGTTCTCAACGTGGTCCTTCGGGTTGGTGGTGCCGGGAGCGCTGGCCTTGTTCGGCTCCGGCCACAGGTTCAGCGGGGAATTGGGGTCACCGCCCAGCTCCAGGGAGATCAGGTGGTCGTACTCGGTGGTCGAGAACTTTCCGGTGAACCCGTAGGCAGCCTCGCTGGCCCGCTTCTCCGTCCCGGTGGTGCTCGCGGGCGGGCGGATGGTCGCCGTGTACCCCGCCTTGCAGATGGTCGAGGCGAGGTTAGCCTGGGTTACCCGCGGATTGGTGGCGCCGGGGGTGCACTTCGGGTCGGGGAGGTACGTGCCAGCCGCGGCGTTGATTACGACGTAGTGGCAGGTGCCGGGCGCGGGCTGGGCCTGGACGTGGTACTTCTTTTGCGGGCCGGGTCCGACGACCGGGCCGGCGCCGCTAGCCACCGTGGCCGCCGCCGTCGCCGATGATGCGGCCGCCGCCGGAGATGACGCTCCCGGCGACGAGCCCGTGGTATTGCCCAGGCTGCTGCCGATACTCCCGCACCCGGTCACGAGCAGGCCTGTCAGCACCACCAGCGCAACCGAGATCCTGCCTGTCGCCTTGCCCTTGACCTGAGCCATCCCGCTCTCCGTCCTCCGGCCTTGCCCGCCGGACCACCTTTTGCGTGGAGTATCCCAGAATGCGGCGGCCATGTCTGCCGGCGGTCCGCGACGCTCGGCAGTGCCCGAGTACCAGCCTGCCACTTCAGAGCGAATCGCGCATATGCGGAGGCTTCGCCGAACTCGCTCCCGGGCATCGAGCGGCAAGTACTGTGAGTATCTGAAAAGCGACTTTCGGTAGCTTCAGGAACGGGGGTTCCAGTGCTCGGAGAATGCGTGGAGGATGTCTCGGCGCTCGCGGTGGAGTTCAAGGATGGGCAGCCATTCCCTCTCCTGGTCATCGACGGTTTCCTCGATGAGGGCTTCGCGGAGCAACTGCTGAAGGAGTTCCCCTCGATTGAGCAAATGGCTCACTCGAAGGACTACATATTCGGCGACAAGCGGGAGGAAGCCGCGTTCGCGCACGCGGGACCGGCCTGCCAGGAATACCACGATTACCTGCTGTCGGGGGAGTTCGCCGACTTCGTTGGCGCGATCGCCGGCCGCAAGCTGTTCATGGACCCGTCATTCCACGGCGGTGGCTTCCACCAGGGCGGTGACGGCAGCTACCTGGACACGCACGTCGACTTCAATATCCACCCCAAGCACAAGGACTGGCTCCGCGTCCTGAACGTCCTGCTCTACCTGAACAAGGACTGGCCGGCCGAATACGGCGGTGACCTGCTGCTGCGGACGAACCCGAAGGACGAGCCGCGCGCCATCGCGCCGCTATTCAACCGGGCCGTGCTGATGCTCACCAGCGACAACACCTATCACGGCTACCGCAGGATGTCGCTGCCGCCGGGGGTGACCCGCAAGTCGATCGCGGGGTACGCCTACGAGCTGGTCGAGGAGGACAACCTGAAGTCGCGCACCACCTCCTGGGTGCCCGAGGGCGGCGGCCTCGTCAAGAAGACGCTCGCGAAGCACTGGACAACCCTGGCGGCCGCCAAGAACAAGCTGAGCGGCAACTGACGGTGATTCAAGGGTCCCGGCTCTCCGGTGAGTGCGGCGAAAACCTGGACGAGATCGCGCCAATGTCAGTCCGCGCCTGGCTGCGTTACGACATCATCCAGCGGCTGATGCCCCCGGGCGTGACGAGCGTGCTCGAGATCGGATGCGGGCGCGGCGCGCTCGGCGTCCGCCTGGCGCGGCACTATGCGTACCTCGGCATCGAGCCGGACGAGGCGTCGCGGGAGGTTGCCCGCAAGCGGGTCAGCGCGGTCGGCGCCGGCGAGGTACGCGGGTCGCTGGAGGGGTTCGGCCGCCAGCAGTTCGACCTCGTGTGCGCGTTTGAGGTCCTCGAGCACATCGAGGACGACGCGGCGGCGCTGCGGGAATGGGTGACCTGGGCGCGGCCGAGGGGGTGGCTGATGCTCTCGATCCCCGCCGACCAGCACCGGTACGGCCCGATGGACCAGCTCGTCGGCCATTTCCGCCGCTATGGCCCGGCCGAGCTGACCGAGCTACTCGCCAGCTGCGGCCTCAACGACATTGTCGTTCGCCGGTACAACTTCCCCCTAGGGCAGCTGATCGAGGCCGGCCACAACCTGGTCGACGGGCACTGGCTGGCCGGCGCGCCGGATTCGGCCGCCGAGCGCACCGCGGCTTCCGGGCGCCTGTTCCAGCCCGGCGGCGGCCTGCTCGGGTCGGCGAACCGGTGGGGAACGGCACCATTCCGCAAGCTGCAGCACCTGTTCCCTGGCAAGGGCACCGGGCTCGTCGCGGTCGCCAGGGTCAGCGGCTAGCTGGCCTTAGCCCTCCACCGTCCGCAGCAAAGCGGACAAAAGGTACGCTAACCGGCATGAACCTCCCCGAGGAGATCACTCCGGAGTATGCCGAGCGCCTCGTCGCGCTGCTCGCCATGATGGGTGACCTCAATCGCGACGGCCTGGGCTTCCTTGTCGGGCACATGGCCTCCAGGAACATCGACCTCGCCATCGAGGCCTACGGCGCGCTCATGGCGACCGAACTTCCGGCGGACGGCTCGTGAGGCTGGGATGCCATTGCGGCGCCCAGCCATTGGAATCGCGTTAGCACCAGCGAAGCGATGCTAACGCCAATGCCCGGAGTGGTAATAGGTTCACGCTAATAGTGCTGGCCAGCATTCACCGGGCGGACTATGCCCGCAGCGCTGACCGGCGGCCCGCCGCGCTGTCGGAGTCCGTGTCGCGCCGGGCCTTGCCATTGGTGCGGGCGTGGCGGCCGGAGGCGGCATCGGTGATCCCGAACGCCCCGTGGTGGCTGCTCATCGTGGCGTCCTTGAGGGAAGATGGCTTCGCGTGCTTGGGGGTGTAGCTCATCCTGCGGTCCTCTCGTCTGCTCGGCGGGCAGGCGCCCTGCAATTGCAGCCTGCCCGCTCACAGCCGTCCTATGCGCAAGGTGAGCAGCATGTTTGTCCGGTAACGCCCGCGATGCGCTCGCGGCCGGGCCGGGCGGGGTGGTGCGGGAGAGCGAGCCTCAGGCTGAGCGCTGGCGCTCCTCCAGCGCCCTGCGGTACTCGGCCACTACCAGGTCGGTGAGCTCTTCGGCCGACGTCTCGTCGGTCCGCTTGTCCAGCGTGATCTGGCCACCCTGGATCAGGTTGATCCGGTCGCACACCTCCAGGACGTGCGCGTAGTTGTGCGCGATGATGATGATCGAGACGTTGCCCTCGCGCTTGAGCCGCGTGATCAGGTCCAGGATGATCGCGCCCTCCTTGACGCCCATCGCGGCCAGCGGCTCGTCCAGGAGCAAGATCTTCGGGTCTGAGAAGACCGAGCGGGCCACCGCGACCGCCTGGCGCTGCCCGCCGGACAGCTGCGCTACCGGCACGTTCACCGACGGGATGTGCACGCCCATCTCGTCCAGATGCTCCCGGGCCTCCTTGCGCATGGCCTGGTTGCGCACCAGGGGCCAGCGGACCTTCTCCCGGTTGAGGAACATGTTCTGGAACACGGTGAGCTGGTTGACCAGGGCCAGGTCCTGGTAGACGGCATCGATGCCGAGCGACCGGGCTTGGTCGACCGACTTCAGCACGACCGGCTTGCCCTCCAGGATGATCCGTCCGGAGGTGGGCGGCTGGAACCCGCACAAGATCTTGAGCAGGGTGGACTTGCCGGCGCCGTTGTCGCCGATGAGACCGAGCACTTCCCCGCGCGCCAGGCGCAGGTTCACGTCGGTCAAAGCGGTCACCACGCCGTAGCTCTTAGAGATGTGCTCGCAGCGCAGGACCTCTCCGCCCGGGTTCACGGGTGCCGCCTGGCCGCCCGGTGCCGTCGCCGTCATGTCAGCTCTGTCCCCTTTCCCGCAGCCTCGTGAGCTGGACGTTGGCCACCATGGAGACCAGGATTGCCCCGCCGAAGATGATGTTCAGCGGATCGGCGCTCACGCCGATGAGCGGGAACCCGTCCAGGAGGATGCCCAGCACCACCGCGCCGAAGAAGGCGCCGATGACCGTTCCGGTGCCACCCAGCATCGCCGTGCCGCCGATCACCGCCGCGGTGACGGCGTAGAACATCCACTGGTAGGAGCCTGCCGTTGGGGTGATGTTATTGGTGTAGTACGTCTGCTGCAGGCCGACCAGCGAGCCGAGCAGGCCGGTGATCATGAAGTTGCCGTACTTGATCCGGTTCACGTGGATGCCGGCCTCCCGCGCCCCGAGCAGGTTGCCGCCGACGGAGACCGTGTGCAGGCCCCAGCGGGTCCTGGTCAGCACGATGTGGAACAGCACGGTGAGCACGACCGCCCAGATGATCGGCGCGAACGCGTAGTTGTTGATCCACTTGCCGATGCCGAGCACGCTGGCGGGGATGGGCGCGGGCTGGTCGTGGGAGGTCGTGTTGATCAGCCCCAGCAAGATGAACCCGGTGCCCAGGGTGGTGATGAATGAGGGCACCCGGACCGTCACCGTGAAGAAGCCGTTGACCGCGCCGACCACCAGCCCGACGAGCAGCGCGAAGAAGATCCCGAGCAGGCCCGGGAAGCCCCAGAAGTCGATCAGGTAGTGCATGAGGTAGGGGGCGAACCCGACCACGAAGCCGACCGACAGGTCGATCTCGCCGCAGATCAGCAGGAAGACCTCGCCCAGCGCGATGATGGCGTAGGGAGCCACCTGGTCCGACCACAGCGTGACCTGGTTCGGCTTCGAGGTGAAGGACGAGCCGCCTTTGATCAGGAAGTAGAGGAACAGCGCCACCGCGATGATGAACACCGTTGCCTCGCGCTGCCGCCCGAGCGCGCGCAGGACTCGCAGCAGCGCGTCGCCGGTACCCGTTGGGCCCCGCTGAGGGGCGCCGGCCTTGCCTATGCTTCGCTCCGCCGTGTCACTCACTCGGCCTCATCTCCGCTTCCTCGTCGGCCGCTTGCCGGTTCCCGCTGGTCCGGGCCCGGGAAAACACCGCCGGTGAACCCAGCTCAACGCGCGGGTTCGCTCCGGGCGGGGCGGCCCCGATCCGGGAACTGCCCCGCCCGGCGCGAACAGGACGTCACGTGCTCGTCGTCGCCATCGGGTTGTTGATAGCGCCCGACGGCCGCGGCAGGTACGCCTGGGCCGAGGATCCGCCCTGGTAACGGCTGTTCTTCGTGAACTGGCCGACATTGCCGGGGGTCAGCACCGTAAGGCCGGTGTCGGTGTTCGGCGGCGCCAGCTGCCCGCCGGACAGGTTGTACAGGTAGAGGTAGAGGGTGGGCAGGAAGCCCTGCAGGTACGGGTCCTGGAAGATGGAGAACTTCAGCGAGCCGTCGCTCAGGGCCGATAGCGTCCGCGGGTCGGTGTCGAAGCCGCCGGCCGGGATCGTCAGGCCGGCCCCCTTGAGGGCCGCGGAGAGGTTCGCGGTGGACCCGGAGTCCACGGCGAACGCGCCCTTGATGGACTTGTGCCCGAGCAGGAACGCCTTCTCCGCCGACAGCTCGGCGGAGTCGACCGTGCCGGTCGCGATCTCCGACACCTGGTAGCTGCTGCCGAGGACCGACTTGGCGCCGTCGAAGCGGGGCTGGATGTTCCCGGTACCCGGGGTCGCGATGAAGATCACGATTTCCCCGCCGCCGGGCACCAGCGTCTTGATCTGGCTGCCCATGACCTGCCCGGAAATGTAAAGCGCCTGCCCCACGTAGGCCAGCCGGTTGCTGCCGATCTCCGGGACCCCGTTGGTGTAGATGCCGTCGGCGTTGTAGCTGATCACCGGGATGCCGGCGTTCATCGCGTTCTGCACCGGAGTGGTGAACGCGTGCGGGTCGATGCCGCAGTAGGCGATCCCGGCCGCCTTCGCGGAGACGCCGGTGTTGATGGCGCTGATCATCTCGTTGACGGCCGAGTCGGTGGAGCCGCTCCACACCGGCTTGGGGATCCCGAGCAGCGCCGCCGCGTCGGCGAGCCCGTACTGGGTGGGGGTGAAGAACTGGTTCGTGGTGACGTGGTTCACGAAGTAGTACTTCTGGTTGGGCACCGCCGGGAAGGGGTTCTTGCCGCCGCCGCCCGCTGCCGCCGCCGTGCTGCTCGAGGAGCTGCACGCGGCCAGCAGCGCCGACGCGGCACCGGCCGCGCTGACTAGCCCGGTGCCCTGGAGCAGGCGCCGCCGGGTGGGACTATCCCCCATGTTGAGGGTCTCTATGGCCTCGTCGACCTTCGGATGAACCTTGCCCATGCGGACCTCCGGTTATCTGTCGTTAGCCAGCGGCGCGCCATCACCAGGCGTGGCCGTGTGGCGGGCCCGTGCGCCCGTTACCAGGCGAGGTGCCCATCGGTCGGGTTATCGCCTACCAGTCCATATGAACGTTAACAACAGCCTCTTTCGCGCAAGTTAGACCAACCAGTCCCTATCCGTCAACGGACCCGGGCCTCAGCGGCGAACCTACTGTTAACGTCTTGGTAACGAACCTGGGTGGTGGTCCCGTAGTTGTGCTGCAGGACTGCGCCGGCCCGGCCGCGGGCGGTCACTGTCGGTAAGCGCTGGCCGGGCTTTAGCGGCCGGCGCCGCCGGTGCCCGCCCGCGTACCATTACCCCCGCTGATGTGAGCGCTCACATGAAGAAGCGACAACCCGGACAGCGATTGCGGGTTAGGCCTTGGAGTCGGGAGCCTTGGAGTCCGGAGGCACCCGGGACAGCCACCATTCCTGCTCCCCGCGCTTGGCGTTGCGGCGCTTCCAGCGCCAGCCCTGGGTGCCACCGATGGCCAGCAGGGTCACGCAGGCCAGCGCGGGCAGCCCGATGAAGAGCGCGGGCCCCAATCGGTCGGCGTTGTTGTCGAGCATCGCGTTGTCGGGGTTGCCAGGGTCGAAGTACACGATGACCTTCCTGGCCGACCCATAGCCCGGCGCGCTGAACTGATGCTGCTGGCCGGCCCACTGGAAGAACACGATCCCGCCGCGCTCGGTGCCGGCGACCGGCGTCCCGTTCCACAGCACGCTTTCCGGGGCTTGCAGCTCAAGGAGCAGGGCGAGCAGGGCGAAGACGAAGCACAGGATCGCCCCGCCCAGGAACCACCCAGCTCCGTCGAACCAGCCACGGATCCGAACAAGCACTCACACAGTATGAACCCCTGGCCAGGGGAGTGCCAACGATTCCGGGGGGTACGCACTAACCCCAGGAAGGCCCTGACAGGGCGGACGGCGCCCGCCTACGGTGGGACCGAGGGACTACAAGCCGCCGGCTTCCACGGAGCCGGCCAGCACACGGGAGGATGGCACATGGCGGTTGCCGTTGGGCTGGACAAGGCCCTGGACAAGGCATACGAGAGCAAGAGCCTGAGCGAGCTGCTGGACGCGCCGGTCGCGGCCCTGGCCGGGGTGAGCGACGGGGACGCCGAGCACCTCGCGGCCGCGTTCAACATCAAGACCGTGCGTGACCTGGGCACCAACAAGTACTTCAAGCTGGCCAGCGCCCTGGTCGCGCTGGGCGCGCACGAGGGCTGAGCCAGGCCCGCGTTGGCGGCGCAGGCCCGGCCCGGGGGCTCCCCGCCGGGGCCTGCGCCGTTAGTCGCGGGGGCGGAAGGCGGCGAACGGGTTCGTCACCACCAGGGAACGCGAGACGAACCGGTAGAGCGCCGCCGGGCGGCCGCCGGCCGACGTCGGCCGCGACTGCCCTGACGTCGGCTCGATCACCTCGCGGCGGGTCAAGATGCGCTGCAGGTTCGTCGCCGAGACCTCATGCCCCAGCGCGGCGGCGTACAGGTCGCGCAGCTGCGCGATGGTGAACGTCTCGGGGGCGAGGGCGAACCCGATGTTCGTGTAGGACAGCTTCGCGCGCAGCCGCTCGCGGGCCGACCCGATGATCGACTGGTGGTCGAAGGCGCACGCGGGCAGCGCGTCTACCGGGTGCCACGCGGTGTCGGCGGGCAGCCGGGGCTGCGCGCCCACCGTGACCAGCGCCAGGTACGCGGTGGCGAGCACCCGCTCGCGGGGATCGCGAACAGGGTCGCTGCGCGTCTCCAGCTGCTCCAGGTGCGCGATCTCCGGGATGTCCACCTTCGCGGCCAGGTGCCGGCTGGCCGACGTCCCCAGTCGCTCGGCGGCCAGCAGCTGTCCGCCGGGCAGCGCCCAGGCGCCCGCGAACGGCGAGAGCGCCCGCTGCCAGAGCAACACCGACAGCCGGTCCTCGCGAACCTGAAATACCACCCCGAGCGCCTCATGGCGAAAGCGGTCGCCCGTCACGCCCACATCGTAGCGGGAAGTAGTTATCTACCAACAGTTGAAAACCCGCAGTTTTCAACCTAGAGTCGTTAACTATGAGTTCACAGAACGACTGGGAAACCCGCGTTCGCCAGCTCGCCGCCGAGCGTGACGCCGTGATCCTCGCCCACAACTACCAGCGTCCCGAGATCCAGGACGTGGCCGACCACGTCGGCGACTCGCTCGCGCTGGCCCGGCTGGCCGCGACCAGCACGGCGCGGACCATCGTCTTGGCGGGCGTGTACTTCATGGCGGAGACGGCGAAGATCCTCTCCCCGCAACGCACCGTGCTCATCCCCGATGCCAACGCAGGATGCTCGCTGGCCGACAGCATCACGGCCGAGCAGCTGCGGGGGTGGAAGCGCGAGCACCCGGGGGCGGTGGTCGTCGCCTACGTGAACACCAGCGCCGATGTCAAGGCCGAGTCTGACATCTGCTGCACCTCAGCCAACGCCGCTGACATCGTCGCCGCCATCCCGGCCGGCCGGGAGGTCTTGTTCCTGCCCGACCAGTTCCTCGGCGCGCACGTCCGCCGGGTCACCGGCCGCGACAACCTGCATGTCTGGATGGGCGAGTGCCACGTGCACGCCGGAATCTCACCGCAGGACCTGCGCCGCAAGGTCGCGGCCGACCCCGCCGCCCAGCTCTACGTCCACCCCGAGTGCGGATGCAGCACCGCAGCGCTGTGGCAAGCAGGAACCGAGGACTTCCCCTCCCAACGCACCCACGTCCTCTCTACTGGTGGCATGCTGACCGCGGCGCGGACGACCACGGCCAAGTCGGTCCTCGTCGCGACCGAGACCGGCATGCTGCACCAGCTCCGCAAGGCGCGGCCGGATGTCCGCTGGGAGCCGGCCAATCCCCGGGCGACCTGCCACTACATGAAGATGATCACACCCGAGGCGCTGGAGCGCTGCCTGCGCGACGGGCAGTCCGAGGTCCACGTCGCCCCCGAGGTGGCCAGCCGCGCCCGCCGCGCCGTCGAGGCCATGATCACCGTGGGGGCGTCGGCGTGAGGCACCGCGTGAGCGGGATGGCCAGTGCTGGGATGCACAGTGCCAGGGGGCACAGCGTCCGAAGGCACGGTGCCGGGGGCACGGCGTGACTGCGGGCTGGCGGCGGGAGGCCGACGTCGTGGTGGTCGGCTCCGGGACCGCCGGCATCGCCGCGGCGCTGACCGCGGCGGGCCGCGGGCTGCGCGTCCTGATGATCACCAAGGACCTAACCGGCGGCGCGTCGCCGCTCGCCCAGGGCGGCCTGGCGGCGGCGATCGGGCCGGGCGACAGCCCGCAGGCGCACGCGCGGGACACCGAGGTCGCCGGGGCGGGGCTGTGCGATGGCGAGACCGTGGCCGCCCTCGCGGCCGGGTCGCCCGCCGCGATCGAGTGGCTAGTCGCGGCCGGGGCCCGGCTGGAGCGACGGGACCTGCGCCTGGAGGGCGGGCATGGCCAGCGACGGATCGTGCACTCCGGCGATGACGCCAGCGGGGCCGAGGTGCACCGGGCGCTGGTGGCCGCGCTGCTGGCCAGCCCGGTGGAGATCCTTGATCACACTGTCGCGCTCGACCTGGTGACATGCGGCGGGGGCACCAGCGTGAAAGCCGGCCCTCGGGAGCACCGGGTCGCCGGGCTGATGGCTGCCACCGTCGGCCCGGATGGTGGGCTGCACCCGGGGCTGGCCTCCACCCCGGCCGTGGTCATCGCGGCGGGCGGGCTCGGGCAGGCGTTCGCGACCACCTCCAACCCGGCCGGCGCGACTGGGGACGGGATCGTGCTCGCGGCACGCGCGGGGGCCGTGCTGCGCGACCTGGAGTTCGTCCAGTTCCACCCCACGGTCTTGTGGAGCGCCGGGGCGGTCGGGCAGCGCCCGCTGATCACCGAGGCGCTGCGGGGGGCCGGCGCCGTGCTGCGCGACCTGGACGGCGGGCCCGTGATGGCCGGCCGGCACCCCCAGGGGGACCTGGCCCCGCGCGACATCGTGGCCGCCGCGATGCATGAGGTGATCACGGGCGCCCGCTCCGCCGGGACCGAGCGGGCACCGCACCTGTGGCTGGACGCGACCGCGCTGGGCCGGGGCGTGCTCGAGGACGGCTTCCCGACGGTCACCAAGGCCTGCCGTGAGCAGGGCGTCGACCCGGTCACGGACTACATCCCGGTCGCCCCGGGCGCGCACTACTCCTGCGGCGGCATCGCGGCCGGCCTGGACGGCCGGACCAGCATCCCCGGCCTGTACGCGGTCGGCGAGGCGGCTAGCACCGGGGTGCACGGCGCCAACCGGCTGGCCTCCAACTCCCTGGTCGAGGCGGTCATCATGGGCCGCACCGCGGGCGAGACGATACCCACGGGGGCGGTGCGGTCCCCGGAGCGTGCCATCGTTGGCGCTATCGCAGCCCCGGTAGCGCCCGTGATGATGCCGACGACCGCGCCTGCCGGGCACCGCTTCGAGTTGGCCGGGGCGATGTCGCGGTACGCGGGGGTGGTGCGCGATCGCGACGGGCTCGTGGAACTGCTGCGGATCGCGGCGGGCCTGCCGGGGGGCACGACGCAGGCGGCGGTGCTGGCGATGGTATTCCGTGGGGCGGGACTGGCGCTCGGGCAGGGGAACGCAGAGCCGGCCCCCGGAGTTGGGGGCGGGGGAAATGGCCTTGACGTGGTGGAGGCGGCCAGCCTGCGGGCCGTTTCAGTGCTGATCGCGGCGGCGGCGCTGCGGCGGACGGAGAGCCGGGGGTGCCACCGGCGGCGGGACGCGCCGCAGACCTGGGAGCAGGTGCGGCACACGCTGTCGCGGTGGACGCCGGACGGGCTGGCGGTGACCGTGCGATGAGGGGAACGATGATGACAGCCGTGACGATGAGCACCACGACGGCGCAGGCACTACGGGCGGCGGGACTCGACCTGGGCGACGCCGCCGCGATCGTGGCCCGCGCGCTGGAGGAAGACTTCCGGTACGGGCCCGACGTGACCAGCGCGGCGACGGCGCCCGCGGGGGCGCGGGTGACCGGGGATGTGGTGGCGCGGCAGGCGGGCGTCATCGCCGGGCTGCCGGTCGCGCTCGTCGTCGCGGACCTGGTCGCGGGCGGGGGACCCGCGGAGCAGGCACGACCGGCGGCTGGCGTGGGTGAGTCGATCACGGTCGAGCTGCTGCGAGCGGACGGCGACCGGATCGAGGCGGGGGACGCGGTGCTGCGGGTCAGCGGGCCAGCCGCCGCCGTGCTCGGGGCCGAGCGCACCCTGCTCAACTTCCTCACCCACCTATCCGGCATCGCCAGCGCCACCCGGCGGTGGGCGGACGCGGTGGCGGGCACCGGGGCGGCGATCCGGGATACCCGCAAGACCACGCCGGGGTTGCGGCTGCTGGAGAAGTACGCGGTCCGGTGCGGCGGGGGCGTCAACCACCGGATGGGACTGGGCGACGCCGCCCTGATCAAGGACAACCACGTGGCCGCGGCGGGCGGGGTGGCGAAGGCGATCGCGGCCGTCCGGGACTTCGCTCCCGATGTTCCGCTTGAGGTGGAGTGCGATACTCTCGCGGAGGTCCGGGAATCTCTCGGGGCCGGCGCGCGGTTCATCTTGCTGGACAACATGTCGCTGGACGCGCTGCGTGCCGCCGTGGCGGAAGCGCGGCGGTACCCGGGCGTCCGCCTGGAGGCCAGTGGCGGGCTCCGGCTGGCGACAGCCAGGTATGTCGCTGCGTGCGGCGTGGACTACCTCGCGGTGGGCGCGCTGACGCACTCCAGCCCGGCCCTCGACCTGGGGCTGGACTTCGCATGAGCTAGACGAGAGGTGTCACGGTGACGGTCGCTGAAGTTGGGGTTGCGCGCGGGGTGAGCGCGGAAGCCGGGCGGCGGCGGACGTTCGCCGTCATCAGCCACCCGGACGCGGGCAAGTCCACGCTAACCGAGGCCCTGGCGCTCCACGCGGCGGCGATCAACCAGGCCGGCGCGGTGCACGGCAAGGCGGGGCGGCGCGGGGTCACCTCCGACTGGATGGCCATGGAGAAGGACCGCGGCATCTCGATCACCTCGGCGGCCTTGAAGTTCGACTACGACGGCCACGTGCTGAACCTGCTCGACACGCCCGGTCACGCGGACTTCTCCGAGGACACCTACCGGGTCCTGGAGGCCGTGGACTGCGCGATCATGCTGCTGGACTCGGCCAAGGGCCTGGAGCCGCAGACGCTGAAGCTGTTCGACGTGTGCCGGTCGCGGCACGTGCCCGTCGTGACGTTCGTGAATAAGTGGGACCGGCCCGGCCGCGAGCCCCTGGAACTTCTCGATGAGATCGAGCAACGGATCGGGCTGCGGCCCACGCCGGTGAACTGGCCGGTCGGGATCGCGGGGGACTTCCGGGGGCTGATCGAACGGTCCTCGGGGGTCTACACCGCTTACACGCGCACGCCCGGCGGTGCCTCCAGGGCACTTGAGGAAGTGTTCGACGACGCCGGCGCGCTGGCCCGCGAGGGCACCGTCTACGAGGCGGCGGCGGAGGAGGTCGCGCTGCTGTCGGAGATCGGCGCCGACCTTGACATGCCGTCGTTCCTGGCCGGGGAGTCATCGCCGGTGCTGTTCGGCGCGGCGCTGCCGAACTTCGGGGTGCGCCGGCTCCTGGACGCGATGTGCGCCCTGGCGCCCGCGCCGCTGCCGCGCGCCTCGGCCGCCGGGGACCCGCGGCCGGTCGACGCGCCGTTTTCCGGGCTGGTCTTCAAGGTCCAGGCGAACATGAACCCGGCGCACCGGGACCGGGTGGCGTTCGTGCGGGTCTGCTCCGGGCGGTTCGAGCGGGGCATGGTGCTCACCCACGCCGCGACTGGCCGGCCGTTCGCGACGAAGTACGCGCAGGAGATGTTCGGCGCGGAGCGGGAAACCCTGGACGTGGCGTTCCCCGGCGACGTGATCGGCCTGGTCAACGCGACTGCACTGCGGCCCGGGGACACGCTGTACGCCGAGGTGCCGGTGGAGTTCCCGCCGATCCCGTCGTTCGCACCCGAGCACTTCGCGGTCGTGCGGTGCAAGGACGCCGGGAAGTTCAAGCAGTTCCGGCGGGGCATCGACCAGCTCGACACCGAGGGCGTGGTCCAGGTGCTGTCGTCGGACCTGCGCGGGGACCAGGCGCCGGTGCTCGCGGCGGTCGGCCCGCTGCAGTTCGACGTGGTGCTGCACCGGCTGGAGCACGAGTTCGGCGCTAAGTCGGAGCTGTCGCACCTGGACTTCGAGCTCGCGCGGCTGACCGACGCCGGGGGCCAGGAGGCGCTGAAGGGCCTGCGCGGGTGCGAGGTGCTGACCCGGCGGCTGGACGGCGCGCTGCTTGCCCTGTTCGCCGACAAGTGGCGGCTGAACGCGATCGCGCGCGACCATCCGACGGTGACGCTGGAGCCACTGCTGGCGGGGACCGTCGCCGCGTAACCGCGGCGCCGGCCCCCGGTGATCGCGCCCGCTACTTGGGGGTGCGGGCCACGTCGATCTGGTCGTAGTCGCCGTAGGGGTTGCGGACGCCGCCGCCGCCGGACCACTGCCACATCAGCGCGTACGGGCTGGCGCTGGTCACCCCGCCGAAGAACCGGGCGCAGGCCCCGGTGCCGCCGGACAGGCACCAGCCGGACGGGCGGGCGCCGAGGTTGGCGGTCTCCGGCTCGTAGGTCCACTCGTAGGTGTTGGGGATCTGCGCCGCGGTCCCGGTGCCGAAGATCGACGTCCATATGCCGGGCTCGGAGTAGACGCCGACCTTGTACTTGGAGTGCGTCGTGATGTACCTGGCGAACCCGTCGAACTCGGCCCGGTCGATGGCGGCCGCGATGTGCTGTTGCTTGACGACCCCGCTGCACGGGCTGGTGTAGGCGTTGTTCCAGCCGTTGTCGGGCGCGGGCTTGATGCCCGGCTGCTCGATGTCGGCCCAGACCACGGGGTAGGTCACGTGGATCTTGGCCATCGCGGCGAGGGTTAGCGACGCCTGACGGACGCCCCAGTTGTACGCCGCGGAGGAGGTGTTGTTCCAGTGCGGGTCAACGCCCGGGCCCCCCAGGTACCAGTACACGCCGGTGCCGATACCGATGTTGTGGTGGATGAAGTTGTCGTTGGCCTGGGCGCCGTTCGTCGCCGCGTAGGCCAGGAAGTTGCCGGTGCTGCAGCTCAGGAACCGGGCCCAGTTGCCGGCCATCCCGATGTAGCCGCCATAGTTGCCGGACAGGTGCGTCATTGGCCACACAGCCGTGGGTGACGAGCGGGTGACGGGCACCGGCCAGCTGTCCGAGCCGTAGATGAAGCCCGCGGGGTTGGCCGCCGCGGCCGCGCTCGCCGCCGTGCCGCTGGCGCTGGAGGCGCTCGCCGCGACTGCGCCCGCGGTTCCGCCGCCGACCAGGAGCAGGCTCAAGGTGGTGATGGTGAACGTTCGGCTGAGCCTTTTCATCGTGCTCCTACGCGCTGTCGGTCTTCTGTCATAACTCTACAGACGACGCGGGGGCACGCTCGGTTGGATCATAGGCCCGCGCTATGGCGGCAGGTCCCGGCGCGGCGCCCGGGACCTGCCGCCGCGCGGCTACCGTCTAGAAGCCCGTCGCGGTGATGGCGGCGTTGCGGACCAGGTGGTTGTCGGTCTTCGAGCCAGTCGCGGCGGTGAACGCCAGCAGCATCTTCGCTGGCAGGGTCCCCATGGGCCGGTGCAAGATCTTGGTCCCGTCGATGGACACGCTCAGCACCGAGGCCTGCACGGTGATCGTGACGGTGTGCGTCCCGACGCGCAGCGGCGGGACTGCGCCGCTGTACATCCGGAGTGTGGGCTGCCCGCTCGTGGTTCCCGAGGTGATGGCGATGTAGTTGTCGGAGGGGGCGCCGGCCGGCTGGTAGGTGCTCAGCACCACTGCGATGGAGGGCAGGCCGGCCAGGCCGAGCCCGGCGCCGGCGGTGCCGATCGCGGTGGGGCTCGTGGTCGGCGTCAGCAGGGCGAAGCACATCCCGTTGGCCCCCGTCCCGCCGCCGATCTGGATGTTGAAGGTCGCCGAGATGTTGGCCGTGCTGACCGCCCGCGGGTAGATGACCGTGCCCCGCTGGTTCACGGCCGCGTGGGTGAGCCAGGTGTCCGAGCCGTGCAGGGCCGCCCCGTTGTAGGACCAGCCGCCGCCCGGCGGCGGCACCGGCCCGATCCCGGCCGATATCGCCACGCCGGAGACGGCGTGCACGTCGGTCGCGCTGCCGGTGGCGGCGGTGAACGCGGGCAAGACGACCGCGGGCAAGGACGGGAAGGTGGCCTGCACGGCCTGCTTGCCGTCCACGGTCACCGTGATCGTCTTGCCGGACACGGCCACCCCGATCTTGTGGGTCCCGCTGCGCAGGTTGGGTATCGCGGTGGAGTACGGGCCGATGCGCAGCAGCCCGGCCGACGTCCCGGTCGAGAAGCCGACGAAGTTGGCGGCCGGGAAGCCGGCGTCCTTGCGGGTGGCGAGCACGACGGCCACCCCGTGCAGCCCGCCGAACCCGAGGAACTGCCCGGCGCCGCCGAGGGCCGACGCCGTGTCTGACGGGCTGATCAGGGCGAAGGTCATGCCATCGGCGCCGCTGCCGCCGGAAAGCCGCGCGGTGAACGTCGCCCGCAGCCCGTTGCTGGACAGCCCCTCGTTGTAGACCGCGCTCCCGGCCTTAGCGGCCAGGGCCGGGGTGAGCACCAGCGTGGTACCCGACATGGCGGCGGTCCCGTTCGCGGTCCAGCCGCCGCCAGGCGAGGGCACGACGACGCCGGAGGCCTGCGCGGCCCCTATGCCGCTGACGGTGATCGTTACCGTCCGGGCCGGGCCGTGGCCGTCGGTCACGGTGACGGCGTACTGCCCGGTGAAGGTGCCCTTGCTTGGCGGGGTAAAGGTAACCGGCACGGTGATGGAATCGTCGGGGTTGACGCTCAGGCCGATCGTCACCGGCACCGGTGCCCCGAACGGCACCCGGGGTCCCGTGAAGCCAGTCACGGTGAGCGGCAGGTTGCCGGTGTTGGTCAACGTGACGTCGGCGCTGACCGACTTGCCGAGCGCCACGGCGGCGAAGCCGACCGAGGTCCGCGAGGCCGTGAGCACGCCGGCGCCGGCCACGCTAGCGCCCGACAGCGGTACCGATACCGAGGTCCCGTCGGAGTCAGTGACGGTGAAGGAGCCGGCGTCGGCTGAAGTCACCTGGGCGGGCTTGTAGGTCACCGTCACCGTCGCGGCCTGGCCGGGCTGCAATACCGTGCCCGGCGACAACCCGCTCATGGTGAACGGGGCCGCGGGGGCCGTGACCGCGCTCACCGTCTGCGCGGTGGTGCCCGTGTTGACGATGTCAGTCGGGAACGACTGCGAGCTTCCCACCGGCACCGGGCCGGTGTTGGGGTCGAAGCTGGCCCCGGTCCCGTTCGCCCCGAAGGCGAGCGTCGCCGGGTAGGCGGCCAGGCCGGGCGCGGCGCCCACGCCGGCCAGCGGGATGCTGACCGTCGCGAACCCCTGCACGTTCGTCGCGAGATCCACCGACCCGGTAACCGACCCGGTGGCGGTGGGCGTGAACGTGACCGGGACGGTCAGTTGCTGGCCCGCGGTCAGCGACACGGGGAAGCCGGCCACGGGGGTCCCGTTAACGCTCGGCGTTCCCAGGGTGAACGGCGACGGTGTCGCGGATGAGGTGCCGGTGATCCCGGTGACCTGCAGGTCCTGCGTGGCCGCGATCGTCTCGGTCACCGTCTTGGCCGGGCCGCTGACCCCGACCGCGCCGAAGTCGGCCTGCTTGCCGAGCAGCGGCATCGCGTTGGAGGCGCCGAAACCGTACACGACGCCGTGGGCGGTGTCGGTGCCGTCGCTGCGGCTGCCCACGTAGACACGGCCGGAGTCGGTGGCCGCCACCGCGAACTTGGCCGCCTGGCCGACCGGCGCGGACCAGATCTGGGTCAGCGTGGCGCTGCCCGCCTGCGGCACCGCCAGGAACGCCTCCAGCCGGCCCACGTTGGCGGAGTTGGGCGCGGCCACCTCCCACACGATCGCTGACCCCGGATCGGTGCCGTTGGAGGTGATGACCGGCGAGCCGGAGGAGTAGCCGAACACGCCGGGGGAGTTGGCGACGTCCCGGAGCACCGGGGCGGCCGGGTTCGACCCGTCGAACTTCAGGACGCGCAGGAAGTCGTTGACCCCGGAGTAGTACACGTAGGCATTGCCGCCCGAGCCGGCGAAGGCGGCCGGGTGACCCCACTGTCCGCCGTAGGCGCCGCTCTTGCTCAACGGCTTGTCGGTGGTGGCGTCGCGCCCGCCGAGCGCGTGGGTGTCCAGCAGGAACACGCGGCCGTCCTTGCCGGACTGCACGAGCAGGCCGGGATGCGCGCTCGTGCCGAACGGCAGGCCGACGGGCCCGCCGGAGCCGAAGTCGGTGTCGGCGGTGTCGAGCATGGGGGCGTTGGCCGGGCTGAAGAAGTCGCCCGCGGCCAGTGTCCCGTTGGCGTTCACGCTGAGCCGGACCACGGAGTCGCCGAGCTCGGATGGCGCCGGGCTGCCCGGTCCCGGGGGCGGCGAGACGCCGTTCCCGGTGGTCAGAAAGATCCGGCCCGGCCCGTCGGACATCAAGCCGCCGCCGGCTTGCCAGATGCCACCCCGGTCCTGGGCCGACCCGGTCTCGGCGGCCCACAGCGTCTGCGAGTGATCGGTGATGTGCACGCCGGAGACGAAGCCGAGGTAGTTCCCGCCGTCGCAGTACGAGCCGTAGGCCGTGTAGATCCAGCCGTTCATCAGCAGCAGCCCGGTGCGCTGCCGCTCCAGCGCCGGGTTGAACGTCAGCTTGGGCGCGTTGGTTGGCGCCCCGCCGATCGCCTTGCTCCACTGGATCGCGCCGGTCGCCGCGTCGAGCGCGAACAGGTTGACCGCGGGCGCCTTGGTGCTCTGGTTCCCGCCGGTGGTGACCGCGACGACGTACACCGCCTGCGTGGCCGGGTCGTAGACCGGGGTGCTGGTGATGCCGACCAGCGGGCTGAGGTCACTGCAGCCGATCGCGGTGGACAGCCAGGGCGTGCCGACCGTCTTGCTCCACTGGATCGCGCCGGTGCCGGCGTTCAGGCTGTACACCGTGTCGTTCTCGGTCGCCACGATCACGCTGCTGGCGGGCGCGCTCGCGGCCGTACCGGGCGTGTCCACCACCAGCGGCTGAGCGTACACCTGCCCGTCCACGTGCGTGGCGAACAGCTGGCCGAAGCGGCCGCCGCTGACCGTCGCCGGCGACAGGCCCGGCTCGTTGGCATCCCACCCGTCGCGCAGCAGGTTCTGCGAGACCGTGGTCACGTCCTGCGGGCGAATCCCCGCCGACGCGAACTGGACGGTGGCCATGGCGCTGGTCAGCACCACCGCCACGGCGATAAGGCACTTTGCGACCCGCATGCGCGCTCCCCTGGGCAACCACGAAGTGCCGTCCAGATTCGCACACTTAACAGGGAATTCAGCTAACCGTGGCCAATTCGATACAGCGTTTCCTCTTAGTCCGCTATGCGAAGCTAGCCGCTGAGACCGCGGCGTTGCGGACGAGGTGCAAGTCGGTGACGGAACCGGTGCTGGCGGTGTAGGCGACCAGTGCCTTCGCCGGCGCCGAGACCGCCTGGGCCAGCTCGGTCACGCCGTCGATCGCGACGGTGAGCGTCCCGTTGACCAGGCTAACCGTGACCCGGTGGGTACCGGTCCGCAGCGACCCCAGCGCCTTGGTGGCGATGAACGTCGGCACGCCGGACGACGAGCCGGCCGAGATGCCGACCCAGCTGCCCGCGGGCGTGCCGGGCAGCTGCTGGGTACCCAGCACGACCGCGACGCCGCTCAGCCCGGCCCAGCCGAGCCCCTGGCCGGCCGCGCCGAGCGCGGTCGCCTTGGCGGTGGCCGCGTTCAGCAGGGCGAGCGTCAGGCCTTCACCGCCGGTGCCGGAGGTCAGCTGGGCGTCGAAGCTCGCGGTGAACTTGCTGGTCGCCACCGCGCGCGGGTACACGGCCGACCCCGCCTGGTTGGCGGCGACCGGGGTGAGGCTGGCGTCCGCGCCGGACATGGCCGCCTTCCCGTTGAACGACCAGCCGCCACCGGGTGCCGGAATCGTCCCGCCGGCCGGCGTGATCGTCGCCGCGGAGACCTGGTGCACGTCGGTCGCCGACCCGTTGGCGGCGGTGAAGGCGGGCAGCGCCGTCGCCGGGATGGCGGCCGCGGCGGTGAGGTAGGTCTTGCCGTTCACGGCCACGCTGACCTTGCCCCCGCTGACCGTCACCGTGATGACGTGGGCGCCGCGCAGGCTCGGGACCGCGGTGGCGTACGCGCGGAACGTCAGGTGGGCCGCCGGGCCGCTGCCCGCCGTCCCGTTGGAGATGCCGATGAAGTTGGCCGCCGGGAAGCCCGGGTCCTTGTGCGTGCCCAGCACCACAGACACGCCGTGCAGGCCGCCGAACCCGAGCAGCCCCCCGCCGTGGCCGAGCGCGGCCGGGGTGTCGGACGGGTTGATGAGCGAGAACGTCAGGCCGTCGCCGCCGCTGCCGCCGGCCAGCTGCGCGGTGAACGTGGCCTTGAGCCCGTTGCTGGACACCGGCTGGTAGAACACCGCCGAGCCGGTCGCGCCGGCCGTCACCGGGGTCAGCCGCAGCGCGCTGCCGGCCATGGCGGCGCTGCCGTTCAGCGTCCACCCGCCGCCGGGCGAGGGCACGGCGGCGGTGGTCGCGGTGGCGCCCACCCCGCCCACGCCGATCGTCAGCGTGCGCGGCGTGAAGCCGTCGGTCGCGGTGACCGTGAACTTCCCGGTCATCGTCAGCCGGGCCTGCGGGGTGAACGAGACCGGCACGCGGACCGCGGTGCCGGCCGGCACCTGCTGGCCGGCCGCCAGCCCGGTGACGCCGAACGGCACGCCCGGGCCGGTGACCTTGGTGATTGTCACCGGCACGTCGCCGGTGTTGGTGAGGGTCACCGTCGCGGTGCCGGACTGGCCGAGCGGCACGTGGCCGAGGTTGACCGACGTCGTTGACGCCGCAAGCCGGGCGCTCTTGGCGCCGAACCCGTACACGACGCCGACGCACTGGTTGTTGGTGGCGGTGTAGTCCGGGTCCTCGAAGGCGGTGGAGCAGGCGGTGGTGGCCGCCTTGCCGTCGTTCTGGCTGGCGGTGTACACGTGCCCGTTGTCGGTGGCGACGACCGAGAACTTCCCGGGCGTGCCGATGGGCGCTGACCAGATCGTGCTCAGGACGCTCTTGTTGTTGACGAGGGCCGGCAGCGCGCGCACCGCCTCCAGCGTGCCCGTGGTGACCTGGTTGGGGGCGGTGCCGGTGGTGGTCGCGTTGACCATCCAGACCAGGGCGGAGGTGGCGGCGGCGCCGTTGGAGGTGATGACCGGCGACCCGGAGCCGTAGCCGAACACGTCCGCCGAGGTCCCGATGTTGGTCAGGGTCGGCGGGCTCGGGTCGTTGTCGTGGAATGTCAGCAGCGACAGGTTGTCAAAGCCGCCCCAGCCCACGCCGGGGTAGTAGATGTACTTCGCGGTGCTGCCGTCGGCTAGCTTGCCGGTGAAGGCGGCCATGTGCCCCCACAGGCCGTGCGAGATGGTGCCCGGCGGGTTGTACACGAGGCCGTCGGTGCCGGTGAACAGCGCGGTGCTGCCGGTCTCGGAGGGGCTGCGCCCGCCGAGGGCGTCGGCGTTGAGCAAGAAGACGGTGGCGTCCTTGTCGGCGGTGGCGAGGATGCGCGGGTACTTGGCCGTGCCGAAGGGAAGCGTGATCGGGCCGGCCGACCCGAGGTCATGGTCGGCCGCGGCCGCGGTGTCGGCGTCGCCGGGGGAGAAGAAGTCGCCTGTGGAGAGCGCGCCGGTGCTGGGGTTGACGTCGAGCCGCACGACGGACTGGCCCACGTTGGCCGGCGCCGAGTTGCCCGCCGCGCCCGAGGCGGGCGGAGTGCCGTTGCCGGTGGAGACGTAGATGCTCTTGCCGTCGCTGACCAGGCCGTTGCCGCCTTGCCAGATGCCGCCCAGCTTGCCGTCGGCGCCCGCCATGTCGGTCCACAGGGTCGTCGCGTGGCTGGTGGTGTTCACCCCCGCGATGAACCCCTCATAGCCCGGCGCGCTGGAGCAGAGCCCCGCGTAGGCCAGGTAGACCGAGCCGTTGAGGAGCAGCAGGCCAGCCCGCTGCAGTTCCTTGGACGCGTCGAAGACCACGGCGGCGGCGTTGGCGGCCGGACCGGAGACCGTCTGGTTCCAGCGGAGGTTCCCGGTCGCCGCGTCCAGCGCGAACAGCTTGGCCTGCGGGGTCGCGGTGGACAGGTCCGAGTCGTCGCCGGGCGGGCCGGAGACCAGGCCGGACACGTAGATCGTGCCGGTGGCGGGGTCGTAGACCGGGGTGCTCGTCACGCCGACGTACGGCGAGATGGTCGGCTTGGAGCAGCCCTCGGCCGCCTCCGCGTAGGGGGAGCCGAGTTGCCGGGACCAGTTCACCGTGCCGTTGAGGCCGTTGATGCTGTACACCCAGTCGTTTTGGGTGGCGACGATCACGCTGGACCCGGTGGCGCTGTCCAGCACCAGCGGCTGCGCGTACACCTGGCCGTTGACCTTGGTCGCGAAGATGGAGCCGAACTTGCCGCTGTCGCCGACCGTCGCGGGCGACAGCGCCGGCTCATTGCTGTCCCACCCATCCCGTGACAGGTTGACCGCGCCGGTATTCACGTTCGCCTGGACTCCGCCGGAGGTGGCGAGCTGGATTCCCGCCAGGGTGCCGGCGACGGCGACCGCCGCGGCGGTCAGGCAAGCTGCGACCCGCATGCGTGATCTCCTGGGTAAGGGTGTGGGTAGGTCGCCCAGGATTGCACGGCATGGATCACATACGGGTAGGTAACGGGAAAATCGTTACCCTTCCTCTTCGGGAAGCTCCAGCTGGCTCAGGACGTAGCCGTAGGCGATCGCCGTGAGCTTGGCGACGTTGCTGTGCGCGCCGATCGGCGCGGCGCACTCCGCGCCAATAGCGCTGGCCTCCAGGGCGCCCGGTCCCGCCTCGGGGCCGACCACGCAGGGCGCGACCGCGATCCGGTTGACGCCCATCTCCTTCAGGCGCATCGCGGCGTCGTGCACCGACGGCGAGCTGTCCAGCGACGCCGTGAACACCGGCAGCGCCAGCCGGGCGGCGAGCAGCACCGAGGTCACGTTGGCCGCCTGGGCGGCGTCCGGGCCGCCGACGGTGGCCACGATGATGCCATCGGCCGCGGTGACGATGCTGAATAGCCGGACCCGGTCCGCGCGGGCCAGGCCGGCCTCGGCGAGCCGGATGTGCAGCGCCTCGGCGACCATGGCGTTGGAGTTCATGAACCCGGTGACCTTGGCGTCCACTCCGCTGTCGGCGATCGCCTGGCGGAGCTTGCGGACCAGCGGCGGGTGCGGCGCGACGATCAGCGGGATGACGACGGCGACCGGGCCGGGCACGTCCGGGCGGGCCGCCGCGGCCGACTTGAGGACAGAGTGGATGCCCTCGGGGTCGTCCTCGGCGGTCTCGAAGCGGGCACCGCGCACGTCCACCGCGGGGTTATCGACCCGGATGATCGTCAGCAGGTCACGGACCGAGCCCGAGGTCAGGTCGGTCCCGGCTCCCGGCACGGCTAGCACCAGCGCGGGAGCGTCCTGAGAGAGGCTGACAGGAACGTCGCGCCGGTGGCGGCCGCCAGGCCGCAACGACGGCGGCCGGCTCACCGGCCGGCGCTGCGGGAACAATTCGGGAAAGCCCTGCTGGTCAGTCACGTCTCGGAAGCCTAGCCGCCAATACGGCGCTGATGACTCAAAAGCGCTGAAACAGGTAGAGACGGCCAGGGGCATGAAGACACTATGTGGTCAAAAGTGTTCGCTACGTATCGAAACTGCGGGAAGACGGGCGACCTAAAATTTGTTACTAGCGAGTAGCATAGGTTCAGGGGACATATCCCCTCGGGGCTACCGGGGCTGGCCCCCCGGGCGACGACAGCGGAGCGACGTATGAGCCACTACAAGAGCAATCGCCGGGACATCGAGTTCAACCTGTTCGAGGTGCTCGATCGTCAGCACCTGCTGGGCAGCGGCCCGTTCGCCGAGGTCGACGAGGAGGTCGCGCGGGACATGCTGGCCGAGGCCGAGCGGCTGGCGACCGGACCGGTCGCCGAGTCCTGGGCGGACTCCGACCGCAACCCGCCGGTCTTCGACCCGCAGACGCACGCCGTGACGATGCCGGCGGCGTTCAAGAAGTCGTTCCGCGCGCTGATGGATGCCGAGCTGTGGCGCCTGGCGGTGCCGCCAGAGCTCGGCGGGACGATCGCCCCGCGGTCACTGAACTGGGCGATTGCGGAGTTCATCCTCGGCGCGAACCCCGCCGCGTGGATGTACTGCAACGGGCCGACCTTCGCCACGATCTTGTGGAACCTCGGCACCCCGGAGCAGAGGCGGTTCGCCGAGCTGGCCGTCGAGCGGGAGTGGGGCGCGACGATGGTGCTCACCGAGGCCGACGCCGGCTCCGACGTCGGCGCGGGCCGCGCGCGGGCGGTCGAGCAGCCCGACGGGACCTGGCACATCGAGGGCGTCAAGCGGTTCATCACCACCGCCGAGCACGACATGGCGGAGAACATCTTCCACCTGGTGCTGGCCCGCCCCGAGGGCGCCGGCCCCGGCACCAAGGGCCTGTCGATGTTCCTGGTACCGAAGTTCCTCGTCGGCGAGGACGGCACGCTGGGCGAGCGGAACGGTGTCGTCGTCACCAACCTCGAGCACAAGATGGGCCTGAAGGTCTCCACGACCTGCGAGCTGACGTTCGGCGCGGATCCGGCCCGGCCCGCGGTCGGCACCCTCATCGGCGGGGTGCACGACGGCATCCGGCAGATGTTCACGGTCATCGAGCACGCGCGGATGATGGTCGGCGCCAAGGCGATCGAGACCCTGTCCACCGCCTACCTGAACGCGCTGGACTTCGCGCGCAACCGCGTCCAGGGCGCCGACCTGACCCGGCAGGCCGACAAGACCGCGCCGCGGGTAACGATCATCCATCACCCGGACGTGCGGCGGATGCTGATGATGCAGAAGTCCTACGCCGAGGGGCTGCGCGCTCTAGTGCTGTACACCGCCTCGCTGCAGGACGCGGTCCAGGCGGCTGGTCTGGTCGGCGGCCGCGACGTGGCCGCGGCGGCCCGCAACGACCTGCTGCTGCCGGTCATCAAGGGCGTCGGCTCCGAGCGGGCCTACGAGATGCTCACCTTGTCGCTGCAGACCCTCGGCGGATCGGGGTTCCTGCAGGACTACCCGATGGAGCAGTACATCAGGGACGCCAAGATCGACTCGCTGTACGAGGGCACCACGGCGATCCAGTCGATGGACTTCTTCTTCCGCAAGGTCGGGCGGGACTCCGGCGCCGCGTTCGGCGCGCTGCTGGACGAGATCGGCGCCTTCGCGGCCGATGCCGAGGGCGGCCTGAAGACCGAGCGCGCGGCGCTGGCCGACGCGCTCGCCCATGTGCAGGGGATGCTCGCCGCGCTGAGCGGGTACGCGTTCGGGTCCCTGGAGCAGCCGGCCGAGATCTACAAGGTCGGCCAGCACAGCGTCCGCTTCCTGATGGCGGTCGGCGACCTGGTCATCGGGTGGCTGCTGGCCCGGCACGCCGAGGTCGCGGCGCGCGCGCTCGAGGGTGCCGTATCCGGGGCCGACCGCGACTTCTACGCCGGCAAGCTGGCCGCCGCCCGGTTCTTCACCACCACGGTGCTGCCGCGCCTGGAATCCGACCGCAAGGTCATCGAGCAGGCCACCAACGACCTGATGGACATTCCCGAGGGTGCCTTCTAGCCCGCTAGAACTGGAGCTGGACGGACGCGCGCTCGGCGACGACGGGGGCGATGACGTCCGTCCAGATCTGGCGGTGGCCGGGGTCGTCGCGGTAGGCGAGGTAGCCAGGCTCGTCATCGAAGTCCGCGGTCACCGCGAAGTCGAAGTTCCCCTGGTTGATCCCGGCATCCGCGCCGGCCGTGAACGCCCGGATGGACGGCACGGTAGACGGCAGCGTGGCCAGCGCGGCCGGGACGCGCTCCTTCTGCTCATCGGTGGCTTCGGGCTTCCAGCGGAACAGCGCGACGTGACGGATCATGCGGCCAAGCTTAGAAGCCCATGTCGTCGAGCTGGCGGAGCAGGTCGTCGGCGGGGGAGCTGCCACCCGGCGTCGGCTTCGTGGTCGACGCCGAGCGGGGGCGGGCGGAGCCGGCCCGGGGGGCGTCACCGTTTCCTGAGGCAGCACCGCTGCCCGAGCCGATGCCGAGGGTCCAGCCGCCGAAGTTGCGGGCACCCGGCCGTGCTCCCGAAGACAAGGTGGCCACCGCCGGGCGCGGCGTGCGCAGCAGCCAGGCGGCGAGGATGCCGCCGATCAGGCCGCCGAGGTGGCCCAGCCAGCTGATCCCCGGCGTGCCGGGGATGGCGACGGCCAGGATGCTGTAGTACAGGGCGCCCGCCGCGATGCCGACGGTGAGGTCCAGCAGGTTCCGGTCCACGATGCCGCGCACGAGGACGTAGCCGAAGTAGCCGAAGATGATGCCGCTGGCCCCGATCGTCGGCGAGTTGCCGCTCTGGAACAGCCAGACGGTCAGGCCGCTCAGGATCGCGATGATCGCCGTCGCGGCCAGGAACCGCGCGATCCCCCGGTAGGCCGCCGCGACGCCGAGCACCAGCAGCGGCACCGAGTTGCCCTCGATGTGCTCCCAGTTCGCGTGCAGGAAGGGCGCGCTGAAGATGTCGCCCAGCCGGCCGGCGTTGCGCGGCACGATCCCGAAGGACTGGTCCAGCCGGTAGCTGTCGGCCCAGTTGACGACCTGGAGAATCCAGATGAGGGCGAGGAAGGCCCCCATGACGATTAGCGCGTTACGCAGGTTCCGCAGCGACACGGGGGCCTCCATGGCTCAGTAACGCCCTCGCGTTACACGACCGGGCTCTTCAGTACTGCAACGCTCGGCGCCGCAGATTCGTTCACGACCACGCGAGCATCCGGATCGGGTCTTCCAGCATCGAGCCTACGTCCCGCAAGACGGCGCTGCCGAGTTCCCCGTCCACAATTCTATGGTCGAAGGACAACGACAACGTTGTCACCTTCCGGACCGCCAGCTGTCCGTCCACCACCCACGGGGCGTCGCGGATCACCCCGAACGCGAGGATCGCCGCCTCGCCGGGCGTCAGGATCGGCGTGCCAGCGTCGATGCCGAACACCCCGACGTTCGTGATCGTGATCGTGCCCCCGGACAGGTCGCCCGGGGTGGCCTTGCCCGCCCGCGCGGTACTGGCCAGTTCCTCCAGCGCCCGCGCGAGCCCGGCGAGGGACAGCGCGTGCGCGTCCTTGACGGTCGGCACGATCAGCCCGCGCTCGGTGGCTGCCGCGATGCCCAGGTTGACGTACCGCTTGATGACGATCTCTTGGGCGGCCTCATCCCACGAGGAGTTGATCATCGGGTGCCGGGCCACCGCGGTCAGCAGCGCCCGCGCGACGAACAGCAGCGGCGAGACCTTCACCCCGGCCAGCTCCGGCAGGTCGCGCACCCGGCGGACGGCGGCCATCGTCTCGGTCACGTCGACCTGCAGGAACTCCGTCACGTGGGGCGCGGTGAACGCGCTGGCCACCATGGCCGCGGCGGTGTGCTTGCGTACCCCCTTGACGGGTACGCGCTCCTCCCGCCCATCCAGGCCGGCCGCGGTCGCCGGCGCGGCCACGGCAGCACTTCCCGGCGATCCCTGGCCCGAACGAACGGCTGGCTCCCCGGCGGCCTTCCGCACATCCTCATGGGTGACCGAGCCATGCGGACCGGTGCCCGCCAGCACCGACAAGTCCACTCCGAGGTCGCGGGCCAGCCGCCGGACCGGCGGCTTGGCGAGCGCCTTGGCCGCGCCTGCGCTCGTCGCCTCTGGCGAGGCGGCCGACGGCGGACTCTCCGCCGGGGCCGGCTGGCGGAGGGACGGCGTTGCCGGGTAGGAGCCCGGGCGTGTCGTCGGGTCCTTGCGCCGACGCCGGGTGGTCGCCCCCGGCCGGACCCCGTACCCCACCAGAACAGGCTGCGGTCTATCCCCGGGGGGCTGTGTTTCCCCGGGGGGGCGACCCCCCTGTCGACCCCCCGGCTCTGCTCCCCCGGGGGACGACCCCCTGTCGACCCCCGGCAAAGTGGGGACTCCGTCCCCCCTTTCACCCCCCTGGCCGGGGTCCCGGGAAACCGCCGGGACCCCGGTGGGGTTGCCGTCTGGTTGCGGCGAGGCTGGCACCGGGGAAGCTGACGACGCAGCCGGGGCGGGCTGGCCCGATCGCGCCTCGGTCTCGATGGCGATGATGGGGATGCCGACGTCTACGGTCTGGCCTTCCTCGACGAGGAGGGCGGCGACGGTGCCGGCCCACGGGCTGGGCAGCTCCACCAGTGACTTGGCGGTCTCGATCTCCACGATCACCTGGTTGACGCTGATCACGTCGCCCGGCTTGACCCGCCAGCTGACGATGTCGGCCTCGGTGAGGCCCTCCCCGACGTCGGGGAGCTTGAACTCACGGTTCACGGTTACCCCAAGGCTCTTAGTAGGAGAAGGCGCGGTCGACGCCGTCCAGGATGCGGTCCAGGTCCGGAAGGTAGTGCTCCTCCAGCCGGGACGGCGGGTACGGAGTGGCGAAGGCGCCGACGCGCAGGACCGGCGCCTCCAGGTGATAGAAGCAGGCCTCGGTCACCCGGGCGGCGATCTCGGCGCCCAGCCCCGAGTAGACCGGCGCCTCGTGCGCGACCACGCACCGGCCGGTGCGCTTGACGGATTCCTCGATGGTCGCCATGTCCAGCGGGGACAGCGACCGCAGGTCGATCACCTCGATGGAGCGCTCGGGGGCGACCGCCATCGCGGCCTCGACACAGGTGCGGACCAGCGGCCCGTAGCTGAGCAGGGTCACGTCGGTTCCGGGAAGCACGACCCGCGCGCGGTCCAGCGGCACCGCGCTGTCCAGGGGCGCGGCGGTGTCGACGTCGCCCTTGTCCCAGTACCGGCGCTTGGGCTCGAAGAAGATCACCGGGTCGTCGCTGGCGATCGCCAGCTGGATCATCGAGTACGCGTCGGCGGCGTCCGCGCAGGCGACCACGCGCAGGCCGGCCGCGTGCGTGAAGTACGCCTCGGGGGACTCGCTGTGGTGCTCGACGGCGCCGATGCCGCCGCCGCACGGGATGCGGATCACGACCGGCAGCGAGATCTTCCCGCGCGAGCGGTAGCGCATCTTGGCGAGCTGGCTGATGATCTGGTCGGTGGCCGGGAAGACGAAGCCGTCGAACTGAATCTCGCAGACCGGCCGGTAGCCGCGCAGCGCCAGGCCGATCGCCGTCCCGATGATGCCCGACTCGGCGAGCGGGGTGTCGACGACGCGGTGCTCGCCGAAGTCCTTCTGCAGGCCGTCGGTCACCCGGAAGACGCCTCCGAGCTTGCCGACGTCCTCACCCATGATCATGACCTTGGGGTCGGCCTCCAGCGCCCGGCGCAGTCCCTCGTTGAGTGCCTTCGACAGGGTCAGCTTGCTCATCGTCGCGCCTCCTCGAGGGCCGTGTCCGTCTGCTCGAAGCTCTCCAGGTAGGCCGCGTAGCGCTCGCGCTCGTCGTCGAGGATCGCGCTGCGCCCGGCGTAGACGTGGTCGAACAGCTCCAGGGGAGCCGGGTCGGGCAGCGTACGGCAGCCTTCCCGGATGCGCTCGCCGAGCTCGTTGGCCTCCGCGTCGATCGCCGCGAAGAAGGTCGAGTCGGCCTGGCCGCTTCGGGCCAGGTAAGAGCGGACCCGCTCGATCGGGTCGCGCAGCCGCCACACCTCGACGTCGCTGGCCAGCCGGTAGCGGGTCGGGTCGTCGGTGGTGGTGTGGGCGCCCATCCGGTAGGTGTAGGCCTCGATCAGGGTGGGGCCTTGCCCTTCGCGGGCGGCCTGCAGCGCGCGCTGCGTCACCGCGTGGCAGGCGAGGACGTCGTTGCCGTCGACCCGGACGCCGGGGAAGCCGAAGCCGCTGGCCCGCTGGAACAGCGGCACGCGGCTTTGCCGGTCCTGGGGGGCGGAGATCGCCCACTGGTTGTTCTGGCAGAAGAACACGACGGGGGCGTTGAAGACCGACGCCCAGGCGAACGCCTCGCTGACGTCGCCCTGGCTGGTGGCGCCGTCGCCGAAGTACACGATGACCGCCTCGTCCTCGGCCGCGTCGCGCTGGATGCCCATCGCGTAGCCGGTGGCGTGCAGCGTCTGGTCGCCGATCACGATCGTGTACAGGTGGAACTTGTGCTCCTCAGGTTCCCAGCTGCCGTTGCTGACGCCCCGGAAGAGCTCCAGGAGCCGCAACGGGTCCAGGCCACGGCACCAGGCGACTCCGTGCTCGCGGTAAGAGGGAAATGCCATGTCCTTAGGCGTCAGCGCCCGGCCGGAGCCGATCTGGGCGGCCTCCTGGCCGAGCAGCGAGGCCCACAGGCCGAGCTCGCCGTGGCGCTGCAGCGCGATCGCCTCGGTGTCGATGCGGCGGACGAGGACCATGTCGCGGTACATCCCCTTGATGTCCGCGGCTTCGTCGAGTGGGTAGGCGGGGTTGTCGACCCGTTCGCCCTCGGGGGTCAAGAGCTGGATGAGCCCTGTTTCTGTCACGTGCCACTCCCTTTGGTAAGGCAGGCGGTGGGATCGCCACCGGCTGGCCTGACCGACCTTAGCGCCTGCGCGCGGTACGCTTCTTGTGCGTTTCGCAAGCCGTAGCGGGGCGCTCTCACCTGACGGTTTATGCCCTGATTGCCCTGGAGGATGCGTGGCCCGAGTGATCGTCGATGTGATGCTCAAGTCAGAGATCCACGACCCGCAGGGCGAGGCGGTGCTTAGTGCATCACACCGGCTGGGTTTCGGCAACGTGACTGGCGTGCGCCAGGGCAAGCGGTTTGAGCTGGACATCGACGGGCCCGCGGGGGATGCGGCACTGGCCCGCGCTGAGGAGCTCGCCCGCGAATTGCTGGCCAACCCCGTAATCGAAGAGTTCTCACTTAGTTTCGTAGAGTAGCCATAGTTCTTGGTTAAGCTGCGGCTAGCGGGGAAATCCCCGCATTGTGAGAACGAAGCGAAGGACGCGCCCGGACGTTCGTTTCTGTCTCGTGTTCACCCGCGAGAGCATGAGCGTCCGGGCTATGCGCCAGGTGCTCGGGGACACGCTGCGGCGGGTTGGCATCAACGAGGACTCCGTCGCCGACATCCTGCTAGCTGCCTCCGAGGCATGCACCAACGTCGTCAGGCACGCCGGCCGAGCGGTCGCCGATTACGCCGTGGCGGCCACCGTGGAATCCGCGCGCTGCCGGGTCGAGGTCATCGACACCGGGGGCGGGTGCCGCGCGCCGAATGCCCGCCGCCCGCCCGCCACCGCCGAATCGGGGCGCGGCTTTGAGGTGATGCGCGCCTGCGTGGACGGGGTCAGCCTGCGGTCGGCCCCCGGCGAGGGCACCGTGGTGACCCTCGTCAAGCGAATCACCTGGGACTGAGGGGCCGGGGCCGGAGAAGAGGCTCTCACCAGGTAGTCTGCACAGCGTGCGAATAGGCGTTGTGACGTTCCCCGGTTCGCTGGACGACCAGGACGCCGCCCGCGCCGTCCGGTACGCGGGGGCCGAGCCGGTAGCGCTGTGGCACGCCGACCGCGACTTGCGCGGCGTCGACGCGGTGATCCTGCCAGGCGGCTTCTCCTACGGCGATTACCTCCGGTGCGGCGCGATCGCCCGGTTCTCCCCGGTCATGGGCTCGCTGGTTCCCGCGGCCCGCGCCGGGCTCCCCGTCCTCGGCATCTGCAACGGCTTCCAGATCCTGTGCGAGGCACACCTGCTGCCCGGCGCGCTGACCAGGAACGCGGCGCTGCGCTTCATCCACCGCGACGTGCGGCTGGACGTCGTCAACGCGGGCACGGCCTGGACGAGCGGATACGCCGCCGGGCAATCGCTCACGGTCCCGCTCAAGAGCGGCGAGGGCGCGTACGCGGCGAGCCCGGAGACACTGGATGAGCTGGAGCGAACCGGCCGCGTGGTGGTCCGGTACGCCCCGGCGGCCCCGAACGGCTCGGCCCGCGATATCGCGGGCATCTGCAGCGCCGAGGGCAACATCGTCGGGCTGATGCCGCACCCCGAGCACGCGATTGACCCACTGACCGGCCCGTCGGCCGATGGCCTGGGCTTTTTCACCTCAATCGTCAGCGCTTTCGCAGGCGCGGGTGCGGCCCGGTGAGCGACAGCAGAGCCGAAAGGGCGCCCGCGATGGATGGACTGAGCGAAGCGAGGAAAGGCATCGCACCTAGGGGCGCCCTGGAGGCGAGGAACACAGACACGGTCGAGTTCGCGGCCGCGACGCCCGAGGCGGAGCAGCCGTTTAAGGAGCTGGGCCTCACCGAGGACGAATACGCGAAGATCCGGCAGATCCTGGGCCGCCGTCCGACCGCGGCCGAGCTGGCGCTGTACTCGGTCATGTGGAGCGAGCACTGCTCGTATAAGTCCTCCAAGGTGCACCTGCGTAACCTCGCACCGCGGGGTGCGCAGACCGACAAGCTGCTGGCCGGGATCGGCGCTAACGCCGGCGTGGTGGACATCGGCCAGGGCTATGCGGTCACCTTCAAGATCGAAAGCCACAACCACCCGTCGTTCGTCGAGCCGCACCAGGGCGCGGCGACCGGCGTGGGTGGCATCGTGCGGGACATCCTGGCGATGGGCGCCCGGCCGGTAGCGGTGATGGACGCGCTGCGGTTCGGCCCGGCCGATGCCCACGACACCGCCCGCGTGCTGCCCGGGGTGGTCAGCGGCATCTCCTTCTACGGCAACTGCCTGGGACTGCCCAACATCGGCGGGGAACTCTCCTTCGACCCCTGCTACGCGGGCAACCCGCTGGTCAACGCGCTGTGCGTCGGCGTGATGCGGCATGCCGACCTGAAGGCCGCGGTCGCCAGCGGCCTGGGGAACAAGGTGGTGCTGTTCGGCTCGCGGACCGGGCCGGACGGGGTCGGCGGGGCGTCGGTGCTCGCGTCGTCGACGTTCGCCGGTGACGCCGAGGACGGCAGTGTTGGGAGTGGCGGAGCCGCCGCGAAGCGGCCGAGCGTGCAGGTCGGCGACCCGTTCATGGAGAAGCTGCTCATCGAGTGCTGCCTGGAGCTGTTCGCCGGGGACCTCGTGGAGGGCATCCAGGACCTCGGCGCGGCCGGCGTCGCCTGCGCGACGACGGAGCTGGCGGCCGGCGGGGGCGCGCAGGTGGGCATGCGCGTCGACCTGGACCTGGTGCCGTTGCGGGACCCGTCGCTGACTCCCGCCGAGATCTTGATGAGCGAGTCGCAAGAGCGCATGATGGCGATCGTCACCCCCGGGAAGGCTGGCGAGTTCGCGGCCGTGTGCGCCAAGTGGGACGTCGAGGCGACCGTCATCGGCGAGGTTACCGGGGACGGCGTGCTCACCATGACCTGGCGCGGCGGGACCGTCGTGTCGATCCCGCCGGAGACCGCCGCCGACGGCCCGGTCTACAGCCGGCCGCTGGCCCGGCCGGCCGCGCAGGACGAGCTGGCGGCGGACGGCCCGGCGATGCCCCGCCCCGGTGACGGCGCCCCGCTGCGGCAGGCCCTGCTGGCCCTGCTCGGGTCCGCCGACCTGGCCGATAAGGCGTGGGTCACTCAGCAGTACGACGCGATCGTTCGGGGCAATACGGTGCTGGCGATGCCGGAGGACGGTGGCCTGCTGCGGGTGGATGAGGACACTCACCTGGGCATCGCGCTGGCCACCGACGGCAACGGCCGGTACTGCCGCCTCGACCCCTACCTGGGCACGCAGCTGGCGCTGGCCGAGGCCTACCGCAACGTGGCGATGACCGGCGCGCGGCCGATGGCGGTGACCAACTGCCTGAACTTCGGGTCGCCGGAGGACCCCGGGGTGATGTGGCAGCTGGCCGAGGCGGTCCGCGGCCTCGCGGACGGGTGCGCGACGCTAGGCATCCCCGTCACCGGCGGCAACGTGAGCCTGTATAACCAGACTGGCCAGATGGCCATCCACCCGACCCCGGTCATCGGCGTGCTGGGCGTCCACGATGACGTGCGCAGGCGCGTCTCGGCCGGGTTCGGCGCGAACGAGGCCACGATCATCGTGCTGGGCGAGACCCGTGATGAGCTGGGCGGCTCCGCATGGGCTCACGTGGCCCACGGGCACCTGGGCGGCATCCCACCCGCGGTTGACCTGGCTGCCGAGCAGCGGCTCGCCGGGCTGATCGCCGTCGCGGCCGCAGCCGGGCTCCTGGCCAGCGCGCATGACCTGTCCGACGGAGGCCTGGCGATCGCGCTGGCCGAGTCCTGCCTGCGCGGCGGTAATGGCTGCTCGATTGACCTTGACGATGTGTCTCCTCAGGCATTTACCGCGCTCTTCAGCGAGTCCGCCGGCCGCGCGGTGGTCACGGTCCGGCCAGAGCAGGCGGCGGAGTTCGCCGCGCTGGCACATTCGCATGGGGTCCCGGCGGCGGCCATCGGGACCGTGACCGGTGATTCCTTGCAGGTAAACGGTCAGTTCGACATTCCGCTGGACGAATTGGCCGCCGTCTGGCAAGGCACATTGCCCGCCCTGTTCGGCTAGCACCGTTCGGCAAATGGCTCCTGGCTAATGCCATGGCCAGCTCCGTCATTCGGGCATCCTCGGCATATGCGCTTGTCGGGGGAAGTGGTCTATGGTGTGAGGGCCGGTAAACGCCCTGTGCCCTGGGAGATTCGTCGTCATGGATTCCGAAGTCCCATCCTCACCATCTGCGAAGATCGACACCACAGTCCCCGTGTCGGCCAGGATCTGGAACTACTGGCTTGGCGGCAAGGATTACTATCCGGTCGACAAGGAGGCCGGCGACCAGTTCGCGAACATTCATCCGGGCATCTTCGAGACGGCGCGATCGTCCCGCTATTTCATCGCAAGGGTGGTCCGTTACCTGGCGGGCGAGGCCGGGATCAGGCAGTTCCTGGATATCGGCACCGGGTTGCCCAGCCACGACAACACCCACGAGATCGCCCAGCGGGCGGCCCCGGATGCCCGGATCGTCTACGTCGACAACGACCCGCTGGTCCTCGCGCACGCGCGGGCCCTGCTCACCAGCAGCTCGGCGGGCGGCGTCGACTATATCGACGCCGACCTCAACAACCCCGCCGCGCTCTTGCGAATCGCCCGGGAGAAGCTCGACTTCCGCCGCCCGGTCGCGATCATGCTGATGGGCATCCTCGCCCACATCGGCAACCCGGGGGAAGACGACGACCGCGCCGCCCAGGTGATCATGAGCGAGCTCAAGGCCGCCCTCCCGTCGGGCGGCTTCCTGGCGATCTATGATTCCTCCGACCAGGATCCGGACCTGTCCGACGCGCTGGCCAAGTACAACGAGAGCGGCGCCGACCCCTACCGCCTGCGCACCCCCGAGCAGATCGCCCGCTACTTCGACGGCCTGGAGCTGGTCGAGCCCGGCGTGGTGCCCATCGAGCACTGGCGTCCGGACCCCTCCCCGTTCGAGCCGCCCACACGGCTGAGCGCCAACATGGGTGGCGTCGCCCGGAAGCCATGACACGAGCGCGACGGTACGCTCGCGGGTATGCCTGCTCGCAAGCCTGACCCGCTGGGGCCGGAGCATGTCGTGGCGGTCGGGGCCGCCTTGGACCGGGGGGACGAGCCGCAGGCGGGCGCGTTGCGATCAGCCGCGCGGTACCTGTTGCTGGAACTGGAGCGGATCGCGCCGGGGCGGTCGGTGGAGGTAAGGGTGCCGCCGGTCGCGGCGGTGCAGTGCGTCGCCGGGCCGCGGCACACCCGGGGTACGCCGCCCAACGTGATCGAAACCGACCCGGTCACCTGGGTGCGGCTAGCGACGGGACGGATGAGCTGGAACGAGGCCCTGGGGGCGGGGGCGGTGCGGGCCAGCGGCTCGCGCGCTGACCTGACCGGGTACCTCCCGTTGCCGGTGAGCAAATAGAATGTGCTGGTGGTTAAGCCAGACGGCCGTCTCACGCACGATCTTGACCCTTACGATCGCCCGCCGCGGGACGCCTGCGGAGTCTTCGGCGTCTGGTCGCCCGGCGAGGATGTCGCCAAGCTCGCCTACTACGGGCTGCACGCCCTGCAACATCGCGGGCAGGAATCGGCCGGGATCGCCGTCAGCGACGGGCGCCGGATCGTCGTGCACAAGGAGATGGGCCTGGTCGCCCAGGTCTTCGACGAGCCGTCGCTGACCGCGCTGCGCGGGGATATCGCGGTCGCGCACTGCCGCTACTCCACCACCGGTGCCCCGGTGTGGGCGAACGCGCAGCCGACGTTCCGGTCGACCCCGGCGGCGTCGGTGGCGCTCGGGCACAACGGGAACCTGACCAACTCGCGGGAACTGGCCGGGATGCTGCCCGGTGCCGGCGGGTACGGGGGAGCGGACGGGGTATCCCCCCGGGAGGTAGCCGCGGGCGGCCCGGCCGTGATCAACGCCACATCCGACACTGACGTGCTGACCGAGCTGATCGTGGCGGGGGCAGCGGGCTCGGCGGGCCTCGCCGACGCCGCCGCCAGTATCCTCCCCCGGGTGAAGGGCGCGTACTCGCTGGTGTTCATGAATGAGAACACCCTGTACGCCGCGCGCGACCCGCAGGGATTCCGGCCGCTGGTGCTCGGCACGCTGGGCGGCCGGGCCCCGGGCAACCGGGGCTGGGTAGTGGCCAGCGAGACCGCCGCCCTCGACATCGTCGGCGCGGCGTTCGTCCGCGAGGTCTTGCCGGGTGAGCTGATCGTGATGGACGAGCGCGGCCTGCAGTCGCGTCACTTCGCCCCCGCCGCGCCCAAGGTGTGCCTGTTTGAGTACGTGTACTTGGCCCGGCCGGACACCACGATCGGGGGCCGGGGCCTGCACGCCACCCGGGTGGAGATCGGGCGCATCCTGGCCAAGGAGCATCCGGCCGAGGCGGACCTGGTCATCCCGGTCCCGGAGTCGGGGACGCCCGCGGCGATCGGGTACGCGGAAGCCAGCGGCATCCCGTATGGTCAGGGCCTGGTCAAGAACTCTTACGTCGGGCGGACGTTCATCCAGCCGAGCCAGACGATCCGGCAGCGCGGCATCCGGCTGAAGCTCAACCCGCTGCGGGACGTCATCGCGGGCAAGCGGATCGTCGTGGTCGATGACTCGATCGTGCGGGGCAACACCCAGCAGGCGATCGTCGCCATGCTGCGAGAATCCGGCGCGCGGGCGGTTCACGTGCGGATCGCGTCGCCGCCGGTGAAATGGCCGTGCTTCTACGGCATCGACTTCGCTACGCGTGAGGAACTGATCGCCGGGCACTCCGTGGTCGAGGAGATTCGCGCCACCATCGGGGCGGACTCACTTGGCTACGTGTCGCTTGACGGCCTGGTCACGGCGACCGAGCAGCCGTCCGCCTCGCTGTGCAAGGCATGCTTCGACGGCAACTACCCAGTGCCGGTCGCCGAGCACGACCGAGGTAAGAACGTCCTCGAACCCACTGTGCGTTGAGGTGCACTGTGCGTTGAGGTGCACTGTGCGTTGAGGTGCACCGCACGGGTGAGGTGTTAACGTCCGCCCTGACGTCCGGAGCGACCAGACCACGAGTCCTCGTCGTCCTCGTCTTCGTCCTCGTCGTCATCCAGCTCGTCGTCGCCGGCATCGTCGTCGTATTCGTCGTATGCGGCGTGGCCGGAGTCACTGTCTCCACCGCGCTCCGCCGCAAGCTCCGCACGCAGCCGGTCAAGGTCCGTGCCGCCGCTGTTGTACTTGAGCTGGCGAGCTACCTTAACCTGCTTGGCCTTGGCTCGGCCGCGCCCCATTGGCTCGACCCCCTCGAACGTCCGGAGCCCGTCCGGCCCCACGATGCCTCTGCTGCTGACGCTCGCCTGCCACGACCTTGGCCTATCTGGCCAGAGCGTGACACACAGAGAGCCGCCGCAGATCCCCCTTGGGGAGCTCGGCGTCCGCCAGCTTTCCGTACAGGTATAACCGTACCCGGTTTGGGGCGCTGATGCCTACGTCGATCCGTTCCTCGCGCCTCCTCGCGCCCCACGGTGCGCCCGCGCCGGCGTCCGTAACCCCTGCGCTGACGGAGCGTAGCTCGTGAAATTGCACGGCAGTGTGCGTTTATATCACGATTCGAGCATGGTACATTACCAATCGTATCGGCACGGTAGCCGAGGGCGGCCTCGCTGGGCACAGAGGATCCTGCAGGTCACGGGGCGTCCCGGCTGGCACGGAGGGACAAATCACGGGGCACTATTTCCGAATCTCGCACGATGCGACGATAAGTATCGCTAGAATCACCCTGAGTGACGCGATCGAAGGGGCAACGGGGGGCATCCCGCGACAGAAGTTTCGCGCCGGGTGGTCGACTTGTCACCGCTGGTGATGGCAATATGGTCCGTGGGGGCCATATGGGACATCAACGACAAGCTCCGCAGGGAGCGCCAAGGCCAGACAACAAACACAACGAGGATCGCTACACCGGTCCAGGAGGAGAGAGGCCGTACCTATGTCCGCACGTACGCCAGAGGCAGAGCCGCTGTTGACGCCCGCTGAGGTCGCCACGATGTTCCGTGTCGACCCCAAGACCGTCACCCGTTGGGCTAAGGCCGGCAAGCTCACTTCGATCCGCACACTGGGCGGGCACCGGCGCTATCGGGAGACCGAAGTCCGGGCCTTGCTCGCGGGGATCCCGCAGCAGCGGACCGAGTAGCAGGCGGCGCCTGACAAGGCCGCGCGCCCGCGCGGTATCGATCGCAGCTGGTTGGATCCTGGGGGCGAAGGAGAGCGTTCCCAGGTACCCCCCATCGATGACTGTTGGGGGCTTCCCAGCGAGGCCTCAGCTTCCTACCAGGATGAGGCGCAAGACTACAGGGCAGGGGTGATCGACAATCCCCCGCCCATGATCGTCTGGACTCGGGACGGCCAGGCCCCGGCCCGAGTCCAGACGCCGTTTTTTCTGGGGGTACACACAACCCCCAGGCCCCCAACTTTGCAGCCACCGTCCGTACGCTGGGCTGCGCCGGCCAGGCCCCGGGGAAACCGCCGTGGCCCGGCGCGGCTCGCCCGGCCGCTCGAAGCTGCGCTCGCAGGCTCGCTTCGGCTCGCGAAGACCGAGGTAGCCAGTTTCCCCCTTGCCGGCTCTGCGGGCGGGCTAGCGGGTGGCGGGGGTGGCGGGGGTGGCGGGGGTTATTACGGCGGTGCAGTACTTGCAGCGGGTGGCGGCCACGGGGATGGCGCTCAGGCACTCGGGGCAGTCGCGCTCGGTGGCGGCCTTGTTCCGGGTGAGCCGGGTGGTGATGCGCGCGACCGGCGCGACGATCAGGAAGTAGACCACGGCCGCGATGATCAAGAACGAGACCAGGGCGTTGAAGAAGTCGCCGTAGGAGAACGTGCTGTGGTTGACGCTGAACGTCAGCCTGCTGAAGTCCGGCTTGCCGCCGATCGCGGCGATGAGCGGCGTGACCAGGTCCTTGACGATCGCGGTGACGATCGCGGTGAACGCGGTGCCGATGACGACAGCGATGGCGAGCTCGATGAGGTTTCCTCGCATGAGGAAAGAGCGGAAACCCTTCACGGTGGTGACCCCCTGCTAAGTTCGCGCGCCGCAGGCGACCCGACCCGCCCCAAACAGGCAGTACGGCGGCAGCGCATGATCGTTTCACCCAAGAAAGATAGCCGTCAACCCGCCGTCAGGTGAGCATCTCAGGAGCACAGCCGTTCAGCGCTTGCTCAGCGCCTCCACGCCGGCCAGGAACAAGTCGACGCCGAGCGAGTAGTGGGACTCCGGGTCATCGCAGGCGGTCATCGGGATGGCGCACTGAACCAGGTTCGGGTAGACCGCCTCGGGCAGCGTGGCCATCTCGATCTGCTTGCGGCGCTGCTGGTGCGCGCGCTCCTCATCCGACAGGAACTCCGCCCCAGGCTCGCTCATCACCAGCATGATGCCGGTCCACAGCGCGTTCCTGGCGATCCCGGCGGCCAGCTCGGGAGAGAACCCCGCGTCGCGCAACAGCCCGAGCGTGACCTCCGTCGCCCGCAGCGCCGCCGGGTTCTGCTTCTCGTGCTCCAGCACCAGCCGCGGCGCGGCCGGGTGGGCGCGCAACACCCCCAGCAGCGACTCCAGTAGCGCGCGCAACTGGTCCAGCCAGCCCGCCTCCTGGTCGACGTCGGCGTCGATCTCGCTCCAGATCCGCTCGGCCAGCCCCTCAAGGAGCTCGTCCTTGCTGCGGAAGTGCCAGTACAGCGCCATCGGGGTGACGCCGAGCTCGGTCGCCAGCTTGCGGATGGTGAGCGCGTCGAGGCCGACGGCGTCGGCCAGCTGCAGCGCCCGGTCGACGACGGCGCCCTTGGTCAGCCTGGCCGGCGGAGCGGGCGTTGCGGTCGTCTCAGAAGAAGTCACTTGACAACTATACGACGTACAAGTCATCATCGGCAATAGTGACCTGTACGGCGTATAAGACCTCTGTATAGGATCGTCGTACAAGATCGATGCAAGTGAACGTCATACAGGTACGGCGTACATGCCGGATCGGACCGGGGAAAGGAAACTGGAGATGCGATCAGCAGGAGCCAGCAGAAGGTGGTGGGCGCTGGCGGCGGTCAGCCTCGCGAACTTCATGGCCTATCTCGACAACAACGTGACGAACGTCGCGCTCCCCACCATCCAGAAGGACCTGCACCTGTCCGTCGCGGGCCTGGAGTGGGTGGTCAGCAGCTACCTGCTGGTGCTGGCCGGCTTGCTGCTGGTCGGCGGCCGGGTCGCCGACGTCTACGGCCGGCGGCGGGTCTTCCACGTCGGGCTCGCGATATTCACGCTGTCCTCGCTGGCGGCCGGCCTGGCCGGCAGCGGCGGCATGCTCATCGGTGCCCGCTCGGTGCAGGGGCTCGGCGCGGCCCTGCTCCTGCCCGCCACGCTCGCGATCATCATGGCGACCTTCCACGACGCGCGGGAGCGGACCATGGCCATCGGGATCTGGGGGGCGATCGGGGCGCTGGCCCTGGCCGTCGGCCCGGTCATCGGCGGCGTCATCAGCCAGCACGTCCACTGGGGCTGGATCTTCCTGATCAACGTGCCGATCGGCGTGATCACCTTCGCCATCGGAATGTGGTCGATAGCCGAGTCGCGGGCCGAGTCGATGTCCCGCTCGCTGGACATCCCCGGCCTGGTCACCTCGGCCGTCGCGCTGACCACCCTCACCTACGGCCTCATCGAAGGCCAAGACCGCGGCTGGACCTCCGCGACCATCCTCGGCTCGTTCGCGGTCGCGATCACCGCCCTGGCCGCCTTCCTGGTCATCGAGTCGCGGACCCGGCACCCGATGGTCAGCCTGTCGATCTTCCGCTCCCGCGCGTTCAGCGGCGGTATCGGCACGTTCATGATCTGGGGATTCGGCATCCTCGGCATCTACTTCTTCACCTCGCTGTACCTGCAGAACGTCCTCGGGTTCTCGCCCACCAAGGCGGGGCTGGCGTTCGTGCCCATGGCGCTGTGCGTCGCGGCGTTCTCCACCGTCGCCCCGAGGATCGTGGGCTTGCTCGGATCGCACCGCACCATCGCGTTGGGGATGCTGATCATGGTCGTCGGCCTCATCCTGTTCGTGGGGCAGGGCGCGGGGGCCACCTACGCCGGCCTGATGCCGGGGTTCATCCTGTTCGGCGCGGGCGCCGGGCTGATGAACGTGCCGCTGACCAACTCGGCCATGGACGCGGCGCCGGCGCACCAGGCTGGAATCGCCTCAGCGCTGCTCAACGCCTCGCGTGAGGTGGCCGGGCTGCTCGGCGTCACGGTGATCGGCGCGGTGCTGCGGACCGCGCAGGCCTCCTCGCTGCGCGGCGGCGCCAAGCCGCTGGACGCGTTCCTGGACGGCTACCACGTCGGGCTGTGGGTCACGATCGGCGTCATGGCGGCCGGCGTGGTGCTCAGCTACCTGACGCTGCGGCCGAGGGCCGCGGCCAGCCCGGAGCTGGTCATGGACGAGACCACGATCGAGGTCCCGGCCATGCGGGTCAGCGTGCGGGACGCGGAGGCCAGCATCGACTAGCAGCAACGGAAAGGGGCGCCTGGTCGGCCAGGCGCCCCCTTCCGCGTGTATGGGAGCATCGGGACGTGCCTACCGTGCGGATCGCCAGCGAGTCGCAATGGATGAAAGAACGCGCGTACCTGCGCGAGCACCGGCACGGCCTAGCCGCCCGGGCCGCCGGGCGCTACCCGGCGGACGCGCGGCTGGCCGGGACGCCGCTGGTGACAACCCCGGCCTGGCGGCCGGATGCGCCGGTCCCGCTGGAGAACATAGCCCTGACGCTGCGCCCGGAGCCGTTCGACGGCCCGCGTCCCGCCGCTGGCCTGCCGCGGCGAGCCGACGGCGGCCGGTACGCGAGCTACTCGGCGGCGGTACGCGAGCTGGACGCGCCCTCGGTATTCGAGAACCGGCCGGTCTACCGGCTCACGCGGGCCGACCTGGCCGGGGACCGGCCATCGCTGGAATTCGGCCTCGGGCGGTACTTCGACTCCATCGACACCGGGACCGCGGCCGCGCACGAGCTCGCGGCCCGCGAGCTGGCCGGCGATCCGGGAACCGGAGACCTGCCGATTCGTAATGCGATCGGGGATCCGTGCGACCCCCGCGCGCGGCCGGTGATCCTGGCCGTCGCCACGCTGACCGTGCGGCTGGACCGCGCGGCCGGGACCGCGCGGTTCCCGCTGCACTGGCGCGATCCGGCCAAGGTTGGTCACGCGGGCGGCATGTACATGGTGGTGCCGACCGGGATCTTCCAGCCGTCGGGGGCGGCGGCCGGGAACACCGTCAACGACTTCGACCTGTGGAAGTGCATGGTCCGCGAGTATGCCGAGGAACTGCTCGGCGCGGATGAAGACCACGACAGCGACCGCGTCCCGATCGACTACGGCGCCTGGCCGTTCGCCGCGCGGATGGCCGCCGCGCGCGAGCGCGGGCAGGTCCGGGCGTGGTGCGTCGGGCTCGGCGTGGACCCGCTGACCTTCGCGACCGACCTGCTCACGGTGGCGGTGTTCGATGCGGTGGTTTACGACGAGATGTTCGGCGGGCTGGTGCGCCACAATGCCGAGGGAACGGTGCTCGCGGCCCGGGACCTGGACGCGGCGACAGTCGCCGACCTGACCGAAAAGCAGCCCATGCAAGCGGCCGGGGCGGCGCTGCTAGCGTTGGCGTTCCGGCACCGAAGCGTGCTCCTTAGCTAGCCAGTTGAACAGCCCCCACCGCGCGAGGACGAATCGATGGACGTGCAGGACGCAATGGACACGGCGCGCAGTGCCCGGGTGAAGCTGGTCCGCTTCGAGTACTGCGACATGAGCGGGGTCGCCCGCACCAAGGCGATCCACCTCTCCCAGCTGGAGCACAAGCTGGTCGAGGGGGTGAGCCTCACCCGCGCGCAGATGGCGATCAACTTGCTGGAGCAGCTCATCCACATCGACGGCATGGAGCCGGTCGGGGAGATCCGGCTCGTCCCCGACCCGGCCACCTTCACCGTGCTGCCGTGGGCGCCGGCCACCGCGAGCATGCTGTGCGATCAGCTCGGGCACGACCGGGCGGACTGGGGCGCCTGCCCGCGCTCGTACCTGAAGTCCGTGGTGGACCGGGCCGCCCGGCTCGGCATCCGCGTCCAGGCCGCCTTCGAGAACGAGTTCTACCTGGCCCGGGAGGCGCCGGACAGCCCCGGCGGGTTCGCCCCGTACGACGCGCCCACTCACGCGCCGGTCTACTCCGCCATCGGCCACGACTTCACCGCCGCGCTCATGATGGAGATCACCGACGCGCTCAACGCCCAGGACCTAGCCGTCGAGCAGGCGATCAACGAGTACGGCGCCGGGCAGCAGGAGATCTCGATCCGGCACGCCGACGCGCTGCGCGCCGCCGACAACCAGATGAAGTTCCGGGACACGGTGCGCGGCGTCGCCCTCGGCCACGGGCTGTACGCCTCATTCGCCCCCAAGCCGTTCGCGGACCAGATCGGCAGCGGCGCCCACGTCCACTTCAGCTTGTGGGACGCCCCCGCCGCCGGTGATGGTGGCGGGGAGCGCAACCTGCTGTACGACCCGGACGCACCCGGCGGGTTGTCGCGGGCCGGACGGCACTTCATCGCGGGGGTCATCGAGCACCTGCCCGCCCTGGTCGCGCTGACCGCGCCCAGCTTCAACTCCTACAGCCGGCTGCGGCCCAGCTCGTGGGCCTCGGCCACCACCGCCTGGGGATTCGACAATAAGGAGGCGGCACTGCGGGTTTGCTCGCCGTTCTACCAGCGCGCCGAGGGCAGCTACAACATCGAGTTCAAGGCGGCCGACGCGAGCGCCAACCCGTACCTGGCGCTCGGCGCGCTCATCGCGTGCGGGCTGGACGGCGTCGAGCGGTCCCTGGAGCCCGCCGACCCGGCCGGGCACGACCCGGCCCGGATGCCGGCCGACGAGCTAGCCCGCGGTGGGATCCGGCCGCTGCCGGCGTCCATGAGCGCCGCGCTGGATGCGCTGGCGGCCGATGAGTACCTGCTGGACGGCCTGGGGGACCTGCGGGCGCGCTGCTACCAGGCCGTGCGCCGGTCCGAGGCCGAGGCGTTCGCCGCCGCGGACAAGGACTTCGAGATCCGCCACCACTTCTACCGCTTCTAAGGGACGCACATGGCTGAGCTGGTTTCCGTCGACGACATCCGCGCGGCGGCGACGCGCATCGCGGGCCGGGTGGTGCGCACGCCGCTCATTCCCTATGCCGGCGGGCTGCCTAGCACAGCGGCGGCTGGCCGGGCGGAGCATCCCCTGTGGCTGAAGCCCGAATCGCTGCAGCCCACGGGGGCGTTCAAGCTGCGCGGCGCGTTCAACGCGATCTTGCAGCGGCTCGACGACGCCCGCGCGCACGGCGTGGTGACGCACTCCAGCGGCAACCACGCCCGTGCCGTCGCCTGGGTGGCGCGCGAGCTTGGCCTGCGGGCGACCATCGTCATCCCCGACGCCGCCCCGGCGGTCAAGGTCGACGCGGTGCGCGCTCTGGGCGCCACGGTGGTGCTCGTCGACCCCGCCGAGCGGGACACCCGCGCGTTCGAGCTGGCCGCCGAGCACGGCTACGTCATGATCCCGCCCTATGACGACCCGGCGATCGTGGCAGGCCAGGGAACCATCGGGCTGGAGATCGTCGCCGACCTCCCCTCGGTGAGCGGGGTCGTCGTGCCGGTCTCCGGAGGCGGCCTCATCAGCGGGATCGCTACCGCCATCAAGGCGCTCTCGCCGGCGACCAGGGTGATCGGCGTGGAACCGGAGCTCGCTGCCGACGCCACGGAATCGTTGCGGCGCGGGGAGATCGTGTCCTGGACCGCTGAGCAGACCTACCGGACGATCGCGGACGGGCTGCGGACCACCTCAGTCGGCCAGGTCCCGTGGGGGCAGATCCGCCAGTACGTCGATGACATCATCACGGTCAGCGAGGATGAGATCCGCGACGGCGTGCGGTGGCTGGCGGCCGACGCGCGCCTGGTCGCCGAGCCGTCGGGCGCGACGTCGTTCGCGGCCTGGCGGCACCGGTTCGAGTCCCTCGGGGTCTCCGGGGACGTGGTCGCGGTCGTGAGCGGCGGCAACCTCGCGATGGACACGCTGGCGTCGCTGATTGGCTGAGCGCCTGCCCTATAACCTAGCCCTCATTGGCTAAAGCGCCCCGCCGCTGTCTTGCCCGGACGGCGGCGGGGCGCTTTGCGTTGTGAGGAGAGCGCGGCGGCTATCCAGTCTGATGCTCTGCCAGCTGAGCTACGTCCCGGCTCGCGCCGGGACGGCGGGACTCGAACCCGCGCCCTCAGATCCATAAGGGAGAAGGAAGCAGCCTCATGGCCTCACGATCGCGCGGAGGAAAGCGGGGGAGCTAGTTCCTGTTAGCAGCAGATAGAAGGAAGCTCCCTCATGGCCTCCACTGTCACCGATCATACGGCTCTGGCCCTGACGGCGCTTCCGATTTTCCGGCCGGCCCCTGGGCCTGGGCTGGGGTGTGCTCGAAGACGTAGTAGACGGCCACTAGCCCGCTGACGATGAGCGAGGCCAGCGGGCTGAGGAAGGCGACGCCGATGGCGGCGGCGTACACGACGTTGCCGCCAGCGAACCTGATGAAGGCCCAGCGGGCGCTAGTTCCGGTGAGCGGCGTCCTGAGGTGCTCGCGCCGGATCGACCACCACAGCAGCGCGCCGAAGCTCAGCGACATCCCCAGGAACACCCCCTGGTAGATCGCCGACGCCAGGGCCGCGTCGGGGCCGCTGCGGGAGAGGTAGTCCGCGATGGTCGCGGTGGCGAAGGGGATCGAGACGATGAAGAACAGGAGCAGCAGGTTGAAGAAGAGCAGGGGCCGGTCGATCCGGGCGAAGTTCCGGAACAGCGCGTGGTGGTTGACCCAGATGATCCCGATCGTCAGGAAGCTCACCACGTAGGCCGCGAAGACCGGCCAGTGGTGAACCAGCTGCTCGCCCAGCGGCCCGTGCCCAGGGCCGGGAACGGCCAGGTTAAGCGCGAGGAGGGTGATCGCCACCGCGAAGACGCCATCGCTGAACGCCTCCAGCCGCCCGCTTTCCACCTACGCCCTCCATGCGCTCGTATGGTCGAGCCAGGGTCAACGTACCAGGCAGGGTTCCCGGCGCGCCGGGAACTCAAAACCGCTCATATTGACTTCGCCCATCTCCGCGCGCCGCGGCCCGCGAGCCCGTCGCCGGCGGTAGCGTTCTCCCTGTGAGCGCGCAGCCAGCAGACGGGTATGCCCCGCAGGGACCGTTACTCTCGGTAGGCGGGGCGCCCTAGGCTCGGCGGGAGGCGCCATCCGGCCAGGCGGCGATGCAGACCCGGTTGCCGGCGCGGTCGGCGAGGATCCAGGCGCCGGGGGCGCTGGAGTCGTCGACGACGCGGCCGCCGGCGGCCAGGGCCGCCGCCAGCCGCCGCTCGGCCTGCTCGCGGGCGACGGACACGTCGACGTGCATCGCGTGGCGCAGGGACTTGGCCGGGTCGAGGCCCTGCAGCCAGACCGTCGATCCGTGGCCGAGGGGATCAACGGCGTTGTCGTCGGCCAGCTCGGCGTACCCGAGGACGGCCCGCCAGAAGCCGACGTCGATCGCGTCGGGCTGGGCCGCGATGGCGAGTTGCACCTCGTGCGCTCGGGTGCGGTCGGCGGTAGCCCCGTGTTCCCGGGCCACCGCCGAGACCGCCCGGGCCAGCTCCACATGCCGCTCCTCTAGCCGGAAGACGCCGCGCGTCAGCCGCACGGTGAGCTGGCCATCGGCGAGCGTCATCAGCACGCCGTCCAGCCCCGGGATCCGCGCGACCGCCTCCGCCAGCCGGGCCGCCTCCGCCAGCGACGGCACGCGGAAGACCGCCATCGCGCCGCCGTGCAGCACCACCCAGTCGGCGACCCCCTCGGCGGCGAGGAACCGCCGCCACCCCTGCTCGCTCATGGCCACCTCCAAGGCTCTCGCGGCTCACCGCCGCAACCGTAGCCTCCCATCCGGGAGCAGGCGGCGTCATGGGGGTCCGAGCAGGCCAGGATCGTTATGAGGCCTCAAGCAGGGCCAGGATGTCGTGCCGGTGGTGGTAGCGGGCCATCCCGGCGGCGGTGGCGCGCCACGCCGGCTCGGTCACGCTGAGATCGGGGTCCTCGGCGAGCAGCACCTCGGCGACCGCGCGGCGGCCCAGCCCCGCACTGTAGATGAGCGCGTACTCGATCAGGTGGTCCGGGCCCAGCGTGAGCCCGCGCGCCCCGATACGCGCGGCGCGGTCAGGTCGGCCGCCGCTGACCGGCTCATTACCCCGGAGATAGCTCCGGACCCGTTGCACATCACCCAACGCGGCGGCGAGCACGAGGTTGTCCGCCCGGGCGCCACAGCGAGCCAGGGCGTCCACGGCGGCGGGGTACCCGTAGGTGATGGCCGTCCACAGTGGCAGCCCGTCCTCGTCCAGGCCGTTGGGGTTCGCGCCGCCCCGGCAGAGCTCTTCGACCAGGCCGCCCTGGACCCCGGCCCGGGCCGGGTGCGCCGACGATGCCAGCGCGCACAAGGGCGTAAGCCCGCCACCGTACGCATCGGCCACCGCGTCCGGATCGGCGCCCTGCCGCAGCAGGATCCGCAGGACCTGCACCGCGTTGCGCGGCGACTGCCATTGCCGGCTGGCCTCCACCCCGTTCGCGGCCACGTAGTGGACCAAGGTGGAGTGATGTCCGAACGGCGAGCGGGCTCGCGCCAGTGCCGGACGTGACTCCAGCAGCGCGCGCAGGGTGTCAAGGTCGCCGGAAACGACCGCGCCGGCCGTGGCCTCGAAACTGGCGTCCACCGGAAGGTCGCGGTGGGTGGCGACGGCGGCCCAGTCAGCGAACCCGTGCTCGCGGGCGATCGCGGCGCGCACGTCGTCGATCGTCAGGTCATGCTCGCCCGCCTCGTCGGATCGGCGCCCGGCCCCGGCGGCTCGCAGCAGTTCCCCGGCCGCCGGGCGGCCGTCGAGGTGCGCCTGCCAGACCACCTCGACGCGCCGGTCCAGTACCTGCCCGACGGTGCCCGGCTCCCCGGCCGGGGCGAGCGTGGCCTGGAAGAGCCGGTCCATGGTGTGCAACGCCTGAGCGCTGGGCGCCAGTCGCAGGTACTGCACCAGGCGCGCCCACGAGGCGAACCCGTATCCGCGGGCCACTACCAGCTGGGCATCGGCCAGGGAATGCCGCCCCATGGCGGTAAGGCGTTCCCCGCGGGGATGAAGATCCCGCACCCGGGTCAGCGCCTGCCCATCCCCGGCCCGCCACCCCGCCAGCAGCGATTTGGCCTGTTTCCTGAGATTGGCGAGGTTCGGGTGGTCCGGCAAAGGTCGAATGACGGGCACGGCGGTCTCCTTCCGCTGGCGCCTGCGCCCGTCGCCATCAGGCCGAAAGAAGACTGAACCACTGGATTTCATCGCGGGTGGGCTTGGCCCTGTCCACGGGCAGGCGGCGCCCCGCAGCGCTCCCGATGAGTCTAACAACGGTGCCGTCGCCGCTCCTAGCAGAGCGGGGTGTGTTCGAGGTGAGGTCTTCACGTTTAGGGCTGGCCTGCGCAAAGACGGCTTGGCTGACGGGCTGCCCACAGGTTAAGCGCGTGCTGCCCACGCTATATGGAGTGATCTTCTCCGGTTCTGGGGCTGTGCGGGGCGTCCCGTGCCGGG
>JAICYD010000135.1 GCA_025934375.1 Streptosporangiaceae bacterium | reverse complement strand
GACTTCAACTGCTCGTCCGGCCCCAGCCTCATCACCGATTACGTCCCCGGCACGCCGACCGCGTTCGGCGCCGCCTACAAGGCCCACCTGGCCTCACTATCACCATGATTGAGTAGTGGCCTGGAGCCCCAGCGCGGCCGTAAGCGGCACGGCCGCGCTGGCCAGGCGACACGGCCGCTATTCCGAACGACAGCCGCAACTATCATCTAGCAATTCAGCCCGGTGACTTCACGCCGATTCGGTTCGGTAAACTCGGCTCGAGCTTCGAGGCGATCGGAGGGCCGGACGTGACGGCCAGGCAGACCGAGACCGCGCGGGTCAAGACCAGCGCGGTCTCGGTCGCTTTCGCCGGCACCGGCGCCATCGCCGGCATCCACGCGCGGGCGCTGAGCTCGCTGCCGGCGGGAACGGCGGCCATCGTCGCCGCGACCGACGCCGAGCCGGCCCGCCTGGCGACCTTCGCCCAGGCCCACGCGGTCCCGGCCACCTATGCCACCCTCGCCCGGCTGCTGGCCGGCGCCCGGCCCGGCCTCGTCCACGTGTGCACGCCGCCGGGCACCCACCACGCGATCGCGCTGGCCTGCCTGCGCGCCGGGGCCAGCGTGCTCGTGGAGAAGCCGCCCGCGATCAGCGTGCGCGAGCTCGACGAGATCACCGCGGCGCAAGGGCCCGACGGCGGCCCTCCGTGGTTCGCGGCCGTCTTCCAGCACCGGTTCGGCGGCGGCCACCGCCGCCTGGCCGCCCTGGCCCGGCAGGGCGCGGACGGCCCGCTCGGGCGGCCGCTGCTGGCGCTCTGCCACACCACGTGGTTCCGCGATCAGGCGTACTTCGACGTGCCCTGGCGGGGGCGGTGGGAGACCGAGGGCGGCGGCCCGACCATGGGGCACGGCATCCACCAGATGGACATGCTGCTGGACATCCTGGGCGACTGGACCCGGGTGTCGGCGGTGGCGGCGACGCTGGCCCGCCGGACGCGGACCGAGGACGTGTCGCTGGCGCACGTCACGTTCGCCAGCGGCGCGTTCGCCAGCGTCGTCAACAGCGTCCTGTCTCCGCGCGAGGAGTCTTACCTGCGGTTTGACTTCGAGCACGCCAGCGTCGAGGTGACCCACCTGTACGGCCACGCCGACGCTGACTGGCGGGTCACCCCCGCCCCCGGCCACGATGACGTCCGCGTCGCCTGGCGCGAGGCCGGCGTCCCCGACGACGCCCGCAGCGGGCACGCCGGGCAATTGCGCGAGGTGCTGGCGGCGCTGCGCGGGCACGCGCGCCCCCCGGTGGGCCCGGCCGACGCGCGGCGGACGATGACCTTGATCGCGGGTATCTACGCCTCGGCGTTCACCGGCCGCCCGGTCATCCCGGCCGACCTGGCGCCGGGAACGCCGTTCTACGAGTCGATGTACGGGGGAGCCCGCCGATGATGTCGCTGGCCGACGACGGGACCGCGCTCACCGTGGCCCACGAGGGCGGCGAGCTGTTCCGGTACGTCTACCGGCCCGGTGACCCGCAACGGGAATCGCCCCGCCCGTACTTCCACCCGGTCACCACCTTGGGCGGGGACGTGGTGACCAGCTACCGGCCGCATGACCACGTCTGGCACAAGGGGATCGCGCTGTCGCTGCCGCACGTCGGCCCGGACAACTTCTGGGGCGGCCCGACGTTCCGCGACGGCGGCTACGTCCAGCTGCCCAACGACGGCGCCATGCGCCACGACGGCTTCGACCGCAGCGCCGCCACGGCGGGCGCCGCGCGGATCGACGAGCGGCTGACCTGGGTGACCGAGGCCGGCGCGGCGATCATCGGCGAGCGCCGCCGGATCGCGGCGGCGGCCTGGCCAGCCGAGCGGGCGTGGGGGATCGCCTTCGAGGCCACGCTGGCCAACATCAGCGCGCAGCCTGTCGTCCTCGCGAGCCCGGCCACGGAGGGCCGGCCGGACGCCGGGTACGGAGGCCTGTTCTGGCGCGGCCCGCGCTCGTTCACCGGCGGGCGGGTGATCCTCCCCGACGCCGCCGGCGGTGACGAGCTCATGGGCCGCCGCGCGCCCTGGCTCGCGTTCGCGGGCCAGCACGACGGGCAGCCGGATCACTGGTCGACGCTGGTGTTCACCGACTCGCCGGCCAACTTCAGCTACCCCAGCCGGTGGTTCGTGCGCAGCACGCCGTTCGCGGCCGTCTGCCCGGCCCCGTTCTTCGCCGAAACGCGCGCGCTGGCCGCCGGGCAGGCGCTGACGCTGCGCCACGACGTCGTGATCGCCGACGGCGAGCACGCCGCCCCGGCCTGCGCCCGGCTCGCCGGGCTGCCGGCGCACCTGCTCTCACCAGGGGATTAACAGATGAGCACGCCGCAACGAGACGAGCACTCAGTCCCTTCAGCCGCGCCTGCGGACGCGCGGGTCCCGGCCAGGGCCGCTTTCCCCGGCGCGACCGGGCTGACGGTGCTGGAGGTCTACGACTGGACCGCGCCCGACGGCCTGCGCGGCGGGTCGGCGCACGTGCACCTCGCCTCGACGGAGGGCTACCTGGTCCTGTCGGGCGCGGGCAGCCTGCAGACGCTTAGCGAGCGCGGGTACGCCGTGACGCCGTTGCGCACGGGTGACTGCGTGTGGTTCACCCCGGGGACGATCCACCGGCTGGTCAACGACGGCGGGCTGCGGCTGGCGATCGTGATGCAGAACGCCGGGCTGCCCGAGCACGGCGACGCGGTGCTGACGTTCGCGCCCGACATCCTGGCCGACCGGGGCCGGTACGCGCGCGCCGCCTCCCTGGATCCCGTCCCGGGAGAGCCGGCCGTCCCCGGCCAGACGCGGGCCGATCGCGCCCGGCGGCGCGCGTCGCAGGCCGTCGCGGGGTACCTGCAGCTGCGCGCCCAGGTCGCGGAGCGGGGGCCGGGCGCGCTGGAGGGCTTCTACGCCCAGGCGCTGCGCCTGGTGGCCGCGCGGGCACCGGACTGGCGGGAGCGCTGGCAGGCCGGGGCGCGGGGGACGGCCGAGCTGACCGGCGAGCACCTGGACAACATCGCCGCTGAGGTCACCGGGCACCTGGCCAGCGCCGGCGTATGGGGGATCGCGGCGCCGGCGAGCGTTCCCCCTTATAACGGCACTGCCGACGGTGGCAATACCCCTGGCGATAATGCCCCTGGCGATAATGGCGACGCCGGAACTCCCGACACTCGGGCCTACGGCATGTGCGGCCGCCTCACCACTTACCCGGCCGCCCGGGCGGCCAGGCTCGCGTAACTGATTGGGCGCCGGAGGTCGCCGCCCGGGGCTATATCGCCGCTGCCAGCGGAACCGGCGGCACTGGGCAGTCGCCAGGGAATCGTTGCGGCGATGAACATGATTGTGATGGCCGTCCACTGACCTTCTAACAATGTGATTAAGATCCAGAACCTGGTTTGCGAAATAATGTCGGAAAGTTTCGAAAGAATGATGGCCTACGCCGCGGCGGGGCCGCTGACATAGGTGGGTCGCGAGGCGAAATATGGGGGCTCGTTACCGATGTCGAGGAGTTTCGGGCGGTCGTACTGTCATGCCTAACGCGCTGATGGTTCTCAGAGGGCCCGGCAACGGCACTGAGAAGTCACGGCGCGCTCGCAGCTGGCCAGCGGAGAGCAGGTTGTGGGACCCACGGGGGTGGATCCACGACCCAGTGGGAGACGCCAGCTTCTCGCCGACGCGCTGCCACCGAGGCGCGCGGGCGAGGCCTCTGTGGCGGCGGGCCGTTCGCCCCGGCCCGCCGCCGGTCCACGCATGAACTTCGTGCTCAAAATATTTGACCTCGAACAAGTCGCTCGGCATACTGAGGCGGTGTCGCTGAAACACGGGCCGCTCGAGCAGGAGCCACGCGAGCACGAGCCTGCCACCTGCCCGCCGATGCCGCCGGGGCTGCCTCCCGCGCGCTTGTCCGAGCCGCTGCCGAGCCTGCTGCGGTTCCCCGAGGACCTGCCGTTGCAGGCGCTGCTGCTCACCGCCACCCGGCTGATGGGCGCCTACGGCGAGTGGACCGCGCGCAAGGCCGGGCTGAAAGTGAGCCTATCCGGGCTGGGCGTGCTGCGGGTGCTCGTCGCCGAAGACGGGCTGAAGGCCAGCGAGGTCGCCGACCGCGCGTGGTCCAATCCGGCCACGCTCACGTCGGTGGTGAACACCCTGGTCAAGGACGGCTTCGTCGTCCGCAAGCCCGACGGCGCCGACCGGCGCGTCGTGCGGCTCTACCTCACCGAGCCGGGCCGGGCGGTCGTCACCTACTACGTGACCCAGGCGGCGCCGATGTGGCGAAAAGCATTCGCGTTCGTGGACGCCGACGACGAGCCTGTAGTGCGGCGGTTCTTCGCCGAGATGATCGGTCATCTCGGCCAGCTGATAGATGAGGAGCGGGGTAAGTGACCACCACCACCGCGCAGGCAGCGGAACTGGCGGAGCCGCCCGGCAAGGGCGAGGCCGCCATCAAGACCGAGGGCCTGCGCAAGACCTATAAGTCATCGCGCGGCAACGTTGAGGCGGTGCGCGGGATCGACCTGGACATCCCGGCGGGGGAGTTCTTCGGCTTGCTGGGCCCGAACGGGGCGGGCAAGTCGACGACCATCGGCATGCTCACCACGCTGGTCGCGCCCACCGGCGGGCGCGCCTGGGTGGCCGGCCACGACGTGGTGGCCGGCCCCGTCGCCGTCAAGCGGCGCATCGGCGTCGTCACCCAGAACAACACCCTGGACATGCAGCTGACGGTCGCGGAGAACCTGCAGTTCCGCAGCCGCTTCTTCGGGCTGCCGGCCCGGGTCGCGGCCCGGCGCGCGGACCAGCTGATCGACGCGTTCGGCCTGAGGGACCGGCGCAACGCCATGGCCGACCAGCTCTCCGGCGGCCAGGCCCGGCGCCTGCTCATCGCCCGCGCGCTGGTGCACCAGCCCGACGTGCTGTTCCTCGACGAGCCGACGGCCGGCCTGGACCCGCAGACGCGGGTCAACCTCTGGGACATCCTCAAGGTGCTGCACGACCAGGGACAGACCATCCTGCTGACCACGCACTACATGGAAGAGGCAGAGGCGCTGTGCGACCGCATCGCGGTCGTCGACCACGGGCGGGTCCTGGCCGAGGGCACCCTGGAGGAGCTCAAGGACAACGCCGGGGCCGTCACCGTGGTGACTGTCCGGTTCGAGGGCGCGCTTCCCGCTGATTTCGCCGAGCGAACCGGGCTGAGCGCCCACCCGTCCGTCGACCGGGCGGAGATCGAGGGCGACCAGGTGCGCGTCTTTTCCACCGACCCCGAAGGCGTGCTCGGCGAGGTAATCTCGCTCGGCACCGCCCAGGGCCTGAACGTCCGGGACGCGGCCCAGCTCAAGCCGAGCCTGGAGACCGTCTTCCTCACCCTGACCGGCCGCGAGTACCGAGAGTAGGCCTTAGCGATGGCAACCACGTTCCAGTCTCCCCGTGGCAGTGCTGGCAAGAACGGGACTGGCAGGCGCGGCAAGAACGGTGCTGGCAAGAACGGTGCGCCGCCCGCCGCCGCGCCCAGCGAAGCGCCGAGCGCGGAGGCGATCGCCGCGCTGATCACCAACGCGCCCGAGCCGGCCCCGACGACGCTGAAGACCTTCGGCGCGATGATGGCGCGGGAGTTCCGGGTGCTGGGCCGCAACGCGATCTCCACGTTCATGCGCTCGGTCATGCAACCGCTGCTGTTCGTCTTCGTCTTCTCCTATGTCTTCCCCAAGATCGGCAGCGGCTTCAGCGCCGGCGGTACCGCGGCGTCCGCCGGGAACACCAGCTTCTCGACGATCTTGCTGCCGGGGCTGATGGCGTCCATGTTCTTGATGCAGGGGATGTTCGGCACCACGATGCCGCTGATCATGGAGTTCTCCTGGCAGCGCACGATCGAGGACCGGGCGCTGGCCCCGGTGCCGATCTGGGTGCTCGGCTTGCAGAAGATCACCGCCGGCGCGATCCAGGCGTTCATCGGGGCGCTCATCGTGTTCCCGATCGTGTTGCTGGTGCACGCGGCCGGGCAGGCGCCGTCGGTGCACGTGACCAACTGGTTCCTGTTCGCCCTCATCATGGTCGCGTCCTCGACGGTCACCGCGTCGCTGGGGCTGCTGCTGGGCACCGTGATGGACCCGAGGAAGATCCAGATGGTCTTCGCCATCGTGTTGCTGCCCGCCACGATGCTCGGCTGCGTGTACTACCCGTGGTCGGCGCTGCACTCAATCCGCTGGCTGCAGATCCTGGTGCTGATCAACCCGATGGTCTACATGTCCGAGGGCCTGCGCGCGGTCCTCACGCCATCGATCGGCCACATGCCGGTCTGGGCGGTACTGCTCGCCCTGGTCGGCGGCACGATCGTCTTCGCCACCTGGGGCGTGCGCACCTTCCGCAACCGCGTCGTCGCTTGATCTTCCGGGGGATGCACACCAAATCCTCGCCCCGGTAGGGCCAACCCCACCAGCATTGCGGGGCGTAGCCGGATGGCCTCTCCTCAGGCATGTGAGGACTATTGATCCCCGTGGGAATCAGTCCAAGGGGAAGCGAGTATGACGATCAGTAACGTGAGCACCAGGAGAATCAGGCGTACTGCCCTCGTCGTCGCGGCGGCCCTGGCGGCCACGGCTGGCGGCCTGGCGACGGGCATGGCCGCCACGGCCGCGGCCGGCCCGCCGCCCGCCAGGACCAGCGCAGCGGTCGTCCCGGCTGCCCCGGCCGGTGCCGCCGCTCCTTCTGGCCTGCCGTCCAGGCAGCAGCAAATCAAAGTGCTGACCGCCGCCCTGGCGGGCATGCACAAGAACTTCAAGGCCCTGAACCAGCTTACCGGCGGCCAGTTCGGCCCCCAGGATGTGCTCGACTACGGCGTCGGCGACCTGTGGAAGCAGGGCATCGACGGCGCCGGCACCACGATCGCCGTGCTCGAAGGCTGGGACAACCCGGAAATCGGCCAGGCGCTGGCGGAATTCGACAAGGCGTTCAGCCTGCCGGCCCCCCCGAAGGTAAGCACGATCTTCCCGGCCGGCCCGCTGCCGGCCGCCTGCCCGCCCGGCATGGCCGGCCTGGGCGACTACGGGTCGTGTAACGCGTGGGAAAGCGAGACCGAAGGTGACGTCCTCATTGCTCACCTGATGGCGCCGTACGCCAGGATCGTCATCTCCGTGACGCCGGCCGGCGGCCAGGACGACGCGGCCAGCCAGATCGCCATGCCGGAGATGATGAAGGCGCTGGAGGTGGTCTCCAGCCGGCACCTGGCCAACGTCGTATCGATCAGCAACGGCACCGGCGAGGCCACCTACCCCAACCTGGCCGAGATCCTCGCCAACAGCCCGGCCGTACTGACCGCCGCCGCCAGCGGCGTGCCCGTCACGGTCGCCACCGGCGACTGCGGCGTCGTGCAGGCCCTGCCGGTCGCCAACGCCATCTGCGGGCACGTCACGGCCGGCCCGGACACCGCAACCTGGGACGACTCCCCGTTCGTCACCGCGGTAGGAGGCAGCGTGCCGGACTACAGCGGCACTGGCCAGCGGCTCGGCCCCGACCCGGTGTGGAACGTGACCGTGCCCGGCCTCGGGCGCCTGGCCGAGGGCGCCGGCTACTCCGAGGTGTTCAAGCGCCCGGGATACCAGGACAAGGTCGCTCACATCACCGGCAGCCCCATGCGCTCGGTGCCCGACATCACGGCGGACGCCAGCGGGGGCACGTCCGGAGCGACCCCGATGATCGCTGGCATCCTGGCCCTGGCCACGCAATGGAACCACGGGCACGACCTCGGCCCGGTCAACCCGGCGCTGTACAAGATCGGCCCGGGGGGCGCCGCGGCCGGCATCGCCGACGTGGTCAGCGGCGGCAACTCGGTGATCGGCAAGCAGGGCCAGACCGTCGTCCAGGGCTTCACCGCTGCCCCGGGCTTCGACGTGGCCACCGGCTGGGGCACCGTCTTCGCGCCGAAATTCGTGCCGAGCCTGGTGAAGGCGACCGCGGACCTCGGCGGCGAGGCGGCCATCAAGGCGCAGGCCGCAGCCCAGCTGAACGTCCTGGAGCACCACGCCATCACGCTGACGCCGGCCCCCGGCCGCAACACCTACCTGGAAGCAGGCGGGTTCCTGCCGGGGCACACCGTCAGCCTGTCCATCAACGGGAAGGCGATCACGACCCTGCACGCCAGCACGCTCGGCGACGTGACCTACATGATCAGCCCGTCGCTCCTCCACCTGTCCCGCGGTTGGCACTCCGTGTCGCTGGACAGCCTCCTGATCACGAAGACCGCCACCTTCAGCTCGTGACGGCAGCCGCAAGCACAATCTCATAGCCCCAAACGACCATTGCCGAAAACTGGCCTTCGGGACTATGCGCACCGGAATATCACGAAATTATCGCGGCTCTACTGCATGTTGGGCGCTGGCTCTATGCTCGCTGCATGGAGGGTGGGGGTGGCACTCTTATCGGCGGGCGCTTCCGGCTGGCCGAGCCTATTGGCCAGGGCGGGATGGGCCGCGTTTGGCGCGGTCATGACCAGGTGCTGAATCGGGACGTCGCGGTCAAGGAGGTTCTCCTGCCCGCGCACCTGTCGGCGGCGGAGCGAGCCAGCTTGCTGGCGCGGACCACGCGCGAGGCGCAGTCCACGGCGCGGCTGAATCATCCGTGCGTGGTCACCATCCACGACGTCGTCCAGCATGACGGCGTGCCGTGGATCGTGATGGAGTACGTGCCGGGCCAGTCCCTGGGGACGGCGATCGCGAATGGCACCCGGCTGCCGTGGGAGCGGATGGCCGACATCGGCGCCAAGGTCGCCGAGGCGCTGGCGCACGCGCACGCCTCGGGGATCGTGCACCGCGACCTGAAGCCGGACAACGTGCTGCTGTCCGGGGACCGGGTCCTGGTCACCGACTTCGGCATCGCCCGGATGGTTGACGCGGCCAGCCGGCTGACCAGCACCGGCACCGTGATGGGGACGCCGCACTTCATGGCGCCCGAGCAGCTGGAGGGCACCCAGGCGGGCGCGCCGGCCGACATGTGGTCGCTCGGGGCGACAATGTACGCGGCGGTCGAGGGCACCTTGCCGTTCGACGGGCCGACGCTGACCGCCATCGTCACGGCGATCCTCGCCCGCGACCCGGCGGCGCCCGTGCACGCCGGGCCGCTGGCCGTCATGCTCACCAGGCTGCTGACCAAGGACCCGGCCGGGCGCCCGGACGCCACCGCGATCGCCGTGGAGCTGCGGGCGACGGCGGCGGCGGCCAGCGCGTTTGGGGCCGTCGTGGCCACGCCGACGCCGACCGAGGCCGCGCGGCAGGAAGCGGTGCCTCAGGAAGCGGTGCCTCAGGAAGCGGTGCCTCAGGAAGCGGTGCCGCGGCCGCAGACGCCCGCGCCGCCGGTGCCGGTGGTTACGCCGTCGCATCCGGTGACGGTGGCATCGCCGCCGAAGGGGGTGCCGACGCCGTACCCGGAGACGATCAGCACGCCGGCGCCTCCCGTGCAGCCTCAGCCCGTAATGCCTCAACCAGTGCGGCCGGCGCCGTGGGCTTACCCGCAATCGCCGCCCGGGGGTATCACCTCGCGGCCCGGCCCCCCGATCATGGCCCCCCGGCCGTCGCCGCAGCCGCGCCCGTCCCCGCGGCCCGCGAGCCAGGACGGCCTGGCGGTGGCCGGGCTGATCCTGGCCCTCATCTCCGCGGCCGGCTACATCGGGGGGCTGGCGGTGAACCAGAGCCTCCCATCGGGCAAGAGCGCCGTGTTCGCCTACGGCGCGGAGGCCGTCCTCGCGGTCGTGGCGCTCACCGCGCTGGTCGCCCGCCGGATCCGGCGGGCGCTGCTGCCGTACGTGCTCGGGACGACGTTCCTGTCCATGGCGGGCCTGGCCTACGACGTGCTCGCCATTCCCGGCTACCACGTGCTGGCGGCCGACCGCGGCAACCACGCCAAGGCGGCGTTCGCGGCAAACGCGATCGGCGATATCGTCGGCGCGGCCGCCGCGATCATCTTGCTGGTGGCCGTGCGCCGGATGCATGGCCGGGGCCGCTGGGCCCCGCCCCGGATCATCCCGGTCCTGCTGCTGGTGTTCACGGTGCTGGGGCCGCTGGCATGGGCTGGGGTGTGGGCCGACCGGGTCTACCATCAAGACGGCAACAACTACGGATCCGGCTGGGGAGCCGGCCCGTTCTGGTCCACCGACTACCCGTTCATCGTGTTCATCGCCGCCGGGCTGATCGTCGCGCTGTTCGCCGGGCTGTGCGCGCTGGGGCTGGAGAACCGCGTGGCCAGCGGCGTCATGGTGATCGGGTGGACCGTGGCCATGTTCTTGTACTTCGCGCAGATCATCACCGAGGGCTGGGATTATTCGAGCACGGCGGTGGCCGTCAACGGGGTCGCCGCGCTGCTGATGCTCGCGACGGTGGTCCTGGCGCTCATCTACGCGACCAGGGGACGCGGGGCGTAGCGGCGCCGGGCGCGCAAAGGGCGGAGCGGGTGGGGCGCGGCGGCTGGGCGGTGCGCCACCGCAACGCCTGCCGCGAGCGGCCGGCTCATCAAGGCAGCGCGGAATACCACACTCGGCTCATTTGCTGCTACTGTTGTCGGTGACCGGCCTGGTACACCGTGCTTTCGGGCGCGCGTGCCAGGCATGCAAGCGGAGGACCACCTCCCACCTGGCTGGCCGTAAGGCTAGCGGGTTCGGCGCGGCGCGACTGCGGGCGCGTTCCCACGCATATGCGGGGGAACACCGCAGGCTCTGCCGTTGTTGTGGTGCCCCGCAGCGCACCTGTCTCGCCGAGATCCATCGGCGGGCGGGGACAGCGCCCAGCGGGGCTTTTCCGTTAGGCGCGGTCGCGGCACCCGTGCTGCTACACGGCAGCACCGCTAAAGACCACAGTGCCGTCGGAAAGGCCGGCGGCAGCGGACAAGGCCTATGGAGGTCACATCAGCGCCGAAACGCGTATCAACGAGCGCATCCGCACTCCGGAAGTCAGGCTCGTCGGTGCCAAGGGTGAGCAGATCGGAATCGTCTCTATAACGGAGGCGCTCCGGCTCGCCCAGGAAGCCGATCTGGACCTGGTCGAGGTGGCGCCCACCGCACGGCCCCCGGTCTGCAAGCTCATGGACTATGGCAAGTTCAAGTACGAATCCGCGGTCAAGGCCAGGGAATCGCGCAAGAACCAGACCCAGACGATCGTCAAGGAGATCAAGCTCCGCCCGAAGATCGACCCGCACGACTACGGCACCAAGCGGGGCCACGTCGAGCGGTTCCTCAAGGCGGGCGACAAGGTCAAGGTGACGATCATGTTCCGCGGCCGGGAGCAGTCCCGGCCAGAGCTTGGATTCAGGCTCCTGCAGAAGCTGGCTGACGACGTTCAGGAGCTCGGCTTCGTCGAGTCGCAGGCCAAGCAGGACGGGCGCAACATGATCATGGTGATCGGGCCGCACCGGAAGAAGGAGCAGGGCAGCAAGCCAGCCCCGGCGCCGCAGGCACGTCCAGTGCCGCCGCAGCGCCCGGCGGAGGCAGCACCCGCCCAGGCGCCAGCGCCGAGCGACGCATAGCGCGCTGAGGTTGACGCGACGCGGGGCCACGGCCCCGCGTCGCTGATGATGGCTGCCCCCGGGCAGCGACCGACGGATTGGAGACGGCGACCATGCCGAAGATGAAGACCCACAGTGGGACCAGCAAGCGGTTCAAGGTCACCGGCAGCGGCAAGATCATGCGGCGGCGCGCTAACCGCAACCACCTGCTCGAGCACAAGTCCTCCCGCGTCACGCGGCGCCTGGCGGGCGAGCGGGAGCTCGCCAAGAACGACGTCCGCGAGATCAAGAAGCTGCTCGGCCGCTAGCGATACCCCCCGGCTCCCGGGAACCTGCGGCACGCAAGCTTGCGACGCGACGACGAAGACTGAGACGACTTTAGGAGGACACGCAGATGGCACGCGTGAAGCGGGCGCTCAACGCCCAGAAGAAGCGCCGGGTTACCCTCGAGCGGGCGAAGGGCTACCGCGGGCAGCGCTCGCGGCTGTACCGCAAGGCCAAGGAGCAAATGCTCCACTCGATGACCTACGCCTACCGCGACCGCAAGGACCGCAAGGGCAACTTCCGCCGGCTGTGGATCCAGCGCATCAACGCCGCGGCGCGGGCGAACGGCATGACCTACAACCGCTTCGTCCAGGGCCTCAAGGCCGCGGGCGTCGAGGTGGACCGCCGCGTCCTGGCCGACCTGGCCGTGACGGACGCGGTCGCGTTCGCGGCCATGGTCGAGGTCGCGCGCAAGGCGCTCCCCGAGACCGCGGCAGCCTGAGGCATTCGCCGGACCGGGGGACATCCTGACGACGACCAGCGAATACCGGCACCCCGCGCGGGGGCGCGGGGACCGGCCGCGACAGTACGCGGCGGCCAGCAACGCTCGCCTCAAGGCCGCCCGGCGGCTGGTCAAGCGGGCGTTCCGGCAGCGTGACCGGGCCTTCCTCGCCGAAGGCCCGCAGGCCGTGGGCGAGGCGCTGGCGATGGACGGCGTCGTCACTGACCTGTTCGTGACCGCGCCGGCGCAGGCGCGGCACGCCGACCTGGTGGCGGCGGCGGCCGCCGCCGGGATCGCCGTCCAGGTGATCAGCGGCGAGGCGATGAGCGAGCTCGCCCAGACCGTCACCCCGCAGGGGCTGCTGGCGGTCTGCGGCTTCATCGACGTCCCGCTGGCGGACATCACGCGGGCGCGCCCCCGGCTGGCAGCGCTGCTGGCCAACGTGCGCGACCCCGGCAACGCCGGCACGGTGGTGCGCGCCGCCGACGCGGCCGGCGCCGACGCTGTAATTTTCTCCGACGCCTCCGTCGACCCCTACAACGGCAAGTGCGTGCGAGCCAGTGCGGGCAGCCTGTTCCACCTGCCGGTGGCCGCGCTGTCGGAGCAGGGCATGCGGCTGCCGGCGGCGATCGCCGAACTGCGCGCGGCCGGGCTGCGGGTCATCGCGGCCGACGGCCGGTCCGGGCTCACCCTCGACGACCCCGCGGCGCGGGAACTGCTGGCGGGCCCGACCGCGTGGCTGTTCGGCAACGAGGCGTGGGGGCTGCCCGACGAGCTGCTGGCGCTGGCGGACGAGAGTGTCGCGGTCCCGATCTACGGGCGGGCCGAGAGCCTGAACCTGGCGACGGCCGCCGCCGTGTGCCTGTACGCGAGCGCCTCCGCCCAGCGGGCGGCAGGCGCTTGATAACAGCAAGTGGCGGCCCGCAAGCGAGGCGGCCCGCAAGCGAGGCGGCCCGCAAGCGAGGCCGTCCGCAAGCGAGGCGGCCAGCCGGCGAGGCGATGACAAGGTTTGACGTCCTCGTGCGGCACTATATGATTACGTTCCGTTGCCTGCTTTCCTGATCAGCGGGCAATGCCGGTGGCATTGGGTATTGGCCTTACAACATAGAGAATTCCAGCGCCGGGGCCTTTATAACCGGGGCTTCGCGCGCTAGAGTCTGATCACATTCCGTCACCCGCGCCGAGGGCAGATCGTGGCCGGCGGAGCGGTGCCCTTGATGGGACGGAGGAATCGTTGTCGTGGACGACACCACCTCGAGCCAAGCTGCGGCCCGAAAACAGGATGGCCCCGCGCATACCCGCGCTCACTCGGTTCTCGAGTGCAGCGTCATGGCGGATGAGCTGCCTGACGGGCTGGTGATCGCCAACGAGGCAGGGCGCGTCGTCCTCTTCAACCGGGCCGCGGCCAGGCTGACCTCGGTCGCCGCCGAGGAGGCGCTCGGCAAGTTCGTCTCCGATGTCCTGCCGTTCCGCGACTCCGACGACCGCGACTGGTGGGTGTTCGTCGACCCCTACCACGGGCTGTCCACCCGCACCCGCCACCCCGAGCGGTCACTGTTCCTCACCGACGGCACCGAGCTGCTGGTCTCGGTCGGCTACGTCCGTGACAGCGACCGGTCGGTATCCCGGCTGGTCATCAGCTTGCGCGGCGCGCAGCAGCGCGCCCGCCTGGAGCGCAGCCGCGCCGAGCTGGTCTCCACCGTCGCCCATGAGCTGCGCTCCCCGCTAACCAGCGTCAAGGGATTCACCGCGACGCTGCTGAACAAGTGGCACCGGTTCACCGACGACCAGAAGCGCGTCATGCTGGAGACGGTCAACGCCGACGCCGACCGGGTCACCCGGCTGATCACCGAGCTGCTGGACGTGTCGCGGATCGAGTCGGGCCGGATGGAGGTCCACCGGCAGCTCGTCGACGTCCCCGAGCGGGCCCGGCGGATCATCGCCGGGCGGGTCGCGGCCGGCGAGGCGGAGGAGCGGTTCCGCATCGCGGACGTCCCGGCCGGGCTGCCGGAGACCTGGCTGGACGCCGACAAGATCGACCAGATCCTCGGCAACCTCGTCGAGAACGCCGTCCGGCACGGCAGTGGTATCGTCACTATCGTGGTAGAAAGCGCGCAGGTTGGCGGCGATCCGGCGATCGCCGTGTCCGTGCGCGACCAGGGGGAGGGGATCCCCCCCGAGATGGCCGCCCGCGTCTTCCGCCAGTTCTGGCGGGGCAAGCGCCGCGGCGGCACCGGCCTGGGACTGTACATCGTCAAGGGCCTGGTCGAGGCGCTCGGCGGGACCATCACCGTGGGCCGGGCACCCGGCGGCGGCGCGGAGTTCCGATTTATCCTGCCCGCAGGGGCGCCCATCGCATAGCGGCCGGGCCAGCCCCCGCGGGCTGTTTCGTCGGCGACGCCCATTTCCACCGCCGGCCCGCCCAGTAGGGTCGGGGGTGAGCGGCGCAGCCACCACGGCTTCGTTACGGATGATCCCAGGAGAATTCCCGTGCGGACCTTAGCGGGGTCCGTGCGCGCCCATTGGAAGCAGGCCATAAGGACCATGTCCGCACCAAATAAGAATTATGATCCGGTCGAGGTGACCGCTTTGTCGCCCGAAGAGATTGAGCGCGCGCTGGAGGCGGCCCTCGGGGCGATAGCCGCGGCGGGCAGCCTCGATGAGCTCAAGGCGGCCCGGCTGGCGCACTCCGGGGACCGTGCGCCGCTGACCTTGGCCCGCGCCGAGATCGGCGCGCTGCCGCCGCAGGCCCGCGCGGAGGCCGGCAAGCGCGTCGGCGCCGTCCAGGGGCAGGTCAAGGCGGCCATCGGCCGCCGCCAGGCCGCGCTGGAGAAGGAGCGCGACGAGCGCGTCCTGATCGCCGAGGCCGTCGACGTCACGCTGCCGGCCGCCCGCCAGGTCCAGGGGGCCCGGCACCCGGTGAGCCTGAGCGCCGAGTTGCTGTCCGACGTGTTCGTCGCGATGGGCTACGAGGTCGCCGAGGGGCCCGAGGTCGAGGCCGAGTGGTACAACTTCGACGCGCTGAACTTCCCGCCGGACCACCCGGCCCGGGAGATGCAGGACACGCTGTTCATCGCGCGCCAGGACGGCCTGCCCGGCTCGTCGGGCATCGTCGCGCGCACGCACACGTCGCCGGTGCAGATCCGCTCGCTGCTGACCCGGCCGCTGCCGCTGTACGTGGTCAGCCCGGGGCGGGTCTACCGCAACGAGGCCTCCGACGCCACCCACCTGGCCGCCTTCTACCAGATCGAGGGCCTGGCGGTCGACGAGGGCCTGACCATGGCGGACCTGCGCGGGGCGATCCAGGCGTTCGTGGACGTCTTGTTCGGCGCGGGGCTGCGCACCCGGCTGCGGCCGGACTACTTCCCGTTCACCGAGCCGTCGGCGGACGTGTCCATGGAGTGCCACGTGTGCCGGGGCGCCTCCGTCAAGCCGGGCGCCGACCCGTGCCGGACCTGCCGGTCGATGGGCTGGATCGAGCTCGCCGGCTGCGGCATGGTCAACCCCCGGGTGCTGGTCGCCTGCGGCATCGACCCGGACCGCTACAGCGGGTTCGCGTTCGGGCTGGGCGTCGAGCGGGCGCTGATGCTGGCGCACGGGATCGGCGACATCAAGGACACCACGGACGGGGACGTCCGGTTCAGCCGCGCCTTCGGAATGGAGCTTTAGCGATGAGGGTGCCGCTTTCCTGGCTGCGCGAGTACGCGCCCATCCCCGAGCCGGCCGACCACGCCGACATCGCCCGGCGGCTGACCGCGGCCGGCCTGGAGGTCGAGTCGCACGAGCCCGTCGGTGACATCGACGGCCTGGTCATCGCGCAGGTGCAGGCGATCGAGGAGCTGGCCGAGTTCAAGAAGCCGATCCGCTACTGCCGGGTCGCCACCTCCGAGGCCGACCTGGCCGCCGACCCGCAGTCGCTGCGCGGCGTCATCTGCGGCGCGACCAACTTCGCGGTCGGCGACCGGGTCGTGCTGGTGCTGCCGGGCTCGGTGCTGCCGGGCGGGTTCGAGATCGCCGCGCGCAAGACCTACGGCCGGGTGTCGGAGGGCATGATCTGCGCGCCCGACGAGCTCGGGGTGGGGGAGGACCACGCGGGCATCATCGTCCTTGCGCCGGACGCGCCGCTGGGGGCGGACTTCACCGCCTACGCGGGGCTGCGCGATGAGGTCTTCGAGATCGCGGTGACGCCGGACCGCGGCTACGCGGTCAGCATCCGCGGCGTCGCCCGCGAGCTGGCCACCGCCTACGGCGTGGCGTTCTCCGACCCGGCCGACCCCGAGCCGGCTGACCTGGCGTTGCTGGGGTCACTGACGGAGGAGGGCCCCGACGTGTACCCGGCCTCCATCGGCGACCCGGGCGCGTGCGACCGGTTCGTGCTGCGCGAGGTGCGCGGCTTCTCCCCGTCGGCGCCGACGCCGGCGTGGATGTGGGTGCGGCTGGCCCGCTGCGGGGTCCGCTCGGTGTCGCTGGCCGTCGACGTCACCAACTACCTGATGCTGGAGCTCGGCCAGCCGCTGCACGCCTTCGACCGACGCAAGCTGACCGGCCCGATCGTCGTGCGCCGGGCGGCGGCCGGGGAGACGCTGGAGACCCTCGACCACGTGGTCCGCACGCTGCACCCGGACGACATCCTCATCACCGACTCCTCGGGGCCGATCTCGATGGCCGGCACCATGGGCGGGCTGGCCACCGAGATCGACGACGCCTCGGCCGACCTGGTGATCGAGGGCGCGCACTTCTCCGACGTCGGCACCGCCAAGATGGCGCGGCGGCACCGGCTGCACTCGGAGGCGTCCTACCGGTTCGAGCGCGGCGTGGACCGCGAGCTGCCGCTGATCGCCACCGCGCGGGCGGTGTCGCTGCTGGCCTCGCTGGGCGGCGGCGCGGTCGTGCCGGGCTGCACGCACGCCCAGGTGCCGGTGGAGCCGGTGACGATCTCGATGGCGGCCGGCTACCCCGACGCGGTGGCCGGCGTCGCGTACGGGCGCGACACCGTCATCCGGCGGCTGGAGGAGATCGGCGCCTCGGTGACGCAGGAGGTCGCGGCGGCGCCGACGATCGCCCCCTGGCGTGACCAGGCCGGGCGAACGGAGGGCGCCGGGGCGGCGAGGGCGGTGCCCGCGAAGCCCGAGGGCCAGCCGGGCCCGGTTGCCGTTTTGCACGTAACGCCGCCGTCGTGGCGGCCGGACCTCACCGATCCCGCGGACCTGGCCGAGGAGGTCATCCGGCTGGAGGGCTATGAGGAGCTGCCGGTGCGGATGCCGCGGGCGCCGGCCGGGCGGGGGCTGACGGCGGCGCAGAAGCTGCTGCGGTCGGCCTCGCGGACGCTGGCCGAGTCCGGGATCGTCGAGGTGCACACCGACCCGTTCGCCCCCGTCCGTGACGCCGACAGCCTGGGGCTGGCGGCCGATGACGAGCGGCGCCCGGCGGTGCGGATCGCCAACCCGCTCAGTGAGGACGAGCCGTTCCTGCGCACGACGCTGCTGCCGGGGCTGCTGCGCGCCCTGGCCCGCAACGTCGGGCGGGGGTTCCCGGACGTCGCGCTGTATGAGTCGGGGCTGGTGTTCCGGCCCCGGCCGGGTGCGCTGGGGAGGGCGCCGATCCTGGCGACCGACCGCGGCCCGACGGCGCCGGAGCTGGCGTCGCTGGCGGCCGCGCTGCCGGACCAGCCGCAGCACATCGGGGCGGTCTTCGCGGGCGACCGCGAGCTGCCCGGCTGGTGGGGACCAGGGCAGGCCGCGACCTGGGCGGACGCGATCGAGGCGGCCCGCGCGGTGGCGCGCGCGGCGCACCTTCAGCTTCAGGTCCGGGCGGCGGCGCGGATGCCGTGGCACCCCGGCCGCTGCGCCGAGCTGTACCTATGCCCCCGGGCGGACGACCCCCCTGTCGACCCCCCGGCAAAGGGGGGCGCCGCCCCCCTTTCACCCCCCGGCCCGGACGGAACCAAGCCCGTTCCGTCCGGGATGCGCACCACGGCGGAAGTCCACGTGGGCCACGCCGGGGAGCTGCACCCGAGGGTGATCGCGGCCTACGGGCTGCCCGCCCGCGCGTGCGCGATGGAGCTGTCGTTCACCGCGCTGGCGGAGGCGGCGCAGGCGGCCGGCAAGGTCGCCGGGCCGACGCTGTCGTCCTACCCGGTCGCCACCCAGGACGTCGCGCTCGTGGTGGGCGCGGCGGTCCCGGCCGCCTCGGTCGAGGCGGCGCTGGTGACCGGCGCGGGCGACCTGCTGGAAGAGGTCCGCCTGTTCGACGTCTACACCGGCGCCCAGCTCGGCGAGGACCGCAAGTCGCTGGCCTACACGCTGCGCTTCCGCGCCCCGGACCGGACGCTGACCGCCGCCGAGGCGAGCGCCGCCCGCGACGCCGCCGTGGCCGAGGCGGGGCGCCGGGTGGGCGCGGTGCTGCGGGGCTAAAGCTGCAGGATCAAATTTGTTGATACCGCCAGAGTCGCGGGGGGGGGGGGGCGCGACGGCCCCCGAAACAACCCCACAGGGGGACAACGACGTAGGGGGGGAGGGGGTAGGTGTGTTTGAGTGGGTTGGGCAGGACATCCAGGAAGGAGAAGACTGAGTGGGAGGTAAGG
>JAICYD010000112.1 GCA_025934375.1 Streptosporangiaceae bacterium | reverse complement strand
CGGGCACGGTGACCCGCGCCGCGACCTGGTCCGGCTTCGGCCTGGCCTCCCAGCTCCCCGACGACTCCCCCGACGACTCCGCCCATCCCGGCGCCGCACCCGGGCAGGGCTCGCCCGGCGAGCCGGTGCCCATCGCGCCGATCCCGCTGCCGACGCAGGCCCCGCGTACCCTGCCGCCGCAGCGCTCGCGCGGCACCGTGCAGCCGACCGGAGGCGAGCGGTCCGCGGTGAACCCGGAAAACGCGGCCCCGGCCCGCGCTTCCGGCCGTCCGGCTGACTTCACCCCCGCACCCGTCTCGCGCCTCGCGCCCCGCCGCGGCGCTCCCGGCCAGGCCGACGCCCCGCAGCGCTCCCCCGTCGAGGACGCCGAGCGTGCCCTCGCGACTGCCATCGCCACCGCGGCCGCCGCGGCCGCGGCCGAAGAGCTCCTCGAGGACCGCGTGCGGGATCTCGAACAGCAGCTCACGAAGGCCCGCGCGGACCTGGCCGACGCCCGCCTGAGGGCCCGCCACGCCGAGTCCGCCGAGCGCAAGGCCCACCAGGCCCGCGACCGCCTGCAGTCCCCCCGATGACAACCACGCCGAACGCGTGCCCGCTCACCTACCCGAGGCCGGTCCAGTCGGCGCTGTGCCTCCACAGCTGCTCGGCCAGCTCCGCGGTGGCGACCTGGCTGGCCGGCCTGAGCTGGCATCTGTCGTAGAACAGGCCGGTCTGGGCGGCGACCTCCGCTGACGTCGCGCAGTACGCCGACGTCCGGGCGCCTTCCTCGGTGGTGATCATGCGCCGCGTCACCAGCGGCCGGACGAGCGCGGGGATCCGGCGCCAGATATCGGAGGCGACCACGCCCGGGTGCAGCGCGTACGTCGTGACGACGGCGCCATCTCCAAGGCGGCGAGCGAGCTCCTGCGTGAACAGCACGTTGCACAGCTTGGAGATCGCGTACTCCCGGGTCCCCGTGAAGCTGGTCCGCTGCTTGACCGCGTCGAAGTCAATGCCCCTGGCGCTGTAGTGGGAGTCGCTGGACACGTTGACGACGCGCGCGCCACCGGAGTCGGCCAGGCGGTCAAGCAGCAGCATCGTCAGCGCGAAGTGGCCGAGGTGGTTCACGCCGAAGTGCAGCTCGAATCCATCAGCGGTCAGCCCGCGCTGGCCGCCGACGCCTGCGTTGTTCACCAGCACGTGCAGCGGCTCATCGCGGGCCAGGAACGACGTCGCGCAGTCCCGGACCGACGCGAGCGAGGCCAGGTCGAGCGGGAGCAGGGCGACCGAGTCGCGTCCGGAGGCGGCCGTGATCTCGGTGACCGCCGCCGCGCCGCGCCGCGCCGAGCGGCAGGCGATGTACACCCGTCCGCCGCCACGAGCCAGCGCGGTCGCGGTGGCTAGCCCGATACCGGTATTGCCACCGGTGACAAGGAACGTGCGGGGCGCGTCACTCACCCGCCCATTATCCGCCGGCCATGGCCCCGACCACCATGAACGGATCCTTCCTGGCCGCGATCGCGGCCGCCACGTCCGGCGGCAGCGGCGCGTCCGGCGGTTCGTTGGACAGGTCCTGCTCGCACGCGTAGAACCGGATGAACGCCCGCCTGCGTCCCGTCGCGCGGTCCCGGATCGTGCCGCGCAGCGCCGGGAACCGTTCCTCCAGGGCGTCCAGGAGCGTGCGCTGGCACAGGAGGCCGGGGACGTTGAGCAGAACCTCGCCGTTGACCTTGGCCAGGTTCTTCAGGTGCGCGGGGAGCACGACCCGGATCTCGCTCACGGGAGGACCTGCACCTCGACCGACAAGACGGCGGGCAGGTCACGTGCGATTGGGGACCACGTGTCCCCAGAGTCGGTGCCTACGTACACCTGCCCGCCTGTCGTACCAAAGTAAATCCCGGCCTCGTCCAGCGTGTCCACTGCCATCGCGTCGCGGTACACGTTCACGTAGCAGTTCTCCTGGGGCAGGCCGGCCGTCAGCGGCTCCCACTCGCCGCCGCCCGAGCGGCTGCGGTAGACGCGCAGCCGGCCGTCCGGCGGGTAGTGCAGGCTGTCGCTGGTGATCGGGACGACGTAGATCGTCTCCGGCTCGTGCGGGTGCACCGCGATCGGGAACCCGAAGTCGGACGGGAGGTTCCCGCTGACCTCGGTCCAGTTCTCCCCGGCGTCGTCAGACCGGCACACGTCCCAGTGCTTTTGCATGAACAGCGTGTCCGGCCGCGTGGGGTGCGCCTCGATGTGGTGGACGCAGTGCCCGACTTCCGCGTCGTTGTCGGGGATCTCCCCGGACACCAGGCCCCGGTTGATGGGCTTCCACGTCTGGCCGCTGTCGTCGGAGCGGAACGCGCCCGCCGAGGAGATCGCGGCGATGATCCGCGGCCCCTGGAGGATGAGCGTGTGCAGGCACAGCCCGCCCGCACCGGGCGGCCACGTGGTGGCGGACGGGTGGGTCCGCAATCCGGTGAGCTCGGTCCAGCTCGCGCCCCCGTCGGCTGACCGGTACAGCGCCGCGTCCTCCGCCCCGGCGTAGACCAGGTCCGCGTCGGACCCGGACGGCTCCAGGTGCCAGATCCGCTTGAACTCGAACGGCCGCGGCGTTCCGTCGTACCAGATGTGCTGGCCAGGGTCGCTGGCATAGCTGAAGTCGTTGCCGACCGGCTCCCAGGTCAGGCCGCCGTCGTCGGAGCGCTGGATGACCTGGCCGAACCAGCCGGTGCTGACCGAGGCCCAGATCCGGTTCGCGTCGACCGGCGACCCTTTCAGGTGGTATACCTCCCAGCCGCCGAAGTGTGGCCCGGTGATGGACCACTTGTCCCGCTTGCCGTCGGAGGTCAGCACGAACGCGCCCTTGCGCGTCCCGGCGAGCACCCGTACCTGCGTCATGCCGTCTTCTCCTTCCCTGGTTGCCTGATGCGCTGTGTTGCCTGATGCGCTGTGTTGCCTGATGCGCTGTGTTGCCTGGCCTGTTCGAGTCAGAGGTGAAGACGTGCCCCGTGGCGCGAAGTCATCGCCATGCCGCGTTAATTTGCCTCGCTATGGCAATATGACCAAGCGAAGGGGTTCCCCACCCCCCACCCCGAGCTTACGGGAGGCACCGATGGCCTCATCGCCGCCACAAGACGCATCCTGGCAACCAGGACAAGACAACGCCCGCGCGGCATGGCCGCAGCAAGAGCAGCCGCCTTACGAGCCGCTGGCGCAGACGGCGAAGCACCCGGTGCCGTCATTCGACCCGCCCCCGCCCGGGCGCCCGGGCCCGGGCTACCCGCCGCCGCGGCAGGAGTACGCGGCCGGGCGGCCCCAGGGCTACTCGGCGGGCGGTCCCGGTTACGAGGCGGCGGACCAGCAGGCGTCATTTGACCTGCCCGGCAACGGCCAGCAGGCGGCTTGGCAGGCACCGGCGCAGGCCCAGGCGCGTCCGGCCCCGGCGCGCGGGAAGGGCTTCCTGGCCTCGCTGTTCGACTTCGGCTTCACCTCGTACGTCACGCCCACGCTCGTCAAGGCCCTCTACGTCCTGGCCACCCTCTGGACGGCCCTGTGGGCGCTGATCCTCCTGCGGATCGGGTTCCACTACGGCGTCACGGCCGGCCTGTTCATGCTCATCCTGGTCGTCCCGGTCTTCGGGCTGCTGAGCCTGGGCACCATCCGGGTTTTCCTGGAGCTGTTCATGGTGTTGCACCGGATCAACGAGAACATCCAGTCCATGCGCGACCGGGACGGCGGACCGGTCTAGCCGCAGGTACCGGCAAAGCTTTTTCGGCGGCCGCCGTCCACAGGGCCCGCGGCCGCCTCCACAGCGCGCAAGCCTTGATCGCAGGGCTTAGCGGCTTCCGGCGTCCACAGTCGGCCGGGCCTTTTACGGGCATCGATCCACAGCCCGGCCGACCTTATGCACATGGCGATCCACAGGGGGGCCGGAGTACGGTTCATCTCCCGGGGGTGCGGATATCTTCGCCGCCGGAGACCGGGGAAAAGACGCCGGGGACAGGCAGAACGCACGATGCAGCCATGACCAAAGTCCGAACGCACACGCCCGAGCTCGGGCAGGCAAGCCGCGCTCGTCATCATTACCAGGCGAGCGTCGATGTACACCTGCTCCTCATGCGGGACGGCCGGGTCCTGCTAGGCAGGCGGTCGAACACGGGGTACGGCGACGGGGCCTACGAGCCGCCGTCCAGCCGCCTCGACGAGCGGGAGACGGTGGTGGAGGCCGCGATCCGGGTCGCCGCCGCCCAGGCGGGCATCGCGCTCGGCGCTAGCCACGTGACGCTTGCCCACGTGATGCATGACGTCTCCGGGGCGGGCCGCATCGCGTTCTTCCTCACCGCCGACGGCTGGGACGGCGAGCCGGGCGGCGCGTGCGCCAGCTACAGCGACCTGGCCTGGTTCGCCGCCGACGACCTTCCGGCGAACATGATCGACCGGGCCCGGGTAGCCGTGCGCAATTACGCCGCCGGGATCGGCTTCTCGACCTACCCGAGTTTCTTATCCGGGCGGGCGCCCGAAGTAGACTCGGGGCGTGCTACTGGTCAAGACCCACGGATCGCTGAATGAGATCTTCGCGGCGCAGGCGCGGCCCGAGTCGTTCGGGTCCGATGCTGAGCTGCGCGCGTTCGTGCGGCGGGTGTGCGACCGGGAGGCGTGGACGGGCGGCAGCGACGGGATCTACTTCTTCGACGCCAGCACCCCGGATGCGCAGGCGTGGTTCTTCAACCCCGACGGGTCGTCGGCGGAACTGTGCGGCAACGGCATGCGCGGGCTGGGCCGGCTGATCCTCGACCAGCGCGGCACCGACACCGAGGTCGTCGCCAGCGGCGGCCGCCAGTACACGATCCGCCGGGCCGACTCCACGCCCGAGGGCGTCCGGCAGGTGCAACTCGAGCTCCCGGAGATCTCGTTCGCGCCCGCCCCCGCAGGCCCCTTCGACGGCTACACGGCCGTCACGGTGCCGAACCCGCACGTCATCGCGATCGTCTCCAGCTACAGTGAGCCAGACCTGATCGAGGCCGGCCAGCGCGCGGCTGACTGGTTCCCCGAGGGCGCCAACGTCTCGTTCCTGCTGCCGCTCGACCAATCCGGCGATAGCGCCCAGGACCCCGGGGTGTTCGTGCGCACCTTTGAGCGCGGCGCGGGGCTGACCCCGTCGTGCGGCTCGGGTGTCGTCGCGTCCCGCGCCGCCTACTCGCGGGTGACTGGCCTGGACCCGCGAGCCCGGGTCGTCGTGCGCAACGCCGGAGGCGTCGCCGCCGCGACAATCCGCGTGCGCGATGGCGCCTGGCTCCCGGTCCTGGAGGGCAACGCGACCGTCGTCTACCGCGCCGAAGCGGGCCACGACGGCAGCCAGGCCGCTGACCTGGCCTGGGACGCGGCCGAGAATAACGCGTACGCCACCTTGGACCAGCACAACACGGACTACCTCAAGTCAGCCGGGGTTACGACCGCCCGCCCCTGATATGACACGCTGGGATCATGGACCTGCCCGTGATGCCGCCGGTCGAGCCGATGCTGTCCAAGGCGATCGACGCCATCCCCGACGGGGATTACGTCTTCGAGCCCAAGTGGGACGGCTTCCGGTCGATCGTGTTCCGCGACGGCGATGAGGTGGAGATCGGCAGCCGCAACGAGCGGCCGATGACCCGCTACTTCCCCGAGCTCGTCGACGCGGTGCTCAGCGAGCTTCCGCGGCGCTGCGTCATCGACGGGGAGATCATCCTTCCCGACTTCACCGCCGGGCGGCTGGACTTCGAGGCGCTGCAACTGAGGCTGCACCCCGCCGCGAGCCGGGTGCGCAAGCTCGCCGCCGAGACTCCGGCCCACTTCGTCGCGTTCGACCTGCTCGCCCTCGCCGATGAGGACTACACGGAGCGGCCATTCACCGACCGCCGCGCGGCGCTGGAGCAGGCCCTGGCGGCCGTGAAGTCGCCCATCCACGTGACCCCGGCGACCACCGACCACGAGGTGGCGGCGCGGTGGTTCACCCAGTTCGAGGGCGCGGGCCTGGACGGGCTGGTCGCCAAGCCCAAGGACGGCGTCTACGAGCCGAACAAGCGGGTGATGTTCAAGATCAAGCACGAGCGCACAGCGGACTGCGTGGTGGCCGGCTTTCGCCCGCACAAGACGGGCGCCGACGCGATCGGGTCACTGCTACTGGGCCTGTACAAGCCGGACGGCCAGCTGGCCAGCATCGGCGTGGTCGGCGCGCTGCCGATGGCTACCCGCCGCGCGCTGCGCGTGGAGCTGGACCCGCTGATCACCACGTTCGACGGCCACCCGTGGAACTGGGCGGCGATGGTGCCCGAGGGGACGCGAACGCCGCGCGCCGCCGAATACAGCCGGTGGAACGTGGGAAAGGACCTCTCGTTCACGCCGCTGCGCCCCGAGCGCGTCCTGGAGGTCCGCTATGACCACATGGAAGGCCCCCGGCTGCGGCATACCGGCCAGTTCGTCCGCTGGCGCCCGGACCGGACGCCGCAGTCCTGCACCTTCGACCAGCTCGAGGAGCCAGTGAACTTCGACCTGGGGGAAATCCTCAGCACCCCCCTTCCTCCCAACGATCCCGGGCCGTCTGATGGCTAGCAGCAAGAAGACCATCGTCGAGGCGGCCGGACGGGAAGTCCCGGTGTCCAACCCGGATAAGGTCTACTTCCCGCGCGCCGGGTACACCAAGATGGACCTGGTCCGGTTCTACCTCTCGGTCGCCGACGGCGCGCTGCGCGGCGCGGGCGGCCGGCCGATGGCGCTCAAGCGATTCGTGAACGGGGCCGAGGAGGAGCCGTTCTTCCAAAAGCGCGCTCCCGACAAGCGCCCCGACTGGATCGAAACGGCCGAGCTGCGGTTCCCGTCGGGGCGGACCGCCGACGAGGTCGTGCTGCGGGACGCGGCCGGCCTGGCGTGGGTGGTCAACCTCGGCTGCATCGACCTGAACCCGCACCCGGTCCGCGCCGAGAACCTGGACTACCCCGATGAGCTGCGGGTGGATCTGGACCCGGTCCCCGGCATCGGGTGGCCGCAGATCCTCGACGTCGCGCTGGCCGCCCGGTCGGTGCTGGCCGACTTTGGCCTGACCGGCTGGGCGAAGACATCCGGCTCGCGGGGCATGCACATCTACGCGCGGATTGAGCCTCGCTGGTCGTTCACCGACGTGCGGCGGGCTGCGGTGGCCGTCGCGCGGGAGATCGAGCGGCGCGCGCCGGACAAGGCCACCTCGAAGTGGTGGAAGGAGGAGCGGCACGGAGTCTTCGTGGACTACAACCAGAACGCCAAGGACCGCACCGTCGCCTCCGCGTACTCGGTCCGGCCGTTGCCCGACGCCCGGGTGTCGACCCCGCTGAGCTGGGATGAGGTGCCCGGCTGCGATCCGGCGGCGTTCACCATCGAAACCGTGCCGGCCCGGTTCGCCCGGATCGGGGACCCGTGGGCGGGCATGGACCAGGCTGCCGGCTCACTGGACGCCCTGCTGGAGCTCGCCGACCGGGACGAGGCGGCGGGCCTGCCCGACGCTCCCTGGCCGCCGCACTACGACAAGCAAGCCGGCGAGGCCCCGCGCGTCATGCCGTCCAAGCGCCGCGCGCCGACGGGAAGCGCGGACGGCGGCGACGAGGCCAGGCGCGCGCCCGGCCCGACCGGGCGGCGCCAGTCCACCAAGCCGCTGATCGAGGTCGCCCGCGCGCAGACCAAGGCCGAGGCCATGGAGGGGCTCGAACGGTGGAAGGCCCGGCACGCCGACGTGTGGCCGCTGCTAGAGCCCGCTGACGTCCTCGTCGACGGGATGCGGGGCCGCAGCTCCGTCTGGTACCGGATCCGCCTCAACCTGGAGCACGTCCCCAAGGAGCAACGCCCGCCCCAGGAGCCGCTAGAAGTGGACTATGACCCGTGGGCGGGGCTGGAGTGGCGTCCGGACACACGCCAGTTACCCGCGCGAAGCACCCGGCGACGGCGGCGGGTCTACAGTTGCCAGCATGCTGATCTCCCCGCATGAGCAGGAGCGGCTGCTCATCCACGTCGCGGCGGGGCTCGCGCGCGAGCGGCGCGCGCGCGGGCTGCGGCTCAACTACCCGGAGGCGGTCGCGATGATCACGTCGTTCCTGCTAGAGGGCGCGCGTGACGGGCGGACCGTCGTGGACCTCATGGCGGCCGGGCGCGGCGTGCTGACCCGCGACGACGTGATGGACGGCGTCCCCGAGATGCTGACCGAGGTGCAGGTCGAGGCGACGTTCCCGGACGGCACCAAGCTGGTAACCGTGCACGAGCCGATCCCGTAAGGGCACTGTGTTAAGGGAGCACTGCCTTGATACCTGGCGAGATCATAGTGGGCGAGGAGCCTGTGGTGCTGAACGCGGGCCGGCCGGAGCGCACGCTGGCCGGCGACGCGGTGACCCTCCGGCGGCGCCTGGCGCTCAGAACTGGGACTTAAGGTCCTCGATTTCCCGGGAGCGGGCGCGGATCTGCTCGTAGGCGGGGCGCTCGCGGATCCGGGCCAGCGCCCAGCGGACGGCCTCGGCGCGGCTCCCGGCGATCCCGGCCGCGATCAGCGTGTCGAGGGTTTCCAGGTCCTCGGCGCCCAGCCGGGCCATCACGGGCGTCAGTGACGGGTCCCCGCCGAACGGGCCGCGGCCTGATCCCATCCTCATCCGTATGACGGGACCGCGCTTGGCCTCCGGGCCAGCGGCTTGACCGGCGAGCGTGAACTCCAGCATCAGCCCGCCGCCCGAGCGCGCCTTCAACTCGCGCTGCAGCTCGCGTATCGCGGCGCGGTGCGTCTCGTGAAACCCCTCCAGTGCCTGCCCGCGGGCCTCCTGGTCGGTCTCGTCCACGCCGTCGGGCACCGCGACGATCACCCGGGCGAACAGCTCTCCCGGCTCGATCTCGGGGTTGTCGCCGTACTGCAGCAACTCGACCTTGTCGATGGCCGCCCCGACGAACCGGGAGCGCACCTCGCCCTCGAACTTCTCCCGCGCCCGCTCCAGGTCAGCGCGTTCCATGACCCTGTCCCATCGCTCGCCTCCGTGCAGTCAGAATTACGGTTGTTACGCGTGTAATCACGGTAACTCGCGTAGCGCGCGCAATCAAGGGGGAGCGCAGCCGCGAAGGAGCTTAAGAAGGGATGATCGCCCGGGTCGTGGTGGAGGGGAGGCCGACCGGGCCGGGGATGAGGCGCAGCAGGCGGCCGGCCAGCGGCTGGGCCTCCCGCTGGGCCGGCGTGAGACCATGGATGGCGGTGGTCACGAACAGTTCGGCCATGCCGTTGCCGCCGAACGCCACGCTCGTTGGCCGCGCCACCGGAACCGGCACCACCGCGTCCAGTTCCCCGGAGGGCGCGAAGCGGCGCAGCGCGCCGCCGTCCCACATCGCGACCCAGACGTACCCGTCCAGGTCTACGGTGAGGCCGTCCGGCACGCCAGGCGCGTCGCTGAGGTCGGCGAACACGCGCCTGCCGGACGCCTCACCCATCGCCTGGTCGTAGTCGAACACGTCGACCCGCCTGGTCGGGGAGTCGGCGTAGTACATCCGCGAGCCGTCCGGGCTCCAGCCCAGCCCGTTGGAGACCGTTGACCCGCTGACGACCGGGGCGAGCACTCCCCCGGCGTCGAGCCGGTACAACTCGCCCCGCGGCTGGGCCTCCTCGATGTCCATCGACCCGACCCAGAGGCGCCCCGCCGGGTCAACCGACCCGTCGTTGAAGCGCAGGCCTTCCCGGGCCGGGGCCTGGGCGATGGCCCGGCTCGCCCACTCGCCGGACGGGCCCGGACCGAACAGCGCGACCTGGTTCCCGCCCGCGTACAAGATCGACCCGTCGCCGGCGGGGAACGCCGCGGAGACAGCGCCGAGGGCGGCGGTGACTGTGTGCCCGGATGGCATGTCCGTGCGATGCAGCAGGCCGGCGGGGATGTCCACCCACAGCAGGCAGGAGTCTTCCGGGATCCAGTAGGGTCCCTCACCCAGGACCGCCGTCACGTCATTGACCGGCTCGGCCACGATCCCGGCACGCACATCCGTCATCTCGCGCGCTCCTTAACTTCACGGCGGACGCCGCCTCACGAAACAACTCACGTTAGCCCACGTCTACCCAGTCCAGCGTGCGGTCAATGGCCTTCTTCCAGCCGGCGTAGCCGGCCTCCCGGCGATCAGCGGACCACGAGGGCTCCCAGCGCCGGGACTCGCGCCAGTTGGCGCGCAGCTCATCGGTTCCGGCCCAGAAGCCGGCCGCCAGCCCGGCCGCGTACGCCGCGCCCAGCGCCGTGGTCTCGGCGACGTCCGGGCGGGACACCGGGACGCCGAGGATGTCGGCCTGCAGTTGCATGCACAAGTCGTTGGCGGTGACGCCGCCATCGACCTTGAGCACGTCCAGCCGCACCCCGGAATCGGCGGTCATCGCCTCGACGACGTCGCGGGTCTGGTAGCAGATCGCCTCCAGCGTGGCCCGGGCCAGGTGGGCGTTGGTGTGGAACCGCGACATCCCGACGATCGCGCCGCGCGCGTCGGGCCGCCAGTAAGGAGCGAACAGCCCGGAGAAGGCTGGCACGAAGTACAGCCCGGCCGTGTCGTCGACCTTGCGGGCCAGGTCCTCGCTGTCGGCGGCGCCACTGATGATGCCGAGCTGGTCGCGCAGCCACTGGACCGCCGCGCCGGTGACGGCGACCGACCCCTCCAGCGCGAACGACGGCGCGCCGGTCCCCAGGTGGTACGCCAGCGTCGTCAGCAGCCCCGACGGCGAGGCGAACCGTGAGGCCCCGGTGTTCAGCAGCAGGAAGTTCCCGGTGCCGTAGGTGTTCTTCGCCTCGCCGGGGGCGAAGCACGCCTGCCCCATCGTCGCGGCCTGCTGATCACCGAGCACGCCGCCGATCAGCACGCCCCCGGGAACACTGCCTCCCGCGGAACCAGCGCCGAGCGCCCCCGGCGAGATCGCCATGCCGAACGCGTGCACGGAGGGTGCGATCGCCGGCAGCATCACCCGGGGCACGCCGAAGATCTCGCACAGCTCCTCGTCCCAGTCCAGCGTGGCCAGGTCCATCAGCATCGTCCGGCTGGCGTTGGTCACGTCGGTGACGTGCACGCCGCCGGAGGCCCCGCCGGTCAGGTTCCACAGCAGCCAGGTGTCGATCGTGCCGAACACCGCCTGCCCGCTCATGGCGTCGGCCAGCAGCCCGTCAATGGCGGACAACATCCACTGCAGCTTCCCGCCGGAGAAGTAGGTGGCCGGCGGCAGCCCCGCCTTGGCGCGGATCACCTCGCCCCGGCCGTCGCGGGTCAGCGCGGTCGCGATGTGGTCGGTGCGGGTGTCTTGCCACACGATCGCGTTCCCGTAGGGACGGCCGGTGTGACGGTTCCACACGACGGTGGTCTCCCGCTGGTTGGTAAGCCCGATCGCGGCCAGGTCGCGCGCCGTCAGCCCGGCCGCGTGCAGCGCGGCCGCGATGCAGGTGCGGGCCCGCTCCCAGATCTCCACCGGGTCGTGCTCGACCCAGCCCGCCCGCGGCATGATCTGCTCGTGCTCAAGCTGATGCCGCGCGACCTCGCGCCCCGCGTGGTCGAAGATCATGAACCGGGTGCTGGTGGTGCCCTGGTCGATCGCCCCGACGAAATCCATCCCTTAGCTCCTCAGGGTGCGCAGGGGCGACGGCGAGCACCTCGGCGTGAGCCGAACGGCGCGGGAACGCGGCACCGCCACCATTAGTTGAACTAATGTACTGCAAGCTGTTACCAAGCAAGTGGTAGCCAGAGCAAGCAGTGTGGGTACCTACCATGGTAAGTGGAGTCCCGTTAGCGTGGCTTGGAGGGAGATCTGAGACCCATGCCCGGTGTTCTGGACGCGACGAAGCGCTCTGATTCACTGCGAAAGCTGGCCGCCGGGCCGCTAGACGTCCTGGTCATCGGGGGCGGCGTCACCGGCGCGGGCGCGGCCCTGGACGCCGCGTCCCGGGGACTGCGGGTCGGCCTCGTGGAGGCGCGTGACCTGGCCGCGGGCACGTCGAGCCGGTCTAGCAAGCTGGTCCACGGGGGGCTGCGCTACCTGGAGCAGCGCGACTTCAAGCTCGTCAAGGAGGCCCTGCGCGAGCGAGACCTGCTGGTCAGCAAGCTGGCACCCCACCTGGTCCGGCCAGTGCCGTTCCTGTACCCGATTTACAAGAAGGTGGTCGAGCGCCCCTACGTAGGCGCCGGACTGGTGATCTACGACGCGATGGAGGGCACCAAGCGGCCAGTGCCCTATCACCGGCACCTCACCGCGCGCGGGGCGCTGCGCCGGGCGCCCGCGCTGCGGCCCGAGCGGCTGGCCGGCGCGATGGTGTACTACGACGCCCAGGTCGACGACGCGCGGCACACGCTCACGGTGGCGCGGACGGCCGCGGCGCACGGCGCGATCGTGGTGACCCGCGCGAGCGCGGTGGACTTGCTGCGCGCTCCCGGGGGCACTGCTGGCGGCACTGCTGGCGGCACCGCCGAAGGTGGCTCCCGCGGCGCCCGGGTGACCGGCGCGCGGGTGCGCGATGAGGAAAGCGGCCGCGAGTTCGACGTGCACGCCACCCGGGTCGTCGTCTGCGCCGGGGTCTGGTCTGACCTCGTGCACGAGGCGAGCGGCGTCAAGGCCGGGTACCACGTGCGCATGTCCAAGGGCGTGCACATCGTGACGACGCGCGCCGCGATCGACGCTGACACCGGCATGATCGTGCGTACCGACAAAAGCGTCCTTTTCTTCATCCCGTGGGGCGAGCGGTGGATCGTCGGGACCACCGATACCGACTTCTCCGGCGACCGGACCGAGCCGATGGCGACCGCCGAGGACGTGGACTACATACTCGCCAACGCCAACCGGGTGCTGGCCAAGCCGCTGACCAGGTCGGATGTGCTAGCCGTGTACGCCGGCCTGCGCCCCCTCGTCGCCGAGTCGCAGACGGCCAGGGATTGCGACGAGGCGGGCAAGCCCACGACCAAGCTATCGCGCGAGCACGTGGTGGACATGCCACTGCCAGGGCTGGTGTCCATCGCCGGCGGGAAGCTCACTACCTACCGGCTGATGGCGCGGGACGTGATCGACGCGGCCGTCGCGGACTTCCCGCGGGCCGTCCCGTCGTCGGTAACCGAGCAGTTGCCGTTGCTCGGCGCGGACGGGCTGCCCGCGGTCCGCGCGGCGGCGGGCCGCATCGCCGGGGACTACGGCGTCTGCGCGGAAACGGCCGGGCACCTGATCACGCGATACGGCGCGCTCGCCTGCGAGGTGCTGGAACTGGTGCGGGCCGACCCGTCGCTGGGCCGCCCGCTGGCCGAGGGCCACCCCTACCTGCGCGCGGAAGTTGCCTACGCCGTCACCCACGAGGGCGCGCTGCACGTGGATGACGTGCTTGGGCGCCGGGTCCGCCTCCTCATCGAGTCCCCCGACGCCGGCGCGTCCGCCGCCGCCGACGTCGCCGCGATCATGGGCAGGCTGCTCGGCTGGAGCCGGCGCAAGCGCGCCGAGGAAACGCGCCGCTACCAGGAGTTCGCCGCCGGGACGGCCCAGGCGCTCCTGCCCGCGCCCGCATCCGCGCCCGCCGGCGCCCCGGCCAGCCCGGAGCCCCCGGCTCAGCCAAGGTCCTGGCTGCGCTCCCGAGTCCACGGTCAGCCACGGGTCGCCCCGCCCGACCAGGAGCCAACCACCCCCGTCCCCGTCCCGGCCTGATTATCCGCGCAGCCACTGGCGGGGGGAACCGCAGGAAGGGCTGGTCGCGGTTACAAGTTTTACAATCGGGTTACAAGAGATATATTTACCATCGACTAAGTAGGGAGCGCTGGAGGCCGGGGCTGCGGGGCCGGGACCGTGGCTTGGGCGCGGCAGACCGGACGGAGCAGTGGTGGGGCTTAACCCTTACGTCGTGCTGGGCAGCGCCCTTGTTGGACTTCTGGTCGGGCTGACCGGCGCGGGCGGCGGCGCGCTGATGACGCCAATGCTGATCCTGCTCTTCCACGTGAAGCCCTCGGCGGCCATCTCCAGCGACCTCGTCGCCGCCGTGGTCATGCGGCCGGTCGGTTCGGTGGTGCACATGGGGAAGGGCACCGTTAACTTCCGGCTTGTCGGCTGGCTGTGCGCGGGCTCGGTGCCGATGGCCTTCGCCGGCTCATGGCTGCTGCACGAGCTCGGCACCAGCGATGCCGCGCAGCAGAACGTGGAAACCGCGCTCGGCGCCGCGCTCTTGGCCGGCACCGCGGCGATGGTGTTGCGGTACTGGCTGGACAGCCGGTCCGGGCAGCAGCGCACGGCCACCGTCAGCCAGCTGCGGGCCCGCCCGCTGCCCACCGTCGCCATCGGCGTGACCGGCGGCCTGGTCGTCGGGATGACCTCGGTCGGCTCGGGCTCGCTGATGATCGTCTTGCTGCTGTTCGCCTACCCGCTCATCGGGGCGAGCCAGCTCGTCGGGACGGACCTGACGCAAGCGGTACCGCTGACCGCCGCTGCCGCGCTGGGGGCACTGATCTTCGGGCACGTCCAGTTCGGGCTGACCGCCACCGTCGTGCTCGGCAGTGTCCCGGCGGTGCTGGTCGGCTCGCTGCTGTCCTCCCGGGCGCCCGACAAGTACATTCGTCCGGTCATCACGTTCGTGATCTTCGCATCCGGCCTCAAGTACGCCGGACTGGCCACGACGGCGCTCGGCTGGACGCTGTGCGCGGTCCTGCTTGGCGCCGGGGGCTGGTGGCTGGCGCGAAGCCGGCCGTGGCGCGGCTCCCCGGCGGTGCACGATGACACGTCGCCGCAGCGAGCGCCGGCGGCGGCACCCGGCGAACCCGCGCCCGGCGAGCGCAGGCCGCTTCACCAAGGACGGTTAACTGCCCCCGGGAGCTAGCGGCTAACTCAAATATATGTTTTGGTTTTGCGGGGTAATAGCACCGCAAATCCCAAACATATCCGGTCACCTGTGGGTGGCATCCTAGGGAGTCGTGACTACCGTGGGATCGGCAGGCGCCTTCGCGCAGCCGCGCGCTATGCGGGATGCGACGCGAGATGGCGGGGACCAGTACGCGCTTCCGCTGGTAGTGCGGGTGGAGCGGGCCAGTCCGCCGGGGCGGACCGACGCGCTGGAGGGCGCCGCGCGCGCCGTCTTGACGCTGCTGAGCGACCCGCGGTCCGCGGGCGATGGCGAGTGGGCGCCCGCGATCCGCGCCTGGGAGGACGCCCGCATCCGCAAGGTGGTGCGCCGGGCGCGGGGCGCGGCCTGGGAGCGCGCGTCGTCCCTGCCTGGCATCACGGTGACGCACCGGACCGCCGAGGTTCGCGCCTTCCCGCCAGTCCCGACCGGCGACTGGCCGCCGGACCTGGCCAGGCTGCAGGTCGCCGGCACTGACTTCACCGATCCGGAGCCGCCCTGGCCGCCGCCGCCTGGCATCCCCGTCTTGTGGATCACCCCGGAGATCGCGATGACCGCCGGGAAGGCCATGGCACAGGCCGGGCACGCCGCGCAGCTGGCTTGGTGGAAGCTGCCACCAGCGGCTCGCTGGGAATGGCAGCAGAGCGACTTTGACCTTGCCGCGCGCACGGCCACGCGCGACCAGTGGGCAAAACTGCTGGTCAGCGGGCTTCCCCTTGTCCAGGATGGCGGGTTCACGGAGGTGGCGCCCGGATCGAGGACCGTTGTCGCGGATCTGCCCGCGCTTCGCCGCGAAGCCCCGCGCCACTGATCCTAAATGTTGAAAAGTGCATATAGAAGTTCTTTCCCCTGACATGCGGTCAAGGTGGCCTGCAGGCCACTAGGATTTTCAGTTACAGCAGGTACGGCGGTTGGAGGTGCGATAGCTGACATGCCAACGCACCGCACGTACGCGCATCGGCACAGAACGCTGAATTTGATTGACAAATGTGGGCGCACTAGTCACAACGGTGTGGGCGCGCCAATCCGGGATGCCAGTACGGAAGAGGTTTGGCGATCGTGGGTGCCCAGCGCGCCGCCGCTCCAGTGCTATCGGGGGTAGTCCCCCCGCTCGCGGACAGCTACTTCCCGCGCGTTGAGACGGGATTCGGCCTGGTTGACGTGCTGCGGCCGGGTGAGACCATCGTGCTCGCCAACGCTGAGGACAACGGTGCGCCCGGCGTCGGCAAGACCCAGCTCGCGGTCGGGTTCGCCCACGCCGTGTGGAACAACCGCGCGGTGGACCTGCTGGTCTGGGTGCCCGCCGGCAGTCGCGAGTCGATCGTGGCGTCCTTCGCCACGGCGGCCGGCGAGCTCGACGCCGACCATCCGGGCGAGGTCGCCGACATCGCCGCCAAGCGGTTCCTGGACTGGCTGAGCCGGACCCGCCTCCGGTGGGCGCTGATCCTCGATGACGTGACGTCGGCCGCCGACCTGGAGGGGCTATGGCCGCGCGGCGCTTCCGGCCAGGTCGTGGTGACCACCCGGCTGCCGCAAATCGAGCTCGTTAGCGCGGACCGCAAGATCCTCGGCGTCGGCGGCTTCAGCAGGCGCGAAGGGCTGGGCTACCTCAACTCCCGGCTCACCGGGTACCCCGACCAGCGGATCGAGTCGCTGGACCTGGCCGAGGACGTCGGCGGGCTGCCGATCAGCCTCGACCAGGCCGCCGCGGTGATCATGGAAAGCGACACCACGGCCCGGGAGTACCGCGCGCGGTACACCGAACGGCGCCGGTCCACGGTGGGGTCGCTCATCGACGGGTGCCCGCCGTCCATGCTGGCCACCTGGTCGATCGCGGTGGAGCGGGCGCACCAGCTCGCCCCCGCGGGCCTGGCCTGGCCGGCACTGTCGTTCGCGGCCATGCTCGCCACCAACGGGATCCCGGCGGCGGTGCTGACCTCCCCGGCCGCTTGCGCCTACATCACGGGCCGGCCATCCGACGGTGGCAGCGCCGACCAGAACCTCATCCGGTCCGCCTACGCCAACCTGGCCCGGCTCGGCCTGGTCAGCCTGGACAAGGCCAGCGGGGTGCGCACGGTGTGGCTGCACCCCGCCGTGCAGGCGGCCGTGCGCGCTTACCTGCCGCGCGGCGACGTCGAGCAGGTTGTCGCGGCGACGGCCGCGGCGCTGGTTGAGGCCTGGCCGGAGCCGGGAAGCGGCTCCGGGGCGGGCACGCTCGCCGCGCAGCTGGAGCAGGCGCTGCGGGACTGCGCGACAAGCCTGCGGGCGTTCGCCGGCGACCTGCTGTGGAAGCCGGACGCCCACCCGCTGCTGCTGCGGACGGGCATGTCGATCGAGGAGAGCCTGCTGGCCAACTCGGCCATCGACTACTGGCAGTCCATCGCGTCGACCTGCGCGCACCTGCTCGGGCCGGGCCACGCGCAGTCGGTGCAGGCTCGCGACCGGCTCGCGGCCGCGTTCGAGTCGGCCGGCCGGACGGCCGACGCGATGTCCGTCTTCGAGGCGGCGCTGACTGACCGGGAGCGTAACCTCGGGGCTGATCACCCGGAGACGCTGACCGCGCGGGTGAACCTGGCGCACTCCTATGAGGCCGCCGGCCTGACGGCGCAGGCGATCGCGATATATGAGCAGACGCTGGCCGAGTGCGAGCGGCTGCTGGGCAGCGGGCACCGGGACACCATGGCCGTGCGGGCTAGCCTGGCCGCGGCCTACCAGGCGGCCGGGCGCCGCACCGACGCGATCCGGCTGTATGAGCGGACGCTCGCGGAGTCGGAGCGGGCGCTCGGCGCGACCCACCGCGACACCATGGCCGCGCGGTCCAGCCTGGCCGCGGCCTACCAGGCGGCCGGGCAGACGCGGGAGGCGGTCAGCGCCTACCAGCGGATGCTGGCCGACCGCGAGCGGGCGTCCGGGCCTGACCATGCCGACTCGATCGCCGCCCGGAGCCTGCTCGCCAACGCCTACCGGCTGGCCGGGAAGCTGAAGGACGCCGTCTCGCAGTACGAGCGCGTCGTGGCCGACCGGGAGCGAACCTCCGGCGCGGATAGCCCCGACACGATCACGGCGCGGGGCAACCTGGCCTTCGCCTACCGCAACGCCGGCAAGCTGAAGGAGGCCATCCCGCAGTACGAGCGGGTGCTGGCCGACCGGGAGCGGGTGCTGGGACCTGACCATCGGGACACCATGACCGCCCGGGCCAACCTGGCCAACGCCTATCAGGTCGCGCGCCGGTTCAACGAGGCGATCCCGGCCTACGAGCGGGCGCTCGCCGACAGCGAGCGGATGCTCGGCGCCGGCGACGTGGACACGCTGACGACCCGGTGCAACCTCGCCACCGCCTTGTATGAGTCGGGGCGGATGAACGACATGGTCCGGGTGCTGCGCCGGGCGCTGGCCGACTGCGAGCAGTACCTCGGCCCCGAGCACCAGATGACCGTGATGGTCCGGGAGAATCTGGAATCGGTTACCGCGAACTGACCTGACTGGCGTTCACTGGCGTGGGGGCACTGCATGGCGACGAAGATCTTTGACTACATCATCGTGGGCGGCGGCTCGGCCGGGTGCGCGCTGGCGAACCGGCTGTCGGCCGACCCCACGACGCGGGTCCTCGTGCTGGAGGCGGGCCGCCCCGACTACGTCTGGGACCCGTTCATCCACATGCCGGCCGCGCTCACCTTCCCGATCGGGAGCCGGTTCTACGACTGGAAGTATGAGTCCGAGCCCGAGCCGCACCTGAACGGCCGGCGCGTCTACCACGCCCGCGGCAAGGTCCTCGGCGGGTCCAGCAGCATCAACGGCATGATCTTCCAGCGCGGCAATCAGCTGGACTACGAGCGGTGGGCAGCCGACCCGGGGATGGAGACCTGGGATTACGCGCACTGCCTGCCGTACTTCAAGCGCATGGAGAACTGCCTGGCCGCGCCGGGCACGCCGTCGGAGAAGTTCCGCGGCGAGGACGGGCCGCTGATCCTGGAGCGCGGCCCGGCCGCCAGCCCGCTGTTCGAGGCGTGGTTCGAGGCTTGCCGGCAGGCCGGGTACCACATCACCGACGACGTCAATGGCTACCGGCAGGAGGGCTTCGCCGCCTTCGACCGCAACATTCACAGCGGGCGGCGGCTGTCGGCCGCCCGGGCGTACCTGCACCCCGTGATGGGCCGGCCGAACCTGCAGGTTGAGACGCGTACGCAGGTCAGCCGGGTGGTGTTTCGCGGTACGCGCGCCTGCGGGGTGGAGTTCACCGTGGACGGCGGGGCGGCCCGGGTCGCGCAGGCCGGGGAGGTCATCGTCTGCGCCGGGGCGTTCGGCTCGCCGCAACTGCTGCAGCTGTCCGGCGTCGGGAACGCCTCCGAACTGTCCGCGCTGGGCATCGGCGTGGTGGCCGACCTTCCCGGCGTCGGGGAGAACCTGCAGGATCACCTCGAGGTGTACGTGCAGTACGGCTCCAAGCTCCCGGTCTCGGTCGCGCCCGCGCTGAAGTGGCGCAACCGGCCGATGGTGGGCGCGAAATGGCTGTTCCTGCGCTCGGGCCCGGGGGCGACGAACCACTTCGAGGCCGGCGGCTTCGCCAGGTCCAATGACAAGGTCGCCTACCCGAACCTGATGTTCCACTTCCTGCCGATCGCGATCCGCTATGACGGCTCCGCGCCGGCGGGCGGGCATGGCTATCAGGTGCACATCGGGCCGATGTACTCCGACTCGCGGGGCACCGTGAAGATCACCTCGCGTGACCCGTCGGTGCACCCGGCGCTGCGATTCAACTACCTGTCCACCCCGACCGACCGGCAGGAGTGGAGCGAGGCGATCGCGATCGCGCGGAAGATCCTCAGCCAGCCGGCCTTCGACGAGTTCAACGCGGGCGAGCTGTCGCCCGGCCCTTCGGTCTCGACTGAGCAAGAGGTGCTCGACTGGGTGGCGCGCGACTCCGAGACCGCCTTGCACCCGTCCTGCACGTGCGCGATGGGCACCGGGCCGATGGCGGTCACCGACCCGCTGTCCCTGCGGGTCCATGGGGTGGACGGCCTGCGCGTGGTCGACGCCTCCGTCATGCCGTACGTGACCAACGGGAACATATACGCGCCGGTCATGATGACCGCCGAGAAGGCGGCCGACCTCATTGCGGGCAATACGCCGCTGGAACCCGAGCCCATCCCGTTCTACCGGCACGCCACGAGCTGAAGGAAGCTGAACGGGTTTGGGACAGCAGCCCACATGATGGAACCAATGGCCGGTTTCGCCGCGATTGCCTAGACACGGTGCGGGCGATTTCCTCATGATCAGAGCATCGCGTTCCCTGCCATTTAGCCATGCCGAGGAGCAGTCCTTTCATGACCGTGCCCGCTGACGATCCGCTTCCCGAGGCAGTGGGACTCGTCCGGGGAGCGACCGGGAACGGGCTGCCGCTGCGGCTGCTCGGCGGCCTCGGAGTGCGCGTGCTGTGCCCGGGCTTTCCGCCGCGGCTGCGGCCCGGCCAGGACATGGACCTGGCCTGTACCAGCAAGGGCCGCCGCGAGGTCGCGGCATACCTGGAGGCCAGCGGCTGCACTCCTGATCGCAGGTTCAATAACCTCAACGGGGACCAGCAGATGTACTTCACCGCCCCGTCCGGGCGGCCCGTTGACGTCATGGTCGACCGGCTCGTCATGTGCCACACGCTGGACCTGCGGCCCTCCTTCCGGAACTCCTCGCTCACCCTCGACCCCGCCGACCTGCTGCTGTCCAAGCTGCAGATCGTGGAGTTGAACGCCAAGGACCTGCACGACATCGCGCACCTGCTGTCCGGCGTGCCGGTCAGTGCTGGCGGCAAGGGCAGCGGTGCTGGCGGCAAGGGCAGCAGTGCGGGCGGCATGGCCGGGGGCAACGGGGCGGTCATCGACGCTAACCGGTTCGGTGAGGTGCTCGCCGGAGACTGGGGCTGGTGGCGAACCTCGACGGGGAACCTCTCGATGCTGCCGAAACTGCTCGCCGACAACCCCGCGCTCCCGCCGCGCGGCGCGCGGTTCGACCCGCTGGCGCAGGCGGCGCGGCTGCTCGAGATCGCCAACGACGTGCCGAAGACATTGAAGTGGAAGACGCGAGCACGCGTCGGTGACCGGGTCAAGTGGTACGAGCTGCCCGAAGAGGTAGCGCACTGAGCCCGCGTACCCGATCCGCCCGCGTGCCTGAATCCCCCGCGCGCCGCATGCTCGCGCGCCTGAGAAAGCAGTGACCTGATGAAGATCTTCTTCGCGACCGATATCCACGGGTCTGAGATCTGCTGGAAGAAGTTTCTTAATGCCGCCGCCTTCTACAAGGCCGACATGGTCGTGCTCGGCGGCGACGTGACCGGCAAGGCGATGGTCCCCATCATCGCCTTCCCCGGCTACTGGGAGACCAAGATCCGGGGCGAGCTGATCCGCGTGGAGACGCGCGAGGACCTGCTCGCGGTCGAGCAGCGGATACGCGACCGGGGCTTCTACCCGATGGTCATCACCCCGGATGAGTACAACGTCATCGCCGGGTCGGAGGAGGCGAAGGACCTGCGGTTCGAGAGCGAGATGCTCCGCTCGCTGGACCGGTGGCTCAACATGGCTGACGACAAGCTCGGCCACCGCGGTGACATCCCGTGCATCCTCAATGGCGGGAACGACGACATCTTCGACATCGACCCGGTCATCGAGGCCTCCCCGGCCGTCACCTTCGCCGAGGGCAAGGTCCTTGACCTCGGCGGCTTCTACATGGCCTCGATGGGCTGGACCAACCCGACCCCGTGGGATACCCACCGCGAGGCTCCCGAGGCTGATCTCACCCGCAAGATTGACGCCACCATCGCCAGCGTGCCCGACATGAGCCGGACAATCTTCAACTTCCACGCCCCGCCGTTCGGGACGGGGCTGGACGAGGCGCCGGCGCTGGACGCTACCTTGCGGCCCACGCACGGCGGGGCGGTCATGAAGCCAGTCGGCTCGACCGCGGTGCGCGACTCGATCAGCAAGTACCAGCCGCTGGTCTCGCTGCACGGTCACATCCACGAGAGCAAGGGCGTTGCCAAGGTCGGCCGGTCCCTGGCGGTAAACCCTGGCAGTTCCTACAGCGACGGGGTGCTGCAGGCCGCTCTCATCGACCTGGACGGGAAAAAGGGAAAGGTTAAGTATGTCCTCGTCAACGGCTGACTGTTAGTGTGCTGCCCGGGATAGCCGGTTAATCCCTGTTGCACCGGTTATCACCTGCCCGCGAGGGCGCCCTGCCGGGTCCTCGGTGCCTGAGAGCACCAGAGGCCCAGGTTCGTTCAGGGTGATGCATTTTCAAAGTAAACCCAACATGGAGGGTCTTCAATGGCCTATGGTGCCATCGGTGAGGAGAGACCGGAACTCTTCCTCCGGAAGGCGACGGGGCTCGTCCGCGGCTGGTCGGTCCGCGACTCGCTTATCTACGCATGCCTGTCGACGAACGTCGTCACGCTGGGCCTCGTCGAGTTCGCCTACCAGAGCGCGTTCCCCGGCGGCCAACTGCTCACAGCAGTGCTCATCTCCGGCGTGTGGGTGTCGTTCCTGGTCATCGCCTACAGCGGCCTGGTCGTTACCATCCCTCGGGCGGGCGGTGACTACGTCTGGCAGAGCCGCATCCTCGGCAGCGGCGTCGGCTTCGTGCTGGCCGCGACGGGATGGTGGTTCATCCTGTGGCTGTGGGCCCCGATCTATGGCTCGGTGCTGTCCGAGGAGTTCTTCCAGCCGCTATGGGCGACGTTCAACAACGCTTCCGGTGCGACCTGGTTTGCCTCATCAAATGGAAAGTTCGTAGTCACTCTCATCACTGTGGCGCTGGCCGGCGTCTTCGTGTCGCTGGGCATGTCCGGCTACGCCAAGGTGCAGAAGTGGTGCTTCTACGGCGGCCTGCTCGGGCTGGCCATCATCGTCGTCCTGTTGCTCATTCACGGCAAGCAGGACTTCATCAGTGCCTTCAACCGCGAGAGCTCCAAGCTCTTCGGGCTGAAGGACGGGTACGCCGCGACGATGACGGCCGCCACGAAGGCGGGCTACACGCCGCCGTCGTTCGGCGTCGGCGGCTCGTTCGGCCAGTCGATGCTGCTGGTCCCGCTGCTGATGTTCTACCTGCTGTGGCCGAACTGGGGCACCACGCTGTACGGCGAGGTGCGCGGCGCGAGCGACTTCAAGCGGGTGTTCAGCGGCATGTTCTTCGGCTTGTGGACCACCGTGCTGCTGTCGGTGGTCCTGCTGGCGCTGTTCGCCAAGACGTTCGGGTTCGACTTCTACCAGGATGCCAACGCCCAGTGGCTGGCCGGCACGGGACTGCCGGTCTTCCCCTACCCAGCGATGCTGGCCGGCTGGCTGGTCAACAACCAGGCCTTCCAGGTGATCCTCATCCTGCTGATGAGCCTGTGGTTCTTCGCCTGGGTCGGGACGCTGTTCCTGTCTTCCACCCGCGTCATCTTCGCCGCCGCGTTTGACCGCATCCTCCCCGACGGTGCGGCTGCGGTGTCGGAGAAGCGCCGGGTGCCGGTGTGGTCCCTGGTGCTCATGCTGCTGCCTGCGGTTGGCCTGGCGGCGCTCTACTCGTACAACAGCACGTTCGCGTCTTACACGTTGGACGCGACGCTGGTCATCGCGGTGACCTACCTCGGCAGCTCGATCGCGGTGGTGCTCCTGCCGTTTGTCAAGCCGGACCTGTGGCGGGCCTCGCCGGCCTCGCGGCTGAAGCTGTTCGGGGTCCCGGTCGTGCCCGCCGCCGGCGTGGTGACGATCGCGCTGCTTGGCTTCAACCTGTACGAGTGGCTGACGAGGGACGCGTACTTCGTCAACAGCAAGGACTCCCTCATCTACATGGGCGCCATGTACGTGCTGGCGATCGTGATCTACGTGGGCGCGCGGATCATCCGCAACCGCCAGGGCATCGACTTGTCGCTCATCAACAAGGAGATCCCGGTCGAGTAACCGCTTCCCTCGGGTAGCGACCCAGGCGCCTGCGGCCCCGGACAGCGATGTCCGGGG
>JAICYD010000014.1 GCA_025934375.1 Streptosporangiaceae bacterium | reverse complement strand
CCGCTTCCGCCGGCCGCCCAAGGCCCCCAGCCTGCCCCGCAAGACCTGGATCAACCAGCCACGACCGACCATCGAGTCACAGGAGGACTCAGCAGCCAGCGTTTTCGCCGCTTGATGTTCCAAACCGTTTGACAGGCACCGGATCGCCAGCGTGAAGTGATCGCGCTCCGCGTCTTCCTCGACCTCGACACTGGCGCCATCGCCCGGCACCTGAAGATCGCGCCGGCGACAGTACGGGTGCACCTGTCCAGGGCCGTGGCCGCGCTGCGCCAAGACCTGACCCTTTCTCAAGCCAAGGAGGCCAACCGATGAGCCACAACGACGAACTGGACGACGGGGCCGTGTTCAGCGAACTGCGCGAGTCCGTCTCCCGGCTGCCCATGGCGACGGCACCCAGCCTGGAGGTCATCACGGCCCGGGGCCGCGCGCGCCGGCGCCGGCGCCGTCCGATGCTAGCCGCGGGGTTCACAGCGGCGGCGGCGGCCACCGCGGGGGCCGCGGCGGTCCTGGCCATCAGCCCGGGGGCGGTGACAGCACAGCACGCCCCGGCCGGGCACGCCCGCACGGTCGTCGCCGCGGCCTGGACGGTCCGCAAGGCCGCTGACGGAACGGTGACCGTCAACCTTAAGCAGGTCCTCAATGGGCGGGCCACCTACAAGCTCAGCATAAACCAAGCGCTGCTGGAGCAAACACTTAAGGCCGACGGCGTTAATGCGATCATCCGCCAGGTTCCGTTGGTTCCGCAAGGCCCCGTTAAACTACCCCCAAGGCCTGGCGACCCTCACGGGACCACATGGAATTATAGCGTTCCTGCCTGTGAGTACAACAAGGACAACTATGCGCCGAAAGCCGTGCAGAAGGCGGTCGTGGTGCACGATTCCATCCCGACATTCGACGGCGGCTGGGTCATCCGCCCCAAGGCGATGCCACCGGGATCGGTCCTCTTCATATGGTTCGAGAACTCCCCCGGCCCCAACGGAGGCTACGAAATTCACAGCCCCGTGGTACTCAACAACGCCACGCTGCCCAGGTGCGTTCCTTTGAGCCAGCTGGCCCCGCCAGTACGGCCCGCCAGCGGCTCCTACCCTCCCGGCGGGATCCGTTTCCGGGCGGGACACATTAGCCGCATCACTCCTGCCGACCTACCGTAACGGCGTCCGCCTACCGGGGCGAGACCCCGGTCCGCGTGATTTAGACCGTGCTGGGCTGTAACTAACGGGGCCTTGCCGACATGAGAAGGATGCCGCCCTCGCGTGAAATCGAACGCGGCATGCGAGCGCACTGGACGCATCTATCAGGACGGCACACCTAGCACCCAGGCGGGCGACCGCCATGCCTGGCGGAGGGAACGAATCTTGAAATCCGACGTCAGGACGCCCGGTGCCCTCGGCGCGCCTGCCGCTGATCCTGTCGAGGCCCGGCGGAGGCGGCGCCGGCCCCTGTGGACGTGGATGGTCTCGTTCGCGCTGATGGCGGGGGTGCTGTACGCGCGGAACGCATCCGTCCTCGGTACCCCCCTGTACGAGCGCACCGACGAGGGCGCGAACTCGATCCTCATCGAGCAGGCGCGCCGGTTCACCTTGCTCACCGGCATCTACTCCCACACTCACGTCAACCACCCCGGCCCGGCATTCCTGTATCCCCGGGCCTGGACTGAGCAGTTGTTCTGGGCCGCGACCCGCTGGGTTCCGACTGCCTTCAACGGCCAGCTGATCGGCGTGTACGCGCTGAGCGGGGCGTTCGCCGCGTTTGTCGTGGTCATCGCCTACGGCTGGACCCCGAGCGCGCGCGGCGTCCTGGCCGCCCTCGCGGTGGTGTTCACCTTCGCCTACCTGCACCCGCCCGCCTTCAGCTCAGACTGGCTGTCCTACTCCTACGTCCCGGTGTACCTGGCGTTCGTGGTCGCGGTCGCCTCGGTGGCCGCGGGCCGGGTCGACCGCCTACCTGGTAGCGGGCGGGGCAACCACATTGCTGACCCGCGGGCCGGTACGCCGGTTCCTGACCGCGCTGCTGATAGTCAACACCGTGTCGTCCGCGCTGCTGCTGGTATTCGCGGACACGGGCGTCGATCACCTCGGCCCGGCGACCTACTACGTCAGCTACTTCTACTGGTCGGCGCCCGCGATCATGCTGCTGGTAGCGGGACTGGCCGTGGCCGAGGCCCTGCCGTCGGCGGTGAGCGTAACGCTGGCCACGGCAACCACCGCGGTGACCTGCCTCGCCTTCGGACTCGCCCCGCCACCAGCATCCTCTTCCACAACACCGCCTTCGACCCCGCGCTGCCACAGGTGGTCCGCGTGCTCGCGGCCCGCTCGGCGGGCAAGCCGATCGTCATCCAGCTGAAGCACGGCGCCTGGTCAGAGATGGCCGGTTTCCTGGTGCAAGCAGAACGAGCCAGCGTCTGCGCGTGCGTCGCCGACCCTCACTGGAAGTTCATGGTGTCCAGCCAGTTCATCTGCACCCCGCAGCAGGTAGCGCACGGCGCGGCGTACATGTTCACGCCGGCCTCCCAGGCCCCGCCCGGAGTCCTCACGCTGGCGCGGCTAGGCGCGATCGTCGTGACCGGCCCGGCCGGCCGGGCGTAATCGACGATCGCGACCCCCTTCCGGATCTCGCCCGAGCATGTCGAGCCGCATTTGCGCTCGGCGGTGGAAAGGATGCAGTTGGAGAGCAACCCGGCCGTGGCCGGCGGCCAGGCGGGGGCCACGCGCGCCATGCTGCCCGCTGCTGGCGGGCCGCTCGCGGCCAGTGCCGCGCCCGTCGTCCGGGGCGGCGCCGCTGGCACGCGACTGCCAGTATCCCGCCGGCTCAGTGCCGCCGTCCGCGGGGCGCGGCCCCGGCAGTGGCTGAAGAACCTGCTGGTGTTCGCCGCCCCGCTGGCCGGCGCGTCAACAGGGCGCCCCGGCGGCCTGTTGCATGCGGCAGCGGCGCTCGCCGCCTTCAGCTGTGCGTCAGCCTCGGTGTACTACGTCAACGACGTGATGGACGTCGAACGAGACCGGCGGCACCCGGTCAAGTGCAGCCGTCCGATCGCCTCCGGCGACCTGCCGGTGCGGGATGCCATCGTGATCGCCGCCGCCCTGGCCGCCCTGGCGGTCGGCTCGGGCTTCGCGACCGGCACGCCGCTGCTGTCGGCGGTGACCGGCGGGTACCTCGTCTGCGGGCGATTCAGGCGATCCTGGCGGCGGGCATGGCGACGACGTACGTGATGTGGGCCGCCGGGGGAACCGGCAGCGGCCGCTACTGGCACATCGCCAGCGCGCTGCCCCTCACCCTGGCTCTGTTCCGGTTCGGCATGCTCACGGGCCGACGGACCGTCCGCCTCGTGGAGGACACCCTCACCCGCGATCGCCTCATGCTGGCCTGCGAGGTGGCGTGGCTGGCCCTGTTCGTAGCTGGCCTAGCTCCAGCGTGACATCGACACCATCGCGCCTCGGCTGGATGGGCGGAGGGCTGCCTTCGAAGGAGGCGGGCCGCCCCATCAACGATGGCCCGTAACGCGACCGGGAGCCGATGTTCAGGTGCCGGGGGAGACCAGGCCGCACTCGTAGGCGAGCACGACCGCCTGGACGCGGTCACGCAGGCCGAGCTTGGTGAGAATGCGGGCGACGTGCGTCTTCACCGTTGCCTCAGACAGGAACAGGGACCCGGCGATCTCGGCGGTCGACATGCCGCGGGCTACCAGGCCGAGCACCTCAAGCTCCCGGGGGGTGAGCACGGACAAATCCCGGCCGGCGGGGCCTGCAGGGCCGGGCAGCGCGGCTCCCGGGGATGCCGGGGGAGCCGGGAGGACCCGGAGTGGCTGGGCCGCCCGGGGGACGGGCGCGAACCGCTCGACAAGGCGGCGGGTGATGGAAGGGTCCAGCAGCGCGTCGCCGGTGCGGACCAGCTGGATGGCGGCGACCAGGTGCTCGGGGGTGACGTCCTTGAGGAGGAAACCGCTGGCCCCGGCGGTGAGTGCCTGGTACACGTACTCGTCGAGGTCGAACGTGGTCAAGATGATGATCCGCGGCTGGGCGTCAGCATTACTCGGATGCGACGGCGCCTCGCCCGCCGGGTCAGCTGGCGGCGGCGCCGCGCTGACGATCCGGCGGGTTGCCTCGATGCCGTCTACCTTGGGCATCCGGATGTCCATCAGCACCACGTCGGGCTGATGCTGGAGCACGGCCGCGACAGCCTGCTCGCCGTCGGCGGCCTCGGCGACAACGTCGATGCCCGCCGCCTTCAGGATCAGCCGGAACCCGCCGCGCACCAGGGCCTGGTCGTCGGCGATCACCACGGTCGCCGCCCGCGTGGCGCCCCCATACGCCCCGCCAGGCCCCCCCGTCACGGGGCGCCCCGGTCCGGGACTGGAATGACCGCGCGCAGTTGCCAGCCGCCGCCGGGCCGCGGTCCGGCCACGAGCGTCCCGCCATCGAGCGCGAGCCGCTCACGCAGCCCGAGCAGCCCGCGGCCGGGCGGGCCGCCAGGTGCCCGGCGACCGTCGTCGGTGACCGTGATCACCAGGTCCTCTGCCCAGTCGATGGCGACTGCCGCGGTGGCTTCACCAGCATGCCGCAAGACGTTCGTCAGCCCCTCCTGGATTACCCGGTACGCGGCCAGGTCGGTCCCTGAACGCAGCGGCCTCGGCTCGCCGCGGACTTCGACCCCGACCTGAAGGCCGGCCGCCGACAGCCGCCCGACCAGCGTGGCCAGCTCGCCCAGGCCCGGCTGCGGCGCGAACGCGGCCGGGTCGGCGGCCGCGGCGCCGCCGCCAGCGCCGCGTGTACCGAGTGCGTTATCCGGGCCGTCCGCGCGGGGGCTGAGCAGGCCGAGCAGGTTGCGCAGTTCCGTCATCGCCTCCCGCCCGGTCGCCTCCACCGCGAGCAGCGCGTCCTCGGCGTCGGCGGGCGATGAGGACAGGATCTTCCGCGCCGCGCCTGCCTGGACGATCATGACCGAGACGCTGTGCGTGACGACGTCGTGCAGTTCCGCCGCGATGCGCGAACGCTCGGCGGCGAGGGCGGCCCTGGTGGCGGCCTGGGCCTCCGCGTCGGCCTGGCGGAGGTTCGCGGCCGAGACGGCGAGGCGGCGGCGCAGCTCACGAATGCCGAGGCCGCCCGCGATCGCGGGGGGGAACGCGTAGATCGCGATATTACCCACCTTGCCGCTCCCGCCGCCACTGTTGTCAAAGATCACGATGAGCGCGCCCGTCACGACGGCCACGGCGGTGATGGCGAGGTTCCGGTGCCGGCTGTGGGCGACCGCGCTGTAGGCAGCGTAAAGGGCGGTGCCACCCCCAACCGATGGCACATAGGCGGTCCGGTAGGACAAGTGCACGCCCACGAGCGCGGCGACGATGGCCAGCCAGGCACCGATCGGGTGGTACCGGCGGAAGGCGAGCGGCAGCCCGGTCATTGCGGCCGCCAGCATGCCGATTCCCGGATGCGCGGTGGTAACGAAATGGTCGTGCTCTGCCACTTCAAAAACGGCGGCAGCCGCCGCGGTGACCGCGACCGCAGCGTCGAAGGCCAGCGCCCAGGGGGCCACACCGTCCGGCTCGGCCCGCCGGAATATGGCCATGAGCCAGCGGCTGTGTCGTGCCATGACATCATTGTGGCCCGCGGAACACGATCAGGGCATCCGTCTGGCTCGGTATCACGGCTACATCGAAAGGATGACAGCGCTGCGGAGTGACCCGTTTTCGTTATGGCCAAATAACGACGGCGACGGACGCGGAACGACCGGCCGCGGACCTACCTTCGCCAGCATGGATACGCTAGTTCAGCTTGAGAAGGTGACCAAGCGCTACGACAGCTCCGGGCCGGACAGCGCGGGGGCGCCGGCTGTCGACAACGTGAGCACGCGGATCGGTCATGGCGAGGCGGTGGCCATCATGGGGCCGTCCGGGTCGGGCAAGTCCACGCTGCTCAACCTGATCGCCGGCCTGGACCGCCCGACCAGCGGGGCCGTGCACGTCGGCGACGAGCGGGTGGACAAGCTGTCGGAGGCGGGCGCCGCCAGGTTCCGCCGCCGCCAGGTCGGGATGATCTTCCAGTTCTTCAACCTGCTCGACGACATGACCGTCATCGATAACATCCTGCTGCCCGCCCAGCTCGCCGGCAGGTCGCGGCAGGCACGCAGGCGCGCCGACGAACTGCTCGACACCCTGCGGATCGGCCACCGCCGCGACGCCTACCCGGCGCGGCTGTCCGGCGGGGAGCGGCAGCGGGTCGCCATCGCCCGGGCCCTCATCAACGACCCCGGGCTGCTGGTCGCCGACGAGCCGACCGGCGCGGTCGACTCCGCGACAGGCGACGAGATCGGCCGCCTGCTGCTCGAGCTCAACGCCGCCGGGCAGACCCTGATCGTCGTCACCCACAGCCCTGAACTGGCCCGCCGGTACGCCCGGCGGGTCATCCACATCGCTGACGGCCAGATAGCCTCCGACACCCTGGCAGGCCACGGCGCACCCGACGGGGCACGGCCATGAACGGCGGACTCGGCGCGGTCGTCCGCGCGGCTGGCGGCGGGCTCGGCAGCCGGAGGCTACAGACGGTGATCATAGGCCTGGTGGTACTGGCCGCCACGGCCGCGTCAACGCTGGCGCTCGGCCTGCTCGCCGACGTGCACTCCCCGTTCGACCACGCGTTCGCCCAGCAAAACGGCGCGCACGTGGCCGTCACCGTCGACACGTCCGTTGCCTCCCCCGCCCAGCTCGCCGCCGCGACCAGGGTCAGCGGCGTCACCGCCGTCGCCGGGCCGTTCGCGCTGGCCAGCGAAAGCGCCGCGATCACGGTGCCGGGCACCCCCGGCTCGGGAACCACCCGGCTGACCTTTGTCGCCCGCTCCGTACCGTCCGGCCCGGTGGACGACATCACCCTGCGGCAGGGGCACTGGGCCGCAGCAGGCAACCAGGCCGTCGTCTCCGTCACCGGCAGCGTGCCGTCCCAGCTGGGCACCACGATCACGGTCGGCGGCCAGGCGCTGACGGTCGTGGGCACCGCGGATTCCGTCACGAACACCGCCGACGCCTGGGTGCTGCCCGCCGAGATGCCCGCCATCGCCGGCGGCGGCGGGCAGGCGGGCACAGGGCAAGCGCAGTTGCTGTACCGGTTCGCCTCCAGCGCGACCAGCAGCGCCATCGCCGCCGACATCGGCGCGATCAGGGCCGCGCTGCCGCCCGGCTCCGTGCAGGCCACGGCGGACTACCTGACCGTCCGGCAATCCGAGCAGTCAGGCGTCGCGCCGTGGGTGCCGTTCATCGTCGCGATGGGCGTGATCGCGCTCGTCATCTCGTCGCTGATCGTGGTCAACGTGGTCGGCGGCGCGGTCGTGGCCGGCACCACGAGGATCGGCGTGCTCAAGTCCATCGGCTTCACGCCGGGCCAGGTCATCGGCGCGTACCTGCTGCTGGTGGGGGTTCCCGCGGTGATCGGGGCGCTGGCCGGCGTTATCTGCGGCGACCTGGTCGCGGTGCCGTTTAACCAGGAGACCGCGCAGCTGTACCAGGTCGGCGCGCTCGGCGTCCCGTTCTGGGTGGACCTGGCGGTGCCGGCCGCCGTCCTGGCGCTCACGCTGGCCGCCGCGGCCGGCCCGGCGCTGCGCGCCGGGCAGATGTCGCCGGCGGTGGCGATCGCGACCGGACGCGCGCCCAGGCCAAAACGCGGGTTCGCCGCCCAGCGTGCCCTGGGCAGGCTCACCAGGGTGCCGCGCCCGGTCACGCTCGGCTTCGCGTCCCCGGCCGCACGGCCGGGACGTACCCTCATCACGCTAGTCGCGGTGCTGTTCGGCGCGGTGGCGGTCACCTTCGGCGTGGGCCTGGCGATCTCGCTGAACCGCGTGTTCACGGAGATCTCCGCTGCTTCGCACCTGCCGGTCACCGTCTCCGAGCACTCACCGCTCGGGCCCGGCAACCCCTCCGGGGGCGCCAGCCAGAAGGGCAAGGTATCCATCGGCGTCGTCGCCGGGGGCCTGGCAGCGGCGCAGCAACAGGCCATCATCACGGCGGTGGGCAAGCAGCCAGGCACGCTGCACTACCTGACCGTATCCACCGATTCGCTGTCGCTGCCTGGCGTCAGCGAAGCCGCCGGCCCGGTCCAGTTCACGGCCTACGGCCACGGCGACCCCGGGTGGTCCGGGATAGCGCTGATCTCGGGCAGGTGGTACGCCTCGTCGCCGGCCGTCCGCGAGGCCGACGTGAACACGCTGTTCCTCACCGACACGGGCACGTCGGTCGGTGATTCCTTTACGATCGCCAACGGGCGGCACGCGGTCACCGTGCGGATCGCCGGTGAGGTGTTCGTGCCGAGCAACAGCGCGGCCGTGTATACCAGCCCGGCCACGCTCAGCGCCGTCGACCCGGCGGCCAGCGGCGTCGGGCAGTACGCGATCGCGGTGCAGCCAGGCGTGAAGCCGCAGGCCTACGCCAACCAGCTGCAGGCCGCGCTCGGCGGCAACTACGAGATCAGGGCGAGCAACAAGACCACCACGGAGATCGTGGCGATCACGACGCTGGCCACCTTGCTCACCCTGCTGATCGTCTCGGTGGCCGGCCTGGGCGTCCTCAACACGGTCGCGCTGCAGGTCCGCGAGCGCGCCCGCGACATCGGCATCTTCAAGGCCCTCGGCATGACGCCCCGGCAGGCCCTCACCTTCGTTACCTGCTCGGTCGGCATCACCGGGCTGGCAGCCGGCATCATCGCCGTCCCGGCCGGCATCGCGCTCCACCACGGCGTGATCCCGGCGATGGTGCACGCCGCCAACTCCGGCTACCCGCCGAACGTGATATCGGTGTACTCACTGCCGGAGATCGCGGCGCTGGCCCTGGCCGGCCTGGCCATCGCGCTCGCCGGGGCACTGGCCCCCGCGAGCTGGGCGGCCGGCTCCCGCACCGCCACCGCCCTGCGGACCGAGTAGCGAGCACAACCCTCCTCCCGGTTTTTCCGTAACGACCCGCCCTACTCGCCACGGGCATCCCCATGCCCGTGGCAGTGGTGCTGTCGCCGGGCCGCCGGGCAGCTCAGGCTGCCCGGCGGCGGAGGGCCAGCGCGGGAGGGTGGTCAGGTGAGGCGCAGGCCGCCATCGCACGGGAACACCACTCCGGTCACGAACCCGTTCTCGATCAGGGCGATGATCGCCTGCGCTACGTCGTGCGGCTGGCCGTTGCGGCCAACCGGGACACGCTGCGCGAACTCCTTGAATGCATTCTGCCTGGCATCCGCCGGCACCTCGTCCCACCAGCCAGTCTCGATTACGCCGGGGGACACCGCGTTGACCCTGCGGGGGGCCAGCTCCACAGCGAGCGGGCGGATGGCCGCCTCGAGTGCCCCGTTGGCCGCCGCGAGAGGCGCGGTGCCCGGCAGCGAGTACGAGCCGGCCGTCACCAGCGTGACTGAGGCATCGGGTGCGAGGGTCGGCAGGGCCAGCGCGACGGCCCGCAAGTGGGCGATGGTCTTGCCGCGGAACGCGCCCTCCAGGTCAGCCTCGGCCAGGTCCGCGGCAAGCGCGCCGCCGCCGCGCCTGGTCATCGTGATCACCAGGTCGGTGATCGGCCCGGCCTCGCCAAAGAACGCCCGCAGCGAGGCCGCGTCCTCGCCGTCCACGACGATCGCGGTCCCGCCGCCGATCTCCTTGACCGCCGCGTCGAGCCGGCCGCGGTCACGGCTGCCCAGGGTGACGCGTGCCCCCCGGTCGGCCAGCAGCCGGGCCGTTTCCAGCCCGATGCCACTGCTAGCGCCGATCACCGCGACATGCCGTCCGTCCATGCCCATTATCTGGCCTCCGCTCCGTCCCGGGACACTCCCCGGGCATCGTATTTCCGAACACGCCGTACGGTATCGAGTATATACGAACGGATCGTTCGGTAATCTAGGCGGATGACAAGAGACCCAGAGGTGGCGCGGGAGCCGGCCCGGCGCCCCGGCCGGCCGCGCAGCCAGCACGCGCGCCAGGCAATCCTGGCGGCGGCGATGGAGCTGGCGACCGCCGAAGGGCCGGCGAGCCTGCACATGGAGGCGATCGCAAAGCGGGCAGGCGTTAGCAAAGAGACGCTTTACCGCTGGTGGCGCTCCAAGACAGAAGTCATCCTCGACGCCATGGCCGAATACGGGCAGCAGGCCGTCCCGCTGCCCGACACCGGGACGCTGCTAGGGGACCTGGGGGAGTTCCTGCACGCCACGGCAGACTCGGTTAATCCACCCACGGCAAGCGTGCTGCGGCACCTCGCGGCGGCCGCCGCCGCCGACGAGGGCCAGGCGCTTCAGATCCGCGACCGTTTCCTGGCCAGGCGGCGCGCCGCCCTCGGCGAGCTGCTGGACCGTGCCGTGGCCCGCGGCGAGATCGAGGCCGGACACGCCGTGCTGGCCCGCGACCTCATCTATGGCTCGCTGTGGTACCGGCTGATCTTCCGCACCGGGCCCGTGGACCATGCCTGGGCACGGGATGTAGCGGCCGCGATCGCTGCCCGCAGCCGCCCAGGAGCTTAGGCAAGAGATCCAGAATTGTCCGATGTGAGGCATGGAGCCTGGGGTCGGCCCGTCCCCACGAGCAGATCACAAACCCCGCCTAGCTCGCATATCACTGGCAGCGCAGGAATTCACTGGTGGCACACAGAACTGATGATATGCGCGCTAGTACTAGCGGCCAAGGATAGCTAGGCTAAGTACATAACCGTGATCGGAATGCTAGTGCCGCGCTCCGCTGTGTTACGGCTACCCCGTGACAGCTCAGTAGGGAGGTTCCCGGGCCGATATGACCGAACGGGCGCTCAAGGTCGTGTGCATCACCGGCTGGTGTCGCAATGGCAGCACGATCATGGGCAACGTATTGAACGAGGTCCCGGGCTTCTTCCACGTGGGAGAATTGCACTTCCTGTGGAAGAACGCGGCCGGCCTCGGCGCGAACAACCTCTGCGGCTGCGGTCGCCCGCTCACCCACTGCCCCATCTGGTCGCGGATCCTGCCGCTCGGCCGGCCATCCGGACTGTCGGCAGAGGCTCACGCTGACATGGTCATCGCCCGTCAGCGGGCCTACGTCAGGACGAGGCATACCTGGCGCGTGCTGCACCGCGGGCTGCATTGCGAGGGAATCCGCGAGCATGCCCTTCTCATGCGACAGGTCTACTACGCCATCGCGGAGCTAACTGGAGCAGGCGTTCTCGTGGACACCAATAAGCTCCCTGGTGAATCGGCCTTGCTCTCGCACATCGCCGGAATCGCGCCCTATTACGTTCACCTGGTGCGCGACCCGCGGGCGGTGGCCGGATCATGGCACCAGCCGAAGGATTACGCATACGCGATGTCGCCCAGCGTGAGCACCGCATACTGGCACGGCTTCAACCTGGCCTCCGCCGCCATTACCCGGCGGCATCCGCGACGGTCGCTGACCGTGCGCTATGAGGATTTCATCGCCAACCCGCCCGTCACCCTGGCTGCCATACTCCGGCTCTGTGGCGCGGCGCCGGGCGTCATCCCGCTTCGGGACCGGGAAATCGACCTTGGCGTCAATCACACGGTTACCGGGAACCCGGACCGGTTCCGCAGCGGGCCCACGGTCATCAGGAACGCGGATGACTCCTGGCGGGCCAGCCTGCCGCCGTCTGCCCGGCTTGCCGCGGCGGCGCTGTCGTGGCCGCTGTTCTGGCGCTATGGCTACCGCTATCGCGGCACCTTCCGCGCCGGCCCGGCCGGCCAGGACAGCAGAGCCGCGCTACCGCGCGGCGACGGACTCGGACAGGCGCGTTAGGGCCGGGAAGGGAAGCCGGTGGATCTGGGACTCGTTGGCAAGGTCGCGCTGGTCGCGGGCGGCTCGAGCGGCCTGGGCCTGGCCGTGGCGAAGGAGCTGGCGGCCGAGGGCGCCCATGTCGCCATTGGTGCCCGCGACCGCGGCCGGCTCGCCGCCGCCGAGCGTGCAATCAGCGTCCTGGCGCGCGGTCAAGTGACGGCGACGAGCGTCGACATCACCGATCAGGCCGCAGCCAGGCGCTGGGTCGATGAGGTGGCCGCTCGGTTCGGGGCGATGCACATCCTCGCGGTCAGCGGGGGAAGCCCGCCGGCCGGCGCGGCTTCGCAATTCTCCATGGCGGAGTACCAGGAGGCTCTTGACGGTACGTTCCTGCCCGCGGTCAACCTGGCTCTTACGGCGCTACCCCACCTCAGGGCGGCCGGATGGGGCCGGATCTTGTTCGTGGCCTCGGAGACGGCCGTCATCTCCATCCCCTCGTTCGCCCTGTCTGGCGCGGCCCGGGCCGGGCTGACCCGGTTCGCTCAGGCCCTGGCGGCCGAGGTGGGCCGCGACGGCATCACCGTTAACGTGCTCGCGCCGGGCGCCACCCGGACCGAGATGGTCGAGCGCGCGGCGGCGAGGCTGGCCGAGGATGGCGACATCGAGGCTCCACTGCGGGCCCTCGGTGGTCACAGCGCGGTTGGCCGCATCGGGCGGCCCGACGAGTTCGCGGCCGTGGCCGCCTTCCTCGCGAGTGAGCGGGCCTCCTACGTCACCGGGGGCGTGCACCTGCTGGACGGCGGGTCCAGCGTGGTGGGACAGCAGGTGACTCAGTACACGGCCGCGTCCAAAGACACCTACATATGACTGGAGGGACCCGGGATGTCGGTAGCCAGCCGCGACTACACCGAGCAGGATGTCGAGGAGTTCTTCGACCAGACCCTGCATAACTACCTGAGCTTCTGGGACATGGATGGCGTCCTGCATACCGGCTACTTCGCGCCGGGCAATGAGGGTGACTATCAGGCCGCGGCGCAGCATACTTCCGCCGTGCTCGCCGCGGAGATGATGATCGACGGCTCGTCCCGTGTCCTCGACGCGGGCAGCGGATGCGGCAACTTCCTGCTGTACCTGGCCAGGGAATATGGCTGCAGCGGGGAAGGGCTTGACCTGAGCGAGGAGCGCGTTAAGTTCGCCCTGGACAGGCTGACGGCCGCGCCGGGCCTGCGCATCACGTTCCGGCATGGCTCGGTCACGAGGATGCCCTATCAGGCCGGCACCTTCACGCACGTCGTCAGCCAGGACTCGCTGGCCCTTGTGCCGGACAAGCCTCGCAGCCACGCGGAGATCGCGCGCGTGCTGGCCCCGGGCGGCATCTTCGCCTTTTCCGACTTCCTTCAGCCGAAGGAGCACGTCAGCGAGCGGGCCCGCAGGCACGTCTTCGACCGCGTGCGCTGGAATGGCGGCTACTCCCTCATCGGATACCAGGAAGCACTGGACAGCTGCGGGTTCGAGATCCTGCTCGCCCGCAACCTGCGCAGCCACCTACGACAGACCTACCGCGTGCTCGGGGAGACCGCGGCAGAGCGCGCGAAAACCGTGCCCGACCAGGCGGCAAGAGACTGGATGCTATCGTTCGCCGGGTCGTGCCGGGAAATACAGCTGGCCATTGATGACGAGGAATTCGGCTGGGGCATCTTCGTGGCTCGCAAGCGGAGCGCGTGAACGGCATGAAGGAGACCATGGCGGAGGTCCTCGCCGAGCGGAAGGCGCAGCTGTCGCCAGGCCGGGTTTTCGCCGAGGCGTACGCCGTCGATGGCCTCCAGGCCCGCGTCGAGTACAACGAGACGGTTACCGACTTGCTGACCACCTCGCGGCGCAAGCGGCGGTACCCGGCCCGCAACATGATGAAGATCGTCGACCTGTCCCGCACTCCGCAGCGGTTCTACTGGCACGAGGGCCCGGCCCAGCCCGGCGATCCCGACCTGACCGAGGGCGGCATGCGGCGTGAGCTCGCGAGCCGCTACTACCGGTCGCCGATCCCGGAACTGCTGCCCACCACGGCATGGGTCCAGGTCCCGGCCGACCTGGCCGACGACCCGGAAGCCTTCGGGCCCTTCCTGGACTACCGGCTCGTCGCCCGCCTTAGCACGGCCGAGAACCACGCGATCATCCGGGGCGAGGGCGGCCTGCTGAACATGGACGGAATCGAGCGCATCGAGTCGAAGGGCCGGTTCGCCTCGACGATCCTCGCCGCGTGCAACGGGGCGGAGCAAATGGGCGGCACCGTTGATGGCCTGATCATCAACCCGGCCGACTACTACATGTTCATGGGGCAGGGCCAGCTGATGGCCGACCTGGAGCGGAACGGGGTCTTCATCGTGCGGACCCGCTTGATCGAGGAGGGAAGGGCCATCGCCGGCGATTTCGGCCATGGCGCCATGCTCTTCGATTCCGGGCGCTCGGTGATCGGCTTCGCCGATCCGCCGCCGGGGACCTTCGCGACATCCGGCATCGCGGTCATGGCCGAGATCTACGAGCGCGTCGTGGTCAACCTTCCGGCCAACTTCTTTGTCATCACCCTGTAGCGAGGAGGTCAGCGGCGGCGGAACGCCGCCGCTACCTTGGTGACCGCCGTCACCAGGTCGTCGCAGTCGGCCAGGGTCAGGTTGGCCGACAGCGGGATGTCGATCGCCTCGCCGATGTAGCGCGCCGTCCGGGGCAGGGCGGCGCGAGCGCGCACCGGGTCCGCGCCCACCAGGAACCGCCAGTGCCAGAAGGCGCGCACGTTCACGCAGCCCGGATCGCCAAGCGCCCGCGCGTCGATACCCTCGGCGGCGACGGCCCGGGCGAACCAGGCGCACTCGGCGGGCGTGGCGCCTGGAAGCCGGAACATCAGCGCATCGCCCAGATGGGCGCCGTCGGCCACCGGGCGGCGCAACGCGATCCCGTCCTGGCCGGCCAGCCCGCTGATCACGTAATCGTGATTGCGCCGGTGAGCGGCCAGGCGCTGGGGCAGCCGGTCGAGCAGGGCGCCCGCTAGCGCGGCGCGGATCTCGTCCATGCGGAACCCGTAAATCGGGTAGGCCAGATCGTCCACGGCGGGTGCGCCGCCGGGGAAATGCCGCTGCATGCGCCCCTCGTAGGCACCGGAGTACACCACAGCGCGGGCATAGGCTTCCTCGTCGTCAGTCAGCAGGAAGCCGCCCTCGCCAGTGTTGAGCGACTTGTCCGACTGCGTGCTGAACGCTCCGAAGTCAGCGAACGTGCCGAGATAACGACCGCGCAGCCTGGCGCCCAGGGCGGGAACCGCATCCTCGACTACCCTGACGCCACGGCTGCGCGCCAGGTCCATGATCGCCGGCATGTCGGATGCGTAGCCGCGCATGTGGACGACAACCGCCGCCCTCGCGCCGTCATCGAGGACCTGTCTCAGATGGTGGAGGTCGGGATGCAGGTCAGCGTCGCACTCCACCAGCAGCGGGCGGTGCCCGGCCAGCAGTATCGCGCTCGGCGTGGCCGGGAAGGTGAACCCGGGGCAAGCTACGGGCGAGCCGGGCGGCAGGTCAAGGGCGAGCAACGCGAGCGTGATCGCCGTCGTCCCGCTGGCGCAGGCGAGCGCGTGCCGGGCGCCGAATGTCTCACACAGCCGGTTCTCCAGGCGACCGGCGCAGGTCTGCTCGCTCGGCCGGTCGTCGTAGCGGAAGTACCGGTGCGACCGGATAGCTGAGTACGCCGCCACCTCGTCATCCGGTGAGATGAACGCGTCCCCCTTGTCATAGGTGGGCCATGGCCGCGTCCGGACGGGCTGCCCGCCGGCGATCGCCAGGCTGGGCTCCGCGAGTCCTCGCGTTCGCAGGTTGTCCGAGGTCATGCGCACTCCTAGACGCGTCCTTGGGCATGACGCGAACGCCGCCGGCGGCGGGCAATTTCGTAGCGATCGACTTCTGCGCTGGGCGGTGATTGGCCGCGATGCTCCGCGAATCCGGATATGCAGTACATGGATCCACCGTTCAAGCATGCACAACTATGGACCCGCAGTCCAGCATCCATCTCTATATTGGCTTCCATCCTGCCTCTCCATTTTCACGCCGAATTCCTCTCTCCATTTTCACGCCGACCTCAATTATCACGGGCGAATCCTCTATAACTATTATGGTTAATGCAGAGTGCCGGTTGACTTGCCCGCTTAGAGCCGGGATGCTCAACATATGACCGCAGGGGATGCCGCGCCTTGGGACGCCTGCGCCATGTGCCATTCATTCAGGCCGGGGCGGTAACCGTGGGCCGTCCAGCCGGCACCGGTCGGCCGGAGGCCGCGCGGTGACCGGCAGCCACCTCGCCCCGCTGCCCGGCACTGAATGGGCGGTCTGGCGCGACGCCCTGCTGCGGTCCGCCGGATTCCCGGCCGCCGGGCTGGACTGGTTCGCGGCCCCGGCGTGCGCCGCGGCGGCCGACGCGTTCCTCGACGGGCGGGCCGGGTTGGCGGACCTGGAGGCGGCCTATGCCGCGGCCCTCGCGCAAGCCGACGCGGTCGCCGCGGACATCGCCGCCGACCCGCTCTTTCGCGAGGCGCTCACCTGGCAGAACCCGGGCGCCGCGGCCCGTATCGCGATGGAGGCACCGGCCGGCCAGAAGGCCAGCCGAAGCAGGAACCGGAGCAAGGCCAAGAACAACGTGATCATCCGCTATTGGCAACGCTACTGCGGCAAGAACGACACGATCGGGTTCTTCGGCCCCGCCACCTGGGTCAGCCTCGATCCGCAAGCACCCGCCGTGCGCGCCCACTGCGGTGACCGCCTGGTCCGGGCACGCACCGTCTACTACGAGCACTGGGCGCTGGAAGCCTTCGCCAGCCACCTCGCCGCCGACCCGAGGGTCCGGCCGTGGCTCCCGGTGGGCCTGCAGCCGCATGTCACCATGGAGGGGCGCCAGGTCCTGATGCCCGGGCGGGCCGCACTGACCCTGACCGAGGCCGAGGCGGACCTGCTGGCCCGCTGCGACGGCCAGGCCTGCGCGGCGGCGGTAGCCGGCGGCTTCGATCCCTCAACGGCGCTTGCCCTGCTGGGCGAGCTTGCCGCACGGGACGTGATCTGGTGGGGGGTGAACCTGCCGCAGGACCCCAGTGCGGAGGGGACGCTGCGGGCCACCGTGGCCGCCATCGCCGATCCGGCGGCGCGGGACCGGGCACTGGCCGAGCTCGCCCGGCTGGACGCTGCCCGGGACGCGGTCAGCGCGGCGGCGGGAGACCCTGACAACCTGCTCGTCGCCCTGGGCCGCCTGGATTCAGAGTTCACCAGCATCACCGGCGCCGCCCCTGAGCGCCGGCCGGGGGAAATGTACGCGGGCAGGAAGATCTGCTACGAAGAGACGGTCCGCGATATCGAGGTGACATTCGGCGGACCCGTGCTCGACGCGATCGCCGGGCCGCTCGGCAAGGTGCTGCTGCCCGCGGCGAGGTGGCTGTCGGTGGCGCTGGCCGACGCCTACACGCAGGCATTCCGCAGGCTGTACGCGGAGCTTGGCGGGTCCGCCACGGCTGGGGTCCCGCTGCACCGGTTCTGGGCGGCCGTCCTGCCGCTGCTCGTTGATCCAGAGCCGGTCGCCGGCGCGGTCGCCACCGAGTTCTCAGCCCGCTGGGCCACCCTCTTCGGCCTCGACCAGATGGCGCCCGGGACCCGCCGGGTGAACCTGACCAGCGACGATCTGGCCGGGCCGGCGGCAGCGCTCTTCGCCGCCGCGCGGCCGGCCTGGGCCGGAGCCCGAATCCACAGCCCCGACCTCCAGATCTGCGCCGACAGCGTCGCGGCGCTCGCCCGCGGGGAGTTCACGGTCGTCCTCGGCGAGCTGCACGCGATGTGGCCGACGCTGGATTCCGCGTTGTTCACCGACCGCCACCCTGAGCCAGCCAGGCTGCGGGCCGCCGTGACCGCCGATCTCGGCCGGCAGGTCGTCCCGTCCTACGCGAGCTGGTGCCCGCAGTTCACTCCGCGCCTGGCTCCTGTCCAGCCCGATGACTACCAGCTCGCCTTCGCGCCGGAGTCAGGCGCCGACCCGGCTAGGCTGCTCCCGGCCATGACGATCACCGTGACCGAGCAAGACGGGGAGCTGATCGCAGCCGCCGGGGACGGGCGCCGATGGCCATTGCTCGCGATGTTCGCCGCGCCCATCGCCTGGTCGGGCGGTGACCTTTTCAAGACGCTGGCCGGGCCCGAGCGGCACTGCCCGAGGATCACCATCGACCGGCTGGTCGTCGCCAGGGAGAGATGGCGCACGACTGTCGCGCAGGCATGGCCAACTAAGTCCGGCGGGCTGCCCGAGTACCTTGCCATCCGCCGCTTGCGGCGGGCGCTTGACCTGCCGGAGAAGCTCTTCGTCAAGATCAGAACCGAGGTCAAGCCGGTCTACGTCGACCTGACCAGCCCCCGTTACGTGTCCGCGCTCGCCACGATGCTGAGAGCCGCCCGGCAGCGAGCAGGCGACGAGACCGAGGTGGTGATGACCGAACTGCTGCCAGGTCCCGACCAGGCATGGCTCCCGGGCCCCGGTGGCCAGCGCTACTTCAGCGAGCTGCGGGTCCAGGTGCGGGACCCGGTACCGGCCGACGGCCTTTAACCGCATGGAGGACCGATGTACGACGTGACCCAGGCCCATCAGGCGCACTACGCGGCCGGGTGGTGGCGGGACGAGACCTTCCTCGACGACCTGGATCGCCACGCCAGGGAACGGCCGGGCAAGACAGCGGTGGTCGGGCACAACCTCGCCACCGGGCGGACGGACAAGATCGATTACGCGCAGTTGTCCCGGCTGACCGACCGGATGGCCCGCGGCCTCGTGAACCTCGGAGTGCAGCCTGGTGACTGCGTCGGTGTCCTGCTGCCCGACATCTGGGAGATGCTCCCGCTCGTCTTGGCCTGCGCTAAGGCAGGCGTGCGGATCGTTCCGGTTCCCCCCGAGTTCGGGCGCGCCGAGATGGAGTTCGCGCTCCGGCTGACCGATGTTCGGTTGCTCATCGCGGCCACAAACACGTTCGGGGGACGCTCGGCCGACATGGCGCTGGCGCTCTCCCGCGACATCGGCCTGCCCGAGCGCATCGTGGTGTTCGGCGAAGACCGGCCGCCGGGCACGCTGTCGTTCGCCGAGCAGTTCCTGACCGGGAACGGTGGCCGGGAGGGCGAGCTGGCCGGCTGCCGCCTGGGCCCCGACGAGCCCTTCGTGATCCTGTTCACCTCGGGGACGACGGGCACCACCAAAGCGCCTGTACACAGTCAGAACACCCTGTACGCCGAGATCCGCGGATACGCGGAGGCGCTCGGCTTCGACCAGACGCTGGTCAACACCACGGCCCACAGCAACATGTACCGCGCGGGGCTGGTGACCCGGTTGCTGGCCTCGCTGGTTCTCGGCGGGACCACTGTCTGCCTGGACACCTGGGATCCGGCGGCAAGCCTGGAGCTGATCGCGGAGCACGGCGTCACCACCTTCTACGGCTCACCGCACTTCGTGCGGGAACTGCTGGCCGCCGCCCGCTCTCGCCCACCGCGGGCCACCCACCTCGCCAGCGTCGTGTCTGGTTCAGCGCCGGTGCCACCGCAGCTCCTGGATGAGGTCCGGGCCGCGCTGGGCGTGCGGATGTTCTCGCTGTGGGGCATGACCGAGAACGGGGCGGTCACGTGTACCCGGCCGAGCGATCCCGAAGACTGGCCGACGCGCAGTGATGGACGGCCCACCGGGGGAATGGAGATCCGGATCGACCCGGTGGATGGCCTGGACGAGGGGGCGGGTGCGCTGTGGGTCCGCGGTCCGGCTCAGTGCCTCGGCTACTACAGGCAGGACGACATCTACGCCGCCGAGCTCGACGCGGACGGCTGGTTCAATACCGGTGACGTAGTCCGCGACGACGGGCGGGGTGGTATCCGCCTGATCGGCCGGACCAAGGACATCATCATCTTCCAGAGCGCGAACGTGCCGGTTGCCGAGATTGAGGCAGTGCTCGGAAAGCACCCGAAGGTGGCGGACGTCGCGCTTATCGGCATTCCAGATCCGGCGACGGACGAACGGATCTGCGCGGTGGTGACGGCCGCGGCCGGATCCCCGCCGACGCTCGCGGAACTGAGGGACTTCCTGCGCGATGCCGGGGTCAGCGACTGGTACTGGCCGGGGCAGATGGAGGTGCTCGATGACATGCCGCGGACGCCAATGGGGAAGATTCGCAAGGCCGATCTCAGGAAGCGCTATGCGGCGCCCTGACTTTACTGCCTTCACAGGGATGCAAATACGATTGGAAGTCTCCACTTTCCACGCGACCACTGGGCGGGGCTATGGGTGCGGTTTCGGTCAACGCCGACCGTTATGCGTCACTTGAGTACCAGGGCATCTACCTGCGCAATGAGTGGGGCGACATCCTCTTTCCTGACCTGCGCCCCGACGGCGCCAAAGCCCCGGCAGATGCGGAGTCCCTTAAATCGGACGAGCTCATCGGCGATGGCCGGCCAGGGCGCTTCTACCAGCGGACCGCGGCCATCACGGCTACCTGGGCCGCGGGCCTGGGCATCACCGCGCGCCGGGTCTGTGACGTCGGTGGCAGCACCGGCCGCCTACTGCATGAGCTAGCCGAGCGCCTGCCCGACGCGGAAGAACTAGTGCTGGCCGAGCCGTCGGCCGCCTTCAGCACGTGGGCCAGGCGACTGCTGCTCGGTGAAGATTTCGACCGGTGGGTGCCCATGCCTGGCCCTACCTTGCGGGCCGACCACCGGCGAGTCGAGCCCACCTGCCTGCCCAAGCCGATACCCCGAGCGCTCCTCTACCAGGTCACCGCGTCGGACATACCGAGGCCCGAAGGATACTTCGACATCGTGACGTGCGCGAACGTCCTCGACCGGGTAGACGACCCCGCGGCGTTGGCGGGCGAGCTGACACGCCTGCTGCGGCCGGGCGGTCTCCTGGTCATCGCCAGCCCGATGCATTTCGACGAGCATTACACCAGCCGGGATAGGTGGATTGGTGACGTGCGTGAGGTCCTCGATCCCGCTTACTGGCGCGTGGACGACCGCGAGGTAGACGTACGCTACGAGGTCTGGCAGGCGCGACGCCGGATCATCTCCTATCTCAGCCAGGTAGTGGGGGCGGTCAGACGTCCTGAATCATGAATCCACGCAGGCGGAGCGGATCGGCTTGCTGCCAGCTAGCACCGCGATCAGGCCGAGCAGTCCCGCGCATACCGGTACCACGAACGCATAATCTGCCCCCAGCGGCGCGATTGCGGCGCCGGCCAGGAAGCTGCCCGCGGTCATGCCGAACGCGATCGCCGTGGTGTCCCAGGAGATCGTCTGGGTCAGCAAGGCTGGCGGTGCCACGCGCTGCATGACCTCCATCGCGGTAACCGTCGCCGGCGCCATCGCCACGCCGGCGAGCGGTAGCAGGCCGATGAGGGAGAACAGCCCCCGGGCGGCGAGCAGCGGGACTCCACCTGCCGCGAACAGCGCGACGCTGACGACCAGCCGACGATGAAGCGGCATCTGCCCCGTGAGCGCACCGTAACCGAGTCCGGCGATCAGGCTGGTCACCCCGTATAGTCCGAGAAATAGGCCGCTGAACGCGCGGCCGTGGTGGGCGGTCGCGAACGCGATGAGCGATACGGGCATCGCGCCGAACACGGCGCCGACACAAAAGCGGGCCGCGTACAGCGCCTGCAGCGCGGGGATGCGCAGCGAGTTGCCGACCCCGCCGCCCGCAACCCGGCCGGCCGGCTCGGGCTCAGTGCCGCGCTGCGCGGCCAGGGCCAGTGTTCCGCCAAGCGCGCAGGTCAGCACGGCGGCAAGTCCCGCCAGGGGCCCGATGCCGGTGACCAGCGCGGTGACCAGGATAGGCCCGGCGATCTCGACGGTCTCGATGGTGGCGCTCTCAAAGCCGTAGGCGATGCGAAGCTTGTCCGTGCCCTGGTAGATCCTGGTCCACCGAGCCCGCACCAGCGGGCCCGCCACTGGCATCGCTACCCCGGCGGCGGCAGCCAGCACGACGAGCAGCCACTCTGGCTCGCGCGCCTCCACGGCGACTGTCAGCAGCAGCATCAGCACACCAAAGGCCAGCGTCTGGGGGACAAGCACGCGGTGCTGCCCGTAGCGGTCGATCAGCCCGCCGAGCACCGGAAGGGCCAGGCCAGCGGCCAGCGTGAGCGCCCCGATCACCGCCCCGGCCGTGGCGTACCCTCCGCCGCGCTCGGTGATCGCAAGGATCAGGCTAACGAAAACCATGGACGAGGTAAGCCGCGAGACAAAGCCGGCGACCGCGAACTCCTTGGTACCGCGCTGATCAAACAGACTGACGTAGGCCCGCAGCACGCCTCGGCCGATATGGATCATGACGATCGTCTGCGGTAGACAAAGAATGCTCGCTCCGATTCGTCGTCCGGTGTACCCCCGGCGGAGTCGGCGAGATCCAGCAATTCAAAGCCAGAGGGCATCGCTTCCAGGATCTGGCGGATTTCTACCGCGAGCTCACGGAACTGGCTATGATAGAGCCGGTACTGATTGTTGACCGCATGCTCGAATATCCGCACATCCCACGTGTAGACAGACCGCCCTTCCGTGCTGACGGCTATGATGGCCGTGTTGCCGTCGAATTGACGCACCTGAGGCCTTTCGCTTGCGACCTTGCTCAGGTGGCCAACTGTATTTATATCGAAGATGAACAGCCCGCCCTCCGTCAGATGCTTGGATGCACACGCGAAGCACGAGATCCAGCGATTGAACTCCGGCAGGTGGTTGAGGACGTCGTAGGTGCATACGATGACATCGAACCTGCGCCTCAGGTCGAAAGACGAAATATCGCCTTGTATGAATTCCGCGCCCGGGAGCCTCGCCCGTGCGAGGTCAAGCATAATGGGCGAGATGTCCATTCCCGAGAGTGAACCCACGACCGAGATTCCGTGAAGCACTGCACCTGTCCCGCAGCCTAGCTCAAGAAGGGATGCAGCGGTTGGGTTGTAACGCTCAATGCAACGCATAACCTGCTCGCTTCTGAGCGCTGAGTCACTCATAAGCCGGTCGTAGAATTTTGCAAGCAGATCGTAGTCGGGCATATTCCAATAATACGCCCCGGCGTCACGGCGCACATATACCTGGCCATGTACAGCCGAAAGAACCGTGGCTAGAGCCGCCCGCCAGCCGCATAACCGGCCACGACACCGCACGCCGCCGTAGAGGCGGCGCATGGCCGGCTCGCATACGCGGGTGAGGTCGCTCTTCTGGTCTTCGGGCAGGGCTGGCCAGCGCGGCGGCCGGGACTGGACAAGCGAGGCGGCGCGGTCGGGCCAGCCTGGATCCCGGTGCGGCAGGTCGGCGAAGCGGGCCAGCCGCCGCAGGGCCTGTTCTGGCTCGGCGATGAGGTCCTCGTAGCTGAGCTGCAGCACGCGCTCGGGGGGCAAGCTGTCGAGAATGTCGAGTGCGGGCGTGACCATGTCAGACCATAGCTGGCCGAGTTGCGCCACCGGTACCTCGAACCGCTCGAATGCCTCATGATCAAAGGTGCCGGGCATGAACGGCCGCAGGTCGGGGGGCACGTGTTCCGGTGGCTTGTCATCGTTTAGGTAGGGGGATACGCCTAGGCGCGCGTGCAGCATCATGGCGATCGCTCCGAGCCGGTATCCCGCGTTGCGGCTCATCGAGTAGGCGCACTCGCGCCCGTCGCGGTAGAGATGAACGAACCTGGCGTCCGGGAAGGCGCTGGTGAGCTGGCTCAGGTACAGCAGTGAGCTGCCTGACCGCTCGACCCAGGCGCGGGCACCCGCGCGAGCGCACAGCCACTCGAACAATCGCCTGTGCTGAGCGGCCGCGGTCGCCGAGGGGAGGTCCGCGACGAATGCCCCCACCTCGTCATAAAGCCCTTCAGGGTCGTCGCTGAGGTGCGGAAGCGTGGTAATCAGGATAGGGGGTATCCCGTCAGCCGGAGTGAATCTGCTTTCAGCGCCGGGCAGGTACAAGAACTCTGGGACGCGTATGCCGAGCCGGTACGCGTGCGTGAAGAACGGCCGCGGCTGAGTGAGCACTCGCCAGTAGGCCGCCGCGTCGAGGTCACCGGGGGGCAAGGGGTCGGGCAGGAGCATGGCCAGGAATTCGGACAGGCTGAGAATGTCCGGGTTCAGCCTGAGCATGTTCGACAGCATTGTCGAGCCGCAGCGGCCGGTGGACACCACGAACGTACCGGGCAGGGCCGTTTCTCGCGCCATCGATGCCTTCGCGACGCTCACGAGTGCCCCGGATCGAACAGCACGGGCAGCTCTGGCGGTGAGCGGAATATCAAGCCGTGGATGTGGGTGTCTTGCGCCGCGGGGTCAAGGCGCAGCCCCGGCAGGCGGTCAAGTACCGCGTTGAGCAGCACGCGGGTCTCCAGCCGGGCTAGGTGCATGCCCAGGCACATGTGCGGCCCGGTGCCGAACGAGATGTGCTGCCTGCGCTTGCGGAAGATGTCGAAGGTATCCGGGCTGGGGTAGCGTCCGGGGTCGCGGTTGGCCGCTCCGAGCGAGACCGAGACGAAGGAGCCCTCAGGAATGGGGACGCCGCCGAGTTCCAGGTCCCTGGTGGCCAGCCGTAGCACGTTCAGCAGCGGCGGTTCCCACCGCAGCGCCTCTTCGATCGCCTGTGGCAGCAGGCTGCGGTCGGCCCGCACGGCATCAAGCTGATCTTGATGGGTGAGCAGGCCGAACAGGAGGTTGCTGGACGACCGGTAGGTGGTCTCGGCCCCCGCCGGCAACAGCAGGAGCAAGAATGGGTAAATCTGCTCGTCGGTGAGGCGCTGCCCGTCTGATTCCGCCTGGATAAGCTGGCTGACCAGGTCATCGCCGGGGTCGCGTCGGCGGCTGGCGATGATCTGGGCGAAGTAGCCGCGCAGTTCACGGCTTGCTGCCAGCGCCCCGTCCCAGTCACGCATGATCGCGATCAGCTGGGTCGATAGCCGCAGGAAGTGGGGCCAGTCCGCCTCCGGCAGGCCTAGGATCCGGGAGATCACCCGGACCGGGAAGGGGAAGGTTAGCTGCCGGACGAGGTCGGCCTGGCCGTCGTCGGCGAAAGCGCTGATCAGCTCATTGACTGTAGCGCCGATGATGACGTCGGCCCACTGGTCGAGGACGCCGGCGCGGAAGGCCCCGGCGACCAGGGCGCGATGGCGCTGATGCTCTGGCGGATCCATCTCCAAGATGGTCCGGCCCATGACGTGCCCCATGGTCGTCGCATGACAGGCCGAGGAGAAACGTACGTTGTCCGTCAGTACCTGCCGCGCATGCTCGTGCGGGAAAACGGTGAACAACGTGGGCAGCGTCGGCGCCTTCGCGTCGGGCGCCCGCCGGCCCGCGTGCTCCCCGGCGCTGACCCGCAGTACCGGGGCGGTTTCCCGCAAGTCCGCCAGCATCGGGTAGGGGTCACGTACGTCACCGGCCAGCTGAGAGAACTGCCGCATCGGATCATAGGCCGGGACGACAGGCTCGCCGCGGGCCGGCACCATTTCCATGACCACCTCCCGGAAAGCGGACAGGCTGATGACGGTCATGTCGTCATGTCGTCATATTACGCCGGCGTCGGCCCCGGTGAAATGGGCAGTACTGCGAATTACCCTCAACGCATTCGACAAACACCGTTTACGACAGCCTCGGCGCGGGGCGAATGTGACAAATTAGACTGAAGGATGGCTCTACCTTGCGGCGGGGGAACGGTGGATACTGGCGGCATGGACGAGACAACGATGACAGGCCCTGAGATCTCATCCGAGATCCGGGAGGCGGCGCGGGCTGCCGGTGGCGGGTGGCTCGATGAGGTTGTCGGCGACCATCAGCCGCCGGTGCCCAGCAGGTTCATCAAGGGGGCCTGGCGCCTGGACCCCGACGGCGAACTGACGGGCGAGTACGTTCCCAACCCCGAGTACGGGCGCCGGGAGGTCCGCTGCCCGTACTCCGGCGGCCGCACCAGCGCCTGACCCGAGCCGGAAGGGCAGCCGCCCAGTACAGGCTTTCTTCCCCGAACGAGCCGCAGCGCCGGGGAGATGAAAAGCGTTCTCCGGCGGTTCGCTGTCACGGCTAGCCGGTGTGCACTGGCTCGCGAGGCCAGCCTGCGAACGCGTCCCGGACCCATCGCGGGGCTTTCCCGGGCGGAAGCTCCCGGGCGATCCGCTCGTCAGTGATCCGGTCTAGGTGGACGCCCGCGTCTCCCGCGTCTTCAACGCCTAGCGAGGGTTCCTCCGCGAACGCCATGCGAAGCAGCCGCGAGATCGTGTAGCCCGCGTCCACTAGTGAGGCGATGTCTACGTAATCGCGGACCTGGTGCCGTTCCAGGATCGCGACCGTCTTTCGGGTTGCCAGGTAGTCAAGGGTGACGACTGGGCCCACGTCCTTGATCACCGTGCCGGTAAAGGCGAAGAACGCCACCTGCACCTGCACGGGGTCAAGGGCGTCGTCCCCAAGGCCGGCAGAGCCTGCGAGGTCATGCGGGTAGACCTCGAACTCCCACAGGCCCTCATCCGCCGCGGTGACCTCGACCCGGTACCCGGCCCGCGCGAGCGCGGCAGCGATGGCCCGGGCGGCCCTGGCGACGTTCCTGGCGTTGCGGACGAACAGGTCAACATCCTGGGTGCGCCGGTTGCTCACGTCGTGGACCTGCAGCGCGCCGCCGCCAGCGAACGCCACCCCGTACTTGCGCCCCGCGGCGGTAAGAGCGATGCGCGCGATGTCGCGATGCCGGCTATCGAGGAGCACTAGGCCGCCGCGCCGCGCCGCTGACGGCGCAGCACCGGGAACTGCCTCTCCCACGCCTCGCGCTTCACGCGCTCCATCCCCAGGGCCGGCCACGCGCGGACCAGCAGGCCGGCGTTCAGGTAGCGGGTGATGTCACCGATCGCGGTCGCCGTGTCGATGACTGCCTCGCACAAGGCGGTGACCTGATCCGGGTCGGCCAGGTCGAACTGGCGGGATCCGGCCGACCAGTACAGGCGGACCGGCAATTCCTCGACGCCTGACGCCGGTCCCCGAAGGTCATCCAGGCTCGCGGGCACGATCACGGGCCTTATCGGCCTCGCGGTAGCCGCCGGCACGGCATTCCCGCGGGCAGCCAGGAGACTTAGCCGAGACAGGCCGCGGCGCCAGGCAACTAGGGCACGACCACGGAAGCCCGAGATGCGGGCCAGCGAAACCGGGACCGTGACCATGCGAACAGTGTAGCGAGATCGACCGCCCGTAGTCACGCCAGGCGCGGTGGACCTTGCCGCGGACGGCGAGGACCAGCGCGCGCTCGTCGGCATCATACTTCCCGTGCGGTAGCCCGGCACCGGACGGCATCCCCGCTGACTAGGAAGAAGTGTCTTCCCGCGCACGACGACGACCGGCCGTTCGCCCGACAGCATCGATGGCATGGCAACGACATCTACCGCAACCGGCGGGAGCCGTCCGGCGGCAGGTTCAGCTCACCAGGATCATGACCAGAACAGGAGAATCATGGCTGCCATCGCGAGGTGGTGCTATCACCACCGGTTCGCGGTTATCGCGACCTGGGTGATCGTGCTGATCGGCCTGGGCGCGCTATCTCAGGCCGTCAAGAGCAACTACGACAACTCATTCTCACTGCCCGGCACGGGTTCCGACACGGCGCAGCAGTTGCTGGCCAAAGCGGCCCCAGCGCAGGCCGGCGACTCCGACACGATCGTCTGGCGGGTCAGTCACGGTACGGTGCGGGATGCGGCCGTGACGGCCCGGATGAGCGCGGTGCTCCGGCAGGTCGCGGCGATGCCCGAGGTCGTGGCTGTGGTCAGCCCGTACGGGCCGCGCGGGGCCGCGCGGATCAGCCGGGACGGCCGCACCGCGTACGCCACGATCGACTTCGCCAGGCAGGCAGGCGACCTGGCCAAGGCGGACATCACCCGGGTCATCGACGCGGCCAGGGCAGCGCGCGCCCCCGGGCTCAACGTGCAACTCGGCGGCCAGGCGATCGGGAACACCGAACAGGCGCCGCTTTCCACCAGCTCGGCGGTTGGCGTGCTGGCGGCCGCGGTGGTGCTGTTCATCGCGTTCGGCTCTCTCCTGGCTATGCTGTTGCCGCTGGTCACGGCCGTTGCCGGGGTCGGCGGCGGGCTGATGGCGATCGCGCCGCTGACCCATGCCATGAACGTGGTCGACATCGCGCCGGTCCTCGGCGCCCTGATAGGCCTGGGCGTGGGCATCGACTATGCCCTGTTGATCGTCACCAGGCACCGCCGTGGCTTGCAGGCAGGGCTCCCGCCCGAGGAGGCGGCGGTCCAGGCCATCAACACCTCCGGCCGCGCCGTCCTGTTCGCGGGCAGCACCGTGTGCATCGCGCTGCTCGGCATCCTGGTCCTGGGCGTCGGCTTCCTGAACGGGCTCGCGGTCGCCTCCGCGCTCACCGTCGTCTTCACCGTGCTCGCGGCGGTCACCCTGCTGCCAGCACTGCTCGGCGTCTTCAAGATGCGGGTGCTGAGCCGGCGACAGCGGCGCCGGCTGATCGCCGGGACGCCTGCGCCGGGCTCAGCGGGGCTATGGGCGCGCTGGTCGGGGACCGTCGAACGGAGGCCGGCGGTCCTCGCCATCGCGGCCACGTCCGTCATGGTGCTGCTCGCGATCCCGGTGCTCAGCCTGCGGCTCGGCTCCTCGGATCAGGGAAACAATCCCTCCTCGACCACCACACGGCAGGCGTATGACTTGCTGGCCGAGGGCTTCGGGCCGGGCTTCAACGGGCCGCTGATACTGGTGGCGCAGACCCACTCAGCGGCGGACCGGGCCGCGTTCCGCGCGCTAGAAGCCGGCCTGCCCAAGGTGGCCGATGTGACAAGCGTGACGCCGCTCGCCGCGACGGGCGGCACCGAGGTCTTCGAAGTGACCCCGGCGACGTCGCCCGAGGCGAAGGCGACGTCCGACCTGATCACTACCTTGCGCAATGACATCATCCCGGCGGCCGAGCGCGGCACTACGATGCGGGCGTACGTTGGCGGCGTCACCGCCACGTTCGCGGACTTCGCCGCCGTGGTGAAAGCGAAGCTGCCGTGGTTCATCCTGGCCATCATCGGGCTGAGTTTCCTGCTGCTCGTGGTGGCGTTCCGCAGCCTGCTGGTCCCGGCGACCGCGGCGGTGATGAACCTGCTCGCCGCGGCGGCGTCGTTCGGGGTGCTGACCGCGTTCTTCCAGTGGGGCTGGGGGACCGGCGCGTTCGGCCTCGGGCAGGCCGGGCCAGTCGAGGCCTTCCTGCCGGTGGTGACGCTGGCCATCTTGTTCGGCCTGTCCATGGACTACCAGGTGTTCCTGGTCAGCCGGATGAACGAGGAGTGGGTGCACGGCCGCCGGAACTCGGTCGCGGTCCGCAGCGGGCAGGTGGAGACCGCGCGGGTCATCACCGCCGCGGCAACCATCATGATCTGCGTGTTCCTCACGTTCTCGTTCCTGGGGCAGCGAGATGTCGCCGAGTTCGGCATCGGGCTGGCCGCAGCGGTCGCGCTGGACGCCTTCATCCTCCGCACCGTGCTCGTGCCGGCCGCGATGCACCTGTTCGGTGACGCCAACTGGTGGCTGCCCCGCTGGCTAGACCGCCATCTCCCGCATCTGGCCATCGAGCCCTCAGAACCCGCGCCAGCCCCACCCGCTTCAGTCCCCGCGATCCGCTGATCAGGGGCTGGGCGCCGCAGTCGGCTGGGGCGCCCAGCTCCTGCCTTTTATCCCCAAGCCTGGAGCGGACTCGGATTCTAGAGTGGACGCGGTCCTTGCCGCGCTGGCCTCGATCCCGCCAGCGTCCGACACCAAGTAGCGACCCGTGGGCGAAGCGATATCGGCACATGCCGGGTATGAATCCGACCGGAATCCGCAGTAGGTGAAGGAGGAGCCGATGAGCTCCGGCGCGGCGCACTGGGCATTGACGCACATCAACGACTGGACCTGGCTCGTCGCGGACTACCGCGCCTGGCTGATAACGCTCGCCACGGCAGCCGGCTTCGCGGCGCCGCTCCTTGGGGCGGCGAGGAACCGCCGGCGAGCGCCCGCGCCTTCTGTGATCATTCGCGGCGGTGCCATGGCGCTCGGGTTTTCCGCGGCCGCGGTGACCGTCTGCTCGCTGCTGCACTTCAGCGACCTGCGCTGGCTGGCACCCAGCGAGCGCACGACCGCGCACCTGGCCGCGCCCGGCGGCATCTTCAGTTTCGCCCGGCCGATGGTGACCGTGGTGAATTCGATCGCGGGCGTCCCGGTCGAATTCCGGGCGGCCCAAGTCTCAGTCCACACCGCCATCGCCTGCGCGTTCTTGGCGCTGGCCGCCTTCTTCGTGGCGGCCGTCACCTGGCGCCGCGCCCGCCGCGCCGATATCCGCCAAATCGTGCAGGAAGAAATACGCAGGTCAACAGCTACATATGCTCGGGAGCCGTGATCTCGCGCCAGCGGGCTGATCTCCGGCAGGGGCGAGCCGGCTCACGCCACCCGTACTCAGATCACTTAGAAGGCTGCGGCAAGTGGCAGGCCACCTTCGGGTTCACGCCGACATAGTTGAGCGGGCCAGCCAGGATCGTCACCAGCGTCGTGCCGGCTCCGGCGCAGTTCTGCGAGCCCGAGCTGTAGTAGTGGCGTTGCCCGGCGGCTATCGCGCCGATAATCAGCCAGATCACCAGGACAAGCGCGCCAATGCGCATGTGGAGCCTCCGGTTTCGCGTACTGACCGCGTGAAGCGGAACGCAGTAGTTACTACCAGGCGATCGCCGTTTTATCCCCGTTCCGTCGCAGCCTGCCGTGCAACGGGACGGTGCCAGCACGCGGGCGGCATGCGCCGGTGCATCGGGATTGACGATGAATTACGTGGCCGGAAAGCTGTTGCCGTGACTGAGGAACAGGCGCGAGCAGAGCGGTTCGCGGAGCTGTTCCGGGCCGTCTACCTGACGTTTCATCGTCGTGACCGGCCGCGGAGCGAGCTGCCGGGTGCCTCAAGGGCGATGCTCGAGCACCTGGCGCTGGCAGGCCCGCTGACCGTCGGCGAGGCCGCGGCGCACATGCGCAGGGCGCAGTCGGTGATCAGCGAGATCGTGACACATCTGGAGCGCGACGGCCTGCTAGAGCGCGAGATCGATCCAGGGGACCGGCGACGGACGCTGATCTGGCTGACGCCCGGCGGGCACGAGGCGTTGCGGCGGGACCGGGATGTGCTCGGCCTTGACCTGCTCGCCCGGGCCATGGCCCGGCTGCCGCCGGGTCAGGCCGATGCGCTGAACGCGGGGATGCTCGCCTTGATCGAGCAGGCACAGTCTCATGGCGCACGAACTCACGGAGGAGATATCCATGACCACGACATCAAGCTGTGAGAGTTGCGGCATGCCCATCGAGAGCGGCCGGTACTGCGGCTACTGCACCGACGACAGCGGCGCGCTCCAGTCCTTTGAGGAGCGCTTCGCCCGGATGGCCGCCTGGCAGGCGCGCCGCGACCCGGGGACCTCCAAGCAGGACATCGAACGGCAGGTGCTCGACTACATGGCCACCATGCCCGCCTGGCGCGAACATCCCAGGGTCCTGGCCCGCTGATAAGGCATTGGCGGTCACCTTGACCGCTTCGGGCCGGGCGGTGATGGTCACGACGCCGGCCAGGTGGCGAAGGTGACCGCGGCCGTTGGCGGCAGGGCGTAGGCGTAGTTGAATCCGGGGAGCGGGAAGGCCACCGTTGCGGCGCCATTGCCCGCGTTGTAGCGGGAGGTGACCTGGGCCGGTACCCCGTCGGGGCCGTGAATGGTCGTGCTGGCGGTTCGCAGGTTGCCGCTGTCGCCGCTGGTGGCTCCGGGGGCGACGCCGACGTTGAGCTCGGTGATCGACCACCAGCTGCCCGAGCTGGCCAGGCTGACCAGCTTGATGAAGCGGGCGGTGGTCGTCGGCAGCGGGATGGTCATGATCCCGGTGGTGCCCGCGCCGCGGGCGATCGAGTTCCAGGTCGACCCGTCCGAGGAGACCTGTACCTCGTAGCGGTTCACGAAGTCACCGGTGTTCGGGCCGACGTCGAGCGAGATCTGGCTGAAGGTGGTTTGCGCGCCCAGGTCGACCTGGACCCAGTCGCCGGGGGCCTGCCCGTGGCCGGAACTCCACCGGGTGTTCGGGTCGCCGTCAAGCATGTTGGCGATGGAGCCTCCATCCTCGGTGCTCACGGTGGTCACCGTCCAGCCCGACCGGGGCAAGGTGGTGACCGCTCCGCCGCTGATGGTGGCGCCGTACGGCTGTGAGTAGGCCATCCACGAGTTACCCAGCCGCACCATGTTCTCGCCGGCGAGAACGTCCGGGCTAATGGTCTGCACCAGCCGGCCGGTGGGCGTTCCGGCCGGGCCCTTGCCGAAGTCGAGGTCCGCCGGGCGTGACATCGCGCCGGGAGTTCTCGCCGCAGACGCTGCTGGTGCTGGCAGCGCTGCGGGAACAGGCACCGCAGTGGCAGCACGGGTTTAGCTAAGGGCGTCACGGGGACCTCGCGGCCGTGGTCGAAGCGGCGGATGACGGTGGCTTGGCCGTCCGTCATGAGGACGACCACCTGGGGGATGCCGCGGTAGCTGCGCAGGCGGGCGTCATCCAGGGCGGTGGTCAGGCCCTTGAGGGTGTAGGCGTAGACCTGGGTGACGTCGCCGGACGGGATGTCGCTGTCGGCGTCTCGCACGACGTAGGCCTTGCGGGCCGTGTTCATGGTGCGCCCCCTGTGTCGCACCCGTCCCACCATCACGGTAGCAAAAGCGCAGGTCAGGGGACTAGTAGCGGTCCTGTGCGGGATCGGGGCAGGATCCTGCGGGAGGGACCGTCGATTTGTGTATGGTCGCGGCTAGGGCTGCCGGCGTCGGCGTGAGGCAGCGCGTGGAGGGGTTGCGATGCTGGTTATCTCCGCTGCTGAGGTCGCCTCGCTGCTCGACCTGGACGCGCTGGCCGACGCGCTGCAGGCGGCGATGGCCGAGCTGAGCGCGGGCCGGGCATCGGTGCCGCCGCGGGTCGCCGCGATGGTAACCGAGCAGGACGCGATGCTGGCGGCGATGCCGGCTTTCCTGCCCTCGGCCGGCGCCCTCACCGCCAAGCTGGTGAGCTTGTACCCGCACAACCAGGACCGTCCCACCCACCAGGCCCTGATTTGCTGCTTCGATCCCGCCACCGGCACTCCGGTCGCCGTGATCGACGGCACCCACGTGACCGCCGCGCGGACGGCCGCTGGATCGGCCGTGGCGACCCGGCTGCTCGCCCGCCCGGGGGCCAGCCGCGTCGCGGTGATCGGGACCGGGGTGCAAGCCCACGCCCATGCGCGGGCGCTGGCGCGCCTGCCCGGTGTCCAGGTCGTGCTGCTAGCCGGGCGGGACGCGTCGAAGGCGCGGGCGCTGGCGGGCGAGCTCGTCTCTGCCGGCGTCCCGGCCCAGGCCATAGCCTCGGCCGAGGATGCCGTGCGCTCGGCCGACGTGGTGTGCGCCGCCACCCACGCGGCCGCTCCGGTCCTGCGCCGTGAGTGGCTGCGGCCTGGCGCCCACGTCAACTCCGTGGGGTACAACGCCGGCGGCGAGGGTGAGATCGACGCCGCCACCATCCGCGACGCGCTGGTCGTGGTCGAGTCCCGCGCGGCGGCCCTGTCCCCGCCCCCGGCCGGGGCCATCGAGCTCGTGCGGGCGGTGGAGAGCCACGCCATCGACGCCGGCCACATCGTCGAGGTCGGGCAGGTCGCCGCCGGAACCGCACGCGGGCGGGCCGGCGATACCCAGCTGACCCTCTACAAGTCGGTCGGGGTCGCGGTCCAGGACGCCGCCGCCGCGGCCCTGATCCTCGCCGCGGCCCAGGAACGAGGAGCCGGAGTCCGCATCACGATGTAGCGTGTCGTCGGCCAGTATGAGGTTTTCGATATGCCGGCGATATGCACGGGCTCGTAGCATCGAGAGCGTGCGCGTGCTGGTTGTCGAGGATGAGCCCTACATGGCGGAGGCCATCCGCGATGGCCTGCGCCTGGAAGCGATCGCGGCCGACATCGCCGGGGACGGCGACACCGCGCTGGAGTTGCTGAGCGTCAACGCCTATGACATCGCCGTCCTCGACCGTGACATTCCGGGGCCCAGCGGTGATGAGATCGCCGAGACCATCGTCGCTTCCGGCAGCGGCATGCCGATCTTGATGCTCACCGCCGCGGACCGGCTGGACGACAAGGCCTCCGGGTTCGGCCTGGGCGCCGACGACTACCTCACCAAGCCGTTCGAGCTTCGAGAGCTCGTGCTCCGCCTTAGGGCACTGGACCGCAGGCGCGCGCACAGCAGGCCGCCAGTGCGGGAGATCGCGGGCCTGCGCCTGGACCCGTTCCGCCGCGAGGTCTACCGGGACGGCCGGTACGTCGCCTTGACCAGGAAGCAGTTCGCCGTGCTGGAAGTCCTCGTAGCCGCCGAAGGCGGTGTCATCAGCGCCGAGGAGCTCCTGGAGCGGGCGTGGGACGAGAACGCCGACCCGTTCACCAACGCGGTGCGCATCACGGTCTCGGCCCTGCGCAAGCGCCTGGGCGAGCCCTGGGTCATCGCCACGGTGCCCGGTGTCGGCTACCACATCGACACAGCGCCCGGCGCCGGGCGGGCGGGAGGCAACGATGGATAGGGAACCTGGGCTGAGCGTTCGCCTCAAGCTCACCCTCAGCTACGCCGGGTTCCTGGTGCTCGCGGGCGCCTTGCTGCTCGCCCTGTGGGTGATCCTCCTGCGGTTCTTTCCCGACAACCCGATGATCACCACCACGCGATCCGGCATCGGCGGGGCGTTGATGCCTGGCCGGTCCGGCAACCAGCGAGCCTTCGGCGAGGCGGCAGCCGCGGTGCTGGCGTTCCTGCTGGCGTTCGGTCTCGTGGGCGGGTGGATTCTCGCCGGGCGCATGCTCGCCCCGCTGGCTCGAATCACGGACGCCACCCGCATGGCCGCGGACGGGTCGCTATCCCACCGGATCCGGCTCCCGGGCCCGAGCGATGAGTTCCGGGAGCTCGCCGACGCGTTTGACGCCATGCTCGCGCGGCTTGAGGCGCATGTCGCCGAGCAGCAGAGGTTCGCGGCCAACGCTTCCCACGAACTGCGAACCCCGCTGGCGATCACGCAGACCCTGCTCGAAGTGGCCCGCGATGATCCGAACCGCGACAGCGGCGCGCTCGATGAGCGCCTGCGCGCTGTCAACGCTCGGGCGATCGACCTCACCGAGGCATTGCTCCTGCTCAGCCGGGCCGGCCAGCGGTCCTTCACCCGAGAGAACGTCGACTTGTCGCTCATCGCCGAACAAGCCGCGGAAACACTCCTGCCCCTCGCGGAGAAGCGCGGCATCACCATCGCGACCTGCGGGGACATTACCCCCACCACCGGCTCACACGCGCTATTGCTGCAGCTGACCACGAACCTCCTGCACAACGCCATCGTCCACAACCTCCCTGAACACGGCAGCGTGCGGGTCAAGACCGTTATGCGCACCGATTCCGTCCTGCTCATCGTGGAAAACACCGGCGAGAGGCTTGCTCCGCAGCTGGTCTCGACACTCACCGAGCCGTTCCAGCGGGGCACCGAGCGCACCCGCGGTGACCACGCGGGCGTTGGCCTCGGCCTGGCCATCGTCAAGAGCATCGCCCAGGCCCACGACGGCACCCTTGCCCTCGCCCCCCGCCCGGCTGGCGGGCTGTGTGTCACGGTGCAACGGCCCGCCGCCGGGCGACCGCGGTGAGCGCGTTCCCCCGCTCCCCTCGTGGTCATGTGATGGGAAAGTCGAAGTAGGTGTCCGGGTAAGGCTCGTCTTTCAGCGTGTAATGCCACCATTCGCAGTCGTAGGAGCCGAAGCCGCAGGCCTCCATGACCGAGCGGAGGCGCCGGCGGTTTCTCGCTTCGACCGACCTGATTCCCTTTGCTCCATGATGGGAGATGGAATCCATCAAGTCATGGTCGCCGCCCATGGGGGCAAGTTCACCGGTCGCCAGGTCATAGAGCGTCAGGTCAACGGTGCTGCCCCGGCTGTGGCCCGACTTGGCGGCCACGTACCCCTTCTCGAACATCTCGGCCTTGTCGATGCGCGGATAGTGCCGTAGCTTCGTCCGGCCATCTTCCGGCTGCGCTGACCAGCGCAGGAAGCAGTCCACGGCGCGCTGCGGGCGATAGCCGTCCCAGAGGAGAAGGCCGAAGCCGTGGGCTGCGGCCTCTTCCCGGGCCCTGTTGAGGGCCGCGCACAGCGCCCGCGTGCCGAGAATTCGATTTGCCAGGTACCCGTCCACCGGCTTGCCGGTGAAATTGTCCCATGTGGCGTACTTGGCATCCCAGCGCACTCCGGATACTAGCTCGTCCACGAAGGCGAAGTCATCTTTCATTCGCTTTTCCCCGTCAGCGCCAGCGACATGATGCGGTCGAGCACTTCGGCAAGCGGAATCCCGGCGGCGTTCATCATTCTCGGATAACGGCTGTATGAGGTCAGGCCGGGCAAGGTATTGACCTCGTTCAGTACTACTGTTCCGTCTTCCTTGAGGAACATGTCCACCCGCGATAGCCCCCTGCACCCTAGGGCGCGGTACATGGTCTTCGCTGTCTCCTGGACGAGCGAGCGCGACTCTGCCGAGATGTCGGCGGGAACGATGAACGTTGAGTTCTCGGAGCCGCTTTCGGGGGCGCTCTCCTGATGGATCCTGAAAAACCCATGAGACAGGGCGACCCGGTCTACCTCCCCGGCGACCAGGTCCGGGCCGTTCCCCAATATGGCGCAGCCGACCTCGCCGCCGGCGACAGCCTCCTCGATCAGCACCTTCGAGTCGTAATCCCTCGCGGTTTCCAGCGCACTCGGCAGCTCTTCCTTCCGGGATACCTTGCTGACGCCGAAGGACGACCCCGAACGGGCTGGCTTCACGAAGACGGGATAAGTGAGCAGGCCGGCATCAACATTCTCGTTCGCCGTGACGACCCAGAAGTTCGGCGTAGAGATTCCCGCGCTCCTGGCGACCATGTAGGCGAGGGACTTGTCCATGCACAGGGCGGAGCTTTGAACATCGCAGCCCGCGTAGGGAATGCCGGACAGCTCCAGCAGGCCTTGCAGGGCGCCGTCCTCGCCAAGCTTGCCGTGCAGGACGGGCACCACCAGGTCCAGCCTCATCGTTTCGTATTTCCCCTGCTCCAGGACCAGCAGCCCGTGTACGCTCCGGTCCGGCGACAGCACGGCCGGCCGGCAACCGCCGTTCTCCCAGTCCGCGGCAGGGCCGTCGCACAGCTTCCAGGCGCCGCTCCTCGTTATCCCGATCCAGAACGGCTCATACTTTTCGGTGTCGAGGTTCTTGGCGACCTCTTGCGCGGACTTGACGGAGATGGGATATTCCTCGGAGCGGCCCCCGAATACGATGCCGACCTTCAGCCTATCCACACTGATCTCTCCTTTTCGAATTTGACGCAGTTGACGATGGAGTTCTCGATGGTGTCGCGCAGGGCGTGGTCCGTGTAGTAGGCGGTGTGCGGGCTAATAATCACATTCGGCAGTTCTTGCAGCCGCAACAGCGACCCGCTTTCAATGGGCGTGTTCCTGTGGTCGGCGTAGAATACTCCCTCCTCTCCTTCGAGGACGTCCAGCGCCGCGCCGCCCAGTCGGCCGCTTTCCAGCGCCGAGATAAGGGCCGCGGTGTCAATAAGTGAGCCGCGCCCTGTATTGATAATGAAAGCGCCGCGCTTCATCTGCCCGATGCGCTGGCGATTCAGGAGATGATGCGTGCCCGCGTTGAGCGGCGTATGAAGCGTTACCAGGTCGCTAAGCCTAAGCAATTCGTCGAGGGAGACGTAGTCGGCGGCAGCCTTGGAATGCTTGTCATGGGCTAGTATCCTGCAGCCGAAACCTCGCAGCCTGTCAATGACGGCCGTGCCGATGCGCCCTGTTCCGATTACCCCGATCGTCAGGTCGCGCAGTTCTCTCCCGCGCGCGTCGCTCAATCGGTAATCGTGGATATCTGCGCGGCGGATGATGGATTTCGCGCTTCGTGCCGCCATCAGCATCAGCATCAGCGTGAAGTCGGCCACGCTGTGGGGCGAATAGAATACATTCTCCACCGAGATACCGGCGCGCTTCGCGTATTTCATGTCGATATGGTTGTATCCGATGCTTCTCGTGGAGATGTACGCTACGCCGAGCTGGCTAAGCGCGAGCAGGGTGGAATCTGTGACTCGCGTCTTGTGGCCGACGCTGACGCATCGGTTACCGAGCGCCAGCTCAGCATTGGCCTCAGAAGCGGGCGCGGCCGTGATGGTCGGCAGTACCGCAAAGCGAGGTGCCATCTCCCGGAACAGGACGGCCTCGTCCGGCTCGCAGCCGTAGATCGTGATTCCCGTCGGGGTGGCTGAAGAGGGCGACGGTGCCAGCGATCCGGCGCGGCGCGCACCGGTACGTGCGGGTTCGCTGTAGGTCATGCGCCCAGTCAAGGCAGCGCCGGGTTGCCGGCGCGTATGCGATTTTCGATATGCCCGCGATATGCTCCCGGCGCTTGACTAGGGGCATGACCTACCGGCTAGCCGGCCTTGCGGGAATCATGGGGGTCGAGTGCCTCGTACGCCGGAGCCGCCGATTCCGCGGGCCCGGGTATCGCTGTTGGCGCTGCCGCGCCCGCGGCGCCCGCCGCCGGGCCGGGAGCCTCGGCTGGCGCCCACCGCTGGAGCTCTACCTGCGGGATGAACCAGGTCGCCAGGAAGGCGAGCGCCGCGATGGGGACGGCGACCAGGAAGACCGTCTGGATGGACTGGGCATAGCCGGCCACGAACCCCTGGTGCACCACGGCCGGCAGGTGACGCAGGACCGCCGGGGTAGCGTCCGCGGCGCTGAAGCCCGCGGGCAGGCTGACGCCGTGCAGGTGGCTGGCCAGGTTGCCGACCAGCACGTTGGCGAAGATGGCCCCGAAGATCGCGGTGCCGAACGAGCCGCCGATCGACCGGAAGAACGTCGCTCCGGAGGTCGCTACCCCCAGTTCAGTTCGCGGCACGCCGTTCTGGGTGATGATGACGAGCACCTGCATGACGCCGCCGAGGCCCAGGCCGAGGACGAGCATGGACAGCGAGTCCTGCAGCGTCGAGGAGCCCGGGCTCATCAGCGACAGCAGGAACAGCCCCACGGTCATCACGGCCGTCCCGGCGATGGGGAAGAACCGGTACTTGCCGGTCCGCGCGATGACCTGGCCGGAGGTGATGGAGACCAGGAGCAGGCCGGCCATCAGCGGCAGCAGGTACACCCCGGAGACGGTGGGCGAGATGCCGCGCACGACCTGGAAGAACGCGGGCAGGTAGGTGATCGCGCCGAACATCCCGAAGCCGACGATGAAGCCCACGATGCTCGTAACCGAGAAGACGCGCAGCTTGAACAGGTGCAACGGCAGGACCGGCTCGGCGGCGCGCCGCTCGGCAAGCACGAACAGGCCGATCAGCAGCGCTCCGGCCGCGCCGAGCAGGTAGATGGGCGTCGACGCCCACGGGTAGGTGGTACCGCCCAGGCTGGTCAGCAGGATCAGCGCGGTGGCGGCCAGCGACAGCGTCACGGTGCCGATGTAGTCGATCTTGTGGTGCACCCGGCTGAGGTGCCCGGGCACCTGGGCGGCGACGACGGCCAGCGCGAGCGCGCCGATCGGCACGTTGATGTAGAAGATCCAGCGCCAGGACAGGTTGTCCACGAAGAGGCCGCCGAGCAGCGGGCCGATCACGCTGGAGACGCCGAAGACGGCGCCGAACAGCCCCTGGTAGCGGCCGCGCTCGCGGGGCGAGACGACATCGCCGACGATGGCCTGCGCGCCGACCATCAGGCCGCCGCTGCCCAGGCCCTGGACCGCCCGGAACGCGATGAGCATGAACATGGAATTGGCCAGGCCGGACAGGACCGAGCCGATCAGGAAGATGACGATCGCCGCCTGGAAGAAGACCTTCCGGCCGTACTGATCGCCAAGCTTGCCCCACAGGGGCGTGGACACCGTGGTGGCCAGCAGGTAGGCGGTGATGACCCAGGCGATGTGCGACCCGCCCCGCAGGTCACCGACGATCGTGGGCAAGGCCGTGGACACGATCGTCTGGTCGAGCGCGGCCAGCAGCATGCCGAGCATGAGCGCGCCGATGATGAGCAGGATGCGGCGCTTGCCGAGGCCCGGCAGGACGCCATGGGCGGTACCGGCCGTGGCTGAGTCCCCGGAGCCCCCGCAGCCCTGGGCGGGCGTGGGCGTGGCCATCAGTTGTCGTCCTTTCGGTCGGCGGCGCCTGCCGCGTCCGCCGTCAGTCGCCGCAGGGCGCCGTGCTCCGGCAGCCCGTCGGCGAGTGACTGGAATGCCTGGTCGATGAGGTGGCTGAGCGAGATGGTGCCGCCGGAGGTGGCCCAGAACGCCGTGCAGGCGCGGACCACGCCGACGGCGGCGGCGGCCAGCACCCACGGGTAGGGATCGGTCTCCTGGTCAGCGCCGAGGCGGGTCGCGAGGCCCTCGCCGATGGCGCGCTCGATCAGCGACATCTGAGCCGCGTGCGCCGCGCGCACGTGCGGGTCCAGGCGGGCCACCCGAATCCGGCGCAGCCAGTCCGCCGGGTCGCCGCCCAGGAGGCGGAACTCATCCGTGATCGCCTCGGCGTCGTGCGTCATCACGGTGCGCAGCACGGCCATGGCCGGCTCGCCGGGCGACTCGCTGGCGATCCGGGCCTGGAGCGCGCTTGCCCGTCCCGGATCGCCGCCGCCGCCGAACAGGGCGGCCTCCTTGGACGGGAAGTAGTTGAAGAACGTCCGCGGCGAGACCTCGGCCGCCTCGGCGATGTCCTCTACGGTGACGCTCGCCAGGCCGCGCTCGGCGACCAGGTCGAGCGCCACGCGGCGCAGCAGCCGGCGGGTCGCCAGCTTCTTGCGCTCGCGCAGGGAGGCAGGCGGGCCCGCCCAGGGTGCCTGCGGAGGTGCGTTCACTGAAATCATGCGTCCGTCGCAAGTTGCAGGTGAAGAATTCTTGCACTGCCTGCAACCTAGGGCAGCGCCTCATTGTTCCCCGCTAGCCGGGCCGGTGATCGCAGGCTGGCGCCGTCGGCCGGGGATCAGCCGTTCGATCACCGCGTCGATATGCCTGCTACCCAGCGGGCTTGGGACTGGCGGTCCAGCAGGAGGTCGGCCAGGCGGTGCGGCTCGAGGCCAGTGGGATCGACCCACAGCCCGACGCGCGGCAGGCGATCCAGCCCTCGCTCGATGATGTCCTCGAACTCGTTGACCGGCCGGCCGTCGGCCGCGGCCTGGAGGCGGGCGGCGAACGCCGCGGCCTCGGGGTGATCCGCGCTGCCGTAGCGGTCGGCCAGGTATGCGGCCTCTGCGGGCAGCCGGGCGATCCCGCGCTGCCGGAGCACCGCGACCGGCGGGCGGAGCACGACGAAGTTGACCGGCCGGCCGCGAAGGACCTCGGTGAGCGCTTCGAACCCCTCATAGATGATCGTGTCGGTGACGATGGCCGTGATTCCGGCTTCGGCGAACGCGGCGGCGACGAGGCACGCGTTGCGGACTCGCAGCGCGTACCGGACGCCCGCCTCGCCGGCCAGCCGCCCGGTGGCCGGGTCGCTGTCACCGGGAGCCGGCCACCGGCCGCCGGATACGATCAGCCGCTGCATCTCGTCGCCGTCGACGTGCGCGGCGGGCGGGAGCCGCCGCGCGAGCACCCGGGCGGTGGTCGTCTTGCCAGCGCACGCGTTGCCGCAGATGACCCAGATCCCGGCGTCCCTGGCCAGCCGGCGGGCAGGTTCCGAAGTCACCGGCTCAGGCCCGCGTAGCCGGGTCAAAGATCCCTATCGTGCCGCCGGTGCGCCAGTAGTGGCCGTCCTGGCGAGACAGGAAGTCCTCATCGACGAGGTAGCGGCGCAGGGCGGCGTGGTCGTCGTGGAGGGCGCGGAGCACCGCGTTAACCTCGGCCTCGCTGTAGCGCCGGCCGGGCTCGAAGGACTGGGCGACGCAGTCGAGCAGCAGCAGCCGCTTGGCCCGCCGGACGGGGATCTGGGCCAGCCTCCCGTCGCGCATGAAGGCCGCGATCTCAGCCGGGACGGCCGGCGCCCGCGTCGGCCGCGCGCGCGCCAGTATCGCGTCCACCACCCGGTCGGGAGACCGCCGGGCGTCGATCGGGATCGCGCCGGATGCGCGCAGGCTCTCCTGCAAGGCGGGCAGCTTACGGCGCAGGTACTCGCGGGTGTCCCCGACGCGGCCCCAGTCGTGGTAGTCCCGGCGCGCGTCCAGCCGCGCCAGCATCGTGGGCTCGTCGATCTCCAGCAGGAACACGTGGGTGAAACGGCCGGCCACCTCGTCCTGGTTGTCCGCGCCGCCGCAGACGTACAGCGTCACGGGCGCCGCCGCCCGGATCAGCTCGTCCAGGCGGGCCGGATCCCATGCCCAGCGGTGCCGGGCAAGCCAGGCCAGGTCCGGCGCGGCCGGCTCTTCGGCCACGACGGCGCCGGCCGGGTCAACGAACCGCGCGAGCAGCGGGTCGTCGTCAGCATCGACGGACACCAGGCCCCGGCGGGCGAGCACGGCGGCGACCGTGGACTTCCCGGCGCCGGAACAGCCGGCGACCTGGACCGCGCTCATCGGCTTCAGGCGGTCGCGGGCGGCCGGGTAACCGATAGTTCCGGCGCGGTCCCGCGATACGCCTCGACCTCCACGAGCGCCAGCTGCCCCGCGCATCCCTGGCTGAGGCTGGAGGATGGAAGGTCGGCGGTGAGCACGTTGGGGTTCCCGTGCCGGCAGAACCCCGGGTCAGCCGGGTCGGGGTCGTACCAGGCCCCGGTGGACAACTGGACGACGCCGGGACGCACCGCGTGGTCCACGGAAAGGCCGGCCAGGCACGCGCCCCGGTCGTTGAAGAGCCGCACGAGGTCGCCGTCGCGCAGCCCGCGCGCCTGCGCGTCGGAAGGGTGCATCCGCGCCGGCTCACGTCCGGCGATCTTGACCGACTGGCTGTGCGCGCCGACATCCAGCTGGCTGTGCAGTCGCGACCGGGGCTGGTTGGCGACCAGCTGCAGGCCGAACCGCTCCGCGGCGACCGAGCCGAGCCACTCCTCCGGCTCCAGCCAGACCGGGTGGCCCGGGCAGTCCGGGTACCCGTAGCCGTCGATGGTCGCGGAGAAGATCTCGATCTTCCCGGTCGGCGTGGTGAGCGGATGCTTGTCCGGGTCAAGGCGGAACTCAGCGAGCGCCACCTGCGACTCGCTTGCCACCGGCAACTCGATGCCATCGCCGGCCCAGAACTCGTCAAAACCCGGAACCAACAGGCCGAGTGAATCCCGCCACTCGCCGTACAGGTGCCGCAGCCACTCCATCGCCGTGCGGCCCTCGGTGAAGTCCTTGCCCGCCCCGAGCCGGTCCGCCAGGTCGGCAAAGATGGCGTAGTCGTCCCGGGCCTCGCCGTGCGGCCGGGTCAGCGCGGGCATCGGGAAGAACATCCGGTCGTTCTGGCCGGAGCCGAAGTCGTCGCGCTCGATGCTCATGGTCGCCGGCATCACGATGTCGGCGTGCCGGGCCGTCGCCGTCCAGAACGGGTCGTGAACCACGACCGTCTCCGGGCGGGTGAAGGCCTCTCGCAGCCGGGCGAGGTCCTGGTGGTGATGGAACGGGTTGCCGCCGCACCAGTACACGAGCCGGATGTCGGGATAGGTCAGCCGCTGCCCGTTGTAGTCATAGCCGGCCCCGGGATTCAGCAGCATGTCGGCGATCCGGGCCACCGGGATGAACGTGGAGACGGCGTTCGGGCCTTGCCGCAGCCGCGGCGCCCCCACCCGCGGCGCCGGCTCGCCGACGAGGGCCGTGGACCCGTATCCGTGGCCGAAACCGCCGCCCGGCAGGCCAATCTGGCCGAGCATCGCGGCGAGCACCACGCCGAGCCACAACGGCTGCTCCCCGTGCCGGGCACGCTGCAGCGACCAGCTGACCGTCACCATGGTCCGTTTGGCGGCCATCTCGTGCGCCAGGTCCCGGATGCGCGCCGCCGGCACGGCGGTGATCGCCGAAGCCCAGGCGGGGTCCTTGACAACCCCGTCCGCCTCGCCGCGCAGGTACCGGGCGAACCGCGGGAACCCCACGGTGTAGCGCTCGAGGAATCCGGTGTCGGCCAGCCCGTCGGCGTCCAGTACCTGGGCAAGCGCGAGCATGAGGGCGGCGTCGGTCCCGGGCCGCGGCGCGATCCACTCGGCGCCGGCCTCGGCGGGCGTGTCGTCGCGCAGCGGGCTCACGGACACGAACCGGCAGCCCCGGGCCCGCGCGGCGCTCATCCAGCCGCGGGAATTATGCCGGGACACACCGCCCGGAGACACCGCCGCGTTCTTCGGCGACAGCCCGCCGAAGGCGACCAGCAGCTCGCTGTGCTCCGCGATCACCGACTTGGCGGTGGCGTGGTTGAGCAGCGCGTCGACGTCGGCGATCACGTAGGGCAACAGCACCGTGGAGGTGCCGAGACTGTAGCTGTTGACGTGCCGCACGTAGCCGCCGAGGCAGTTCAGGAACCGGTGCACCTGGCTCTGCGCGTGGTGGAACCGGCCCGCGCTGGCCCAGCCGTACGAGCCGCCGTACACCGCTTCGGCCCCGTGATCACGGTAGACCCGCCGCAGTTCCCCGGACAGGAGGTCGAGCGCGGCATCCCACGACACTGGCACGAACGGGTCGTCGCCGCGGCCCTTTGCCGCAGAGCCTGGCGCACCCGGCCCGTGATCCAGCCAGCCCTTGCGCACGTGCGGCTGGGTGATGCGGGCGGGGTGGTGCTGGGCGGAGGCGACGTTGTCGATCAGGGACATCGGCTCCGGGTCCCCGCGCCACGGGCGCACCTCGGTCAGCCGCTCACCGTCGCTGACGGCCTCGAATGCCCCCCAGTGAGTCAGATGAACGACCATGCGATCCAGCCTCTCCCAGCGCGGCGATGAAATTCAAGGGATTTTGCCGTCCGGCGGGCGGATGGGCCGGTGATCATCCGGCTAATGCTGACGGTCATGGCGCGAAATGCGGGATGACCGTCAGCGTTAGCACTCAGAGCGGGGGGCGCTCAGGCGGTGGTTAGGGTCCAGAGGTGGTCGGGGGTGCCGTTGTCGTCCCATTGCAGGACCTGGGCGCCGGACGACGTGCTCTCATTGGACACGCCGAGCACCAGCCCGCTGTTGTAGTCCTGGATCTTGTACTGGCCGCCGCCGGCGGAGACGATCTGCCAGAGGTGGTCGGACGAGCCGTTGTCGCCCCAGATGAGAGCGTCGCCGCCGTCGGTGATGCTCATGTTCTGGACGCCGAGCACCAGCCCGCTGGCGCTGTTCTTGATCTCATAGAAGTTGGAGCCTTCGGAGACCAGGGCCCACCGCTGGGTGCCGCCGCCGCTGGCGGTGGCTTGCACCGCCAGCGTCCCCTGGCCGGTGCCGCCGCCGGCGGTGTCGAGGGCCAGCCCGCTATGCGCGTTCTTGATCACGTCCGTACCGGAGAGCGCCGCGCTGCTGCCCGGGGTGACCAGCAGGTGGTAGCCGTTGGCGGAGCTCATCGAGCTGACGGGGACGGTTATCGACCCATTGCTGACCGGGTAGTTCGCGGAGCTGATGAGCTGCGGGCCGACGACCATGGTGGTACGGCCGGCGGACACGGTTTGCTCCAAGATCGCGTGCGCCGTCGACCCGAACGCCGAGCCAAGCCCGTTGACGGTGACCGCCGTTGAGCCGCTGCCGCCGCCGAAGATGACGTTGACCTGGTTGCCCGCGGAGCTGACGGACGCGGCGCCGTCTAGCCCGGACCCCGCCGTTCCCGGCGGGACGACGGTGACCATGCTGCCGGTCATCTGGCCGTACCAGCGATACAGCCAGTAGGCGGCGTTCGGGCTGCCCCCGGTGTCGGTGAGCGTGTCGCCGAGCGTGCCGTAATGGTTCCAGAAGGCGAGCTCGGCGTTGCTCACCCCGGCCCGCTCGAACTGGGCGATGTAGCCGACCAGCCCGCCGGGGACGCCGACCTGGCTGGTCGTGCCGTACTCCTCGATGGCGATGGGGCGGGCGCTGATGCCGAGGCGGGACTCGATTGTCTGCAGGCTAGCCACGTCGCTGGCGATGCCGGCCGCGCCGCCCAGCTCGTGCCAGCTGATGATGTTCGGCAGGGTGCCGCTGGCCTTGGCGTCGGTCAGGAACGTGGTCATCCAGCTGGCGTTGAAGGTGGAGGTGCTCGGTCCCTGGATCACGGCACCCGCGTCACCGGCGCGGACCTCGCTGAAGGTGCGCGCCCAGCCGGCGTCGAAGGAGCCGGCGGCGGCGGTGTTCCAGGTCCAGTCAGGCTCGTTCCACAGCTCGAAGGCGCTGATGTTGGTGTCGCCGGAGGCGACCACCGCCCTCACCTGGGTGTCCACCGCGCTCAGCCAGTCGCTCCAGCTGACCCACTTATAGGGGAAGTTGGGGTACCAGTCCGGCATGCGCACCACGACCTTGGCCCCGGCCCGGGCGGCTTCCGGCGCGACGACAAGGGAATCCCCGCCCGGCGCGGGCTCCCCGTTCGGGAGTTGCTTGCCGCCCGGTGCCATCTGGACGAACGTGTTCGGGCGAAGCGGCTCGACGAGGCTGTCGGCGGGAATTGTGGCGGTGTCCAGCCCGTATAGCCCGCCAGAGGCCACGTGGGTGACGGAGCGGAACGGCCGGTTGGCATTGACGACCAGCGTGGTCGCGGCGGACGCGGTCGTGGTGGTGACGGTCAGGGCAGTGCATGTGGCCAGGGCGGTGCTGGCCGCCAGGGCGGCCGCGATGACGAGCCGCGTGGCGACCCGCCACGCGCGGCTGCGCGTCGCGGCGATGGCCGCCCTGCCGCGATGCGGCAGCAGCAGGCGCGATGTGGACATCTGTGTCCTCCTCAGGGGGGCGAGAACGGGACGGTTGCTGCGATGGCCATCGCGGTGCTTGGAATGTAAGCCTGGCCGGGCGGCCGCGCAATACCTCACGCCAATCGAATCGGTTCGCTTCCGTTCGACTACGTGACATCCTGTCCATGACCAGATCGGAGGCAACACGGCCAAATATGGCTTGCCAGCAGGCTCTTTGACCGTAGCAAGGAACCTGCGGCTGGCCCTGCGCACGATCCGCACGACCTCACTGGCTTAATCGAACCGGTTCGCAAACCACCCGAGAGCGCTACCATCACTGAATCGGTTCTGGTGAAGGCAGGCGAAGGTGCCGACTATCGGGGACGTGGCCCGCCACGCGGGCGTCTCGCGGAGCACAGTCTCCTATGCGCTGTCCGGCAAGCGAACCATATCGAGGGAGACGCGCGACCGCATCGAGGTGGCCATCGCGGAGCTGGGCTTCACGCCCAACGCCGGGGCGCGGGCGCTGGCCACGTCGCAGACGATGGTCATCGGCTTGTTCGTGCAGTTCTTCGAGGATGAATTCTCGCCGGCGATGCTGCAGTACGTCCTGCCGATCTCCGATGCCGCGCGCGAGGCCGGCTACGACATCCTGATGGTCACCGAGGCCGACGGGGCGCACGCGGTGCAGCGGATCGCCAGCTCCGGCATGGTGGACGGCGTCATGCTGCTCAACGTGGCGTACGAGGACAAGCGACTGCCGGTGATGCGCAAGCTGCGGCAGCCGGGCGCCATGGTCGGCCTGCCGCGCGTCCCCGACGACTTCGACGTCTTCGACCTCGACTTCGCGGCGTCCGGCCGGATCCTCGTCGATCACCTCGCCGAGCGCGGCCACCGGGAGATCACCTTGATCACCCCGCGCGCGCATGTCTTCGAGCGCGGGGGCGGGTACGCGTGGCGGTTCAGGGACGCCGCCCTCCAGCGGGCGGCGACCTACGGCATCCGCGTCCGCTCATACTTCGGCGAGACCCAGCAGCCCGCCGTCAACCAGCAACTCAACCGCATACTAGACGCGCGCGAGGACTCGGCGATGATCGTCCACAATGACGCGGTGATCGCCGCGCTGCCGTCCGTCTTGTACTCGCGCGGCATCCGCGTGCCCGGTGACCTGTCGGTCGTGGGTGCGTTCTCCGAGGACTTCGGGAAGCTGTTCTCGCTGCCCTACACGGCGGTCGAGACGTCCCCGAACAAGCTGGGCCGCCTGGCGGTCCAGGCCCTGGTGCACCGGATGACCGACCCCCTGGGCGCGGGCGCGCCCCGGGTGGAGCTCGTGGCGCCCCGCATCACCGACCGGGGAAGCGCTCGCTGACAAGCAGCCGTGATGTGCTGTCTCGCCTTGTTCCAGCCGCACCAGGGCGATAGGCCAATCACCATCGAGGAATAGCCACCTAGCGCCCGCCATGTGCTCTGGGCGCAGGCTCGGTCTGGCAACCGGTACTGGGCCGCCGCGACCGGCGCGGCGGAGCTCCCCGGGGTCAGAAACGCTCCGGGGTGTTCCGCAGGCTGGTCAGCCGGGTCTGGGCGTAGTTGCACTCGGCGACGAACGCGGCGACGCGCTGGCCGAAGCGAGCCAGCCGACCACGGGTGCCCTGAGAGATGTTGCGGTTCATCGTTCCTCCTTGGTTTGCGGCCATGTCATAGCCGGTCACCAACGAGTCTCGCCGTAAGGCCCTCCCCGGCGCATGGGAAGAATTCCTTATTCGCCCGCTGAGGCAGGTCTTAGTTGGCCCTGCCGTCATGGGGGCCGACGCTCCTTCAGGGTCAGCCCGCGTCACAACGGGATGTTGCCGTGCTTCTTGGGTGGCAATGTTTCTCGCTTGGTGCGCAGGGAGCGCAAGGCGCTGGTGACGGCGAGGCGGGTCTCGGACGGCCGGATCACCGCGTCCACGTACCCACGCTCGGCGGCGATGTACGGGTTGGCCAGCGTGTCCTCGTACTCGGCGGTCTTCTCGGCCCGCAGCGCCGCCGGGTCGTCGGCGGCGGCCAGGTCCCGGCGGTACAAGATGTTCACCGCGCCGGACGCGCCCATCACCGCGATCTGCGCGGTGGGCCAGGCCAGGTTGATGTCCCCGCCGAGGTGCTTGGAGCCCATGACGTCGTAGGCACCGCCGTAGGCCTTGCGGGTGATGACGGTGACCTTGGGGACGGTCGCCTCGGCGTAGGCGTACAGCAGCTTGGCGCCGCGCCGGATGATGCCGGCCCACTCCTGCGAGACGCCGGGCAAGAACCCCGGTACGTCAACGAAGGTGAGGATCGGGACCGAGAACGCGTCGCAGGTGCGCACGAACCGGGCCGCCTTCTCGGAGGCGTCGATGTCCAGGGTGCCGGCGAACTGCAGGGGCTGGTTGGCCACCACGCCGACCGGGGAGCCCTCGACGCGGCCGAGGCCCACGATGATGTTGGGCGCGAACCCCTCGTGGACCTCCAGGAAGCTGCCGGCGTCGAGCACGGTCTCGATGACCGCGTGCATGTCATACGGCTGGCTAGCCGAGTCGGGGATAAGGGCGTCCAGGGCCTCGTCGGAGGCGGTGACCCCGGCGTCGGTAGCGGCGGGGACAACGGGGGGCTCTTCCAGGTTGTTGGAGGGGAGGTAGGACAGCAGGTCGCGGACGTAGCCGATGGCGTCCTGCTCGTCGGCGGCCTGGTAGTGGGCGACGCCGGACTTCGTGGCGTGCGCGTGCGCGCCGCCGAGGTCCTCGAAGGTGACGTCCTCGCCGGTCACCGTCTTGATGACGTCCGGGCCGGTGATGAACATGTGGCTGGTGCCCTCGACCATCACCACGAAGTCGGTCAGGGCGGGGGAGTAGACCGCCCCGCCGGCTGCCGGGCCCATGATCAGGGAGACCTGGGGGATGACGCCGGAGGCGCGGACGTTGCGGAAGAAGATCTCGGCGAACAGGCCCAGGGCGACCACGCCCTCCTGGATGCGGGCGCCGCCGCCGTCGTTGAACCCGACCACCGGGCAGCCGGCCTTCATCGCGTGGTCCATGACCTTGACGATCTTCTCGCCGTAGACCTCGCCGAGGCTGCCGCCGAAGACCGTGAAGTCCTGGCTGAACACCGCGACCGGGCGCCCGTCGACCGTGCCGTGCCCGGTGACCACGCCGTCCCCGTAGGGCCGGTTGCCCTGGATGCCGAACTCGTGCGCCCGGTGCCGGGCCAGCTGGTCGAACTCGGTGAAGCTTCCCTCGTCAAGCAGGAGCGCGATCCGCTCCCGCGCGGTCAGCTTCCCGCGCGCGTGCTGCTTTTCCACCGCCGCCGCCGACCCCGCGTGCACCGCCTCGTGACGGCGCCGCTCCAGGTCAGCGATCTTCCCCGCCGTCGAGTGGATGTCCGGGTCGCCATCGTCGGCATGCGCAACCTTGCTCAAGGAGCCACCATCCATGACACTAGATCTCAGAAGAACGATACTCAGTCTCATGTAGGGTCGCAAGTGGCGGAAGCATCCCAGGAGTAGCGAAGATGAGCGGTCATGACCAAGCCACCGGCGCGTGAGCGGCTCGCGCAGGCCGCGTTCGCCCTGTTCGACGAGCGTGGCTACGAGCAGGCGACGATTGATGACATCAGCGAGCGAGCCGGGGTGGGCCGGGCTACGTTCTTCCGGCATTACCGCTCGAAGGAAGACGTCATCTTCCCCGACCACGACCTGCTGCTGAGCCAGGTCAGTGACCGGCTGCGGTCCTCCAGCCACGCCACCGCGCTGGCCGCGGTCTCCGACGCGGTCCGGCTGGTGCTGCTGCACTACCTCGAAGAGGGCGACCTGGCCCGGCGCCGGTACGCGCTGACCAGCACGGTGACCGTGCTGCGGGACCGGGAGATCGTGAGCGTGGCCCGTTACCAGCGATTGTTCCGCGAGTTCATCACCGAGTGGATGGCCGACCGCGGGCAGTCCGCGTCGCTGCAGGCCGAGCTCATGGCGGCCGCGGTCGTCTCGGCGCACAATCACGTGCTGCGCCGCTGGCTGCGCGGCCAGAGCCGCGACCCGGCCCGGGAAGTGGACGAGGCCCTGCGCCAGGTCATCGCCCTGTTCACCCCGCGGATGCCTGACCACGGCGCAGCCGGCACCATCGTCGTTGCGTTCCGGACTGACCAGCCAATTGAGGACCTGCTGCCCGCCCTCCAGCAGGTCCTCGGCGGCCAGGGCCTGCAGGGTCCCTGACCGGTTGTATATGGGATTGAGTACACCTATTATCTTGTCACCGTCCGCTGATACCTCGATCAAGGGAGAGGCAAGTGGGAGCACTCGACGGCCGCGTGGCCATCATCACCGGGGCCGGGCGCGGGCTCGGGCGGGAGCACGCCCTGCTGTTCGCGAGGGAAGGCGCCGCCGTCGTGGTCAACGACCTGGGCGGCGCGGCCGACGGCTCCGGCAGTGACGCGGCCCCGGCCCAGCAGGTGGTCGAGGAGATCAAGGCGGCCGGCGGACGGGCGGTCGCCAACGGTGACGACGTGACGGACGCGGCCGGCGCCCAGCGGCTGGTGGAACAGGCGATCGCGGAGTTCGGCGCGCTGCACGTCCTGGTCAACAACGCCGGGATCCTGCGCGACCGGACGATCATCAACATGACCGACGCCGAGTGGGACGACGTCATCAAGGTGCACCTGCGCGGGCACTTCATGCCGCTGCGGGCCGCCGCCGGGTACTGGCGCGCGCAGCACAAGAACGGCGTCGAGCTCAAGCCGGCGGTCATCAACACCACGTCGACGTCCGGCCTGTACAACAACCCCGGGCAGTCGAATTACGGCTCGGCGAAGACCGGCATCGCCACCCTCACGATCATCGCGCAGCAGGAACTGGCCCGCTACGGCGTCCGCGCCAACGCGATCGCCCCGGCCGCCCGTACCCGCCTGACCGAGGGCTCGCCGGGCACCTCTTCGATGATGGAGCCATCGGGGGATGCGTTCGACGCGATGGACCCGGCGAACGTGGCGCCCTTCGTCGCGTACCTGGCTACCGAGGACTGCCCGATCAAGGGCCGCGTCTTCTTCGTGGCCGGCGGCGGCGTGCACCTGTTCCAGCCGTTCGCGATCATCGACGCCATCAGCAAGGACGGTCGCTGGACGGTGGAGGAACTGGCCAAGGAGGCGGCCCGCTTCGCCGACGTGCCCTTCCACCTGGGCAAACCCCTTCTAAAATAAAGTGGCCTCAATTGTCAGTGCCACCAGAGCGAGAGCGCGTCCAGGTGCCGGGCCATCCGGCGCCGGGCCAGCCCCCGGTCCCCGGACGCGATCGCCGCGACGATGGCCAGGTGAGCGTGCGCGACGGCCTCGGCGGGCGTTTGCGCGGGGAGCGGCTGGATGCCGGGCGCGACCGCGACGTGGCGGGCGGACAGGCTGGTGAGGGTGCGGATCAAGAAGGCGAGCACCGGGTTGCCGGCGAGCTCGGCCACGGCGAGGTGGAGCTCGTTGGCGAGCCGGTTCACCTCCGCGGCGGGCGCGTCAGGGCTGACGGTCAGCGCCTGCTCGAGGCGCTCACGTACCCATGGTTCGCTGGACCGGCCGGCCACCAGGTCAACGCACCCGAGTTCCAGCTCCTTGCGGACCAGCAGCAGGTGAGCGGCGGTGGCGCCCCGGTAGCCCAGGTACAGCGCCATCGCCTCGACGCCGGCGTCGAGGTCGGGCTCGGCGACGATCAGCCCTCCGTTCGGGCCGCGCCGCATCCACGCGATCGAATGGTGCTCCAGCAGCCGCACCGCCTCCCGGATCGCGGACCGGCTGACGTCATAGCGCTCCACGAGGCCGATCTCTGAGTCGATCACGTCGCCGACCTGCCACCGGCCGCGGACGATGTCGGCGCGGATCTCCTCGGCGATGACCTCCGCGAGCTTGTGGCCGCCGCCCGCCCGCTCCGAGGCGGCCGCCGGCCGGCGCGCGACGATCCGCCGCTGGGTGCCCGCGAACCACTGGTCTACCGCTGCCAGGTGGGCGGACATGCAGTGCTGGGCAGTCGCGGCGTCACCGGCCACCACCGCGTCCACGAGTGCGAGGTGCGCGCGGTCCACCTCCCGCGCGGTCGCGTCGCGATCGGCCCTCGTCGTGCGGCGGACCTTGGCGTAGCGTTCCGTGAGCTGAGCCAGCACCTCGACGAAGAGCTGGAGAACCGGGTTACCGCTGAGCCTGGCCATGGTGACGTGCAGGCTGCCGTAGGCGGCGAGGATCTGTCCGTCGGGAGGCGTCCCGGTCTTTTGCGCGGCGGCGTCTCGCAGCGCCTTTATGTCCTCTTCCGAGATGTGCCGGGCGGCCTGCGCCGCCGCGAGCGGCTCGAGCAGCGATCGCGCCCTCAGCAGGTCGTCCACCGTGGTGCCCGTGTGCTCGAGGTAGACCACGGCCGCGCTCACGGCCGCGGCGGCGTCCGGGGCGATGACCCTCAGGCCGCCGGATCGTCCCCGGCGCATCCGCGCGACCTGGTGGTGCTCGACCAGGCGGACCGCCTCGCGGAAGACCGCCCGGCTAACCCCGTACCGCTCGATCAGCTCCGGCTCCGAGCCGATCATCGAGCCCACCGGCCAGTCGGCGGCGATCACGTCGCCCTCGATCGCGCGCGCGATCCGCGCGGCTAGCTTGCTCTTGCGCGGCGAAGCGCCGCTCGCCGCGCCTGCCAGGGATGCCGTCGGCTGGGCCGCGGTGCTCGGCATGGCAGTCTCCTGGGGTCAGGCAGTGGGCAGCGGGGTCCATATCTCTTCATAGGCCACGCAAAAAAGTATACCTAAATCGCCTAATCCGGCCGTGCGTCAGCTCCAGCGTTCCCAGGACGGGGTCCCCGCGCCGGGTCGCTTCGCCCCGGGGGCGACGGTGCGGGCGAGGATCCCGAGAGTCGCGCGGAGCGCCGATTCGGGGACTACCGGGAACGGCACCCGTGACTTGAGCTTCTCGCTGACCCCTGACCAGTCGTAGTACTGCGTCACCAGAGTTCCTTCTGGGATCGGCTCGAGGCGGTAGCCGTAGACATGGCCGAATCGCTGGTCGGCGTTCGCTCCCACGCTCCAGGCGATCTCGCGGTCTTGCTCATAGGTCACGAACACCACCGTCACGTCGTATTCCTCGAGCTTCACGTCGCGCAGGGCGTCGCGGTCCATGTGGATCACGAAGGTGTCGCCCGCGGCGCTGGCGGGTGAGCCAGTGGCCGCCATGAGCATCCCGGAGGCGTCGATGGCGACGTGCCCGTCCGGGTCGCGCAGCACAGCGAAGATCGCGGCGGGGTCGGCGGCGATCGCTCGGGAGACCTCAATGCGCTCCACGACGTTCGGGTCAGTCATCGAATCTGGGCCTTTCTGCCGGTCGGCCGGCCGGTCCGGGGCATGTTGTCATCATCATGACCGGTCGGCGGCCGTCCACGGAGCCCTCCCGTGGAGTTGTCACCAGGGCAGCGCCTCGCCCGGGGCGATGACGCGCAGCAGCGCGACCTGGCCGGACGGGGTGAACCCGGCCAGGAGCGACAGCGGGCCGTTGCTGCCGGTAAAGGTGATCAGGGCGGCCACGCCGCCGGGCTGGGGGCGGCACGACGCTGCGACTGGCCCGGGCTCGCCGATCTGGGCGAGTGCGAGCTGCCACATCTGGCCGATGCGCTCGGCCGTCAGCGCCTGCTGGGCCTGCGGCTGCAGCATCTGGCGGACGCCGGCGTAGTCGCCGCCGAGCAGCGCGCGCGCCAGCGCGCCGGCTCGCTCGTCCCATTCGGGCCCCGCTGACTCACCGGTATCCCGCGGCCGGACCTGGCGCGGGTCGCTGCCCTTCACGGCCGTCATGACGGCCGCGTCGAGCAGCGAGACCGCGCTGCCGCCGGTGTTCACCAGCGCGGCCACGGCGTGCCCGGCGGCCTGGTCGATCGTCATCGACGCCGAGAACCCGCCGGTTCCGCCGTTGTGGAACAGCAGCCCGTCGGTGATGACCCAGGCCAGACCGCCCGCATGACGGCCGTCGATGCGCACGTGCGGCTGCTGGCACAACCGGATCGCGGTGCCGAGCGGGCCGTCCGGCGGGGCCAGGCAGGCGGCCAGGTAGCGCGCGAGGTCGCCGATGGTCGCCTCCACGGCGCCCGGTCCCGGCAGCGCGAAATCCCAGTGCCCGGCGGGCTTGCCGCCCGCGTGCCCGGTCAGCCGGGTGCCGCCGCCGGCCGCGCCGACGCCGGAGCTGGTCATCCCGAGCGGCCCGAGCAGCCGTCGCGCCAGCAGGTCCTGGTAGCGCTGGCCGCTGGCCCGCTCCAGCGCCAGCCCGAGGAGCTGGTACCCGAAGTTCGAGTAAAGGGACCCGTCGCCGGGCGCCCGGGTGGCGGCCCGCAGCCCTTCCTCGGCGCGCTTGGCGGTGAAGTCCCGGTACGGGTTCGCCTGGCCGGCCGGCTGGTTGGGGGCCAGTCGCGGTAGGCCAGAGGTGTGCGTCGCGAGTTGCTCCAGCGTGATGCGCCCGTTCGGCCCGGCGTCCAGCCAGCGGCCGATCTCGTCATCAAGTGCCAGGACGCCGTCGCCGGCCAGGCTGGCGAGCAGCGCCGCCGTCATGGTCTTGGTGATCGAGCCAACCTCGAACCGCGCGTCCCCGGGCAGTCCCTCGGTGCCAGCGAACGCCGGCCCGCTGCCGCTGTCGACGGCGGCCACGGCCACGGCGATCCCGTCGCCGTCAAACGCCCCGTCCAGCGTCTCCAAGACAGCCTGGGCCCCGCTCCGAACCCCATCCCATGAACGCGACCCTATCGCGGGCCGGCGAACCTGTTGCCCTACATCCGAGCAGTATGAGAGTCGTCCGTCGAAGCCGGCGGCCATAGCGTCTGGTCCATGGCATCACCGGGCACCGCGGTAGTAATTGGCGCGAGCATGGGCGGGCTCCTGGCGGCCCGCGTCCTCAGCGAGGCGTACGAGAAAATCGTGATCGTCGATCGTGACGCGGTGCCGGACTCGGCGGTGGCCCGGCGCGGCGTGCCGCAGGGGCGGCAACTGCACGTCCTGCTCGCCCGGGGGCGTGAGGCACTGGAGGAGTTGCTTCCCGGCCTGACTGGCGAGCTGCAGCGGGCGGGCGCGCCGTTGGTCGACCTGCACGATCAGGTCAACTGGCACAACGACGCTTACCTCATGCGCCGGGCACCGTCCTCGCTGCTGGCGCTCGGGCTCAGCCGGCCGCTGCTGGAGCACGCCGTCCGGGAGCGGGTCGCAGCGCTACCTGGCGTCGAGATCCGGCCGCAGACTTCGGTGTCGGGGCTGACGACCAGCCCGGACCGTCGCCGGATCACTGGCGTGCGCGTATCCGGGGAGGCCATCGAAGCCGATCTTGTCGTGGATGCCGGCGGCCGGGGATGCGGCACCCCGGCATGGCTGGGCGAGCTGGGCTACGACCGGCCCGCCGAGGAGCAGGTACGGGTCGGCGTCACCTACGTAACCCGGACCTACCGCCGTCACCCCGGGCTGATCGGGAATCTGTACGGCGCGATCACCAACTCGACGCCGGGCTCACCCCGGGCCGGCATCGTCGCGGCGATGGAGAACGACCGGTTCGCGGTCGCTCTCATGGGCATGCTTGGCGAGCAGCCGCCAACCGACGACGCGGGGATGCTGGAATTCGCCGGCACCCTGCCGTTGCCCGAGCTCACCGAGGTAATCCGGTCCGCTGAGCCCGCCTCCGACGCGGTGACGATGCGCTTCCCGACCAGCGTGCGCCGTCGGTACGAGCGGTTGCGCCGCTTCCCCGACGGCTACCTGGTGGTGGCCGACGGCCTGTGCAGCTTCAACCCGATCTACGGCCAGGGCATTACGGTCGCGGCGCTGGAGGCCCTGCTCCTGCGACGGCTGCTCGCCACTAGCGGCACTCATCGCCTGGCGCCGCCATTCTTCCGCGGCGCCGCCCGGCTCATCGAGGGGCCGTGGTCAATCGCGGTCGGCCAGGACCTGCGGTTCGCGGAGGTCGAGGGACGCCGTGGGCCGAAGGTCCGGTTCGTCAACGCGTACGTCCACCGCCTTCACATGGGCGCGACCGCCGACCCGGCGCTTGGCGGCGCGTTCCTTCGTGTCCTCAACCTCGTGGACCCGCCCACCGCGCTGCTGGCGCCCGGCGTCGCGCTACGCGTGCTGCGCGGCTACTTCCGCCGTCCCATCCCGACCATTCCCCCAGCGGTCGTACCGCCCCGGTCCGCCGACCCGGTGAATTGGTGAGTTGGCTCACCACATTCCTGTTCCTGTAACAACGCAGTGATCGCCGTTACCATCTGGCTGCACTGCCTTGTCACCTTAACGACCGCGCAGCCTCCGGCTCCCGTCCCCAGGCCCTCGCGCGAGAACGCCGGCCCTGGGCGACGTCAATGATTCAGCACAGGCCGTGAGCAGGGCCTATCGATGGTTCGCGCGCACCCCGTTGGTGACGAATGGCGACCGCAGTAATGTACGTGGAGCCTGGCCGTCATCGGGGTGGCCAGGCGGCGGTCCGGCTGAGGGCGCGTGATGGCCTCATCGATGAGTTCTGGTCGCGCGAGCGGTCCACGTTGCAGGGCCCGCGTGTATCGGAGGTGCTGAAGGTGCGCAAGGTCGTCGTGTACGAGTTGTTGTCCCTCGACGGCGTCGCGGAGGAGCCCAGTGCGTTCTTCGTCGGCTGGGACGAGGCGATGGATGCCAACCTCGGCGCCGTCATCGCGGCGCAGGACTGCGTCATCCTCGGGCGGCGCAGCTACGAGGAGTGGGCCGGGTTCTGGCCGGGCAGCGACATGGAGCCGTTCGCGACGTTCATCAACGGGGTCGCGAAGTACGTCGCCACCTCCGCGCCGCTGGACCGGGAGTGGGCCAACGCGACCGCGATCGACGGTGACCTGGCCGGCTTCGTGCGGGACCTGAGGAGCCAGCCCGGAGCCGACATTGGCGTGCACGCGTCCATCTCGGTCGCCCGCGCGCTGCTCACCGCGGGCGTCGTCGACGAGCTCCGGCTGGTGATCGCACCGGTGATCGCGGGCAGCGGGCGCAGGCTCCTGGACGGCCTGCCAGCGATCCGGCTCGAGCCGATCCGGAACGCGACCTCCCCGGCTGGCTACCTGCTCACCGACTACCGCGTCATCGGGTAACGGTCCCAACGCCCGCCATTTATCCTTCATTCTCGACAGCCCGCCCGACGCGTCAGAACCGGAAGCGGGTCACGCCGCCCGGCTCCGCCCCCAGGGTCACGACCGCAGCGCGTGGCTCAATGCGGTACACATTCCACGGCGGTGGTCCCTGCAAGGGCGCGTTGAACGGGGCCGTGATGCCCGCCCCGCTCTCGTCGGGCTCGGCCGGCCAGCCACCGTCCGCCCACGCCCGCGCGACCCGCGCCAGCGCGCCCGGCTCGGTCACCCGCACGGCGTCGCCCTCGAAAACGACGTCCGCGTCGCGGACCGACAGCGCCACCGAGCACCGGGGATCGCGCGCCACGTTGCGGCCCTTGCGCGTGCCCGCGCCCGTCTGGAACCAGAACGTGCCCTCCAGCCACACGGCGCCGACCGCGGTCACGTGCGGGCTGCCGTCCTCGTTGACCGTGGACAGCCAGGTCGTGCGGGCGTTGTGCGCGTCCGGAGCGGGCGCCGACCCCGCATCGAGCTTCCCGGCAATCGCGGCCCAGTCCACCGGCGGCAGCCCGTCCGCCTTGCCCAGGTTGGTGATCTCCATGATCCATCTCCCTTCGTTGCGCGCGGGCACCCTGGCTAACAGCGCCCTTGCAGGCATGACGCGCGGCGACCGCGAATCTCATCGCGGCGGGCAGGGATTCGCCCGCGTCTTCTTGCGCGTGAGCCGGGCCGGGAGAGGGAAAATGCTACCGGTCCAGGTCGCGCAGCAGCCTGGCTTCCTCGGCGGCGGGCAGGCCCTCGTCGTCGGGTGCCGCGCCGCCGCGCGCGGCGTCCCAGGCGAGCGTATCGCGGATCGTGTCGGTCACCGGCCTGCAGGCCAGCCCGGCGGCGACCGCCCGGGAGCTGTCGACGTCGTTGATGGCCTCGCAGCCCGGCTCGGCGATCCACAGCGGGCTCAAGCTCGCGATAGCACCAGGCTCGCAGCTGTGGCAGCGCCGGCAGCGATCTCTACCCGCGCCAGAATCCCCAGCATTGCCCATAAGGCTATTGACAGGCACATTTTGCCGGTCTTAGATTTGCGCTCATCCGACAAATTTGCTCAGAAACTTTCGCTGGGAGTGGGAGATTTTCGGGTGAATGGGAGGCGATCAGATGGACGTTAGACGCCGTAGTGTCCTGGCGGCGGGAGCCGCCGGCGCGGCCGTGGCGATCGGCGGGGCCGGCACCGCGTCAGCGGCGGCACTAGGTGCCCAGCACGACCACAGGGACCCTGACTCCCTGCGTGAGCTGGCCGGGAAGACCGGGCTGCGGATCGGCACGGCGACCAGCCCGCAGGCGCTCACCATTCCGGCCCGGGCAGCCATCGTGGCGGGCCAGTTCTCCCTCGTGACTCCGGGCAATGAGATGAAGTGGCAGGTCGTTGAGCCCACCCAGGGAGTATTCGACTGGTCGGGCGCGGACCAGCTCGTCGCGTTCGCCAAGGCCAACGACCAGCTCATCCGGGGGCACACCCTCGTCTGGCACAACCAGCTGCCCACCTGGCTGACCACCGGAGTCGGCGACGGCACGATCAGCGATTCCCAGCTACGCGACCTGCTGCACCAGCACATCACCACGGAGGTCTCCCGCTTCCGCGGCAAGATCTGGCACTGGGACGTCTGCAACGAGTTCCTCACCGACAGCAACCCCTCGATGATCGACCCGAATCGCTTCTGGGCCGCCCACCTGGGCGAGGGCGTCATCGCGGACGCCTTCCGCTGGGCGCATGAGGCCGACCCGGGAGCCCTGCTGTTCTACAACGACTACAACATCGGCGGCGAGGACGGCTCCAACGCCAAGGCTGACGCCGCGTTCACGCTCGTCCGCGGGCTTCTCGACCAGGGCGCGCCGGTCCACGGCGTGGGCATCCAGGGGCACCTGGACACTCAGTTCGGCTGGAGCCCGCAACGGCTGCAGCAAGACATCGAGCGCTACGCCAGCCTCGGCCTGAAGGTCGCGATCACCGAGGCTGACGTCCGCACCTTCGTGAACAACGCAACCGACCAGGTCCCGACGAGCAGCCTGGAGCTGTTCGCCCAGCCGTATGAGTTCTCCGAGATGCTCAAGGCCGCGCTCGCGGTACCGGAGTGCGTCTCGTTCACGGTCTGGGGCTTCACCGACGCGGATTCCTGGGTGCCGGGCGTCTTCACCGGGGAGGGATACGCGACCCCCTACGACGTCAACCTCAACCCCAAGCCCGCCTACTTTGCCATGCAGTCCGACCTCCGGCTGGCCGCCTTCGGCGCGCCCAAGCGCGCTCACACCCGTACTCCTCACCCGTGACACCCTTGCCTGGGGAGGGTGACTCGACGCCGAACGTAACCGCACCGATTTCCGGACTCAGGCCTTTTTCCCGCCACCTGTGCCGAACCGGCGCAAGGTGCCGGACGACTTGATTCGCGCCTTCGGGAGCGACAGAATCCCGCTCGCCGCTCACGGAAGGGATTACCCATGGTCTTCAAGAAGCGCGTTTCCCCCTGGCTAATCACAATGGCCACTGTTGTCGCGGCGGCCGCGGCGGCCACTGCCGTCAGCATCCCTGCGTCCGGGGCCAGCGCCGCGAGCGCTCCCGCGCTGCCCGGCCTCGGCGCGCCCGGCCTGCACGTGCGGGCGGCCGCGGCTGCCCCCGGCCCGGCAGATGCGTGCGGGTACCAGGCGGCGATCCCCGCGGACCGGTTCAAGGGCATCCCGGTGTTCGACGCGGCGCGGGCCGCGCAGCCCTTCGACGTCAGGTTCATCACCACCCAGGGCGCCATCACGGTGCGGATGCTGACTGCCAAGGCCCCCTGCACGACGTTCTCGTTCCGTTTCCTGGCCAGCAGGGGCTACTTCAGCAAGACGCACTGCCACCGGCTCACCGTCCAGAGGATCTACGTGCTGCAGTGCGGTGACCCCACTGGCACCGGCTCCGGCGCCCCCGGCTACTCGTTCAACGACGAGAACCTGGCCGGGGCCACGTACCCGGCCGGGACACTCGCCATGGCCAACGCGGGGCCGGACACCAACGGCAGCCAGTTCTTCTTCACCTGGAAGGACACCACCCTGGCACCGAACTACACGCCGTTCGGCACCGTGATCAACGGCATGGGCGTGCTGCAGAAGATCGCGGCGGCCGGCGACGACAGCCAAAATAACCCAGGTGACGGCTACCCGAACTTGTACACCGCGTTCCGGGCCGTGGAGGTCATCGCGACACGGTGACGCCCGCGGCGCGCTGCCGCGGCAGCGGCAGCGGCAGCGGCACGCCGTGCGGTTGCGGTCGGCCCGGGGTCAGCTGCCGGCGATCGGGCGGCCCACGACCAGGGCCTGGCGAAGGCCGGGCTCAAGCTCGCTATAGCTGGAGTCGGCCTGGACGCCGAGCGCGTCGAGGGTCTTGGAGAAAAAGCACCTGGCCGCCGCGGCGAGGATCACGTCCATGATCTCCTGCTGTGACAGGCCAAGGTCACGCAGCCGCTGCAGGCCGGCCTCGCTGATGGAGGTGGCATCATCGACGACCTGCTCGGCCAGGTCCATCACCGCCACGTCGACCTCGTCCAGGCCGGCGGTCCGGTGGTCGGCGGCGATCTGGGCCACTGGCTCGCCGAATCGCCCGGCCAGCACGCTCCCGTGCGCCAGGCAGCAGTAGCTCGACCGCAGCCGCCTGGCCGCGGCCAGGGTGGCCAGTTCGTAGCGGCGCAGGTCCATGCCCGCCTTGATCGCGCCGTTCAGCTGTCCCCACGCCGCGTATACCGCCGGCCGGTCCTCGAATGCCATCTCATAGTTCGTTGCCACGACACCAATTGTGGGCTCAGGACGGGTCGCCCGGCGACACGGGTGCCGGCAGCGCCGCGGCGACACGGCCGCGGCGCACGCGGACGCCGGCCGCCCGGGACACCGGGGATCGCTAGGGACCGAGAATCGCTAGTTGGCTGCTTCTCGCTGTGTCATATTGGATATGCCAATGCTTATCCCGAATGGAGTTCCATCATGAGTATCCTGCGGATCACAGTGCGAGCGTCAGTAGCCTTGACCGTGGCCGCCGCCCTTACCTGCGGAACAGTCGCGATAGCATCAGCCGCACCGGCAATAACGAAATATCCCTGCTACGGCGACGGTCTCGGCGCGACGTCCGCGGCCGCGCAGCAGGCCGCGCGCAGTGATCTGTTCGCGAGCTATGACACGGTCTACCTGCCTATCTTCCTCCTGTCCGACACGGAAGAATCCAATGGCACCTGGGTCGCCGAGGTGGGCGCGAACTGCAGCGGCATGTTGAGGTAAGCCCGGCCCGGCTGGCATGCATCCAGTTCATTCAGGCCGGAGAATCGACAGGATAGGCGCCCCCCGGGACATGCATTCCCCCAGTCCTGCTGCGCTTAGGCTGCGGGGCCTGGGCGGGAATGGTGCCGGTGGCTTCGGGTGGGGCGCTGGTGCCAGATGCCGGTGGCTTCGGTGGTGCCCGGGCGCGGAACGGGTAGACGTTACGCATGGCATTGCCCGAGATCACGTTGACGCACCTGGACGAGCCGCTGTTCGACGGGGCGGACGCGACCAAGCGCGACCTGGTGGACTACCTGGAGGCGGTCGCGGACCGCATCGTCGGCGTGCTGAGCGGCCGGCCGCTGTCGGTGATCCGGGTGCGCGCCGGCCAGCGTCCGTTCATGCAGAAGAACGTGCCGGACTACGCGCCGCCATGGATCAAGACCGTCTCGATGTGGGCGGAATCGTCGCACCGGCAGGTGCGGTACGCGCTGTGCGAGGACAAGCCGACGCTGATCTGGCTCGCCAATCAGCGCGCGGTGGAGTACCACGTCACGCTCGGCACCGCCGAGCACCTGGATCGGCCCTCCTACCTGGTGCTCGACATCGATCCGCCGGCTGCGGGCGAGTTCGGGCGGGCGGTGGCGGCGGCGAAGCTGGTCCGGGAAGCGCTGTCCGGGGCGGGCCTGGCGGGCGCGGTCAAGACCAGCGGGGCCAAGGGCGTGCACGTCTACGTGCCCGTTCAGGAGGCGGTGTCCGCGGACGACGCGGCGGCTGCGACCCGCGCCCTGGCGGAGCGGGCCGCGCGGCTGGACCCCGGCCTCGCGACGACCGCGTTCATCAAGGCCGATCGCGGCGGCATGGTGTTCATCGACTCGACCCGGGCGCACGGCGCGACCGTGGTGGCCGCCTACAGCCCGCGAGCGCGCCCCGGCGTGCCGGTCTCGTTCCCGGTGGCCTGGGACTGGCTGGACGAGGTGTCGCCTGGGGACTTCACGGTGCGGAACGCGGCGCGGCTGCTGGCCGGCGCCGATCCGTGGGCCGCGGCCCTGCCGCCGCCGCAGGCGCTGCCTGAGGACCTCGTCGCGGAAGGACACACGATCCCGGTCGCCCGGGTACAGGCCATGCACGAGGGCAAGCGCAGGGCCCGCGCCCGGCGTGGCTCCCCTGATGCTGACGGATGAGGCCAGTCTCCTGGAGCCCGTCAGGTCACGGGGCTGGCCCTTACCTGGTGATCAATCTGGCGGCCGCCGCTGGGCTGCCCTAGCTGTCTTTCCCGGCGCTTGGCCCAGCCGTTGCCGGTCACGGGCCTGGGAGGCGGCCGCCTGCACGATCAACGCCACAGGTGGATCTGCAGGTTCTCGGCTTATGCGCCGCCTGGGGCCTGCAGGGGTGCGGTTAGGTGAGCTCGAGGAGGGGGAAGGCCCGGTGGCGGCGAGGCGGGGTGAGGAAGTTCTGCCGCCGGGTGGCGGTGATGAAGCGTTCCAGGCCATTGTCGTCGGGGTCGACGTTGAAGTTCTTCTGCAGGTCCTGGGCCGCCATCGCGATGCGCATGCGGGCGAACAGGTCGGCGGTCGGCACGAACATCATGAACTGGAGCTTGAACTGCTGGCTGCCGGGTGCGAAGGTCCCCTGGCCGGGGAACAGCTGGAAGGCGGGGACGTCCATGGCGTCCAGGCCGGGGCCGTCATTGCGGATGTGAAGCGGGGTCCCGTCGGCGGCACGGGAGACGATCTGCAGGGCGGCCTCGTGGCCGATGCGGCCCAGGCCGGTGAAGGTGGCATCGAGCGACTGATTGCCGGGGCCGAACGTGCCGGCGCTGTCGCGGGCGCCGCGCATCGCGGCGTCGGCGCCCTGGAATACGTTGTTGACGTGGGCGGGGCCACCGCCGTTGGTGAACTGGTCGGCGTTTCCCTCGGCGGGCAGGCCATGGGGGGTGCCGGTCTGGTTGCTGCGGAACATGTACTGGATTCGTTCCTGGTACGACTCGCCGTCAGGGTGGCGGGAATCCTGGTTATCGGTCGCGTAGAACTGGTACAGGTCCTCGATGTTGTGCGAGAAGTGGGCGATGGAGCCGTTGTCGAAGTAGTCGCCGGGGTTGGCGTCGCTGAGCTTGGCCGTGGAGTTGCCGACGAACGTGACGATCTGCGCCGGCCCCGCGGAATCGACCATCTGGTCGGTGAAGCCCATGGCCATTGGCGAGTCCGGGTTCATGCGAGGGGCGAACTCGAAGCCGAACTGGTTGGCCATCTTGCGCGGCATGCCGGGCTGGACGAACTGGATCCGCTGGGCCTGGTAGCTGAACAGCCCGTTGAAGTTGGGCGAGGGCACCCCCTTGCCGTTGAGGTTGTTGCTGCCCTGCAGCCACAGCGGGATGGCGGCCAGGTTAGTCATCGAGTCGCTGCGGAAGTGCAGGAGCAGGTCGTTGTTCTCGATGACGACGTTGACGTTGAACCGGTCCTTGGTGACGCCCGGGATCGGCGCGTTCGGGCCGCCTACCAACCCGCCGACCACGTCGGTGGGCATGGGGAACGCCTCTTCCAGGACGAACCGGCTGGGGTTGGAGGACAGGTGGGGCATGTGCGCGTTGACCAGCGACTGCGACAGCCGCCTGAAGTAGGGCAGGCCATAGGATACCGATGCGATGAACAGGCCCGACGGGCTGGCCGGGTAGCTGGCCTCGATCTGGTTCAGGGCGTTGGCCAGCGTGGCCTGGTCGGCCTTGGTCGGGGTGCGGGTCAGCTTGATGGGCAGGAACAGCGAGAAGACCGGGCCGAACTGGACCAGCACGTTGCCGGCCCCGTCGTTGACGATTTGCGCCGGGTTGATGAACTGGCCGATGTCGAATTGGATATCGGAGAATGAGGTGGCTGTGGTGGCGGCCCGCGCGGGCGTCACCGCCAGTTGCTCCAGCACGGCGGCCTGGGAGAGGAAGAGGGCGGTCAGGGCGCCCTTCTTCAGGACCGATCGCCGACTCATGGCGATGGCCCTTAGTTCTTCTATGTCCATGTCCTGAATCCTTTCGAGAGCGGACGACGCGAGGCAGTCGACTCGCGGGTGGCGGCGCCAAGGATGATGAGCGGCTCTGGCGAGCGCCTGAGAACAGGCATGCCAACGCAGAATGCTAGAAGTGTGAAAACGCAAAGAACGGGTAGCTGTCTGAAATTAGATCTCTTCCAGGCCTCGCCGCAAGGCCGGGAGACATGACGGTTTTGTCATAATTGCCGCCCATCATGATGGCGAGGACGACGAAACTTTTCCACGCCCCCGACCTCTAGCAACGCCCTGTGATACACGCCCGCGATCTTCGCCGCCGCCCATGCCTGATATCTGAATTTGAAAATTTCCGGCAGCAGTCTGAACCATTCACGCATGCCATTGGTGTCGCGTTGACCACGGGTCCGCTACGGTGGCGGGCATGCGCGTGCCTTACTGGGGCCGGGATGGCGGCGCAAGGGCCCAGTGACGAGAGTCAGCCGGGCCGTCCGCGCCAATGGCTGGCGATGCGGTGCCTGGCTTGCTGGTTTCGGGTCGCGAGATCAGGCGGGCGGCTGCCGCTGGCTGGCCAGGTCTGGCGGGCCGGCGTCACGGGACCGGCGGTCCGGTGGCCGCAGCACGGTCACGGCCATCGCGGTGAGGCGCTGGCGTAGCGGCATCACGGTCTCCTGGCTGATGCGGTCTCGCAGCAGTTCGGCGCCGTCCCCGGTCAGGTCCGCCCAGGCGGCTGTCCGCCCGCTCATGGCCAGGACCACGGCCTCGGCGGGACCGCGGACCACCGCCCCCGTTCCAGTCGTCCACCCGGTGTCCGTGGCCTCGAAGCGCAGGCCGCGCAGCCTGGTGCCGACGGCGAAGCCCGGCGAGGGCACGGTCCCCAGCAGGTTGAAGGTCACCGCGAGCGGGAGTTCCGGGATCTGCCGGGGAATCCCGAGCGGGATCCTGACGTCCAGGTCGTGCAGGATCAGGTCGGCCAGCACCGGGTCATATCCCGATCGTGGCGGGGTGGTCCTGGATTCCGCGTTCCGCCGCAGCGAGGCGATCAGGTCGGCGGTGGGCCGGCGTGCGTACCACCGGGCGAGCTTTTGGTTGCCCGGCGCGAAGTCCCCGGCGTAGGCGAGCATGCAACCCAGGATCTTGAGCTGGCCGAACCGAAGGTAGGTGGCTAGATGCGCGGCTACCTCGTGCATCGTCCACGCGTCGCACAGGCTCTGCCGGGCCAGCTGCTCCCTGCTCAGGCCGGCGAACAGGTCGGCCATGTGGCGGCGTTCGGCCGCGATCATCTCATGGACCAGCACGCTCCATTCTCGGACACGGGGCGGTGCCAGCGCGCCTTGCCGCTTGCTGGCCGGCGCGTGGTGCGGCGGGCTGGGTGGTCATGCTGACCGCGGCCCGCTGGCGCCTGCTGGCGCCCGCGGGTGGCTGACTGGCTCACTGCTCCTGAAGTACCGACAGGATGTTGCCTGCGGGGTCCTTGAACCACGCGATCCGCGGTCCGGCGTCGGCGATCCCGCGTTCGTCTTGCCCGGCGCCGTCGTACCGCTCGAACTGGACGCCGCGCCGGGTCAGCTCGTCGACTGCCACCTCTATGTCGTCGACGGGGAAGTTCAAGATCGTGAACGTCGCTGGCGCGTGCGCCCCGCCCTTGGGGTAGACGAGGGTGTCCCGGTCACCGGCCAGGTGCAGTGTCAGCAGGCCATTGGCCTGCGACGTGCGCAGGCCGAGCGTCTGGCCGTAGAACTTCGCCGCCGCCTCAAGGTCGTCCACCGAGAACCCACTGAATGCTTTCGTGTCAGCGAACATGCCGCCGCCCTTTCCGCTGGGACTGTATTCCTCAGACCCCGGCTCCTTGCCAGGCTCATCGGTTCTCCGGGACGATGCGCCCGCCTGCTGATGCCAGCGGGCGAGGCCAGGGCCGCCCTGGCGGGCAGGGCCGGCGCACGGCCGGACGTCAAATGACGCTAGCCGGCCCGCCCTGGCCGCCGCGATCCCCTCATTGCTGTCCTCGTCCAGGTCCTCCAGGTGCTGGCCAGCGTGACCGGGGTTATCCTGGCCGGCGCGTGAGGATGACGATCGGGAGCGCACGCGGGGTGCCCTGCTGAAATCGTCCCCAGGCAGGGTGATACCGGGCCGCCTCGGCCCACAGCCGCTGGCGTTCAGCGTCGTCTGGCTCGCGGGCGCGCACCTTGACCTTCTCCGTGCCCACCTGGATCTCCGCGTCGGGGAAGGCGCGCAGGTTGTGGACCCATCCCGGGTTGCGCGAGCTCCCGCCGTTGCTGCCGACGACGACGAAGCTCCCGTCGTAGGGCATGTAGGTCAGCCCCGAGATCCGCCTCGTCCCGCTCCTGGCCCCGACGTGGTGCAGCAGCAGCATCGGCGGACGGCCCGGAACGTGATGACCGGCCCTGCCCCCTGTCGCCTGGTACAGGGCCTCGTGGGCCCGCCTCAGGCGGCTTCGCACCGACCCGCTCGGGCTGGCCCGGTCCGGGCGCTCAATCATGTGGCACCTCGCCTGGCAGCTTCACTATCACCTCCCTGGAAGATTAGTCCAGGAGCACCTCCTCTCCATAGGGCCAGCGGCTCCGGTCAGCGGTGGCGGCAGCGCGCGAGCGTGCCCTGGCCCACGGGAGATATCCCGTGGCCGCGTGTCGAGGGCGGCTGCCCGGCACCGACTAACAGGTGACGGGCGGCCGCTGGGGCCGCCCCTCACCACTAGGAGCAGGGATGACCAAGGTCACCGCCCAGATGTCGGTTTCGCTCGACGGCTACTACGCCGGGCCGCGCAGCCCGGCCGGCCCGCATGACATGGCCGCCTGGCTAGAAGGCGAAGGGCCGGGGTTCTTCCGGGTCACCCGCTGGGTCACCGACGCCATGGCCTGGCGGGAGCGGCAGGGCTACGCCGGCGGCCAGCGATCAGCCAACTCAGAGATCGTCGAGGAGACGTTCGCCGCCGCCGGCGCCTACGTCATGGGCCGGCGCATGTTCGACGGCGGCGAGGTCCCGTGGGGTGAGGTGCCGCCGTTCCGGGCGCCGGTGTTCGTGGTGACCCACCGCGACCGGGAGATCCTCGAACGCCAGGGCGGCACGTCCTTCACATTCGTGACCGGCGGGATCGAGCGGGCCGTGGCACTGGCCAAGGCCGCCGCCGGCGGCAAGGACGTCGCCGTCGCCGGAGGGGGCACGCTGCTGCGCCATGTCCTGGCGGCCGGGCTGCTGGATGAGCTCGAGTTGCACATCGTCCCGGTGCTGCTCGGCGACGGCATGCGGCTGTTCGACGCCGGGCTCGGGCTGGACGTCCGCGAGGGCATCGAGCTCACGCCGGCCCGCGTGGTCCAGACGCCCGAGGTGACCCACATCCGCTACGCGATCGGTCCCCGGGCCAAGCTTGAGCTCGACGATCGCGGCGCCGGCGGCTGAGCGGATCGCGGGGAACTGACGCCTACGGCTCGTGCAGGAACGCGCCCTGCCCGCGGAGCTCCCCACGGAGCTCCGTGACGTCGAGCGCGCGGGGCGCGAGGCCGTCCCGGGCCGCGAGGCCGGCGGCGGTTCCGGCCGCCTGCCCGGTCATCCAGCACTGCGGGATCTCGCGCATGAAGGCCTGGGTGGCGGCGTCGCTGGCCACGTGGCGGCCGCCGACGACCACCCCGTCGAGTCGTTCCGGCAGCAGGGCGCGGTACGGCACCGAGACCGTCGGGAACTTCTGGGACGGGGAAGGGGAGACGCCGACCTCGTCGGGGTGGCGTACCCCGGACTTCCAGTCGCCGGTCGTCATCGGGTGCAGGCCCGCCAGGCGGCGGGTCATCCGCACGCCGATCTGCGGTGCGGCGAGCATGATCCACGCGTTCTCGAAGCCGGGAGCCTCCTTGCGGAAGAAGTCCAGGTGGGCGACCATGCGGCGGCGGGACTCGAGCTCGACCAGGCTGAGGTGCTCCACGTCGAGCCCGCTGTAGCCGGACAGGCGAGGGCCCATGAACACCACGACGTCGTCGCGCCAGCCGGCATGCGGCGTGTCCACGAACCCGAGGAGCTCCCGGCCGCGGTTCATCAGGGCGTGGTGGGCCGCGGGGTTGTCGCGCTTGAACGCCAGCCACGCCCGCATGTCGACGCCGGTCCACGTGAAGGCGGTGTTGAGGCAGTGCTGGACGTTGCCGCCCGTGCCGTCCTTCTCGGCGTCGGTGACGAACGCCCCGCCGGCCTGCGCGATGACGTCGAGATCGCCGGTGGCGTCCACGACGACCTTGGCGAGGATCGCGCGGCGCCCCTGCTTGCTCTCGAAGATCGCGCCGCGGACGGTCCCCTCGTCAGTGATCGCGGCGACGACCCAGGAGTGCAGCAGCACCCGCACTCCCTCGCCCACGAGGAGCTCGTGGGACGTGATCTTGAGCCACTCCGGGTCGATCATCGGCGAGCGGCAGACGGTCTCACGGAACGCCGACAGGCGCTCGCGCCAGTAGGCCACCTGCCCGGGGTCGGTCGAGCCCCACAGCTCGGGGCCGGGCCCGGCGAGGGCACCCTCGGGCAGCCGGTCCAGCAGCTCGGCGCCGATGCCGGCGATGACGGGGGTGCCTTCCCAGTCGGTCATCCGGTCGATCCAGATCACCAGGCCGCCCGCCGAGAGGCCACCGAGGTCGCCGTACCGCTCGACGAGGGTCACCCGCTGGCCGAGTCGCCGCGCCGCGACCGCGGCCACCGTGCCGGCCGGACCGCCGCCGACCACGAGGACGTCGGTTTCCTCGTGCACGGGAATCTCGCGGGCGGGCTCGGTGACGGTGGCGGCGGACGGCACGGCGGGCGCGGGGGAGTGCCGCCCGCCCGGCATGCCGCCCGCGGTGAACAGCCTGCTTCCTGCGCCGATCCCGGCGCCGAAGTAGCTCTCCGGGTCGCGCTCGCGCTGGGGCTCTTCCATACCTCCTTGATATAGAGCCCAACGCTCGCGGTCGAGGTGCGGGGCCGCTACCAGCGCTCCGCTAGATGTTCACGGCCGGGTGGCGGCTCGTACGGCTCCGGCCAGAAGTCCGTCACCCGGGTGATCACCCCGTCGGCGAACTCGAAGAACGCCATCGCGTCATCGGCGCGGCCGCCCAGGTGCCATTCGAACCAGGCCACCCCGTGACGCTCATCAGCGATCACGACCTTCGCCCGCAGGTGCCAGTCACCGGGATACTCCTGATTGAAGCGCAGGTAGCGATCACGCCCCCGGATGCGCTCGCGCGACTGCGGGATCTCATAGGTCACGGCCGGGTGCAGCAGCCCGGCCCAGGCGTCCCAGTCCCTGGCCTCCAGGCTCGCGATGAAGCGCTCCACCAGCTCGCGGTTGCCGCTCACTCCGGCAACCTATCGCACCAGGCGGTCTTTCCCGCCGGCTTCACGCTGGGATGGAATGGGGTCAACGACAGGCTGACTGTCACTGCTGATCCCGGAGGTGAGCTGAACCATGGCGACGGTCGCACTGGTCGGGACCCTGGACACCAAGGGCAAGGAGTACGCGTTCCTCGCCGCCCGGGTGCGCGCGGCCGGCGCCGCGGTAATCGTGATCGACGCCGGCACCGGTACCCCGGACGGGGTGATCCCCGACGTCGACGGCGAGGCGGTCGCCGCCGCGGCCGGGACCACCCGGGCTGAGCTGCGCGCCGCATCGGATCGCGGGCGCGCGGTGACCGAGATGGGCCGCGGCGCGGCCGTGGTGGTCGCCGACCTGGCCGCTCGCGGCCGGGTCGGCGGGGTGCTGGCGGCCGGCGGCTCAGGTGGTTCATCGATCGCCGGGCAGGTCATGGCGGCGCTGCCAGTGGGGCTGCCCAAGCTCCTGGTGTCCACCATGGCCTCCGGTGACGTATCCCCGTACGTGGGGGCCAAGGACGTCTGCGTCATGTACTCGGTCGTGGACGTGGCCGGCGTCAACCGGATCTCCCGGCTGGTGCTGGGCAACGCGGCGGCGGCCATCACGGGCATGGTCGCGGCGCAGGAGCAGGCCGCACAGGAGCAGGCCGCGCCCGGGCACGCGGCCGCGGAAGACCGGCCGCTGGTGGCGGCCAGCATGTTCGGCGTGACCACCCCGGCGGTGGACCGCGCCCGCGCCCGGCTGGCCGAGCTGGGCTATGAGGTGCTGGTTTTCCACGCCACCGGAGCGGGCGGCCGCGCGCTGGAGGCACTGGCCGAGGCACGGCTGGTCCGCGGCGTGCTGGACCTGACCACCACCGAGCTGGCCGACGACCTGGTCGGCGGCGTGCTGTCGGCGGGTCCGGGCCGGCTCACCGCGGCCGGCGCCGCCGGGCTGCCGCAGGTGATCGCGCCCGGCGCCCTGGACATGGTAAATTTCGGGCCGCCCGCCACCGTGCCGGGGAAGTTCAGCGGGCGGTTGTTCTTCGAGCACAACCCGACCGTCACGCTGATGCGCACAACGGCTGAGGAGATGGCCGAGCTGGGCGCCCGCGTCGGGCGCAAGGCGGCCACCGCCGAAGGGCCGACGCAGGTGTTCTGGCCGGACCGCGGCGTCAGCGCGCTCGACGCGGACGGCCAGCCGTTCCGCGACCAGGCGGCGGATGAGGCGTGCCGGGCCGCACTGGACCGCGAGCTGTCGGCGGCCGGACGGACGCTGCAGCGAGTGGACGCGCACATCAACGACCCGGCCTTCGCCACCGCGATGGCGGACCGGCTGCACCAGATGATCACTGACGGGAGCTGACTCATGGGGCGCGACGCGCTGATGGCCCGCCTGCGGGCCAAGGTGAAGGAAGGAAAACCGGTCATCGGGGCGGGAGCCGGCACCGGATTGTCCGCTAAATGCGCCGAAGCCGGCGGCGCGGACCTGATCATCATCTACAACTCGGGCCGCTACCGGATGGCCGGCCGCGGGTCCCTGGCCGGGCTGATGCCTTACGGGGACGCGAACGCGATCGTGGTGGAAATGGCCGGCGAGGTGCTCCCGGTGGTGCGGGACGTGCCGGTGCTGGCGGGCGTTTGCGGAACCGACCCGTTCCGGCTGATGCCCCGGTTCCTGGGCGAACTGGCCGCGATCGGGTTCGCGGGGGTGCAGAACTTCCCCACCGTCGGGCTCATCGACGGCGTTTTCCGGCAGAACCTGGAGGAGACCGGAATGAGCTACGCGGCGGAGGTGGAGATGATCCGGCTCGCCGCCCAACGCGGACTGGTCACCTGCCCGTACGTGTTCGGCCCGCGGCAGGCCGAGCAGATGGCCCAGGCCGGCGCCGACGTGCTGGTCTCGCACATGGGCCTGACCACCTCGGGCACGATCGGCGCGCAGACCGCACTCACCCTGGACGAGGCCGTGGAGCGAGTGCAGGCCATGCGGGACGCGGCGGTCGCGGTGAATCCGGAGATCCTGGTGCTCTGCCACGGCGGCCCGATCGCCGAGCCGGCCGACGCCGGGTACGTCCTTGCCCGCACCACCGGGGTCGGCGGCTTCTTCGGCGCCTCTTCGATGGAGAGGCTGCCCGTTGAACGCGCGCTCACCGCCCAGGTGCGCGCCTTTACCGAACTGTCTTTCACTGAACCCGTGCAGGAGGACCCGGCATGGCCATGACGCACATCAAACCCGCGCAGACCGAGACGTTCAGCTTTGAGTGGGGCTCGATGAAATGGTTCGTGTCCCCGGTGACGATCCCGGGAGCGGCCAATTCCCAGGGCGAGGTGATCATCAATCCCGGCCAGGGCCACGTCAGGCACCTGCATGAGCATGCCGACGAGCTGATCTACGTCATCTCGGGGACGGGCATCCAGACCGTCGGGGACGAGGAGTTCCCGATCGCCGAGGGCGACGCGGTCTACATCCCGATGGCCACCCTGCACTCCACCATGAACACCGGATGGCGGACGCTGCGGCTGATCGTCACCTACACCCCTGGCGGTGAGGAGCAGGCGCTGACCGCGCTGCCGGACTTCACCAGGCACGCGGCGGGCGAGGTCGTCGGCTGGCGGCGATCCGGCTCCCGGCCGCCCCGGACAGGTAGGGGCTGATATCGCGGCTACCAAGGCGGAACCTTGCCAGAGGCCGGCCACCTGGCTGATCAGATACAAGGGCCTTGCCTTGCAAGAATCGCTGCGAATGGATTGCGGGGGACATGCGGGAATTATGCGGCGAAAATTGCCGGGACTCGCTAAGCTTTTTCTAGCCAACGAATACATCAGGGAGCGTGTCATGGCGCAGAAGGTTCAGACGCTGTTCATTGATGACATCGATGGCGGAGAGGCCGCGGGTACGGTCCGCTTTGCGCTGGACGGCGCTGAGTACGAGATCGACCTCAGCGCTAAGCATAGCGACGAGATGCGCGATGCCCTGAAGGATTTCATTGCCCATGCCCGCAGGGTTGGCGGCGGCTCGCACCGCGCCACTCGCGGCGGACGCAGGCCCAGTGTCATCGATACCGTGGCCGCCCGGGCCTGGGCGCGGGAGAACGGCCTCGAGATCAAGGAGCGCGGGCGGATTCCCGCCGAGGTCGTCGCCAGGTACCGGCAAGCCACCGGGCGGTAACCCTCATCCGGGGGCCCGCCGGGCGCCATTGGACGCTTACCGCCGAGGCGCTACCCGATCGGGGGCCGGGGGAGCCTGGCCACGCCGGATTCCAAGGTGAACGTGTAGTCGAGGGAGTACCAGGGCGTTCCCGCGCTGGGATCATCCGGGCGGGGCTCGTCGTGGCGCCGGAAGTCGCCGATCAGGGCCCGGGTGACGCCGAATTGGACATCGGTGCCGAGGTGCGGGTCGTCGTCGACGTAGACCTGCGAGATCCGCGTCTTGAAGCCTTCCTTGAAGACCAGGACGTGCAGGTGAGCGGGCCGGAAGGGGTGGCGGTCCTGCGCCTTGAGCAGCCGGCCCACGACCGTGTCGGTGGGTATGGGGTAACCGGCCACGCCATTGTTGAGCAGGCAGACGAGGGTCGACACGCCCAGTGAGCCGGCCATCAGCACCATCTCGTTGTGCGTGTCCGTCGTGGCCTGGCCCATCTCATTAAGGATGGCGGCGGCCGACTGGAACTCCTCCTCGGTCAGTCCCACGTCGCGGACGAATGCGTGCAGGTGCGAGACAAGCGACGTCATAATCTCGCGCAGGCGCGGATCGGCCGTCCGCCGCATGACCGCCAGCACGGCCGGGGTGACATCCTCGTGCCGCTCAATGATCATCAGGGCACCTTCCTTCTTGCCGCAGTCTGGCATAAGAACGCGGAATCACGAGTTCGCGCGGCGTCCAGTGGCGGAGGTAGCGAGATCAGGCGAGGCGTAGGATCGTCGATGGGGCAGGGAGGACGGAGCGGAATGGAACCGATCACGCTGATCTTGGCGGCGCTGGCCGCGGGGGCGACTGCTGGCCTGCTTGACGGGCTCAAGGCCGAGGTCACGGAGAAGGCCAGAGCCGGCTACCGGAAGCTGCATGATCTCGTAAGCGCGCGCTTCCGCGAGGCCGGGACCGCCAACGGCGAGGCCGTCCTGGCCGAATATGAGGCGGACCCGCAGACCTTCGAGAAGGGTCTCGGCAGGAAGCTGGCCGAGGCGAACGCCGGCCAGGACGAGGCCCTCCTGGCGGCCGCCAAGGCGCTGCTCGAACTGGTGGACCAGCAGGGCGCGGCGGCCGGGAAGTACAACGTGGCCGTGACGGGCTCGCAGGGCGTGCAGATCGGGGACCACGGCACGCAGACGAACACGTTCACGAGCTAGCCCAGCGGTCCAGGAGAAGGCGAAGCCGGGGCCGGCATAGGTCTCGCCGCAGGCGCGTTCAAAGCTCGACGGGTCGAAGGATCCGCCGAGGCCCGGGAATACCCATGCTCCCAGCGCGCCCCAGCACGCGTTCTTGGCGGTACTTTACGATAACGGGTCCCAGGTGGCACTTGCGTCCCTCCTGTCTCACACGTTTGGCAGCCGGCGCTTTCTTCCCGGGATTTCGCTAGAGTCAGTGCTGGGTGAGGCATGAGGCGTTGAGGGGGCGAGTGCCGGTGAAGCTGCCGCACGTTGAGTACGAGGTTCCCGCGACTGTGGCTGAGGCCGTCGATCTGCTCGCCGAGCATCAAGACGAGGCGAGCGTGCTGGCCGGCGGGCAGAGCCTGATCCCGCTGATGGCGCTGCGGCTGGCCCGCCCCGCGGTGCTCATCGACATCAACGGCCTGGGTGAAATGTCCGGCGTGTCAGTGTCCGACGGCCGGGTGAGCATCGGCGCGATGACGCGCGAGTACGTGGCCGAGGAATCGGAGACGGTGGCCGACGCGGTGCCGCTGCTGGCGGCCGCCTTGCCGCTGATCGGCCATGAGGCGATCCGCAGCCGGGGCACGATCGGGGGCAGCCTGGCGCACGCCGACCCGGCGGCCGAGTTGCCGGCCGTCGCGCTGGCCCTCGACGCCGAGCTCGTGGTGCGGAGCCGGGCCGGCGATCGCGTTGTCCCGGCGGCGCAGTGGTTCGAGGGTTACCTGGCGACGTCCCGCCGCCCCGATGAGATCCTCGTCGAGGTCCGCTTCCCGGCCGCCGGGCCGGGCACCGGTGCCGCCTTCCAGGAGGTCGCCCGGCGCCACGGTGACTTCGCCATCGTCGGCTTGGCGGCCTCGCTGACGCTGGCTGACGGCGCGATCAGCGACGCCCGGCTGGCGTTCGCCGGCCTCGGCGACGTGCCGGTCCGGGCGGCGGACGCGGAAGCCCTCCTCGTCGGCGAGGAGCCGTCGGCGGAGTTGTTCGAGGAGGCGGCCCGCCGGGCGACCGACGGCATCGATCCGCCAGCCGACCTGAACGGGTCGCCGGAGTACCGCAAGAAGGTCGCGGCCACGCTGGTCCGGCGCGGATTGCGGGCGGCCGCCGACAGTGCTCGTCACAACAGTGCTCGTCACAACAGTGCTCGTCACAACAGTGCTCGTCACAACAGTGCTCATGCCCACGAGAGGCCGTGACGCGAAGTGGATATCACCGTAAGCGTGAACGGCGCCGCGCGCGCCGCCTCGGTGGAGGCGCGCAAGACGCTGGCGGACTTCCTGCGCGAGGACCTCGATCTCACCGGTACCCACGTCGGCTGCGAGCACGGGGTCTGCGGCGCGTGCACGGTCATCGTCGACGGCCGGGCGGTGCGCTCGTGCCTGATGCTGGCTGTCCAGGCGGCGGGCAGCGAGGTGACCACGATCGAGGGGCTAGCGCCGGACGGCGCTCTCGGCCCGCTGCAGCAGGCGATGCGGGACTCCCATAGCTTCCAGTGCGGATTCTGCACCCCGGGGTTCGTCATGCAGGCCTCCGCGTTCCTGCGCGCCCATCCGGACGCCGGCGAGCAGGAGATCCGCGAGGCGCTGTCCGGCAACATCTGCCGTTGTACCGGGTACCAGAGCATCATCGATGGCGTCCTGCTGGCCGCGCGGCGCAGCAGGGAAGGCTGACCAAGGGAGCGACGATGGCCCAGATCGCGGCCCAGCGTTACACGGGCGCCAGCGTCAAGCGCTCGGAGGACCCGCGCATCCTGGCGGGGCGAGGGCGCTACATCGATGACCTCAAGCTGCCGGGGATGCTGCACGCGGCGTTCGTGCGCTCGCCGCTGGCCCACGCGCGGGTGCTCGCGGTGGACGCCGCGGCCGCCCGCGCCCTGCCGGGGGTCGTCGCGGTGCTCACCGGGGCGGACCTGGAGGCGGTGACCATCCCCGGGCAGGATCCGCTGTTCGCGATGATGGCCGGCCCCGGCCCCAAGCCTGAGTACACCCTGCTGGCGACCGACAAGGTGCGGTTCGCGGGCGACCCGGTGGCGGTCGTGGTCGCCGAGAGCCGGTACCTGGCCGAGGACGGGTGCGAGCTGGTCGAGGTCGACTATGAGGGCCTGCCCCCGGTCGTCAGCGCGGCTTTCGCCCTCGACCCCGCCAGCCCGCCGCTGTTCGCCAACCTGGGCGACAACATCATCGGCCCGCACAAGCGCAGCGAGTTCGGCGACGTCGCCGGCGTCTTCGCGGCGGCCGACCGGGTCGCGGAGTTCCGCATCGACGTGCATCGCCACCAGAACGTGCCCATGGAAGGGCGCGGCTGCGTGGCCAGTTACGACGCCGGCTCGGGGACCCTGACCGTGCACGCGGCGACGCAGAGCGTCCACGTCACCAGGATGGGCGCCGCCATGCGGCTGGGCATCGACGCGGACAAGGTGCGCGTCGTGGCCGGCGACATCGGCGGCTCGTTCGGCCTGAAGATCGGCGCCTCCCGGGAAGAGCTGGCCGTCGCGGCCGCGTCACGTGCCCTGGGCAGGCCGGTCAAGTGGGTCGAGGACCGCAGCGAGAACCTGGCCGCGTCCGGGCAGGCCCGCGAGGAGAGCTTCGAGGTGCGGGCCGCGGTCAGCGCCGACGGTGACTTGCTCGGGCTGGACGTCGCGATGGTGATCGACACCGGCGCGTATCCGGTCATGGGCACGATGGTCCCGGGAATCATCGAGATGATGCTGCCCGGCCCGTATAAGCTGGCGGCGCTGGGCTTCGAGTCGACCGCGGTCACCACCAACAAGGCGTCCTATATCGCCTACCGTGGCCCGTGGGCGTCGGAGACGTTCGTGCGGGAACGCGTCCTTGACCTCCTCGCGAAGGACCTCGGCCTTGACCCGCTCGAGATCCGGCTGCGCAACATCGCCCCGCGCACCGACCCGCCCTTCACCATGATCACCGGGCGCCCGCTGGCCGGAGTCACCGCAAAGGAGTCACTGGAGCGCATCGCCGAGGTCGTGGACATCCCGGCCTTCCGGCGCCGGCAAGCCGAAGAGCGCGCCCGAGGCCGGTACCTGGGCATCGGGCTGGCCACCTTCATCGAGGCCGCGCCCGGCCCGCGCTCACCTGAGGGGCGCAGTGGCCCGATGGGCATGGAGTTCATGCGGCTCGCGCTGGCCGGCGATGGCGTCGTGACCTTGTTCACCGGCCAGATGCCACACGGGCAGAGCCACCAGACCACCCTCGCCCAGATCGCCGCCGACGAATTCGGCGTGCCCTTCGAGCAGGTCCGCGTCGTCGTCGGCGACAGCGACGTGGTGCCGTTCGGGCTGACGGGCGGCAGCCGGTCGGCCACCATGACCGGCGGCGCCGCGCTGCACGGCGCCCGGCAGCTGAAGGGCAAGGTGCTCGATTTCGCGGCGCACCTCATCGAGGCCAGCGCCCAGGACCTGGAGATCGTCGACGGCCAGGTCCAGGTGCGCGGCGACCCCGACAGCGCGATCCCGGTGGCCGAGGTCGCCCGGCAGGCCGCGTCGGGGGAGTTCGGCGCCGATGTCGACACCAACCTCGAGGTCGAGGCCTCGTTCGACGGCGGCGAAGGCGGCTGGTCGGGCGGCAGCCATTGCGCCATCGTCGAGGTCGACGCCGAGACCGGCCTGGTGCGGATCGAACGGTACGTCGCGGCCGAGGACTGCGGCGCGCTCATCAACCCCGCGGTCGTCGAGGGCCAGATCCGCGGCGGCATCGCGCAGGGGATCGGCGCCGTGCTGCTGGAGCGGTCAGCCTACGACCAGGACGGCAACTACCAGTCGGCCACGTTCATGGACTACCTGCTGCCGACCGCCTGCGACATTCCGCGGATCGAGATCGAGCACCTCCAGACCGTGCCTTTGGACGCTGACGTCAACTTCCGGGGCGTCGGCGAAGGCGGCATGATCATCGCGCCGCCCACGCTGGTGAACGCGATCGAGGACGCCCTTACGCCGTTCGGCGTGCGGATCTACGAGCAGCACCTGCCCCCGGCGCGCATCCTGGAGCTCATAGACACGGCGGACGCCGGCTAACCGCAGTCCGAGGCGAGGCCAATTATTCGGCTGGTCTCGCGGGCCTTTCCCGGGCACTGAGCGGAAGCCGATCACCTGCCGCGCAGAACCGGACCGCGGTCGAGGGGCGCTCATCGCGCCCTTGAATATGTTTCATCTTTTATTAGGCTCGGCAGGTGAGGCCGGGCTATGGCGCCCGTCCCGTGCTCCGCAGGGAGGTCGCCGTGATGCCTGTGATGGCCGCCTCGGTGGTCCGGTCATGACCGCCGACAGGGAGATCCTCCAGAAGTCGACCCGGGACCTAGGACAGACCCGCGCCAGCCTCGCGGCGTGGCTGGCCGGGAAGTTGCCGGCCGGATCGGCGCCCGAGGTGACGGAGCTGGCCGTCCCGCTCACCGGCCAGTCCAGCGAGACCCTGTTCTTCACCGCCGCCTGGCACGACGGCGGCGCCCAGCAGGCTCGCCGGCTTGTCGCCAGGGTGGCGCCGCAGCGGGTCGACATGCCGGTGTTCCCCAGCTACCAGATGGAGCGGGAATTCCAGGTGATCCGCTTGGTCGGGGCGCTCACCGACGTCCCGGTGCCCGAGGCGGTCTGGGTCGAGCCCGACCCGGCGCCGCTGGGGACGCCGTTCTACATCATGAGCCGCGTGGACGGACTCGTCCCCGACGACATCACCTACAACAGCGACGGCTGGCTCCTCGAGGCCAGCCGCGAGGAGCAGCGGCGCCTGCAGGAGTCGACCGTCAGCGCGCTGGCCGCGCTGCACGCCGTGCCCGACCCGGAGCAGACCTTCGCCTTCCTGCAGTTCCCGCAGGCCGGGGACACGGCCCTGCGCCGGCACGTCGCGCACGCGCAGGCGTGGTACGACCACGCGGTATCGCTGGGGGGCCGCTGCCCGCTCATCGAGCGGGGATTTCGCCACCTGGCCGACAACTGGCCCGCCGACCCCGGCGAGACGGTGCTGAGCTGGGGCGACGCCAGGGTCAACAACGTGATCTACCAGGACTTCCGCCCGGCTGCCCTCCTCGACTGGGAGATGGCGGGACTCGGCCCGCGCGAGATCGACATCTCGTGGCTGGTGGGCGGCCACGAGGTCTTCCAGGAGATCGCGGGCCTGTTCGGCTCGCCCGGGATGCCGGACTTCATGCGGCTGGAGGACGTCGCGGCCCAGTACGAGGCGCAGACCGGTCACCAGGTGCGGGACATGGACTTCTACCTGACGTACACGGCGATCCAGTGGGCCATCGTGTTCGTCATCGTGGGCCTGCGCCGCGTGCGCTTCGGGGAGCAGGCGATGCCGGACGACATCCATGACCTGATCATCAACCGCGGCCCGCTTGAGCAGATGCTCTGAAGGAGGCAATCGCCCGTGCCCGTGCCCATGGACGAGTACCCGGTCCACCAGCTCCCGCTGTCGCTTGAGTACGTGGGAACCGGCGATCGCAACTTCTATGATCGCTGCTACTTCGCCGGCCACGACCGCACGGGCGACATCCTCCTGATCACCGGGCTTGGCGTGTACCCCAACCTGGGCGTCACCGACGCGTACGCGACCGTGCGGCGGGGGGACCGTCAGTGGGCGGTGCGGTTCTCCGACGCCCTCGGTGCCGACCGGCTGCACCAGCGGGTTGGCCCGTACGCCATCGAGGTGATCGAGCCGCTGCGCCGGATCCGGCTGGCCTGCGACGGCGATGAGCATGGCATCGGCTTCGACCTCACGTGGGACGGATCGTTCCCGGCCGTTCACGAGGCTCAGCACGTGGCCAGGAACGGGCCACGGCTTTTCCTGGATGCCTCGCGCTTCGCGCAGCTGGGGACCTGGGCCGGCGTCCTGCGCGTCGGCGGCGACGAGATCACCGTCGACCGCGCCCGCTGGGTCGGGGCGCGCGACCGGTCCTGGGGCCTGCGCCCGGTAGGGGAGGCGGAGCCGCCCGGCCGGCCCCCGGAGCCGGGCTTCCAGGGATTCTGGTGGGTGTACAGCCAGCTGAGATTCGATGACTACGCCATCGTCTTGCTCGCCCAGGAGGAAGCTGACGGCTATCGGACCACCAACGACGCCGTGCGGATCTGGGGCGATGGCCGCCGGGAGCAGCTGGGCTGGCCGGAGTTCGACATCCGGTACCGCCCGGGCACCCGCCATCCCGAGCACGTCACCATCCACGTCAAGGCCAGGGGCGGCAAGCCGCTGGCGGTGGAGGTCGATACGCTGACCTCGGTCGCCTTGCACGTCGGGGCCGGCTACAGCGGCGACCCGGAGTGGAGCCACGGCCAGTGGAAGGGCCGGGACTGGGCGTCGGGAAGCGTGTATGACCTGGCCGACCCCGCCATCACGGGCCGCGTTCCGTACGGCGTTATCGACCACGCCTGCCGGGTCACCTGCGACGGGGCCGAAGGCTGGGGCATCTTCGAGCACGCCACCATCGGCCGCCACGAGCCCACCGGCTTCGCCGACTTCCTGTCGGTCGCTCCCTGACCCGCTCGGGCCGCGACCCGTTACGGGATGACCGTGGGGCGCTGGGCGCTGGGCGCAGGTGCTGCGGACGCTCGCCCCGCTGCTGAAGGCCGCCGCCATACTGAAGGCACCTTGTCCCCGCCTCTGCCGGGTCAGTGGCGCGACTGCCACGGCTTGGTCCGTGGCGCGATGGCCAGCGACCCGGGATCATTCCCGGCCTGGAGGGCCATCGACCCGCCCTAGCCGTGGCGCGAGGGCCATCGACCGCCAAGCGTTCCGGGGCTAGAGGGCCACCGATGCGGCACTATCCGGGGTGGGAGGGCCATCGCCCCGCACCCGGCCGGCCCGTAACCGGGGCGGTGCCGCCACCTGGCTTCCGCAGTTGGCCGGTTACCTAGTCTGCGTTTCGATGTGAACGGGCAGGCCGGGGTACTGGAAGGTACTGTTGCGGTGCAAGGCTCATAGATACATGCAGTGATGGAGTTATTACTGGTAAGGGCCGTTTT
>JAICYD010000162.1 GCA_025934375.1 Streptosporangiaceae bacterium | reverse complement strand
TGGGGGGCGGCGCCGGCCCGGGTCCCCCCCCCCCCCGGCCCGCGTCCCACTCGCCTTCTCCCCCCCCCCCCCCCCCCGCCGGCCGCCCCGCCGCTCGTGGGGGCGGCGGGCCCCGCCCCCCCCCCCCCCCCCCGCCCCGGTGGCGCCGGCGAACTCGTCGCGTGCTTAAAGGCGCAACCGGTCCTTCAGGGCGATCAGGCCTCGGCGCTGGCGCTCTGCACGCAGCCGCCGTGGGTTATGGCGAAGTCCTGGTTGCTGAATTCCTCCTGGGTCAGGAAATGGGAGCCGTTGATCGTCTGGTTGAAGAGGTGCCCGGCCGTCCCCTGCGTCGCGCCGAAGACGAAGGCGCACTCGTCGCCATTCTCGAAGCCACTGGAGTCGAACCATCCGGTCGCGGTGTCGGGGTCGGTAATCGCCTCGTTGACCTCGTGGCTGGTGGGGCTGATCTCGACATCGGCGTCGGGGTTATTGTTCGGCGACTCGACGACGCCGAAGTTGGCCTCGGTACCGCAGGTGAACCCGATGCTGGACTGGTAGATCGGGAAGGGCATGTTCGCATAGATGGAAGTGCCCGTGGCCTCGCTGTGGTACGCGCAGAAGGCCGCGCTCGGCTGGTGGTTGATCGTGCAGGCGTTAGCTGAGGTGGTCGTCGAGCCGGCGTTGAAGCAGGACTCGACCGCCTTGGGCAGGAACAGCACGTAGATGTGAGAGAGGTTGTGCGCCAGGCCGCTGGTCGCGGTGGCGACCTGAGCTTGCAACTGGGCGTCATCGAGGCAGGCGTTGTAGCCGGTGCCGTCGGAGTAAATGTTCCTGGTGTCATTGCGGGCCACCCGGCAGCCGCTCGCCGGCAGCGCGTTGGTGTCGTTAATGGCGGCGCCGACACTGACGTTGTAGTGGATCTGCCCGTTAGTGCCGAAGTACTCGTTCGCGACCGAGAACACGTTGGTGTTCTGGCCGCTCGCCGCGGCCACGGCATTGAGGTAATTGGTGATGACCGTCTTGTAGGCAGCCGCCATCGGGTGACCAGACGGATTCCAGAAGACCGGCGTGATGACCAGGGGGCTGCTCGATGGCGTCATCATCACCGGGCCACCATGGAAGATCAGTGGCGGAGTGCCGCTGGCGGGGTCGCTGGCGATGTGGACTGCCTTGCTCGCCGGGCTCGCTGCCTTGACCACATTGCTCGTGCAGGGGCCAATCGCGGGGACGATCCCGGCGATGTGACCGACGCGGGGCTGCTGGGCGCAGGCTTTCGGCGGCGCCGCGGCCGCGTGCGCCGTCAGGGGGGTCGCCATCGCGAGCAGGCCCCCGGCGGTCAGGATCAGGGCCGCGCCAAGGCGCCATTGCTTGTGTGCGTTCTTCATCGCTTCCCTCTGCTATAGGCGGGCATCCAGTCTGTTTACCGGAAGTACCGCCACGAATCACCTGAATTTGAACATACGCTTCCACGCAATAACGGACAACAGTGCCGCGTAGTTATGAACATTCTCGGACTGCGTTCAGAGTGGCCGATGCCGAGGTCACCTGGCCAGGAGGCGGTTGCGTCCGGAATGCGGTACTGGCCGCGGATGAGATTCTCGCGAGGGCGTGGTCTTTTCAGGCGTGGGGCGTGGTCTTTTCAGCAGGCGCGGCGGCGGAGCCGCCCGCAGCGAGCAGGTGCGCTAAAGATCGCTGACTGCCCAGGAAACTGCACGTCAGAGGCCATGGATACAGGTCTGTGCCCAGCACGCCCGGGCAACGGGCTAAAGCTCGGGCACCGCCCTTCCGTTACCGCGGCTCCTCCTTGGCCTTGACGAGGATCCGCGGCGATATCAGCATTGGTCACAATGGAACATAGTCGCCCGAGTCTCAACGTCCGCCGGGCTACTTTCGGTGCTACTCGGTGCCGGCTCACCCGTCTGTCTGCGCAGGGGTTCTTCATGCCCATGAGATCCGTGCTGCCCGTCGTTGCTGCTTGCCTCACCGGCATGGCCCTCGCCATCCCGAACGCGCCCACCGCGTCAGCGGCAGTAAGCACAGCGTCAGCGGCAGTAAGCACAGCGTCAGCGGCAGTAAGCACAGCGTCAGCGGCAGTCACCAGGCCGTCGGCGACCGCCCCGGGCCCGTTGGCGCCCGCCGGGAGCACCGTCAGCGCACGCGGCACGGTCAAGCCGGCGATCGCCTACTCGCACCTGGGGCTTCCCGGGGGCGGATGGGCCTTGGTCTACTCCGATGGGATAGCCGAAGTCCACCGAGGCAACCGCACCGAGGTGACGCACGTGCCGCTGGCCAGCCCGGACGAGGGGGGCATCGCGGCCGGCGACTCCGGAGCCCGGGACCTGCCGCCGGAGGGCACGCTGATATCTGACCTGCTCAGCGTCCCGGCGCAGCCCTTCCTGGCGGGCCAGTTGGTCGTGGTCTACGCCGGCACCGTGACCGCCGCCCCGGTCACCGTGAGCGCCGCCGCGCTGCGCTCGCGAACGCCGGCCTACTCCAGCTCCGCCGCGCTCAACCGCCTCCTGGACCGCCTCGGCGTCGACCGGGCGCGGCCGATGTTCCCCGGCGCGGCGCAGCGGCGCGCGTTCGCGGGGCTGCGAAAGGCGGCGCAAGTGCGCCTCGGCAGGCCGTTGCTCGACTTCGGCAACGCGGCGGTGGTGCACGTGACGGGCGCGCCGGTCGCCCGGGCCGTGGCCGAACTGCGCGCCAGCCCGGACGTCGCGTACGCGGAGCCTAACTGGACCGTGAGCACGTCCAGCCTCCCGCCGTCCCCGGTGCCGCCCGCCGTGGCCGCCAAGGCCAGGCTCGACGCCGCCCGCGGGCCGGAAGGCCCCGCTGTGGCCGCCGCGGGCGTGCCCGGTAACTTCGCGCTCGCCTCCAGCGCGCAGAGCCTGCTGAACCGGCCGGGAGTGGACGCGGTGCCGGCGTTCGCCGACCTTGCCCGGTACGGCCAGCTTCCCGGGCAGGGCGAGATCATCACGAACGTATCGCTGGGCACGCTCGACGACGCGTCCGCCGCCGGCCGCCCCGCCGATGCCTGCAACTCCTTCGTCCAGGCCCTCGGCCCCACGACCATCGTCGCCGGCGGCCAGCGGTACCTCGACTGGCCGTCGATGCCGCTGATCCCCACCTACACAGCCCGCGGCGATGCCACTCTTGACCCGGCTGGCGAGGCCTGCGGCGACGACCCGCAACTCGCCGAGGTCGGGCTGGACTTCTCGATGATGACGCCGCTGCCCCACGGCCAGCAGCGACCGGGCGAGGCCGGCAGCGGGCTGAGCGACCTGCTCGGCATCGCGCCGGGCGCCAGCTACCGCCTGGTCGTCCCGGCCACGCCCGGCGGCGCGATCAGCGACGTGGACGCCGCCTTCCTCGCGGCGGCACGGCAGGTCCCGAGGCCGGACGTGATCACCGCGAGCCTTGACTTCGGCACCGACCAGTTCGGCTTCTCCACCCGCTACCTGGAGGACGACCCGGTGACCGAGTCGGTCATCGCCTCGATCGTGAGCTCTGGCATCGTGGTGACCGTCTCCGCCGGCGACGGGCTTCGCACGAGCACCAACGCGGCGGTTCCGCCGTCCGGCGGGGCGATCGCGACCAACGTCGCGGCCAGCGCGAAGGACGCCAGCGACCTCAATGACGTGTTCATGTCCGGGGCACCGTCGGCCGATCTGGACTCCGGCTCGGTCGACGTCGGCGGCTCGACGCTTGACGACATCTTCGCCGCGCCGCCGGGCAATCCCGCGAACGCGGCCCTGGCCTACCTCCACGCGTTTCCCGCGACCCGGTTCACCGGGGGCCGGCTGTACGCCAGCGGCTTCGGCTCCCGGGTGGACGTCTCCGCGCCGGGGGACAACGTGCTCAGCTTCTCGCACCCGTTCGGCGGCGCCGCGGACGCGGTGGCCGTGGGCGTGGAGGGCGGCACCTCGGCGTCGGCCCCGGAGACGGCGGCCGCGGCGGCCGTGATCTTGCAGGTCACGCGGCTGACCGGTAACCGGGCGGCCGGGCCGTCGCCTTGGGCGGTCCGGTCGTTCCTGGAGCGGACCGGGACGCCGCTGGGACCGCTGCCCGAGGCGGACCGCCCGGTTCACGCCGGGCCTCAGGTCGATGTCGGCCGCGCGGTGGAGACCCTGCTCGCGCAGGCGCGCCAGCCTGCCGCGCCTGGCGTGGCGCGGGTGGCGGTTGAGCAGCGGCAGCAGCGAAGCGCGCTCGGCGGGTCGATCCTGACCAGCACTGACCCGGCGAACATCGCCTTGACTGCCATCGCCTCGCACGAGCTGATCACCATCGCGCCCGACTGGACGGGCCTGGCGCCGCGCGCCAGCCAGGTCGCCTACACGCTCGCCGGGGCAGGCGGCCAGGTGCTCGCGCGCACGCCCTGGGCGCGGCTGCTGCCATCGGTCATCCTGGCCTCAGCCGGCCAGCCGCTGGAATCGCCGTCGCCGCGAAGCGTCACCCTCACGTACACGGCGAGCCGGGGACGCGAGATGCTCGCGTCGGCAACGTTCACGCTGACGTTCGGGCCGTGGGACGGGACGACGCCCAGCGTGGCGGCCCCCCTCGCCCCGGCGGTCACGAGCGGCCCCGAAATCCCGGTACGGTACAACCTGGCAGGCCTGTCCGCTACGGCGACCCCGACGCTCGTCGTCTCGTATCCCGGGCGCATCGACCCCGCCACCGGAACCTTCTTCGGCGTGGCGTACAGCGTGCCGCTTACCGCCACGAGCGGGACAGTCCTGGTGCCCGCCAGGCGGCTGCCGGGCGCCGGCATCTACGGGATCGGCATCCAGGCCAGCCCGGGCGGGGCCAGCTCGGTTAATTACTCCACGTACGCGTTCGTCCGCCTGTCGCCCGCGGGACCCGCGCGGCCGGCCGTCCCCGCACTCAGCGCCCCCGCTACCGGGGCCGCCGCTGACGGGAAGGCGCACCTGCTGGAAATCCCCTACAACGGGAACTTCCAGCTCAGCTACGACGTGCGCGGCGTGCCGGGCGCGACCGGCGCGGTCGTGGAGGTCAGCGCGCCCGGACCAACGACGTTCAACAACGATGACACGTTCAACAACCCGAACGGCAGCGAGCGCGATGCCAACGGGCAAGACCGCGGCTCGGTGGCCTACCTCAAGCTGGCGGGCACGCATGGCGCGGTCACCCTCAACGGCGCCGCGATCGGCCTGGTGCCGACGATGTTCCACGCCTTGCGGATCCTGGCGACCGGGGATCCCCGGGGCCGCCACGGCGCTGTGATCGGCGAGGCCAGCGATGTCGTGACCATCACCATGGACGGCGTCGCGGCGTCCGACGGCGGCAGCGTGACGAGCGGCTTCGGCGTGGACGTGGCAGGAGACGACGGGTTCATCACGTCCGACGGCGGCCCGGCGGCCAACTCGGTCCAGGCCTTCAGCCAGGCCACGGCCACGACATCGACCATCGCGAGCTCGGCCGCGGACAGCTTCGAGACGACCGACTCCGCGTGCCCGGGCATCGTCGCCGGCGACACCGGCCTGTATGCCGACGTGACGTCCGCGAGCGAGGCATTCCACCTGATCAGCCCGGTCGCAACCCGGGCTGGCGGCGGCACCTGGGATCCGCCAGCGGCGCTCGGCGGGATCTTCTGCGTGGCGGCCAACCAGCTCAGCCACGCCGACGCGGTGCTGAGCAACAACGGCGATATCGACATCACGCCAGCCGACGTGCCCGCCCGCACGTTCGGGACGCCGGTTGACGTAAGCCCGGCGCTGAGCTCGCTCGGCTCGCCCTCGCTCGGCGGGTTCGCCGTGAACCCAGTCACCGGCCAGGCCCTGCTCGCCGTCACCGACGCGGTCAACCCGAGCGCGCCGGGCATCCTGCTGTCCGTCAGCCTTTCCTCGGGCGCCATAACGACGCTCCCGGGAGTGCCCGATTTCGCGACCGGGGTAGCGGTGAACCCGTCAGCGGGAACCGCCGGCGTGGCGATGGAGGGCGCGGCCAGCGGCCTCGGGATCACCGACCTCGCCTCCGGGACCGGAACGCTCGCCTCGCCGGGCGGCCAGACCTACGAGTTCCCGGCCACGATCCCGGGAACCGGGGACTTCCTCGTCGACGAAGTCGTCAGCCCGGACGCCATCTGCGCCCATCCCGACAATAACGCCGAGTCCAGCGTCATCGTGGCCGACGCCGCCGGCGACGTTCTGCACCGGTACGAGCAGTTCAACTTCTTCAACACGTTCCTGATCAGCATGGGCGGATACCTCCAGCCGAACCCCACGACAGCGAGGGCGTTCACCCTAGGCCCCGGCGGAGCGCAACTGCACCCCTTTACCTACGCCGGCTAGGGCACCAGGGAAGCGGCGACCTGGGCGATGCCCCGGCCCCAGGCCCTGATCTGCCCGGGAACGATGAATTTTTCATCATGCGCCTCAGCGACTTCCCGCCACTATCCCCATGACTGGACTGGCGGTCAGGGCATCACGAGCTCTGACTTCGCGGTCCCGGTGGCCGTGCCCAGTAGTCCGTGGCGGCCTTGGAGGCCGCGAGCTCTTCCGGCGTGCCAAAGCCGGGCGCCATTGAGGCGATGGTGCCCGGCAGGACCTCGTGGTGCTCGATGTTGAGCAGCCGCAGCCAGCTTTGCTGACCCATCGTCAGGGCGATGAAGCAGCCGAGCTCGACAAGCTCGGGCTCGGAGAAGTGCTGGTAGAGACGTTCCCACAGTGCGTCGTCGGCCTCCAGCCGCCAGGTGATGGCCTCCGCGTAGGCGAGGGCGGCCTTCTCGCGGTCCCCTAGCCGTGGCGAGGCCTCGAAGTTGAGCAGGTCGTCGTACTTCCCTTCGGTGAGGCCTTGCGCCCTGGCTTTCTCTGACCGCTGGTTACCGCAGTACTCACATTTCACGGAGCGTGACACGTACACGCGGCACAGTTCCTTGATCGCGTGATCACACACGCCGTCGCGGAAGATGGCCTCCCATGAACGCGCGAAAGCCCAGAAGCAGGCGGGCGCGTGTGCGCGCACGGCCGAGCTCTCCGGCCTCGGGGTACCTTCACGCTGGCAGCGTTCCATCTCCGCGCGCATTTGCGCGTCCATGGCCTCCAGCGGCACGTAGCTGATTCGCTGGTTGTCGCCCATCTCTCTCCCTACCGCGGCGAGCACAACGCCGCCTGTAGCCGATTCTGGCACCGAACTCGCGCGCTTGGCGGGCAGGGTCAGCCGGTCAGCGGCTTCTCCATGTAGACGCGCCGGATTTCCTGATAGCCCAGACGGGCGCACTATATACGTTCCGGACTCATTCAAGGGGTGGTGGTAAATCCCAGTGGCCCCATGGTCAGTGCGTTCGCGATCTCTTGGGTGGTCTGCTCCCAGCCGTGCAGGGTCGATCGCCGCTGTCGGGCGGCGGCCCGCAGCCGGTCCCGGTGGCGATCGTCGCCGAGCCAGCCTCCGAGCGCGGCGGCAAGGGCGGCCGGATCGCCGGGTGGGATCAGCTGGCCGGGGCGGGCGCCATCGGCGGTGAAGCCGAGCGCCTCGGGCAGCCCGCCGACGTCAGCGGCGATGACGGGCAGGCCGTGGGCGAGCGCTTCGGTAACGGTCATGCCGTAGGTCTCCGAACGGGACGGTGCCACGAGCAGGTCGGCGGTGGTGTACGCGTGGCTGAGCGCCGCGCCGGTCACGATGCCGCTAAGGCGGACGCGATGGCCGTAGCCGAGTCGCGTGATACGAGTCCGCATTTGCTCGACGAAGTCCGGGTCGCGATCGAGGGATCCGGCCAGGACGCAATGCCAGTCCCGGTCAGCGAGGCCGGCGAGTGCCTCGACGAGGAGGTCCTGCCCCTTGTGGCGGCCGAGGGTCCCGACGCAGATCAGGTCGCCGCGGACGGGCCGGGCCGGGGCTGCGACCCGATCGACGCCCGGCCGGGCGACGTGCACCCGGCAGGCCGGGATCGCGTATCGGGCCAGGACCTGCCCGCGGGTCCATTCGCTGGTAACGATCACGCCAGTGGCCGCGCGGAGCACGACCCGTTCGGAGCGCACCGCGCCGGCGTCATGGCGGGTATCGAGGGCGGTGGCCAGTGGCATGTGCAGCAGCACCGTCAATCGCAACCGCCCGGTGTGCGGCAGCAGCTGCGCGGCGGTCGGCGAGGCGATGAGCCCGTCGATCAGGACCGTGTCGCCGTCCGGGATCGCGGAAATGACGCGGGCCAGGTCGGCACGGGCACCCGGGTCGGGTACCGGCCACGTCGCGGCGACGGTCGCTATCAGCACCTCCCAGCCGGCCTCGGCCAGGCCGGCGCAGACCCGCCGGTCATAGATGTTGCCGCCGCTAGGCCGGCCGGGATCGTCGAACCCCTCGGGGACTACTACGTGGACCCGCACGATGTTCCGGCCCTCCAGAGCGCCTGCCACACCGGGCAGCCTCCCCCCTGCGGCCGGGCCGAACCACACCGCCTCCGATCCGTTTTACCCGGCAATAACGTAGTACGCGAAAGCGGTGGACGCCGTCCGATCCGAGACGACCGGCGTCCGCCCACCGTTGCGGACACCACGGGATCTGACGTGAAACAGGATCAACGAGCACCATCCTTGACCGCGCTAGAGCGGGCCGGGGCGGCCGCCTACCCCGCGGGCGAGTATGTAGGCCAGCAGAGCTTCATGCGGGCGGCCGAGGCCCGGACGCTGGCTCACCAGGCCCGGGTCAGTCCAGGCGTCTCGGTGGTCGACTTGTGCTGCGGGGCGGGCGGCTTCGGCCGGATGATCACGGCGGAGTCGGGATGTCACTACCTGGGTGTCGACCACTCCGCAGGCGCGCTGGCCATCGCCCGCCAGCGGACCGGGAATCTTGCCTGCCGCTTCGAGCAAGCTCATCTCCCGCCGCTGCCCGAGGGCCGCTTCGAGGTGGTATTCCTGCTGGAGACGATGCTGGCCTTCTCCGACAAGGATGCCTTGGCGGGTGAGGTGGCGCGCGTACTGGAGCCAGGCGGGCGTTTCGCCTTCACGGTCGAGGAAGGCCAGCCGCTCACCCGGCAGGAGCGGGCGCGGATGCCCGCCGCCGACACGGTCTGGCCCGTCGAGTTGGCGCAATTGTCGGGCGTGCTACGCGACGCGGGGCTGACCGTGACGTGGCAGCAGGAGTGCAGCTCCTCCCATCACGCGATAGCGACGGCGCTGCTTCGCTGTTACCAAGCTGATTCACCTCAAATCGCCAGCCAGATCGGGACGCGGGCCACCGCCGACCTGATCACCGCCCATCAGCTGTGGAGTGAATGGCTGGGCAGCGGGCGCGTGCGCAAGTTCGCGATGGTAGCCGAGAAGCGATGACTTGCCATGAGGCCTCGATGGCCTTCGACTACGCTCGCTACCTGGCCGCGAAGGCGACCGTGGATGACCGGGCGCTTAACCGGCACGTGCTGGCCGAGTTGCGCCGCCTCCTGCCCGCGGGCACGCCGCGGGTGCTGGAGGTCGGCGCCGGGCTGGGGACGATGGTGGCCCGCCTGATGGACTGGGGCGCGGTCGGCGCCGGCGAGTACATCCTGCTGGACGCAGATCAGCATCTGCTGGATTGCTCTCGTCGGTGGCTATGCGATTGGGCGGCCGCGCGGGGCCTGCGCAGCGACCCGCTGCCGGATGGACTGCAGGTCGGTGAGCTGCGGGTGCGCCTGGTGCACGCCGAGCTCGGCAGCTACCTGGAGGCCGGTCACGAGGCGCTGGCTGACGTGCTGATCGCCAACGCCGTCCTGGACCTGGTGGACGTGCCGGCCGTCCTGCCCGGATTGTTGCGGTTGCTGGTCCCCGGCGGCGCCTACTGGTTCACGATCAATTACGACGGCGAGAGCATCTTCATGCCTGGCCACCCCCACGACGACAAGGTCATGCGGGCCTACCACCGCGACATGGATGAGCGCATTCGCTACGGCCGGCCGGCCGGCGAAAGCCAAACGGGCCGCCGCCTGTTCCACTATCTGCGGGCCGCGGGGGCGCCCGCGCTGGCGGCGGGGTCATCCGACTGGGTCGTAAGCGCCAGCCCGGATGGGAACTACCAAGGTGATGAGGCTTACTTCGTGGGCAGCATCCTTAGCACGATCAAGAACGCGTTGCAGGCTCGCCAGGATCGGGTGGACCCAGGTGACCTAGCCGACTGGCTGGCCGCACGCGGTCGGCAACTGGCTGCGGGTGAGCTGGTCTACCTCGCCCACCAGCTTGACTTCGCGGGCCGCGCGCCCGGCTAGCGAACCGCCGCAACTGCCGCCGCCGGGCAGACATCGCGTGCAGCAGCGCCCTGCGCCCGCGGTGCCGCTGGAAGGGGATCTCGAAGACAGCGGCGAACAGGCGGGCGAAGCACACGGTCACGGGCAGCAAGATCGCGGCCAGCACGAAGAATGCCGGCGTGCCGGTCGCGACCCGGCCCAGGACCAGGCCGTACGACACGGCGATGACGATCGGCATGTGCGTCAGGTAGAGGCTGTAGGAGCAGGAGCCGAGGCTCCGGAGCAGGCGGCTGTCAAGGAAGCGAACGACACGCCGCGGGCGCGAAGTGGCGATCGCGGCGAGGAAGCAGCTGATCGCCGGAGCCCAGGCCAGGTCGAGCCAGAACAGATTGCGGTTCGACCACGTGGCGCCCTTGACCACCATCAACGCGACGACCGGCACCGTGGAGGCGAGCGCGTAACCGGCCCAGGGGCGGGATCGGGTGCGCTCACCGGCGGTGATGATCCCGGCGGTCAGCAGGCCGACGGCGAACAGCACCGCGAGGTCGGGGGTGAACTTGCCGAGGGTGTTGTTCATCAGCGGGACATAGGGCCCCAGCAGGCCGATCGTCACGACGATGGCGGCCACCAGGGCCACCATCGCGCGGGCGCTCACTCGCCGGACGAGCAGCAGCAGCAACGGCAGCAGGATGTAGAGCTGGGCTTCGATGGCGATCGACCAGAACGCCCGGTTAGGGCTGCCCACGGAGAAGGCGTCTTGCACAAGCAAGCCGTACACGACGACGGACTTCCCGTTGGGCACCGCCCAGCCGGGCTGGGCGAGCACGAGCCAGGTCATCAGCAGGCTGAATGCGAGCGCGGCCCAGTAGGGCGGCAGGATGCGCCAGGCACGACGCTGCGCGTACGTCGCGACCGACGCCAGCCGCCACCCCGAGCGCGCCGGGCCCAGGCCCAGCGAGAAGCCGGACAGCGCGATGAAGATGATGACCGCGAACCGGCCGTAGAGCATCCAGGCCGCCCAGAACGGAGCGTGATTGGCGGCCGGGTAGCCCGGCCAGGCGCGCTCGAAGATGTGGTTGACCACGACGAACAGCGCGGCCAGGCCGCGGATCCCGTCCAGGCCGACGACGCGGCCCGGCTGGATGGCCGCGATCGCGGTGCCTGGCGCCGTGCCTGGCGAGGGGGCAGGCGGCGGGCGCTCGCGGGTGTTCGTCACGGCTCCGCGGTCCCTAGGGGTTTCGCGTCGGCGTCCCGGTGCCGCTCGGCGGCGCGTTCAAGGCTCCGCGACAGCAGGTCATGCCCTCCGCGCTGGGCCTTGGTGGCCAGGTAGGCGGCGTTGGTCCCGGTAAGGTGCAAGGCGGTGGGGACCTGCCGGGCGATCGTGATGCCCAGGCGGGCCAGCTGAGCGCCCTTGTCCGGGTTGTTGCTCAGCAGCGCGATGCGGCTGACGCCCAGCGCGTGCAGCATCTGGGCTGCGCTGGTGTAATCGCGCGCGTCGGCCCGGTGACCGAGCGCGAGATTCGCGTCGTACGTATCGAGGCCGCGATCTTGCAGGGCGTAGGCGTCGAGTTTGTCGTACAGTCCGATGCCGCGCCCTTCCTGGCGCAGGTACAGCAGGTACCCGCCCTGCTTGGTGATCCGCTCGACCGCCTCGCGTAGTTGCGGCCCGCAGTCGCATCTCTGGCTGCCGAACACGTCACCGGTCAGGCATTCACTGTGCAGGCGCACCAGCGGCAGCCGGGCGGCGGCGGGCCGGCCGAGCGCGAGGGCCACATGCTGCTGCGCGTCGGCCAGGCCGGTGAAGCTAACGATCGTGGCGCTGGTCGCGTAGTCGTCAGCGAAGCGCAGCGGGATGCGGATGCGCTGGCGGATCGTTGCCCCCTGGACCGCCCGGGTCACCGGACGAGCCGTTCGGCCTCGCGCCAGGCCGGCCGGCTGGCCTGCGGCGCCGGATCAGGTCCGCTCGGCTCGCCCGAGTGCCACGGGCCGCGACGGCGGCGAACGGCGTCCCTCGCCAGCATGCCCGCGCCCGGGGCCACCGCGGCCAGCGCCAGGACCGCATACACGGTGGTGATCGTGACCCCGGTGGCCGCGCCGAGCCCGGCCGCGGCGAAAGCCCAGGCGGCAGCACCTTCCCGTGGCCCCCACCCGCCGATGCTCAAGGGGATCACCATCGCGGTCTGGACCACCATCAGCAGCGCGACCAGTTCACCCAAGGGTGCGGTGCAGCCGGCCACCCGGGCCGCGATGACGAACGTGGCCGTGTGCCCGGCGACGACCAGCAGCGAGGCCAGCGTGAGCTGCGGCCACACGCCGGCCGCGAGCAGGCCGCGACGCAGGTCAGTATCAACCGCCCGGGCGGCGCGGGCCAGCCGCGAATGGCCGCGGCGAGCGGAGCCCCGCACGACCAGCGCGGCGCACCCGGCTACTCCCGCGATACCGGCCAGAATGTACGGCAGCGCGGGCCGGACCGGCGAAGGGAGGGTCAGCAGCACGGAGGCGGTCACCACGGCCTGGATGACCTGACCGCACAGCCGTTCCCAGCCCACCGCGCGCAGCCCCCGCGCGACGTCTCCGGCGCGCCGGCCGTGCATGATCGCCCGGTGCACGTCGCCGAGGATACCGCCGGGGAGCACGGAGTTGAGGAACTGGGAACGGTAGTAGGCGCCGACCGCGTCGGGCAGGCCAATGCCGACCCCGAGCGCCCGGGCGACGACCCGCCACCGCCAGGCCGAGCACACCGTGGTCAGGGCGGTGAGCGTGACCGCGGCCACGACCGCCTGCCAGGTGACCGCCCGCAGCCCGTCCTCGAACGGCGCCGCGCCCACCTGTCGAACGAGAAACGACAGCACGGCGCTGACCACGACCAGGCGCAGCACCGACGGACTGAAGCGACGGACGGCCGGGCCGATCCCGTCTGGAACCGAATGCAGACACCCCACGCTAAGGTATACGGGTTTACCAGACATATAGTTTGGCTCCGGCGGCCTCGCAGGTCCGCAGTAGTCTCGATGACCCATCTCCGTCGGCCTGTTGCCCGTATACCCATAGGAGGGATGACGGCAAGAGGGTGGTGGAGGCGCTGTGCGTACTAGTTGGCCTGTGGGCGAAGGCCCGCCTGCGATCCGGCTCGCGATCATCTTGGGGATGCTGGCCACAGCCGCCCTGCTCGGCGTCGTGTCCGCCACGGCTGGCCTCGGCGTCGCCGGCTGGATCGCCGGGCTGGCCAGCGGTTCGGCGGCGACCGCGCTGCTGGTCACCGCCCGCGTGCGCAGCGACAAGCCCGCGATACTCCCGGCGGACTGGGTCACCCTGACCCGGGCACTGCTGATCGCCGGGGTCGCGGGCCTGGTTGCCGACTCGTTCGGCCGGCCGGTGCCGGTCACCGCGCTGGTCACCCTGTCCGCCGTCGCGCTGGGCCTCGACGCGGTCGACGGGCAGGTGGCCCGCCGGACCGGCACCGACACCCCGCTGGGCGCCCGCATCGACGGCGAGGTCGACGCCTTCCTCATCCTGCTGCTCAGCATCGTCGTGTCCCAGCGCTACGGCGGCTGGGTACTGGCCATCGGCGCCGCCCGCTACGCGCTGCTGCTGGCGGGGTGGCTGCTCCCGTGGCTGGCCGCTCCGCTGCCACCTCGGTACTGGCGCAAGGTCGTGGCCGCCGTCCAGGGCATCGCGTTGACCGTCGCGGCATCCGGACTGCCCGATCGCCTCGCTGTAATGATCATGGTCGCCGTCGCGATGCTGGCGCTGGCCGAGTCGTTCGGCCGCGACGTGATCTGGCTGTACCGGACCGGCGCCGGGGAGCGCACCCGCCGGGCCCTGCGGCTGGCCATCACCGTGCTTTCGGCCGCGCTCGTGTGGGCTGTCATCGTCGCGCCCGACCAGCACCGCTTCATCACCCCGGCCATCCTTGTCCGCATCCCCGTGGAGGGGCTGGTCCTGGTTGCTGTCGCGCTGGTGCTACCGGTCCGGCCGCGACGGATCGTGGCCGGGGTCGCTGGGATCCTGTTCGGCCTGCTCACTCTCGTCAAGGTCCTCAACATAGGGTTCTACTCCCAGGTCGGGCGGGCGTTCAACCCGGTGCTCGGCTGGGGCGACATCCCCCCGGCGATCGGCGTGGTACGCGACTCGATCGGCGCCACGCGCACGAACATCGCGCTCGTCGCGCTCTTGCTCGGCCTCATCCTGGTCATCGGCGCGATCACCGCTTCATCGATCCACATCACCACCGTGGCCGCCCGGCATCGCCGTGGCGCGCTCGCCGCGCTCGCCGCGCTCACCGCGGCCTGGGTGCTGTGCGCGGGCCTGTCGCTGCGCATCGTCCCGAGTTCCCCGGTCGCCTCCACCAGCGACGCCGGGCTGGTCGCCGCGCAGGTGCGCGACACCCAGCTGGAGCTGCGCGACCAGGGCCACTTCGACGAGGCCCTGCGCGGCTCCGACCCTCAGGCCAGCGTCCCCGCTTCGGACCTGCTCACCGGATTGCGCGGCAAGGATGTCCTCATCGTCTTCGTGGAAAGCTACGGGCAGGTCGCCGTCCAGGGCACGAATTTCTCCGCCGGAGTCGACGCGGTCCTGAGCCAGGGCACCGCCTCGCTGACCCGGGCCGGCTGGTCCACGCAAAGTGCCTGGCTCACCTCCTCGACCTTCGGCGGGATCAGCTGGCTGGCCCACTCCACCTTGCAGTCGGGGCTGTGGGTCGACAACGAACAGCGGTACTCCGAGCTCGTCGGCAGCCGCCGGTTCACCCTCAGCGACGCCTTTGGCAAGGCCGGCTGGCGTACCGTCGCCGACGACCCTTCTAACGACTACTACTGGCCACCCGGCAAGTCCTTCTACCACTACGACCAGGTCTACGACCGGCGCGACGTCGGCTACCACGGCCCGGCGTTCAGCTACGCCTCCATGCCCGACCAGTACACCCTGGCCGCATTCCAGCGGAACGAGCTCGCCCCCGGCCACAAGCCCCTGATGGCCGAGATCGACCTGGTCTCCTCGCACACGCCC
>JAICYD010000225.1 GCA_025934375.1 Streptosporangiaceae bacterium | reverse complement strand
GATGGCCGTGCAGCGGGTGGCGGCGCGCACCCGGGCCAGCCGGTCCAGCATCGTGCTGGCCGCCATCTGCGCCGTGGTCGCCCGCCGCGCCAACTACCCGGAGCTGGTGCTCCCGCTGATTTCCAGCAACCGTTTCGAGCCGCACCTGGTGAACTACGTCGGCTCCCTGTCCCAGGTCTCCTTCGCTACCATCATGATCGGCGGAAGAAGCTTCGACGAGCTGGTCCGCCACACCTGGACCACGGTGATAGAAGCGAGCCGGCACGGCAGGTACGACACGGTCAGGCGGGACGCCATGGGCGAACTGATCGAACGCGATCGGGGCCTGCGCATCAACTACGCCCCGTTGTTCAACAACCACGTCCCTGAGTCGTGGTCCGCGCTCACCGCAGGCAGCGGGTTCCAGCCCGAGGAGATCGACGTCGCGCTCGCCCGGACCGAGTTGCGGTGGCGCCCGGTGCCGGTCAGCGCACTGCCGATCCGGTCTACCCTCCACCAGATCGACGGCTGCCTGCGGCTGGACGTGTGGAGCGGTGACGCCGGCCTGATGCCCCGGGCCGAACTGGAGTCGGTGCTGCTGGCCACCGAGCGCCTGCTGGTGGCCGCCGCGCACGGTGACGTGCCCGGCGACAGGATGCCCGCAATCATCGGGCTGGAACCCCTGGCCGGCACCCGGGACCGGATACTCATCGACTCATGCTGGGTCGACGTAGCCGCTGTGCAGCACCTGGTCGACGACGCCGTCGCGCCCGCCGCGGCCCGCGTCTTCGCCTCGGCCGGCGGGCGCCCGCTGGTCGCCTGCCTGACCGCCACCGACGCCGTCGGCACACCGGAGCAGGCACACGCCCGCTGCATGGCCGTCCTCGCGCACCACCCCACGGCCATCACCCCCCGCTATTACGTCATCTGCCGCACCGCACCGTCCGATCGGTCCGACCCCGCCGCCTGGGCACCGCCCCTGGCCACCGGCACCGGCCGCGCCTGAAGACACGAAACGGTGCCGGGGCGGTTCATGGGCCGGTGCTACGGCGTCCCGGCGAAGACCTGGAGCTCACCGACGCTCAGCTCACTGACCGGGCCCTGGGTATGGGTGACGTCGAGCCGGACGAAGTTGGCGTGAACCGGGACGGCTAGCGTAATCGTCTGGTAATTCAGCTCTGGCGCGACGGGCCGTGGCGGGTCGGTGTGCACCGTCCCGGTGGAGACCGTCGTCCAGGTGGTGCCGTCATCCGACACCTCGATGGCGTAGTCCTTGACCGCACCGAACCTCGGCAGGCCGATACCGGGATAGGCGCCGAGCTCGATTGAGCTGATCGTCGTGCTGGCGGCGTCCAGCGTGGGGGACAGCGCCACAGTCACCGAGCCGCTCTGGTCCTGCGGGGTACTGGTGGGGGCGTTCCCCCAGGACGTCGCCTGGGTGTCGTCGATCAGGTTGGTCGCGGGGTTCTTGCCGTCGTCGGAGGAGGCGGTGACGGTGGCGCCGTTGGCGGCGGAGGCGAGGTTGGGCTGGAGGGCTACCGTCTGGGTGGTGGCGGCGCCAGCGGTGATCTTGATCCCGGTGATCGTGCGAGAGCCCCAGCCAGGCGCCTGGAGAGTCACGTCGTAGGTACCGGGAACCATGTTGACCGAGGCGGTCCCGGCCCGCCCGGCCGTGATGGCCGACGGGGTGACTCGTGCCTCGTAGTCCCCGATAAGGACGTTGACGCCGGTCACCGCGCGGCCAGACGGGTCCACCGTGGTGATGGCCAGGCGCCCGTTGTCGTGGGTGTTAGGGCTGGCGAAGCTGGGGTCAGGGTCAGGGTCGGCGCTGCCGATGCTGCCGGCGGTCGAGCCCATGCCCCGGCTGGCGAACGTCTTCCAGATGAGCTCGGTGTCCTTCCCCTTGTAAAGGTCCTGGTCGGCAGTGAGGATGCCGTCACGCGCGTCCAGCATGCTGGGGTTCGGCGCGGTGTCGGCCAGGGCGGCGGTGATGAGCAGCGCGGCGCGCTTTTCGCCGGCCTTAGTGCCGTACTGGGCGAGCAGGCCCTGGCGGAGCTGCCAGAGCGTGGCAGTCCAGATCTCGCCGTCGGCGTGGACCTCGTTGCCGACGATGTCGTAGCCGAGGTCGCCGTAGTTCAGCGGGCTGTTGGCGTAGTTGTAGTTGCGGATGCCGCGCTGGGCGTTGCCCGTCACGTAGACACCCTCGATCGGCTGGGTCTCCAGGCCCGCGTCGAATAGGTGGTTCAGGGCGTAGAAGTCGCTCCAGCCTTCACCCATGGCGCCAGCCTGCTCGCCGCCGAGTGCCTCACCGCCACCCACCATGCGGGTGCTCATGCCATGCGTGTACTCGTGCTGGATCACGCTGAGGTCGTTGTCGCCGTCGACGCACGGGGCGATGAGCGAGCCGGGGATGGCCTCCCACAGGAACATGTTCGTGATGCCTGGCAGGCCGTCCGGGGGGGTGCTGAAGTTGGCGTTGTCGAGGTTCGGCGGGGTCGCCTGGATGCCGGCCTGGACGTCGCCTTGCACCGCGTCGTTACCGACCCCGCCGCGGCCGAAATCGTTGTTCTGGAAGTTGCCGGCCGCCTCGGTGAAGCCGTAGCCGTAGTACTCGTCGTGGATGCGGTTGTGCTGGTAGAAGAGGTTGGTCGTGGCCTGCGCGACGTCCTGCTCGTAGGACGAGCCGGCGCAGGCGTTGCGGCCCCAGTTGTTCTGGAACGGGAACAGGAACTGGCCGTTGGCCGACACCGGGCGGAACGGGTTCGCCTCGGGCCGGGTGGCTAGCCAGTTCTCGTGGTCGTCGACGTTGTTGCCCTGGGTGGTGAAGAACCCGTTGACGGCGGGGTTCAGCCAGCCAGCGGGCGAGGCGAGGGGGTCCCCGGTGAATGGCTCCGTCACCTGGTCCGGCGCCGCTGGCGCGCCCGGGTAGTAAGGGAACGCCAGGCCTTCCGGGCCGGTCGCCTTCGCCGCCGGGCCAGAGGTGACGCTGGGCTGCTGATTGCCGCTCACGGCGGGCGCCGTCGCCGCGCTGTCGTTCGGCGAGTTGTCCGCGTAGCTGGCGGTCAGCGACTGGCTGTAGAGGATCTTGCCGGTCACCGCGTCGACGGCGGCGTCGGTCATGTCGCTGGCCGAGTCGGTGAAGACCACCTCGTAGGCGGGCCGGACGCCCTGCGCGGTCGGGAACGCGGCCGCCCTGGCGTACTGCGGCCTGCCGAACGGGCCCGGCGCGAACTGCGTCCAGATCCCGGACTTGCCGGTGACTGAGGCACGGTAGGCCGCCTGGGGCGCCGCGCTCTTGGCGAGCGCCGCCACCGCGCTGCTCATGCTCAGCGTCGGCTGCGCGGCCAGGCTGGCCGACGGGCGGGCGTCACCGGTAAAGCTGAGGATGCGGCCGGACCTGGTGACGGCCACGTTCAGCCTGCCGCCGAACACCGCCGGAAGCCCGCCGAACATCTGCGTGAACGTGATGACGTGGGTCCCGCTGGAGGGATTGGCGTAGTCGCGGGTCACGGTCAGCGCCTGCACGTCATTGACGGTCAGCCCGAGCGCGGCACGGTGGGCGCCGATCCAGCCGCGGGCGATGCTGACCGGAGTGCCGCGGGACGGGCCAGTGAGGTAGCCGCCGTTGCGCAGCAATTCGCGCGGCGTGCCGAAGATCGGGTCATAGGTCACGCGGGCGCCGCTTCCGATCGCACGGACCATGCTCGCTATCGCGCTGGTCTCGGACTTGGTTGAACTCAACGGCGCGCTATGTGCCCGTGAATCGAATACTGCCGACGAGCCCGCGGAGGGAGTGGCAGGCGGGCGCCTGTCGAGCGTGGCGGCCTGCTGGGCTGGGGCGGCGTTGGCGGTGCTGGTCATGGCCGCCGCGAGGGCGATGACTACCGGGAGTGCCAAGTGGCGCTTGCGCATGGGTGCTCCTCGAACGTGCAAACGGACCAGCCCCGGGGCGACGGGCCTTCCCCGTGCAACCGGGATCGAGCGGAGCATAACTACAGAAACCGAACTAGTAAAGACTCATATGCGCAAAGTAATGCACAATCGGACAGCCCGGCAGGACCCGCCCGTCCAGAGAAGCCGCAGCCCATGCCCGCGCCCGTCGGTATGCGCGTCCCGCGGTACCCCCGCTGCTAGCTCATGCCGCCGGCACCCCAGTCTTCCTGTGACGATCCGGCCCGGGTACTGGACTGCGTGGTACAGTGTGCGGTTACCATGGGCGCATGCCGGGTGAGCCGAAGACAGGGCGCGGGCGCGCCAGCCGGGAGCGGATCGTGGAGCGGGCCGCGGAGCTGTTCGCCGAGCGGGGCATCGCGGCCACGAGCGTGGATGATGTGCTGGCGGCGGCCGGGGCGGGCAAGGGCCAGTTCTACCACTACTTCCGCGGCCGGGACGAGCTCGCGGCCGCCGCGGTCGGGTTCCGCTGCGGGCAGGTGGTGGCCGGGCTGACCGGGGCGCTGGGCGGCGTGTCGTCGCTGGCGGGGCTGGAGGAGGCGCTGGCGGGGTTCGCGGCGGGGTTCGAGGAGATGGGCATGCCAGGGTGCCCGATCGGGACGCTGTCGGCCGAGGTGGCCGGCCGTAACGAGGAGGCGCGGCTGGCGGCCGCGGCCGGGTTCGGCGCGTGGGAGCGGCTGCTGGCCGGCGCGCTGGAGCGGATGCGCCAGCGGGGGGAGCTGCGCGCCGAGGCGGAGCCGGCCTGGCTGGCCACGGCGCTGCTGGCCAGCCTCGAGGGCGGGATGGCGCTCAGCCAGGCCCGTAGGGACATGGCGTCGCTGCGCGTCGCGGTGGAGGCCGGGCTGGCGCAGGTACGGGCCTGGGCAAGCTAAGGCTGTACTAAATCGTCCAGTTACTGCTAGCCTCTTGACTGTACTGATTCGTCCAGTCCTGGAGGCTGACCCTGGTGACCGCCCCACCTGCTTCGCCGCTGGCCACCCGCCGCGGCAAGCTCCTGCTGCTCCTGCTGTGCGCGGTGCAGTTCCTCGACGTCGTCGACTCCTCGATCATGAACGTGGCCCTGCCGTCGATCCGCCGCGACCTGCACTTCTCGGCTCAGGACCTGCAGTGGGTCCTGTCGGGCTACCTGGTCACCTACGGCGGGCTGCTGCTGCTCGGCGGCCGCGCCGGGGACCTGCTCGGACGGCGGCGGCTGCTGGTGGCGGGCACCGCGCTGTTCGCCGCCTGCTCGCTGGCCGGCGGCCTGGCCACCAGCGCCGGCATGCTGGTCGGCGCCCGGCTCGCCCAGGGGGCAGGGGCGGCGCTGATGGCGCCGGCCGGGCTGTCGATCCTGACCACGACCTTCAGCTCCGGCAACGACCGCAGCAAGGCGCTCGGAGTCTGGAGCGCGATATCCGGCCTGGCCGCCGCGGCCGGGGTGTTCCTCGGCGGCGTGCTGTCCCAGGGACCGGGATGGCGGTGGGTGCTGTTCGTCAACCTGCCGGTCTGCGCGCTGATCCTGTTCGGCGCCTTCCGGCTGGTGCCCGGCGGGCGGCCCGCGATGAGGGCCGCGGGCTTCGACGTCCCTGGCGCGGTGCTGGCCACCGGCGGCATGCTGCTGCTGATCTACTCCCTGGTCCGGGCACCCGAGCAGGGCTGGGGCAGCGCCCGCACGATCGGGGAGCTGGCCACCGCGGGCGTCCTGCTCGCCGTCTTCATCGTTACCGAGCTGCGCCGCCGCGACCCGCTGTTCCCGTTCTCTATCTTCGGGGTCAAGGGGCTGGCCGCCTCCGACGCCGTCCAGATGATCGCGTTCGCCGCGTTCGTGTCGGTGTTTTACTTCCTCACCCTCTACATGCAGAACGTCAT
>JAICYD010000148.1 GCA_025934375.1 Streptosporangiaceae bacterium | reverse complement strand
AGCCGCGCTCGTTCCAGCCGCCCAGGTAGTTGATCGTCAGGCCGTCGGACTTGGCGCAGTTCAGCCATCTCACCAGGTAGCTGATCATGTCGGTGGAAAAGAAGCTGCCGCCGCCGATCCACCCGGGTGCCCCCCAGGCCAGCGCGTACAGCTTGATGTTCGGGTTGCGGGCCTTGGCCGCCTGCATCAGCTGCCACTCATACCCCGCGTTGCAGTTGACGGCGCCGCGGGAGTGCTCGACGCTGGACTCCGACCCGTCGGTGGAGTTGGTGTCGCCGCCGACTTCCACCTTCAGGATCTGCAGGTCCGCGCCGTAGCCGGGCTTGAACAGGTAGTCCTCGATCTGCTGCTGCTGCGCAGCGGGGTAGCCGGCCAGCAGCCGGGAGTTGCCGCCCCCGCCGCTGATCGCCCCGATCCCGTCAAACGTCCGGCCGCCCTGGGCGCCGTTGACGGTGATGCTGGCGGTCGCCGCGGTCGCGGGCACCGCGGCCACCACCGAGGCATAGCCCGCCGCCAGCGCCAGCATCGCGCCGACGGTAACGGGCTTGCGGAAAATGGCTCGCCATCTCATGCTGACGTACCTCCTCGCGTTTCAGTTGGGGGTGAAGTCCTGGTTGGTGCCGGGGGCGTTCTTGCATGCCCACTGGTCGAGTTGCTGGCCGAGGGTGGCGTTCGCGCCGAAGACGTCCAGGCACAGGCCGCTGGCGGAGTTCTTGAACTCCCAGGAGCCATCGGACTGCTGGACGGGCTGCCACTGGGCGCTGGCGGAGGAGCTGGCAGGCTCCTGGGCGATGTCGGGGGTGCCGGCGGCGGTGGCGCTGCCGGTGACGGTGACGTCGTCGCCGGAGTTCTGCGCCTGCAGCGCGCCGAAGCCACCGGAGCCGGGCACGAACTGGAATTGCTGGTTGGACTGCCCGTTGCAGGTCCACTGGTCGATCGCCGCGCCGGCCGCGGTGGTGTTGCCGGTCACGTCCAGGCACAGGCTGTCATTGCCGATGACCAGCCGGTGGAAGCCGGACGGGAACCCGCCGCCGCTGGAGGAGGCGGGCGTCAGGTAGATGGCGAACGCGTCGTGCGCGGCCTGGAAGGTGACCGGCACGGTGATCGAGCCGCTGGAGACGCTCATGTTCTGGCTGAGGACCACCTGCGGTGAGCTGAGCGGGTACTGGTCCGGTATCCGGTCCACGGTGACGTTGACGCTGCCGTTGCTGGCCAGCCAGGGCACCGAGGCCAGGCCGCTGTACGTCACCGACGCGGCGCCGGTGAAGCCGTTGGAGTCGCCGATAATGGCCACGGAACGCTTGGCGGAGCTGTCTTCCGCCGCCGAGATCGCGGTGCTGCCGACCTGGCCGGAGGTGGACACCAGGGAACCGGTCATGTCGGCGTAGGCGCGCATCGCCCACCAGTGGCCGTTGGGCTGCCAGGTCCCGTTGGCCTGGGTCAGCACGCCGGCCAGGTTCGGGTTCAGGCAGCATACCCAGTTGCCCCGCATCGCGTTGGTGTATCCCGACTGGGCGAAGCGGGCCAGGTACCAGGCCGTCACCCCGGTGGTCTGCCGGTCGGCGGGCTGGTACTCGTTCGCCGACAGCGGGATGCGCGGCAGCCCGGCGGCGGCCAGGTCGCTGTTGAGGGCCTGCGCTACGGTGACCGGGTCGTCCACGTCTCCCTCGTCGTGGTTGGTGATCATGTCCGGCACCGTCCCGGCCGCCTTCACGTGCGCCAGCCAGGTCTGCCACTCGCCGTTGTTCCGCTGCGGCGTGAAGGCGAGCGACGGTCCCACGATGGTGGCGCCGGGGGCGAGGCGCCGGATTTCCCGGAAGGCGGTGTCCCACATCTGGAAGTACTGAGTGGTGTTGAAGCCCGGCCCCCAGAAGATGGAAAGGTCCGGTTCGTTCCAGATGTCATAGGCGAACTTCAGGCCGGTCGCCTGCAGTTCGCCCACCACGGTGTCGAGGTAGGTGACCCAGTTTGAGCAGTTCCCGTTGGTGCACGGGTAGACCGTGTTGGAGGGCTGGCCGGCGTCCGCGCCGAAGATGTCGCTCACGATCACCTGGTACTGCGCGTGATAGGGGGCCTGGGTCAGGCGCCGGGCCTGCGTAATGACGGTGTTGACATCGGCCTGGGTGCCGGAGCCGTTCTGGAACCCGTCGCCGATCCATCCCCTGGACACGTGACCGCCGCCGCGGAACGCGGTGATGCCGAGCGGCCGCAGGTTCTGGTCCGGCGGCTGGGTGCCGTCCTGGCTCACCCCGTACAGGAAGCCCTCGCCGACGCCGGTCGCCGGCCCGGTGACGGAGGCGAGGTTCACGCTCAGTGACTCGGCCGCGGCTGCGCGCTGCGCGGGCGCCAGCAGCGGTACCGCCAGCGCCAGCAGCATTCCAGCCGCCGTCGCCAGGCGGAGTGCTCGGATTCTCTTGCTCATTGAATGCTCCTCCGGTATCTCGCTACCCTGCGTCAGATGAATTGTTAGCGCTAACATCTTTAAGCCCACGACCGCGGCGTCAATAACGGCGCTGGGTGCAGTTGTCCCAGCCAGCCCCAGCCGCGCGCATCGCGACGGCCGGGGCTAGCTGGCCGGTCATGCCTGCGCTAGGGCAGGTGCCATTGCTGGTTGGCGCCGCCGTTGCAGCTCCACAAGATGAGCTGCGTTCCGTTGGCGGTGTTGGAGTTCGGGTCGTCGAGGCACTTGCCGGAGGCGGGATTGACCAGCGTCCCGTTGCTGGCCGTCCATTGCTGGTTGGAGCCGCCGTTGCAGGTCCACAGTTCGACCAGGGTGCCGTTGTTGAAGTTGGCGCCGGTGATGTCGAGGCAGCCGCCGTCGATGGTGATGGTGCCGTTGCTGTTGACGGTCCAGTTCTGCGCGGCGGCGAGGCCGTCGCAGTCCCAGATCTGCACCTTGGTGCCGTTGGCGCCGCTGCCGTTGGCGTCGTCCGCGCACTTGGCGCCGTTGAGGCCGGAGGTGATCGGGCCGGTGCCGGCGCTGCTGGACGACGATGCGTAGCCGGCCGCGGTGATGCTGGCCTGGACGGAGTTCTCGGTGGCGTCGGAGGGGAAGCCGGACGTCACCGCGCCCTCGAAGAATTCACCAGGGGCGCCAACGCTGTTGTCGCCGCCGGTGCCGAGCTCGATGTCGGCCTCCTCGTGCATCGGGGAGTAGCCGTTCGGCAGCGGGCCGGACCAGGTGGTGGTCAGGCCGCCGCTGGTGGCGTTGCCGTCTTTGAGGGTGAAGTTGCTGGTGCCGTTGTTCTTCTCCCAGGCGCTGACGAACGGGAAGTGCACCCCGGGGTTGTTCGCGCTGTTCGGGCCGGTATTGGTGCTGAACATTCCGTTTTCGAGGTCGGCTTCCACCCACGGCCCGGTTCCGGTGCATCCGCCAAACCAGCAGGCGGTGCCCCATTCGATCGCGTTCATGTGACCGTTGCCGGTGTCGGTGTGCGACGTCTCGCCGCTGCCGAAGTCGAAGCAGCACTGGTTCCCGACCAGGTTCGAGGAGGTCACCATGTAAACCCCCTCCGGCTGGGACCCGGTGGGCACCTTGACGTTGTCGACCCGGTAGCCGGTGCCCGGCGTGCTCCGGATCCCGTAGGCCAGGTGGCCGCCGATCATGATGGGCAGGGCCATCGCATTCGCCCCGATGTCAGAGCCGTTAGGACCGGGGCCCTTCCAGAAGCCGCCCGAGGAGATCGGCATGTCACTGTGGTTGGAGCCCTGGTCGTAGAGCTTGGTGATCGTGCACGTGGTACCCGCGCAGAAAGGCGCCTGCGGGGCGGCGTTGGCGTCGCCGCCCGCCGACAACAAGCCGATGTCGAGGTTGCTGCCGTCGGAGGAGCGGTGCACCTGGTACAGCGGCCCGTTATAGGACGCGTACAGCGCCCGCGTGGTGCTGTATGCCGCGACGCAGGGCGTTCCCCCGGCCGAGTAGATATCGCAGGGGAGCGACGTCGCCGCCCTGGCGACGGGCACCCCGCCGCCGGCGCTGGCGCCGGCCAGCGCTCCGGCGGTGAGCGCGAGGGCCGCTCCCCCCAACATCAGCGCCCGCCTCACGGATCGAAGTCGTGATCGGATGGTCATGTGCGGCCTTCCTTTCTTCCCGCCAGGGAGCCATCGCGCTGCCGCGACCCGGGCCAGTTACGAGTTCTCAGGCCTCGCGGGTGCGGTGTCAATCTTCGAATCGATTCGCGCAATCGGTTAGCGGAACCGTAAGACCGGAGTGGAGAGGGGTCAATGGCAAGTTACGAACACATGACGGCGCTGAATCCCGCGCGGCCTGCTCAACGAGAGGCTGAGGCGGCTGCGCATTCGGCTCCAACGCCCAGGACCACGTGAAACTTACACGTCACCCCTTCACCCGGGCGCCAGCCGGCTGCCACGCAACGGCGGCGTCGCCGTCGCGCCCGGCAGGCCTCGGCCACTTGGCACTGGGCGCGCGCTGTGCTCATATCCTCATCGAACCGATTCGCTAGCATCCGCGCCTTCTGCCGGGCCGCGGCGCGAAAGGCGGCAGCTGGCGGACGCAGGGATGCGGGGCGCACTGGTTCGTGCGCCGGGAGATCGCGTAGCCGACAGCCAGCAGTGACCCTGAGCCGGACAGGCCGCTCAGGATGCCTGGCGGGCGCGGGCCGGGACTCGCGTGACGCTGTCCCTCAGGGAGATGGGGGGGCACAGCAGCAGGTGCCGGGGAAGGGCGGCCGGGTTCGCGATGCGCTCGGTGAGAAGGCCCACCGCGTGCGCGCCCATGTCCGCGGCGGGGACGTCAGCGGAGGTGAGGGGCGGATGAAACTCCTCCGCCCAGTGCTGGGCGGCCACGCCGGTCAGGGAGAAGTGGGCGGGCACGGTCAGGCCCGCGCGCTGCAGCGCGCGCTGCACCCCGGGCAGTGCCGCCTCGTTAACGGTCGCCGCCGCGGTGACCTCAGGATGCTCTTGGAGGATCAGCTGCATGCAGGCGTCGCCGCTGGGGGTATCGTCGCCGCACGGGTATTCCCACCCGGTGAGACCGCACTGAGCGATCGCGTCGCGGAAGCCTTGTCGTGCGCGCAGGCCGGGGCCGTATCCGGCTGCCAGCATCTCGGGGGACCGGTTGATCAGGGCGACGTCGCGGTGACCGAGGTCGGCGAGGTGATGCACGCACCGGCTGAGCAAGCTCTCGTAGTCGACGTCGACCCACCAGGTACCCTCAGGATGGGCCGTGCGGCCGATGGTCACGAACGGCATGTCCGCTTTCTGCAGTTGCGTGACGCGCGGATCGTCCAGCCTGATTTCCATGAGGATCACGCCATCGACGCGGCGTCCATCGATCAGCCGGTGGAATGAGTGCTCGTGCATGTCCCCCGATGGTGAGAGCAGGACGTCTAGGTCCGCGCTCGCCGCGGCATCAAGCACGCTGGCGACGAAGTCGAGTTGCATGTAAGTCAGGCGCCGGGCAGCCGGTGGGATGACCAGGCCGATGGTGCGAGTACGCCCTTCCTTCAGCGCGCGGGCGGCGGCGTTGGGACGGTAGTTGAGCTCCTCGATGACCTGCTGGACCCGGGCGAGGGTCTGCTCCGAGACGTTCCGCTTACCGCTGAGGGCGTACGAGACCGTACTGCGCGACACCCCGGCGCGCTTGGCGATCTCCTCGATGTTCAATCCTGCTCCTCATTGCCCAGGCGGCCGCCGACGACAGGGGCGAATCGATTCGCGTCAGTGTAGTCTGCTGGCTTCGGGAGCGCCAACGCGGACAAGTCGCCCACCGGCGGAATGTCGCGTCGGCCACTGCGTGCAGCAGTGGGAAGCTCTCCTATAGCTCGCCCTGGCTCGCGACGCGAATCGTTCCGCCTCCGTCCCGGAGCCGTGCCATGAATAGTCGGCAAGGGGGCGGATGGCGGACCTGGTCAGGCGAAGCAGCCAGGACACGGGGGCACAGGTTTCCCCGCGGTCCCCGCCTGATGCTGTTGACGTGACAGTCCGGTCGATTTTAAAGTGTACGAACCGATTCCCCGAATCGATTCGATACATTTCGGGGACTGGCGCTTGCTGGCGGCCAAGGTTGCTCGCCGTGGTGCCTGCCGGCGGGCGCGCCGGCGCGGTCAGGGACTGAACCTTACTAGCCACCCAGGCCCCAGGGCCGAGCGGCTTCGCCGCGCTGAGACATGAAGGCAGCAGATGACTTCCGACCTTCCCGGCCCTCGGTTTGACCCACGGAAGATCCCCTTCAGCCATTACGGATCCTGGCTCAGCCTCTCACCTGTCACCGGGAACGCGGACTACGCCGATGATCTGCACCTGGTCTCCCACCAGCAGGGGATGCACGCGGTGCTTTGCCTGCGCGCCCTGACCGGCGACGGGTCCCGCGCCGACACGCGGATTGAGGCGGTGCCTTCCTGCCTGAGCTGGCTGGGTGAGTCCGACCGGATCGAGGCTGTCTACGCCAGCACCGACACCCTGCGAGTACGCGGAAGGGCACTGGGCCTGCGCATAGACGCGGCTATCCCGCGGCTGACCCCATTCAGCGGCACATACCTCTACCGCGATCCGGTCGATGGCTCATATGTATACACCAGCTACGAGACCGGCCGCCGGTACCGGATCACCGTGCTGGCAGGTTCGGCGTCCGTCGAGGGGGACCAGGCACTGGGCACCGCGGCGCGCTCGGTCACCGTCAGCGCGGCTGACGGCGGCTCGCGCTGGGAGATAGCCATTGAGGAGTACGACGCGGGGCGCGCCCCCTACCGCCCGGCCCGGTCGTTCGACCAGGCCAGGCAGGACGCCGGGGCGGCGTTCGCAGCCTTCACCGACCGGATCACCCCATGGCGCGACGAGCGGGCTCCCGCGGCCGAACAGGCTGCCTACGTTCTGTGGTCCGCGATCGTCCGGCCCGCCGGGTTCCTCACCCGGCCCGCGGTGCTGATGTCCAAGCACTGGATGGACAAGGTCTGGAGCTGGGATCACTGCTTCAACGCGCTCGCGCTCGCCACGGGGGAGGCGGACCTGGCCTGGCACCAGTTCGCCCTGCCGTTCGATTATCAGGATGCGGCCGGCGCGCTGCCGGACTCGGTCACCCACTCGGAGGTGCTCTACAACTACGTCAAGCCCCCGATACACGGCTGGGCGCTGAGCCTGCTGCGCCAGCGGCTCACCAACGGCCTCGCCGACGCGGACGTCGAGGAGGCCTACCGGCGCCTGGAGCGCTGGACCGAGTACTGGCTCGGGCGCCGCGCCGCTGGCTCGCCGCTGCCGCATTACCATCACGGTAACGACAGCGGGTGGGACAACGCCACCACCTTCGACGCCGCCCGGGTGGTCGAAAGCGCCGACCTGGCTGCCTTCCTTATCCTTCAGATGCGCGAGCTCGCCAGCCTGGCCGCTCGCCTCGGCAAGCCCGACGCGGGCACGCGCTGGCATACCGAATCGGACGGCCTGCTCTCGGCGATGCTCTCGCTGCTGTGGACCGGCGAGCGATTCGCGGCCCGGATCGTCGGCACCGGGGAACTACGCACCAGCGAGAGCCTGCTGGAGGTGATGCCGGTGGTGCTCGGCACCGCCCTGCCCGCCCAGGTGCGCACGGCGCTCGCCCGCCAGGTGCGGCGCCACCTGAGCGAGCACGGGCCGGCCACCGAGGCTCCCGGCTCACCGCATTACAGCCCCGACGGGTACTGGCGCGGGCCCATCTGGGCGCCGTCCACGATCCTGATCGAGGACGGCCTGCGTCGCGCCGGCCATGCCAGCCTGGCCGACGAGGTCAGCAGGCGCTTCCGCCGACTGTGCGAGGACTCGGGATTCGCCGAGAACTTCGATGCCATGACCGGCGCCGGGCAGCGTGACCGCGCCTACACCTGGACCGCGAGCAGCTACCTGATCCTCGCCGAGGCCGCCGCAGGGCGCGAGTCGCTCCGCCAAGCAAATCATTAGGCAGCGATGCGGCCTCCGGACGACCTCGACCTGAATCGAATCGGTTCTCTCACGGCTGGCTCCCAGAGGGCGCTAATACTGACTGTCCGGCACAGAATAACCATGATGAGCTGGCGTTTTACGTAATGGTAAGCGCCTTTGCCGGGACTCTTGCGCGGGCCGACCTGCGTCGTTACCATAGTCGAATCGGTTCGACTCACAGGCGGCTTAAGGCAGGCAACGGTGCCGACCATCCAAGACGTGGCTCGACATGCGGGCGTCTCGCGGAGCACGGTCTCCTATGCGCTGTCCGGCAAGCGGAGCATTTCGCGGGAGACCCAGGAGCGCATTGGGGCGGCCATCGCGGAGCTTGGCTTCACGCCGAACGCCGGGGCGCGGGCGCTAGCCACGTCCCAGACGATGGTCATCGGCTTGTTCGTGCAGTTTTTCGAGGATGAGTTCTCCCCGGCGATGTTGCAGTACGTCCTGCCGATCTCCGATGCCGCGCGCGAGGCTGGCTATGACATCCTCATGGTCACTGAGGCTGACGGCCCGCACGCGGTCCAGCGGATCCTCAGCTCCGGGATGGTGGACGGGGTCATCTTGCTGAACGTTGCCCACGAGGACCCGCGGCTGCCCGTGATGCGGAAGATGAAGCAGCCGGGGGCGATGGTCGGCCTGCCGCGCAATCCGGAGGGCTTCGACGTCTTCGACCTCGACTTCGCCGAGGCCGGCAAGATCCTGGTCGATCATCTCGCCGAGCGCGGCCACCGGGAGGTCATCCTCATCACCCCGCGCCAGCACGTCTACGAGCGCGGGGGCGCGTACGCGTGGCGGTTCCGCGACGCCGCGCTCCAGCAGGCCGCCAGCTACGGCATCCGTGTCCGCTCCTATTACGGGCAGACTCAGCAGCCCGCCGTCAACGACCAGCTCAACCAGATCCTCGACGCGCGGGAGGAGTCAGCGATCATCGTCCACAATGATGCGATGATCGCCGCGCTGCCGTCGGTGCTGTACTCGCGCGGCGTCGGGGTGCCCGATGACGTGTCGGTCGTCGGCATGTTCTCCGAAGACTTCGGGCGGCTGTTCTCGCTGCCGTACACCGCGGTCGAGACGTCCCCGGACAAGCTGGGCCGCCTGGCGGTCCAGGCCCTGGTGCAACGGATGGCCGGCCCCCCGGGCGCTACCGCGCCCGGGGTGGAGCTCATCGCACCCCACATCACGGATCGGGGTAGCACCCGCTGACAAGGCAACGCGGCCGCCGCCCCTGGAGCGCGCCGCTTGTCGAACCGGTTCGACAAAAGCACAACCCACCAATCGGCCGTCATCGGAATAACAAGTTAACGCTAACACCCACAACTGAATACCCTCAGTTCCCCCTGGCTTCCGCTGCTATCGGAAGCCAGTCATTCAGAGAGGAATGACCGTGCACGCATATCGCAAGGCGCGGGCCGTCGGCGCCGCGCTGCTCGCCGCTGGGACTATAGCAGCAGCCCTCACCGCCTGCTCAAGCAGCGGCAGCTCGGCCGCTTCGTCGTCGTCGTCTTCGTCGTCAGGCGGCGGGACCTACACCTTCTGGGACCCGTACCCTCAGTACAACGCCACGTCAGACTGGGCGAATCTGGTCGCATCGTGCGGCACGAAGGCGGGCGTCACGGTCAAGCGCACCCCCTATGACACCACCGCCCTGACCACACAGGCGCTGCTGGCGGCTCAGCAGGGCAAGTCGCCAGACATCCTGCTGGTCGACAATCCCGTCGTCTCGACGCTCGCCAAGGCAGGCGCGCTGACCACGACCGCGCAGAATGGCCTGTCCACCGGCTCCATCGCGCAGAACATCCTCGGCGCGGGCGTCATCAACGGCGCCACCTTCGGCGTGCCGATCGGCGCCAATACCCTTGCCCTGTACTACAACCCCAAGGTCTTGACGGCAGCGCACGTTGATCCGGCCACCATCACGAACTGGGCGTCGCTGACCGCCGCGCTCGCCAAGGTCAAGGCGGCCGGCAAGAAGGGCATCACGTTCTCGGGCATCAATACCGAGGAGGGCAGCTTCCAGTTCCTGCCGTGGTTCTGGGGCGCGGGCGCCAACCTCACCAACCTCGACTCCCCGCAGGCTATCGCCGCGCTTACGCTGTGGACGACGTGGATCAAGGACGGCTACGCACCGAACTCGGTGATCCAGGACACGCAAACCACGGCCTGGCAGGAGTTCCAGACCGGCGATGTGGCATTCGCCGAGAACGGCACGTGGCAGAAGGGCCTGGCAGCGCAAATGGGCGCCAAGGTCATCCAGATCCCGGCTGAGAACGGCGGCTCGGCGCCCGTCCCGACGGGCGGGGAGTTCTTCACGATCCCGGTCCAGGGCGACACCTCGCGCTACGCCACCTCCGCGAAGATCGTGGGGTGCCTGTCGGCGACCGACAACATCGTCAAGACCGACAACACGCTTAACTACGTCGCCCCCACGCAGGCCGGGCAGCAGGCTCAGGCGTCCGCCGACTCCTCGCTGTCCTCGTGGGTCTCGGCCGTGGGCGTGGCGAAGGCCCGCACGGGCGACAACCTGGGCACGAAGTACCCGGTGATCTCGCAGCAGATGTGGACCGCGGCGCAGAAGGCCGAAAGCGGGGCGGCAACGCCATCGGCGGCGCTGGCGGCGGCGCAGGCCGCGGCTTCGGCGGCGCTCAGCAAGTGAGGCACGGGACAGCCGACGTGAAGGCCATGACAGCGGAGCAGTCCAGGGTGCGGTCGGCTGCGCGGCATCGTGACGGGGCGGCGCCTGCCGCCCCGTCACGGGGGCGGCGGCAGCCGCGAGCCCGGCGGCCAAGGCTGCCGCGCGGCGCGCAGTGGGCAGCGTGGGGGTTCATCGCGCCCGTCGTAGGTTACCTGGGCCTCTTCTACGCCTACCCGCTCTACCGCAACATTGACCTGTCCGTCCGGAGCTACACCGTGACGTCCTTCGTCAGCGGCAACGCTCCCTTCGCGGGATTCGGCAATTACGCCGGCATCTTCGAGAGCCCGACGTTCGCCCCGGCACTCCTCAACACCGCGGCCTTCGTATTCGTCTCGATCGCCTTGCAGTTCGCGATCGGCCTGGCGCTCGCGGTGTTCTTCCACCGCAACTTCCGCCTGTCGGGCCTGCTGCGGGCGCTGTTCCTGGTGCCGTGGCTGCTGCCGCTGCTGGTGTCCGCGTCGACCTGGTCGTGGATGCTGAACAGCGACTCGGGGATCGTCAACGCCTTCCTGCAGGCCTTCGGCATCGGGCAGGTCGACTGGCTGACCTCCCCCACCTGGTCCCTGGTGGCCGTGCTGATCGCGAACATATGGATCGGCATCCCGTTCAACCTCGTCATCATGTACAGCGGCCTGCAGAGCATCCCGGTGGACATCTTCGAGGCCGCGTCCATCGACGGGGCAGGCGGATGGCAGCGGTTCTGGCGGATCGCCTTCCCGCTCCTTCGGCCGGTGTCCGCCATCACGCTGCTGCTCGGCTTCGTCTACACCCTGAAGGTGTTCGACATTATCTGGATCATGACCAAGGGCGGCCCCGCGACCTCGTCGACCACGCTGGCGATCTGGTCCTACCAGCTCAGCTTCGGGTCGCTGCTGCCGGACTTCAGCTCGGCGGCGGCGGTCGGCAACGTGCTGATCGTCATCGCGGTCATCTTCGCATTCATCTACGTTCGCGCCCGGCACCGACTGGAGTCGACATGAGACGCCGTGCCTGGTGGCTGACCGCGGTCGGGGTCGTGCTGACCGCAATCATGCTGTTCCCCGTTTACTGGATGGTCAACGTCTCGCTGACGCAGACATCGGACATGCGAAAGAGCCCGCCCAACCTGATCCCCGTCGACGGCACGCTCGCCGGCTACACCGTGGTGCTGCGGCAGCAGCTGCCGTACCTCGGCACCAGCCTGCTGATCGGGATCGGCACCGTGCTGGTCACCCTCGTCCTGGCCGCTCCCGCCGGGTACTCCCTCGCCAAGCTCCGGCCGCGAGGCGGTGGAGCGGTGAGCCTGCTGCTCCTGGTCGCCCAGATGATCCCCGCGATCGTCATGGCAATGGGCTTCTACGCCACCTATATCAAGATCGGCCTGCTTGACTCGGCCTGGGGGCTCATCCTCGCCGACTCGACCATCGCCGTGCCGTTCGGCGTGCTCATCTTCAGCGCCTTCATGTCGCGGATCCCCGACGAGCTGCTGCAGGCCGCTCGCATCGACGGCGCGGGCACGCTGCGAACCTTCGCCTCGATCGTCTTGCCGGTCAGCCGCAACGCGATCATCACCGTCTCGCTGTTCGCGTTCCTGTGGGCGTGGTCGGACTTCCTGTTCGCGAACACCCTGGACAAGGGCGGATCCCTGCAGCCGATCACACTCGGCATCTACGCCTACATCGGCAACAACAACCAGCAGTGGAACGCCATCATGGCCACCGCCGTCGTCGCGTCCGTCCCCGCAGCCGTGCTACTCGTCCTCGCGCAGCGGTATGTCGCCGCCGGCGTGACCTCAGGTGCCGTCAAGGACTAGGCACCACCACCGCGTCGCTGCTCTCTCTGACCGCATCCCCCATCTTTGCCCGTGAAGGAGCCGTGGTACTTAATGTCGTCCGCTAAGCAGGGCGGCCCCGTCCGGCCGTCCACGTCGGTCTGGCGCCCGCTCGGAGCCGACGAGGTCAAGGTCACCGGCGGCCTGTGGAGACAGAAGCAGCGACTGAACGCGGACGCGATACTCGTGCACTGCGAGGAGTGGATGGAGAGGATCGGCTGGATCGCCAACTTCGACCGGGCGGCCGCCGGGACCATGGGGGGCGACCACTCCGGCATCGAGTTCGTCGATTCCGAGGTCTACAAACTTCTCGAGGCGATGGCCTGGGAACTGGGCCGCGAGCACTCCGGCGCGCTCGCGAACCGCTTTCACGCGCTCGCAGAGCGCGTGGCCGCCGCGCAGGAGGCGGACGGGTACCTGCACACCAGCTTCGGCAGGCCAGGGCAGCCTCCCCGCTACTCCAGCCTGGAGTCCGGGCACGAGCTGTACTGCTTCGGGCATCTCTTCCAGGCAGCCGTCGCGAGAATGCGGACCGGCCATGACGACATCCTTCCCCAGGTGGCGTGCCGCCTGGCGGACCACGTCTACGAGCAGTTCGGCCCAGGCGGCCGGATCGGGGTCTGCGGCCACCCGGAAGTAGAGATGGCACTGGCCGAGCTGGCGCGAGCGACGGGAGAACAGCGCTACCTCGAGCTCGCCGTGCTGTTCATCGAACGCCGCGGAACGGGCACCCTGGGAACCCACCCGTTCGGCCAGGAGTACTTCCAAGATGACATCCCCGTCGGCCGGGCCGAAACGATGCGGGGCCACGCGGTCCGCGCCCTCTACCTGGCCTCAGGTGCCCTCGACGTCGCGACAGAGACAGGCGACGAGGGGCTTTGCGCCGCGGTGCGCGAGCAGTGGGCCAACGCGGTGGCGCGCCGCACCTACATCACCGGCGGCGTTGGGTCCCACCATCAGGACGAGGCGTTCGGCGAGGACTTCGAGCTGCCCCCCGACCGCGCCTACGCCGAGACCTGCGCGGGCATCGCGTCCGTCATGCTCAGCTGGCGGCTGCTCCTGGCCACCGGCGAGGACAAGTACGCGGACCTGATCGAGCGTACCCTCCTGAACAATGTCCTCGCCTCACCGCGAGCAGACGGCCGCGCGTTCTACTACGCGAACACGCTCCACCAGCGGGTCCCCGGCTTGGTACCCAGTGAGCACCAGCTCAGCCATCGCGCGGAATCGGGGCTGCGCGCTCCCTGGTTCGAGGTCTCCTGCTGTCCCACCAACGTCGCGCGCACGCTGGCCAGCGTCGGCTTGTACTTCGCCACCGCCAGCGACGACGGCATTCAGCTGCACCAGTACGGCGACTACCAGGTCGCCACGGCGCTGCCTGCCGGAGGCGTCACGCTGCACGTCTCCGGCGAGTACCCGGACGGCGGGACAGTCGAGGTGACCGTCATCGAGGCGCCGGCGGAAGAAATCACCCTCCGGCTCAGAGTCCCTGCCTGGGCGGTCGGTACAGCGGTGGTAACCGAGACGCCGACCACCCGGGCCCCGGGTCACATCGAGATCCGGCGCGTTTTCCGCGCCGGGGATTCCCTGCGTGTCACGTTTCCCGCGGAGGCGCGGGTGGTGTACCCGGACCCGCGCATCGACGCGACCCGGGGCACCTTCGCGGTGGAACAAGGCCCGCTCGTGCTGGTCCTCGAATCGGTTGACCTGCCTGCCGGCTGGAGCGTCAACGAGATCACGGCAGAGCCCGACAGCATCATCACCAACGACGCTGGCGCGACCATCGAGGTTCACCGCCACCTCGTCGCACCTGCACCGTGGCCCTATTCTCCGCGGCCCGCCGGGCAGGAAGCCGAGCGCGCGCGGGCCCGCCTCATTCCCTACCACCGGTGGGCTAACCGAGGCCCGGCCACGATGCGCACCTGGATTCCGCTTACCAGCCGGGCCGCTCCGGCGGGTCAAATGGCCGGGCACTGAGACGCCGGTGCCGTAGCCCGCCGCGAGCTGTTGCCCCTGGGAACGGAACCGCGCCGTGGCCGGCAGAGCGCGGGACAATCGCCTGCCGTCGGCGTCGTCGCCAGCCAGGGGAGCGGTCAGCGGGCCTGGCGTTCGCTGCCGGGCGCGTCGCGGTCAGGCCTCCTCTTCCGGTCGGCCTGCTGGCGCAGCGCGGCCACCTCGGCCTGCAGCCGGCGGGTCTCTGCTTGCAGTTCGAGGACGCGCCGGATGCCGGCCAGGTTCAGTCCGTCGGCGGTCAGCGTGCTGATCTCCTGCAGCCGGTCGATGTCGCGGCGGGAGTACCGGCGGGTGCCGCCCGCGCTGCGCACCGGGCCGATCAGCCCTTCCCGCTCATAGATCCGCAGCGTCTGCGGGTGCAGCCCGGCCAGCTCGGCGGCCACCGAGATGCTGAACAGCCCCCGGTCCAGGTCCGCCCACCCGGGATTCACCACGGCCAGCCCCGGTCCTCAGTCAGGTACCATGCCGCCAGTTCGGCCAGGGCGGTCAGCCTCGCCAGGCCATCGTCTGCTATCCGCGGGCCACCAGCCGACGTCGGCCCCGGAGCGTCCACCCGAACGGGCCCGGCCCGAAGCGGGGGCTCAGCCAGTGCCTGCCGCCTCCACGCCCGCGTAATCTCACCACCTGAGGCCCCCAGGGGCACCCCCAGGAGCCGGTACAGGTCCGGGACGGGGCCGCCATGCCCCGTTGCGGCCATCACCATCACTTCCCTTCCGCCAGGGCGGCTGCATGTCGCCTGCATCCAGTATGAGACATGAGGAAATCTCAGTCCACCCTTGTCAGATCTCTGATCGCGGTGATATATAGATCACGTGAGCGTGAACTGACAACGACACGCAAGGAGGCACCGATCATGCTCATGCGTACCGACCCGTTCCGCGAGCTGGACCGGCTCACCCAGCAGGTGCTCGGCACCACCGCCCGGCCTGCCGCGATGCCCATGGACGCCTACCGGCAGGGCGACAGCTTCTACATCCACTTCGACCTGCCCGGCATCGACGCCGATTCGATCAACTTGACCGTCGAGCAGAACGTGCTCACCGTCCGCGCCGAGCGCGTCCCGGTGAAGGCCGACGGCGCTGAGCTGATCGTCGCCGAGCGGCCCTACGGCGCCTTCACCCGCCAGGTCTTCCTCGGGGAGACCCTCGACGCCGACAAGATCGCCGCCGATTACGTCGCGGGCGTGCTCACCTTGACCATCCCGGTCCGCGAGGCCGCCAAGCCGCGCAGCATCCAGGTCACCAGCAGCGACCACAAGCAGGCTGTCACCGCATAATTCCCGTTGCTGGGCATGGGCCGCCGCCCCAGGTGGCCCATGCCGACCGCTGGGGACGAGCCCGAGCTCCGGTCTCCGGCACGACCCGGCGCCGGAATGGGACCAGTGGCGTCGGCGTGGTCACGGTGTCACCCAGCTGCGGCTACCACTGGGCGCCCGTTCTACACCGGCGCGAGATCCAGCGCCGCGTCTTCGGCGACGTCGGCCAACCTGGCGGCAGCGCTGCGCTGTGAGCCTGTAGGGGTCGCGATGCCAAGGGCCCGGCCGCCGCTTGCGGGGCGGCGGCCGGGCAGGTAACGCGCTAGGCTCGCAGGCGCCTAGGGGACTGTCCACTTCTGGTTGGAGGCGCCGCTGCAGCTCCATATCTGGAGCTGCGTACCGTTGGTGGTGCTTCCGTTGGGGTCGTCGAGGCACTTGCCGGAGGCCGGGTTGACGAGCTGCCCGTTCGTCGCCTGCCATTGCTGGTTGGAGCCGCCGTTGCAGGTCCACAGCTCGACGAGGGTGCCGTTGTTGAAGTTGGCGCCGGTGATGTCGAGGCAGCCGCCGTCGATGGTGAGGGTGCCGTTGCTGTTGACGGTCCAGTTCTGCGCGGGCGCGAAGCCGTCGCAGGCCCAGATCTGCACCTTGTTGCCGTTGGCGCCGCTGCCGTTGTTGTTGTCCATGCAGGCGGAGTTGCTGACGCCGGACACAACCGGGCCGGTCGCGCCGGTCCCGCCGGACGACGGTGAGTAGCCAGCCGCGACGATGTTGGCCTGGACGGAGTTCTCGGTGGCGTCGGAGGGGAAGCCGGAGGTCATGACGCCTTCGTAGAAGGTGCCCTGGGCGCCCTTGCTGTTGTCGCCGCCGATGCCGAGGATGATTGCCCCTTGCTTCTTCATCGGGTTGTAGCCCGGCGAGGGCCGGCCGCCGTTCCAGAAGGTGGACAGGCCGCCCGATTGCGCGTTGCCGCCGCGGATGGCGAAGTTGCCGGGCTGGCCCTTGACGACGGCGGTGGTGAACCGGAAGTTGGTGGTGGGGTCGTTGGTGCTCAGGCCCATGTGGTCGGCGGCGAACAGGCCGTTCTCCAGGTCGGCCATGATCCAGGGGCCGTTGCCGGAGCCGAAGCCCCAGACCCTGATGTTGCCGAAGGAGATGGCCTCCATGGTGCCGTTTCCGTCGTCGTTGTTGTTGGTCTCGGCGTTGCCGTAGTCGAAGCAGCAGCCGCCGTTGAAGTGGGTGCCGTCGAAGATGGCGTACTCGCCTTCGGCCGCGTCGCCGGTCGCGATGCCCGAGGTGCGGTCATCGCGGTAGCCGGTGCCAGGCGCGACGAAGACGCCGTAGGCCTTGTGCCCGCCGACCGAGATCGGTGCCGCGGTCGCGTTCGCCAGGTTGTCCGGGCCGCCCGCCGCGCCGCCGCCGGGTGCCTGGGTGAGGTTGTTGCCGCGGCCGGACTGGTCGAAGATCTCGGTGATGACGCAGGTGGTGCCGGCGCAGAACGAGTCCTGGGTGGCGGCGT
>JAICYD010000108.1 GCA_025934375.1 Streptosporangiaceae bacterium | reverse complement strand
CCTCAGCCAGCAGCGCTTCCGCGGAGGACACCTCCGTGGACTCGCAGTGGACCTTCCGGGACACCGGCCCCGACACTGGCGCGTTCCAGGGATCGTATGGCGGGAACGGCCGTCACGCCGGAAACGGCGGATATGCCCCCTCGTTCCGCGATCAGGGCGGCTCCCAGGGCGGTCCCGGGTTCCAGGGCGACCCCGGGTTCCAGGGCGGTCCCGGGTTCCAGGGCGACCCCGGGTTCCAGGGCGGTCCCGGGTTCCAGGGCGGGACCAGGGCACCGGGGGCGTACGCGCCCGATGACCGTGGCTTCTTCCCCGACGGCCCGTCCGGCCAGGGCGGCCAGGGCGGTCAGGGCGGTCAGGCGCAGTATCCCGGGCCGGGACCCGCGCCGGCTGAGCGCAAGCGCGGCCGCAAGGTCCCCGTGCTCATCGGTGCTGGCGTCCTGGTGGTGGCTCTCGGGGCGGGCGGCGCGGTCGTGGCGCCCAAGTTCCTCAAGCACACCGACCCCGGTTGCACCGCGTACACGTCGAACGCGTTGCCGGCCTACAACCACGCCATCTCCGACCTGAACGCGCAGGCGTCGCAGGCGACCCTGGAGACCGACCTGACCGCGGCGATCGGCGGACTGACGACCGCCAGCGGGCAGGCGAACGGCGCGCAGGTGAAGACGGCCTTGCAAGGCTTGCTCACCCAGCTGAAGGAGGTGCAGGCCGACGTGAAGAAGGGTGCGGTGCCCGACAGCACGGTCACCTCGCTCAACACGGCCTCCACGGCAGCCGACAACGCCTGCTAGGCGGCATGCGCCCGCAACCATCAGGCGCCGGAAAGGCAGCTGAGTCCGAGCCGTCGGCATGGGCAGGTACCCGCCGGGCACCCGGACCTCGTACTGTGGAAGTGCAGCACCCGGAAACGCCCACCTCGGACCGGACGGAGTCGCATGGAACCCGAACCCTCCGTACTGGATAGCCTGCGCGCTGCGGTCGCCGCGATGCCGGACGATGTGCCGCTCCGGTTGCACCTCGCGACGTTGCTGCTGCAGGCGGGCCAGCGGGACGAGGCCGTTCGGCACCTAGGCGCGGTATTGCAGCGTGACCCCGGAAACGGGGCCGCGGTCGCCTTGCTCACCGGGGCGAGCTCTGTGGTCCCGGACGTGGCGGGACCGGATATCCCGCTGCCCGGCAAGCCGGTTCCGGGATCGGCTCCCCCGGCCGACGATCCGGCGGCCACCGCCCCTTTTGACTGGTCGCAGGCCGAGGATGAGCTGCGCGACGTGCTACCGCAGATGTTCGTCGACGACGGGGAGGGCGCTTCGTCCGCCGGGATCGAGGAGGCCTACGCCTACTCGGCCGAGCGGGCAGGCCTGACGCTGGGCGACGTCGCCGGGATGGCCGAGGTCAAGGCCCGGCTGGAGGCGGCGTTCCTGGCCCCAATGCGCAACCCGGAGCTGCGCAAGTTGTACCACAAGTCGCTGCGGGGCGGGCTGCTGCTATACGGGCCGCCCGGCTGCGGGAAGACGTTCGTCGCCCGCGCGGTGGCCGGCGAGCTCGGGGCCCAGTTCATCACGGTGTCCTTCGCCGACCTGATCGACCGCTACGTCGGCCAGTCCGAGCGAAACATCCACCATCTCTTCGAGGTGGCCCGCCGCAGCGCGCCGTGCGTGCTGTTCCTGGATGAGGTGGACGCGATCGGGCAGAAGCGCTCGCAGCTGCGCAACACGCCGATGCGCAGCGCGGTCAACCAGCTCCTGCTCGAGCTCGACGACGTGGCCAGCGACAACACCGGGGTGTTCCTGCTGGCCGCGACCAACCACCCGTGGGACGTGGACAGCGCGCTGCGCCGGCCGGGCCGGTTCGACCGGACGCTGCTCGTGCTGCCGCCCGACGCGCCCGCCCGTGAGGGGGTCTTCCGCTACCACCTGCGCGACCGGCCGGTAGCCGGGATCAACCTGGGCAAGCTCGCCAAGCTGACCGATGGCTACTCGGGGGCGGACATCGCCCATGTCTGCGAGACAGCCGCCGAGCGGGCCCTGATGGACTCGGTCCGCCACGGCGAGCCGCGGCTGATCGCGCAGGCTGACCTGGAGGCGGCGGCGGCGGAGGTGCGGCCGTCGCTGGGTACGTGGTTCGACACGGCGCGGAACGTGGCGCTGTTCGCCAACGAGGGCGGTGCCTATGATGATCTGGCCGCCTACCTGCGTAAGCGCCGGCTGATCTAGCGGGTACCTGCGGTGACGATCGAACAGGCGCCGACCGACTTGACGCGGGCCACCACCATGCTCGACCTCGGGCGGTATGACGATGCCTCGCAGTTGCTGGCCCGCGTGGTCGCGGCCGAGCCGGACAGTTCCCGTGCCTGGTGCTTGTTCGCGCGGGCGCACCTGGGGGCCGGCCGGTACCCGCCCGCCGTCGACGCCGCGAACCGGGCGGTGTCGATTGAGCCGGGCGAGGAGTGGCCGCACCGGCTGGCCAGCAACGCGCTGATGCACCTGGGCCAGCATCGGGAGGCGCTGCGCGCGGCCACCGAGGCGCGGCGGCTGGCCCCGTCGTTCTGGCAGACTCACGTGTGCGTGGCGCAGGCGGCGCTGGCCGCCTCCCATCCCGCGATCGCCTCGGCCGCGGCCGCCGAGGCGCGGCGGCTGGCCCCCGATGAGGCGGACGTGCACTTCCTGTCCGGGAAGGTGGCGTTGGCCCGGGGGGACCTGGCCGCGGCCCGTGATCACCAGGAGCGGGCGCTGGCGATCGACCCCGGGCACAGCGGGGCGATGAACGAGCTTGGCCGGATCCGGCTGCGCAAGCATGACACGTCGGGCGCGATCCGGCACTTCATCAGCGCGGCCAGGACGACGCCCGGCGAGCACATTTATAGCCGCAACATCGACGTGGTCATCTTGCGCAGCATCTCCCGGATGATCTACCTGTTCGTGCTGATCGCGCTGGGCCTGATCTGGGTGCCGACGATCGTGCACGTAAGCCGGTTCCCGTTCGCGATGTGCTTCACGGTCCTGCTGGTGGCGACCCTGGCGAGCTTCACGATCATGGTGGTCCGGCTGCCCCGCGAGGCACGTCCGGTGGTCCGCCGCACGCTGCGCACCGGGCGGGTGCTGACGGCGCTCGGGCTGGCGATGGGCGGGGTAGCCGCCGCGTTCGCCGCCATCGCGCTTACCCCGGAAAAGGACCTGCCGCAGATGCTGCCGGTCGCGGTGCTCATCACCTTCGGCGCGCGGCTCGCCTCCACCGCCCGCCTGCGGGCCCCGCTCAGCGCCCGTCAGCCCAAGGGCGCCAAGGCTCTCGCGAACGGCAAGCCACCTCGCCGCCCCTAGGACGGCGCGCCGGGCACGCGCATGGCCGCGCGGTACTCGCGGCGCTCCGCGCGCTCGCGCAGCAGGTCAGCCAGCCGGTCGCCGGTGGCGGTCTTGAGCTCGACGACGATCTCGCCGTCAGTCATCATGCCCGGCCGCTCGAGCGCGGCCTTGCCGCGATCGCGAGCCTGCCCCCGGCCCCCGGCGTGATACTGCACGGGCACGGGTTGAACTGATGCTCCTGTCATCCGTTCCATGACGCCACCCTCGCTGGTTCGCGCGCTCGTGCGCAGTGTTCGCGTGCTGCGTCCCCGGCCCGGTCGTTAGCGAATGCCGGGCCAGGGATCGCATGTCCACAATGCACGTTCAGACGCACGCGCGGAAGCACATTCGCCAGATCTTTGCGGCCACTTATGGCCACGCTGAGAAGACGCGACGGCGCGTATGGCGGTAACGCCAGGTAATACCGGGCAAACAGCGCCCGGCGGTCGCCGGCCGGACAGGGCTGCCGCGTAGTGCCGCCGGGCCGCGCCGTCATGAAATGTTCACCAGGCAGTCCCGGCGGGGAGTGCGCCCCGGATCCGCGCCCCGTGACCCGGGCCGGCTACGTCGGGGAGCCGGCGGCGGACCCGGTCAGCTGGTCGGTGGGCCAGCGGTCCAGCGTCCGCCTCCAGTCCAGCGGAAGCGTGACCGCGCCGTCGCGGGCCATCTCGGCCTCCCAGTCCTCGACGGGGACGCGCCACAAGACCTCGAACTCGATACCGCTGGGGTCCTTGGCGTACAGCGACTTTGACACGCGGTGGTCACTTTCCCCGACCAGCGCGCCGGCCGCCAGGAGCTTCTCGCGCATGGCCACGAGGTCGCCCAGCGTGCCGACCTCCCACGCCAGGTGGTACAGCCCGACATGGGGACGGCCATCCGCGTGGCCCGCCCCGATGTCGAACACGCCCAGGTCATGATCGTTGACCGATCCCGGCGCGCGCAGGAACGCCGCCTGCCCGGGGACCTCGATCCGCACCTCCATGCCGAGGACGTCACGGTAGAAGTCCACGGTGCGGCGCAGCCCGTTGACGTACAAGACAGCGTGGTTGAGGCGGCGGACGGCCATGGGCTCTCCCGGTCAGCGAGCGGTAGCGATACGGGGGGTGGCAACCAGCGGGGAGCCACCTTACGTTGGGGATAATCGGCTGGTGAAGGTCTTTATTTCCTTTGACATGGAGGGCGTGGCCGGGATCGTCGACTGGTCGCAGTGCCGGCCCCCCGGCCAGCCGTACGAGGAGGGCCGCCAGCTGCTGCTCGGGGAGGTCAACGCGGCGATCGACGGGGCGCTGGAGGCCGGCGCCACCGAGGTCGTGTGCAACGACTCCCACGGCGCGATGAACAACCTCGACCCGGCCGCCCTGCACGGGCGGGCCAGCTACGTGGCCGGGCGGCACAAGCCGCTGTACATGATGGAGGGCATGGACCCCACGGTGGACGCCGTCTTCTTCGTCGGCTACCACGGGTCGATCTCCGGGGCCAGCTCGGTGCTGTCGCACACCTACAACCCCTCGGTCATCTCCAAGGTGTCGCTGAACGGCGCGGAATGCGGCGAGAGCGGCATCAACGCGCTGGTCGCGCTCGCGCACGACGCGCCCGTCGCGCTGATCACCGGGGACCAGCAGACCATCACCGAGGGCGGCCCGTTCTTCAAGGAGGCCGAGCGGATCGTCGTCAAGCAGTCGATCACGCGCTTTTCGGCCGCGCAGCTGCACCCCGCCGAGGCCCGGATGAGGATCGCGGCCGGGGCGGCGCAGGCGCTGCGGCGGCTGCCGACGATCGGCCCGCCGGACATCGCGCTGCCGGCCCGGCTGGACATCGAGGTGCAGACCGCGGACATGGCGCAGGTCGCCAGCTGGGTGAAGGGCGCCGAACGGACTGGCACCCGGGCCATCGCGATCGAAGGGGACGACCCGCTGGCCGTCTTCCGCTCGTTCGTGGCGCTGACCTACATCACCCGGGTCGCCGAGGGCCGGTAGCCGGGCCAAGCCGGTGCCAGCTAAGCCCGGTGCCAGCTAAGCCCGGTGCCGCCTTACCTCACCGGCCGAGCTGGCCGCGGCGGTGCATCTGGCGGATGCGGCGGCGCTGTGAGGAGTCAAGCATCAGCCAGGCGGTGGTCGGGATAGCGACGGCCAAGAAGATAATGCCGGCCGTCACCCACCATGGGAAGACGATGAGCAGGATCAGACCGAGCACGATCCCCGCGATCGACCACTTCATGTGCGGTGTCATGATGGCTCCATCCATCCAGCTGGGACACGATATATCTCTCCGGCAGAATCTAGCTTACTCATCAACGATTAGTGGAGGCTCCAAGTGCCGATCGCGCTGCCTGTCGATGACGAGGCGAACGACCTGCTGTCGCGCAACCCGCTGGCGCTGCTCATCGGCATGCTGCTCGACCAGCAGATCCCGCTGGAGCGCGCGTTCAGCGCCCCCGCCGACCTGGTGCGCCGCCTGGGCCATGAGCCGACCGCGCAGGAGCTGGCGGACTTCGATCCCGGTGAGCTGGTCGCGATCTTCTCCCAGCGGCCCGCGCTGCACCGGTTCCCCAAGGCGATGGCGGCACGGGTGCAGGTGCTGGCGCGGATCATCGTCGATGACTACGACGGCGACGCCGCCGCCGTGTGGACGACGGCCACGTCCGGCGCGGAGCTGCTCACGAGGGTGTCCGCGCTGCCGGGCTTCGGCGCCGCCAAGGCGCGGATCTTCGTCGCCCTGCTCGGCAAGCAACTCGGGGTGCGGCCAGATGGCTGGCGGGAGGCCTCGGTGCCGTTCAGCGCGGAAGGGTCCTACATCTCGGTGGCCGACATCGTGGACGAGGATTCGCTGGGCAAGGTGCGCTCGTACAAGCAGCAGCTGAAGGCCACCGCCAAGGGCGGTGCGGTCAGCGACAAGGCAAGTGCGGTCAACGACAAGGCAGGTTCCTGACATTCTATTGTTAAAAACGCGAAGCGGGCCGCACGGGGGCTGCTAGCGTCGGTGGCATGTCCACGATCGACGCGTTCGTCGCGCGGCTGCCGAAGGTCGAATTGCACGTGCACCTGGTCGGGTCCGCCTCGGCGGAGACGGTGCTTGAGCTGGCCCGGCGGCACCCGGGCTCCTCGGTGCCGCGCTCGCTGGAGGCATTGCGCCAGTTCTACGTGTTCCGTGACTTCCCGCACTTCGCCGCCGTCTACCGGGCGGTCAGCGACCTGGTCACCGAGCAGGAGGACATCGAGTCGCTGGTGCGCGGGGTGGCCCGCGACATGGCCGCGCAGAATGTCCGCTACGCCGAGATCCAGGTCTCCCCCTGGTACTTCACCCACGGCAGCGGAATCCCCCGGGCCGCCGTCACCGAGGCGATCGACGCCGGGGCCCGCGCCGCGCTGGCCGATCACGGCGTCCGGATCGGCTGGATCATCGAGTTCCCCGGGGACCGCGCCGACCGGGCCGCCCGCGCCACGCTCGACCACGCGCTGTCGGCCCCGCCGGCGGGGCTGGTCGGCTTCGGCGTCGGCGGCATCGAGCAGGGCCGGGTCCCGCACACGGAGATCATCCGGGACGCCTTCCGCGCGGCGGTCGCCGCGGGGCTGCACAGCATCCCGCACGCCGGGGAGATGACCGGCCCGGAGACGGTGTGGGAGGCGCTCAACGCGCTGGGCGCCGAGCGGATCGGGCACGGGATCAACGCGCTACTCGACCCGGTGCTGGTCGCCTACCTGCGGGAGCGGCAGGTCCCCGTGGACGTCTCGCCGACCTCCAACGTGTGCACCCGGCAGGTTGCCTCGCTGCGGGAGCACCCGCTGCCGCGCATGCTCGCCGAAGGGCTGCTCGTCACGCTCAACAGCGACGACCCGCCCATGTTCGGCACGACGCTGAGCAACGAGTACCTCGTGGCCGCCTCCGTCCTGGGCCTGTCGCGGGCGCAGCTGGCGGAGCTGGCCGCCAACGCGGTCCGCGCATCGTTCCTGGACGCCGACGCCAAGAAGCCCCTGCTGGCCGAGATCGCGGAGGTCGCCGCCACCTAAATGCGCCCGCCCGGGTGATTGGGACACGCGACAAAGCGCGCCGCGGGGGCGGAAGGTATGGTTTTCGCCATGACGGCCCGCCAGCAGCTCGCGCGCCTGCTTCCGCTGGCGGCGCTGGTCGCGCTGGCCATCATCGGGCTGCGCGGGCAGGTCGCCGGGCCGCGCTGGGACGGGCCGCTGAAGGCGTACGGCGTGGTCATCGGCATCGCGCTGGAGGTCATCCTCGGCGGGCTGCTGCTTGTCACCTTCTACCGGGAGCGCGCGGCCCGCCGCGACGAGGCACTGCTGGCCGCCGCTGACGACGACCCCGACGACGACCGGGACGTCCCGGCCACGCTGCGGTTCCTGCTCAGGCTGACCATCGGCACGGCGATGGTGGCGATCGGCGTCGTGCTGGTGATGAACGCGCACCTGCACCTGTTCACGGCGCACGGGATAGCCGGCCGGAACTTGCTGAAGTTCAAGCAGAAGCAGCGGCATTCCCCGGCCAGCTCCCACGCCGGCGCCAGCCCGCAGTTCCACTTCCCGCTCACGCCCGTCCTGTACGGGCTGCTCATCGTCGCGCTGATCGTGGCGCTGGCGTTCAGCATCTGGTGGGGGCGGCGGCTGGCCGCCGCGATGGCGCCGCCCGAGGCGATCCCCGGCGACCTCGCCGAGGAGGCTGAGGGGCTACGCGAGGCAGTCGCCTCGGGCCGCGCGGCCATGGCCGACCTGGACGACGCGCGGGCCGCGATCATCGCGTGCTACGCGGCGATGGAGCGCAGCCTCGCCGAGCGCGGCGCCGAGCGCGGCGCGGCCGGGACGCCCGATGAGCTGCTGAGCCGCGCGGTCTCGGCCGGCCTCCTGGGCGGCCGCGATGGCGCCGCGCGCACCCTGACGACGCTGTTCTACGAGGCCCGGTTCTCCAGCCATCCGCTCGGCCCGGGACAGCGCTCGGCGGCCGTCCGCGCCCTCGACGAGCTGGCCGCCGGGCTGGGCGACGCTGCCGCCCGGGCCGACGGCACCGGAGCGGCCCGATGAGCCAGTGGCGCCGCGCCCGCCCGGAGGTCATCATCGCCGCGATCTTCATCGCGCTGGCCGCCGTCGCCGGCTTGGCCGTGGCCGGCTGGCCGGGCCTGGCCGTCGTCGCCACCGTGGCGGCGGCGCTCACGCTGGCGGTGCTGCGCGGCCTCGCGCCCCGTCCGGCGCAGCAAACCACCCGCACGGCGCCGGAGTCCGACAGCGCCACCGTGCAATCGATCACCGGCTTCTCCCGGCAGCGCTATATCGTGGCCAGCGGCATCGCCAGCCGGGCGTTCTACGAAGCGGACCTGCGCCCGGTCCTGGAGCACCTGCTCGCGGCCCGGCTGGCCGAGCGGCACGGCCTCAACCTGTACACCGACCCGGTGGCCGCCAAGCGCGCCTTCGTCCGGTCGGCGCGCGATGAGGCCCTGTGGCGGTGGATCGACCCGGCGCAAGCCCGGCCCGGGGAACCGTCCGGTGACGGCGCCCGCGCGATCCCGCGCCGGACCCTGGCCCGGCTCGCTGACCGATTGGAGCAAATGTGACGCCTGAACAGACCGCTCAAGCCGCCACGGCGATCCTTGATGAGCTGGAGAAGGCGGTCGTCGGGCGCCGCCGGGCGCTTGAGCTGGTGCTCACCGGCATCCTGGCCGGCGGCCACGTGCTGCTGGAGGACCTTCCGGGACTCGGCAAGACGCTGATCGCCCGGTCGTTCGCCCGGGTCCTCGGCCTGGACTTCGCCCGCGTCCAGTTCACCCCCGACCTGCTGCCCTCCGACGTCGTCGGCGCGCCGCTGTATGACCAGCGAACCGGCGACATGGTATTCCGCGCAGGCCCGGTGTTCACGCAGCTGCTGCTAGCCGATGAGATCAACCGGACCCCGCCGAAGACCCAGGCGGCGCTGCTGGAGGCGATGGGCGAGGGCCAGGTCAGCATCGACGGGCAGACGCGCCCGCTGCCCCGGCCGTTCATCGTGCTGGCCACCGACAACCCCATCGAGTACGAGGGCACCTACGAGCTGCCCGAGGCGCAGCTCGACCGGTTCCTCATGCGGCTGCGGCTCGGCTACCTGTCCGCCGATCACGAGACGGACATGCTCCGCCGCCGCGTCCGCCGCGCCACCGAGAACGTGCCGCTGGCCCCGGTCACCGACGCGGCGGGCGTGATGGCGATGCGCGAGTCCCTCGAGGGCGTCGAGGTCTCCCCCGAGCTGCTGGACTACATCGTCGCGATCGTCGCCGCCACCCGTGCCGACCCGCAGGTCCAGGTGGGGGCGAGCCCGCGTGGCGGCCTGGCCCTGCTGCAGCTGTCCCGCGCCCAGGCGCTGCTGGCCCGGCGCGACTACGTGATCCCCGACGACATCAAGCAGGTCGCCGTGCCAGCCCTCGCGCACCGGGTCACGCTGCGCCCCGAGCTGTGGGTCCGCCAGGTTTCCGCCGACGACGTCGTCGGCCGCCTGCTCGCCGCCGTCGCGACCCCGGCGACCGCGCCCCGCGCCGCCGCCACCTCAGCGGGGCACCCCGCCCAGTTCACGGCCTAACGACCTTGGCCATCCCCAACGAGCCCGGCGGCCAGGTGGCTTCCACCGCTTCCCCCGTCAGCCGTCGCCAGGTCGAGGTGCGCTGGCGGCTGTCACGGCACGCCCGCCGGCTGCTGACGCTGGCGCTGGCGGCGATGCTGCTGGCGGTGCTGAACCGCCGCCCGGAGCTGGCCGGGCTCGCCGCGCCCGCGCTGCTGCTGCTCGGCATGGGGAGGACCGGGCGCGGAGGGCGTCCTCGCGCGGCGCTCGTGGCGATCCGCCCCAGCGACCGCCGCCTGTTCGAGGGCGAGCCCGCGTGGATTGACCTGGCCGTCGAGCTGCCAGGCGAGCCGGACGGGGGCTACGACGCGCGCTGGGCGTTCCATCCCGGCCGCGGCATCGAGCCGGCCAGCGCGACCGCCGTCACGGCGGCGGCGGCGCGGTTCGCGTTCGCCGCGCCGCGCTGGGGCAGGCGGCAGGCCGGCACGGCCGAGCTCGTGCTGCATGACCGCTGGCACCTGACCGAAGGCCAGGTGTCGGTGACGCTGCCCGCCCTGGACTGCTATCCGCGCCCCGGCGTGCAGCAGGAGACCGTCGTGCTGTCGCGGCTGCCGAACCGGCTCGGCGAGCATCCCGCGCGCGTCCCCGGCGAGGGCGCGGAGTTCGCCGGCGTCCGCGATTACGTGCCGGGCGACCGGCAGCGGCAGATCAACTGGCCCGCGTCGACCCGGCGGGGCCGGCTCATGGTGAACACGTTCGCCGCCGAGCGGTCCCAGGACGTCGTGCTGCTGGTCGACGCGACCACCGATGTCGGCCAGCCGGGCACCTCCGCCCTGGACATGGGGCTGCGCGGCGCGGCCGCGGCGGCCCGCGCGTACCTGAGCCGCCGCGACCGGGTCGGGGTGATCACCTACCAGTGGGGCGGTGCCCGCTGGCTGGCCCCGTCGCTGGGCCGCCGGCAGGTGTACAAGATCATCGACACGATGCTGCACGCGGACGCGACGTGGGTCCGCGGCGCGAGCTTCCGGCGGCTGCCTCGCGCCGCGCTGCCGCCGGGCTCCCTGGTGGTCGCGTTCAGCCCGCTGCTTGACCAGCGGTTCGTGGAGGCGCTGCGGGACATGCGCGAGCGCGGCTTCTCGCTCATCGTGGTCGACGTGCTGAACGTGACGCCGCCGCGGCGCTGGCCGGACGCCTGGTCGGCCACCGACCGGATCGCCCGGCGGATCTGGGCGATGGACCAGCACGCGATCCGGTTCGCGCTGCGCGAGCTCGGCGTGCCCGTCGTGCACTGGGACGGCGTCGCGCCGCTGGACCTGCCGCTGGCCCCGTACACCCGCCGCGCCCTGGTGGTTCGATGAAGCCCAAGATCGCCGCGCTGCTGCTGGGCGTCGTCGCCGCCGGGTGGGCGGCGGCTCCCCTGCTGGGTTCCGGGTGGCCGGGGTTCGCGCTGACGGTGGCCGGCTGCTGCGTGGCCGCCGGGTCGCTGCGCCTGGCGCTGCAGGACGTGCCCGAGCCTGAGGAGGCCTACTTCGCGTCGGCCCTGGAGCGCGCCGCGCGGACCGCGCTGGTCCTCGTGCGCCTGCTGTCGTGGGAGGAGATCGGGTGCGTGGCCCTGCTGTGGCTGGAGGTGATGCACCCGGCCCGCCCCTGGCACACGGCGGTCCTCGGCGCGCTGCTGGTCGCCTGGCTGCTCACGGTGCACGTCGCCGAGTCCGGCACGCGGGCCGCCGGCCTGCTGCGCCGCCAGGCGAGGATCCTCGCCGCCGGCGCCTGCCTGCTGGCCCTCGGCGCCGCCGCGGCCTTCCTGCCCGGCGCGACCTCCAGCGGCGGCGCTGCCCTGCACGTCCTGGCCGCGATAGCCGTCATCGCCGCCGCGCTCCTCGTCCTGCCCGGGTTATCGCGACGCTGGCGTTCCTTGCCGGACGCCGCGTCGCGACGTAGCGTCGCAGGCATGGAACCTGGAGCGGAGACCCCGGCTGACGTGCTCGGCGAGGTGCGCGGGTATTGGGACGCGGACGCCGAGACCTATGACCAGGCGGCCGACCACTACCCGCAGCGGCCGCAGGAGGTCGCGGCGTGGGCGGCGGCGCTGCGGCGGCTGCTGCCCGAGCCGCCGCTGAAGGTGCTCGACATGGGCGCGGGCACGGGGTTCTTGTCGCTGCTGCTGGCCTCCCAGGGCTACCAGGTCACCGCGGCCGACCTGTCGCCGGGCATGCTCGCCCGGCTGCGCGCCAAGTCCACCGTCCGCGGGCTGGCGATCCAGGTCGTCGAGGCGGACGCCGAGCACCCGCCGGTCGACGACTTCGGCGCGGTGGTCGAGCGGCACCTCATGTGGACCCTGCCCGACCCCGCCAAGGCCCTGGCGGCCTGGCATTCCGTGGCCCCGACGGGGCGCCTCGTGCTGGTCGAGGGCACCTGGGGGACGCGCGGCACGTCACCGGCCGAGCTGGTGCGACAGCGTGCCCGCCAGCTCGCGCGCTCCCTTCAGCCACCGCGGCACGCCCACCACGACGAGTACAGCGAGCGGCTCAAGTCCGCCCTCCCGCACGCCGGCGGGCTGACCCCCGACGAGCTGGTGACCCTGGTCGAGGCCAGCTCCTGGGGCAAGGCCGGGCGCGCCCGGATCGAGCGGCTGCGGGACGTGGAGTGGGCGATGGCCGACGCAATGGGCCTGCTGGACGCGATGATCGGCCCCCAGCCCCGGTGGGCGGTCATCGCCGGGCGGTAGCGGCCTGCCGGAGGAGGATCGGCCCGTCAGGTCAACGGGCAGGTCGAGCTCACGGCCGGGTGGAACTGGCGGGCGGTCATCGCGACGGCCGCCGGCGCCGTGCTGTCGGTCGGCGGCGCCTACATCACCCCCGGCACCGCGGGCCCGTTCCCGGCGAACGGGCTGATCCCGGCGTTCAAGACGCTGTACGACTACAGCTGGGTGGTCGGGCTGGGCGTCGGCTTCGCGCTGTACCTGCTGCTGTCCTTCACCGGAAGGGACAAGAGCGCCACGGCGTAGGCGCGCACGTTCCGTTGCGTGAGGTCAGGGGATCAAGACGATCTTGCCGCGGACGTGACCGCCTTCGAGCTGGCCGTAGGCCGCGCGGACCTCGGCCAGCGGGTAGGTCGCGGCGATGGGGATCTCCAGGTTGCCGTCGGCGATGAGCGCGGCCAGCTCGGCGAGGGTGCCGGCGCTGGCGCCGGCCGCGTTCCCCTCGGCCTTGACGCCGTACTTGGCGACGGCGTCGAACCGGGCGATCGTGTCGACGCGCCCCGGCGCGATGCCCAGCTCATCGAGCGCCAGCTCGACGTAGCCGCCACCGTAGGTGTCGACGAACGCGGTCGCCTTCGCGCCGGGCGCCGCGGCCGTGATCCGCGTCGCGACGCCGTCGCCGTAGGCGACGGGGATCACGTCGTGAGCGGCCAGCCAGTCGTGGTTCACCGGGCTGGCCAGCCCGATGACCGTCGCCCCGGTGCTCCTGGCGAGCTGCACGGCGATCGACCCGACCCCGCCCGCCGCGCCCGAGACGACGATGGTCGAGCAAGGCTTGGCGCACACGGCCCGGACCGCCGCCCACGCGGTGAACCCGGCGACCGGGATGGCGCCGGCCACCTCCCAGGGGAGTTCCCTGGGCTTGGGCACGAGGCTGGCCGCCCCGACGAGGGCGTACTCGGCGTGGCTGGACCGGGTGTCAACCCAGCCGATAACCTCGTCGCCGGGCGCGTAATGGATGCCGGCGAAGCCGGTGGCGCCGGGGCCGGCCGCCTCGACGACGCCCGCCAGGTCGGTGCCCTGACCGGAGGGGAAGGTGGCGGGCCAGCGCTCGTGCAGCAGGCCCTGGCGGATCTTCGCCTCGCCGGGGTTGATGCCGGCCGCCTTGACCTTGACGAGCACCTGCCCAGGGCCAGGCTCCGGGCGCGGGACGTCCGTGACCGCCAGGACGTCGATGCCGCCGTACCGGTCGAACCGCACAGCCTTCATTGTCGATGCCGCCTTCGCGCTCGCGATCTGCCTGCTGCCAGCGCCAACCCAGGCTCGCGGTTGATTATGCCCGCGCATCCCCCGCGCGGCCCCGCCCCCGCGCAGCCCCGCCTCAGCCCGGCGCCCGCTCGGCACTTGCTGTTATCAGGCGGGTGCCGCCATTGGCCGGATTCATGTGAATCCGCAGGGGGGTCACCCGTTACAAGCGAGGGCACGGCGGGGGAAGATGAGGCTATCAGTGACCGATGGGAGACTGGCATGGCGGAGATCGTCCGGGCAGCCCTTGTCCAGCAGGCCTGGACCGGGGACAAGGACTCCATGATCGCGGCGGCGCTACGGCACATCCATGCCGCCGCCGACCAGGGCGCGCAGGTCGTGTGCCTGCAGGAGCTGTTCTACGGGCCGTACTTCTGCCAGGTGCAGGACGCCGACTACTACTCCTACACCGAGGCGATACCGGATGGCCCGACGACGCGGCTGCTGCAGAAGGCCGCCGAGACCCACCGGATCGTGATCATCGCGCCGATGTATGAGGAAGAGCAGCCGGGCCTGTACTACAACACCGCGGCGGTCATCGACGCCGACGGGTCCTACCTCGGTAAGTACCGCAAGAACCACCTGCCGCAGGTGAAGGGGTTCTGGGAGAAGTTCTACTTCCGGCCCGGCAACCTCGGCTACCCGGTCTTCGACACCGCCGTCGGGCGGATCGGCGTCTACATCTGCTACGACCGGCACTTCCCCGAGGGGTGGCGGGCGCTGGGCCTGGCCGGGGCGAAGATCGTGTTCAACCCGTCGGCGACCTCCCGGGGCCTGTCCGCCTACCTGTGGCGCCTTGAGCAGCCCGCCGCCGCCGTGGCCAACGAGTACTACATCGGCGCGATCAACCGGGTCGGCGTCGAGCCGCTGGGCGACAACGACTTCTACGGCGGCTCCTACTTCGTGGACCCACGCGGGCAGCTGGTGGGCGACGCCGCCAGCGACACCACCGACGAGGTCATCGTCCGTGACCTTGACCTGGGCAAGCTCACCGAGGTCAGGGACCTGTGGCAGTTCTACCGGGACCGCCGTCCCGATTCCTACGAGGGCCTGGTCAATCCGTAAAGGGGCGAGCCATGAGCATCTTGATCAAGGGCGGGACGGTCGTCTCGGCGACCGGGGCGGTCGCCGCCGACGTTCTCGTGGACGGCGAGGCCATCGCGGCGGTGGCCGCGCCCGGCACGCTTTCCGTAGTTGACGAGGTCATCGACGCGACCGGGAAGTACGTGCTCCCGGGCGGGATCGACGTGCACACGCACATGGAGATGCCGTTCGGCGGGACGTTCGCGGCCGACACCTTCGAGACCGGGACGGTCGCGGCGGCGTTTGGCGGCACCACCACGATCGTGGACTTCGCGGTGCAGGCCAAGGGCACGTCCCTGCTGGGCACGCTGGATAAGTGGCACGAGAAGGCCGACGGCAACTGCGCCATCGACTACGGCTTCCACATGATCGTCTCCGACGTCAACGACACGACGCTCAAGGAGATGGACGCCTGCATCGCCAACGGCGTGACCAGCTTCAAGATGTTCATGGCCTACCCCGGCGTCTTCTACGCCACCGACGGGGAGATCCTGCTGGCCATGCAGCAGGCGGCCCGCAACGGGTCCACGATCATGATGCACGCCGAGAACGGCATCGCGATCGACCAGCTCGTCGCCCAGGCCATCGGGCGCGGTGACACCGCCCCCCTCTACCACGGGCTGACCCGCCCGCCGGAACTGGAGGGCGAGGCGACGAGCCGGGCGATCCAGCTCGCCAAGGTCACCGGCGCGCCGCTGTACATCGTGCACCTGTCGGCGGCCCAGGCGCTGGCCGCCGTGACCGAGGCGCGCGATGCCGGGCAGAACGTGTTCGCCGAGACCTGCCCGCAGTACCTGTTCCTGACGCTGGAGGACCTGGCCCGGCCGGAATTCGAGGGCGCCAAGTACGTGTGCTCGCCGCCGCTGCGCCCGGCCGAGCACGGTGCGGCCCTGTGGCGTGGCCTGCGCACTAACGACCTGTCGGTGGTCTCGACCGACCATTGCCCGTTCTGCTTCAAGGGGCAAAAGGAGCTGGGCATCGGCGACTTCGCGAAGATCCCCAACGGCATGCCGGGTGTCGAGCACCGGATGGACCTGCTGCACCAGGGCGTGCTCAGGGGAGAGATCACCGTGACGCGCTGGGTGGAGATCGCCTCGACGACGCCGGCCAGGATGTTCGGCTTGTACCCCCGCAAGGGCGTCATCGCGGCCGGGTCGGACGCCGACATCGTCATCTACGACCCGGCGGCCATCCAGACGCTGTCGGCCGCCACGCACCACATGAACGTCGACTACTCGGCGTACGAAGGATGGGAGATCACCGGCCGGGTCGACGTGACGCTATCGCGGGGCCGCGTGGTGGTGTCCGGCGGGGTCTTGCACGGCTCGCCCGGGCACGGCAAGTTCCTGCCGCGCGACCTCAACCAGTACCTCGTCTGACGATCGTCCCAGGGGGCTTGCCGTGGAATTTGGCGTGGTGCTGCAACCCAACCCGCCCGCCAGCCGGGTCATCGACCTGGCCCGGAAGGCGGAGGCGGCGGGGTTCGGGTACGGGTGGACGTTCGACTCCCACGTGTTGTGGCAGGAGACGTTCGTCTTGTACCCGCTGCTGCTGGAGGCGACCTCGTCGATGGTCATCGGCCCGATGGTGACGAACCCGGGGACGCGGGACTGGTCGGTGATCGGCTCGCTGTTCGCCACCCTCAACGACCGGTACGGCAACCGGACGATCTGCGGGATCGGGCGGGGCGACTCCGCGCGGCGCTACATCGGGCAGGCCCCGGTCACGCTGCCCGTCTTGTCGGACGCGATGACCGTGATTAAGGGGCTTGCCGAGGGACGCGAGGTCGAGCACCACGGCAAGCCGCTGCGCATCCCGTGGGTCCGGGAAGGCGCCTCGCTGCCCGTGTGGATGGCGGCGTACGGGCCGAGGGCACTGCGCCTGGTCGGTGAGCAGGCGGACGGGTTCATCCTGCAGACGGCCGACCCGGACATCGCGCGGTGGACGTTCGGGTCGGTGCGCGCCGCGGCCGAGGCCGCGGGGCGGGACCCGTCATCGATCACGATGTGCGTGGCCGCGCCCGCGTACGTCGGGGACGACGTCGCGCACCAGCGGGAGCAGTTGCGGTGGTTCGGCGGGATGGTCGGCAACCACGTTGCGGACCTCGTCGCCCGGTACGGGACGGACGGCCCGGTGCCGCACGCCCTCACCGACTACATCGCCGGCCGCCAGGCATACGACTACGAGCACCACGGCCGGGCCGGGAACCCCTCAACGGACTTCGTCCCGGACTCCATCGTGGACCGCTTCTGCCTGGTCGGCCCGGCCGCGGCGCACGTCGAGCGGCTGCGCGAGCTGGTCGCCATCGGCGCCGACCAGTTCGCGCTCTACCTGATGCACGACGACGCGGACGGCACGCTGGAGGCCTACGGCCGCGATATCGTCCCCGCTCTCCGGTAAGCGATAGCCACCGCGCCCTCCGATGCCCTAACCTGACGCCCGGGGGAACGCTTGGAGGACACGGTGAGCGAGGCTTTTTCCCAGCAATTCTGCACCATCGCGCCGGTCAGCCAGTCGGGGCTCGTCGCCGGTTCCCAGGTTTCCCCCTGCCTGGTGACGGTCGCCGGCGCAGACCTGACGATCATCGCGTCCCCGGCGACGCTCATCGCCCGCGTACCGGTCGCCGGGCTGGAGATCTGCACGCCCGCCCTGATGCGCAAGATCGGGACGGGCGCCGCCGTGCGGATCGAGGGCGCCATGGTGGGGGTCACCTTCGACATGGTGTACGCGCGGCAGAAGCATCACGACGCCAAGCAGAAGGGCGGCCCGGCCTCCGCCCACTTCGCCATGCGCGTGGTCAGCATCGTCACCTTCGCCGACGCCCGCCATGCCGTCCGGCACGGGCGCCAGCTCGCCCGCGACTTCAAGGCGGCCCTGCTGGCCGCCGGCGCCACCGACAAGACCGGCAAGTCGGTCGCGCGTCAGGCGACCCTGGACAGCCGCTCATCATGAGCATCCCCGGGTCGACCCCGAGCGCCTCCTGACGCCGGCAGACAAGACGATTCAAAGGCGGCCGGCGTCGGTGATGCGGCGCAGGAAGCGCCTGGTTCGCTCGTCGCGCGGGTTCCCGAATAGCTCTGACGGCGGCGCCTGCTCCGCTATCTCGCCGTCGGCCAGGAAGGCGACGCGGCTGGCGACATCGCGGGCGAAGGTCATCTCGTGGGTGGCGATCAGCATGGTCATGCCAGCCTGGGCCAGCTCCCGGATGACGTCGAGGACTTCGGCGACTAGCTCGGGATCCAGGGCGCTGGTCACCTCATCCAGCAGCATCAGGCGCGGGCTCATCGCCAGGGCGCGGATCATCGCGACGCGCTGCTGCTGGCCGCCGGACAGGCGGTCGGGGTAGTCGCCGGCCCGGTCCGCGAGGCCGAAGCGGGTCAGCAGCGCCAGCGCGTCCCGTTCCGCCTGCGCGCGAGGCACCCGGAGCGCTTTCACCGGCCCCAGCGTGATGTTCTTCAGCACGGTCATGTGCGGGAACAAGTTGTAGCTCTGGAACACGATCCCGATGTGGCGGCGGACCAGGTCCGGGTCTATGGCGGGGGCGGTGATCTCCTGGCCGCCCAGCCACACCGACCCCGATGTCACTGGCTCCAGCAGGTTCACGCAGCGCAGCAGCGTCGACTTGCCCGACCCGGACGCGCCGATCAGGCAGATCACCTCGCTCGGCGCCACCACCAGGTCGACCCCGCGCAATACCTCATGGCCGCCGAACGACTTGGTCAGGCCCCGGACCTCGAGGGCGGGACTTCCGGCCGGGGCGACGTACGCAGAGCCGGCCGGGCCCGTTGCGGATACGGGGACGGACATCAGACCGTCGCCCCGGCAAGCCTGCGCCTGCGGTCCCGCGCGATGAGGTGATCGGTGAACCGGGCCAGCGGGATGGTGAGGACGAGGAAGAGCAGGGCCGCGACCACGAATGAGGAGTAGGTGAACACCGTGGAACTGTAGATCTCGGCGGCGCGGTTGGCCTCGATCGCGCCTAGCACGCTGACCAGCGCGGTGTCCTTCTGCAGGCTGATGAAGTCGTTGAGCAGCGGCGGGATGACCGTGCGGACCGCCTGCGGGAGGATCACGTAGCGCATCGCCTGCGGGTGGGTCAGGCCGAGCGAGCGGGCCGCGCTCACCTGCGCCAGCGGCACGGAATTGATCCCGGCCCTGTAGACCTCGCATACGTACGCGGAATAGGACAAGACCAGGCCCAGCACCCCGTACACGGCGGGATCCTGGGTCGAGACGACGGCCAGGTTCAGGGCCGGGAGGCCGAAGCCGACCGCGTAGACGACCAGGATGGTCGGCACGCCGCGAAAGACGTCCACGAACGCGAGGGCGACAACGCGCAGCGGTAGCAGCACCGGGCTCGTGGACTGCCGGATGACCGCCAGGAGCAAGGCGGCCACCAAGATGATGGCCTCGGCGGCCAGGAACATCCGGATGTTCAGCCAGATGGCCGCCCCGACGCTGTAGTAGCCCTTGGCCGGGTCGCCGATCAGCGCGTGCCACATGTCCGAAGGGCTGAAGAACGTGTGCCGGACGGCCGCGCTGCCCGGGGCGAGCAGGAACAGCGCGGCGAAGACGGCGAGGACCACGATGGTGCTCGCCGTCGACAGCGCGACCCCCCGGGCCTGGCCCTGGCCGCCGCCGAGCAGCCGGGAGCCTCGCCGGGTGAGGTCAAGCGGGGACTCGGTCACCGCGCCTGCGCTATGGCGCGATCGTCGGGACGGCCAGGAAGTCCCGCAGGTACTTCTTCTGCAGGCTGTCCAGCGTGCCGTCGGCCTTGAGGCTCGCGATGGCCTGGTTGACGCAGGTCACCAGCGGGTTGCCCTTGGCGAGCAGCAGCCCGTAGTGCTCGCCCGTCGACGGGAACTGGCCGACCAGGATCGAGCCGGGGATCTCGGAGGCGATGAACTGCGCCGTCGGGGTGTCGGTCACCAGGGCCGCGATCTGCTTGGTGGCCAGCGCCTGCTTGACGTCATTGAGGGTGTTGAAGACCTTCGGCGTCTTGGCCGGCTGGATCTGGCCGTTGATGAACGTCAGGCTGGTCGTCCCGATCTGGTCGCCGAAGACATATCCCTTGAGGTCACTGGGAGAGTGCTTGGCGACGATCGGGCTGCTCTTGAGCGCGACAAGGGCCTGCTGCACGTCGAAGTAGGAGTCGGAGAACGCGACCGCCTGCGCGCGCTGCGCGGAGTAGGAGATCTCGTTGACGTCGAAGTCGAACTTCTTCGGGCCGGGCGCGTACGAGCTGTCGAACGGCTCGGTCACCCACTTGACCTGGGCGTCGGTGAAGCCAAGGTGCCTGGCGACGGCATAGGCGACCGCTGATTCATAGCCCTGGCCGTTGGACGGCTTATTGTTGGCGAACCACGGCGGATAGGCCGGGGAGTCGGTCGCGACGGTGAGCTGGCCCTTGGCGTACAGGTCCGGCTGGATGGCGGCGTTGGAGCATGCCGCGCTGGCGGGCCCCGAGGCGCTGGCCGCCGTCGTGGTGGCCGCGCTCGCGCCCGTGGCCGCGGCTGAGCTGCTGCTCGACGACGAGACGCTGGAGCACGCCGGCGCGGCGAGCGCGAGCGCGGCGACAGCGGTCATGGCGAGCACTGTGCCCGGGCGCCGCGACATCCTTGTCATTGGTAGGTCCCCTCTCATGACCGCGCTAGCGTACCGCGCGGCAGTCATCGTGACGAGCATAATCCTATTAAACAGGTCTTAATTATTGACTAGTCGCGCGGCTACGCCTCCCTCGGCGACTCAACGTCAGCGTTAAATCACTGTGAAGTGATTATGCCGCTCCCGGGGCCAGATGGACGCGAAGTCTGCCGACCGTACCCGGATGAACGGCGGCGGTCTCGCGGATAGGCTGGTGATTAGCACGACCGAAGGGACGCGGGCAATGACGCCAGCCGAGCCAACCGGGCGAACCGTCCATGATCGTGACCTGGCCCACCTGCTCAGCCGCGCTGAGCGGCTCCTGTCGGCCCGCGTGGCCATCATGCTGCAGCCGGAGAACTGCACGCTGGAGGAGTGGCGCGTGCTGAAGCTCCTCGCCGACGGCTGCGGCCACGTCATGACCGAGATCGCCGACTTCGCCATGCTCCCGGCGCCGACCCTGACCAAGCTCATGGACCGCATGGCGTTCGACGGCCTGGTCTACCGGCGCGCCGATTCCCGGGACCGGCGCCGCGTCCTGGCTTACCTGGCGCTGGCCGGCCGTGACCTGTACGAGCGCGCCGCCGCGATCGTGGCCCGCGCCGAGGCCGAGCTAGCCGCCGCCCTCGGCGACGACGGCGATCTCGCCCGCTGGCTGACCCGCCTGGCGGCGACGCTGACCGACGCCCAGCCGTTCAGCCCGGCTCGGGCCTACGTGAATGACGCCCTCAGGCCCTGACCGCTGTGGTGATGAGCGGGAGGGCGGCGGCGGACCACCGGGCGATGGCCTTATCGAGGTCGGCGAGCTCAGGCTCGGTCACGTAGAGGCCGCGGGACGGGACGGACGCGCCCAGCTCGACCAGGACGGGGCGCAGGTGCACCTCGACGGCGAGCAGGTGACCGGGCCAGCCGCCGGTCATGACGCCGATCGCGGTGACGCCGGCCAGGCCGTTGTTGCCGTACCGGTCCAGGAAGGCCTTGAGCAGGCCGGTGTAGGACGCCTTGTAGGTCGGCGAGGCGAAGATCGCGACGTCGGCGGCGGCGACCGCGGCGGTGAGCCGGGTCAGCTCGGGGTCGGACCAGTCGAACAGCCGCGGCGCGTGGTCAGCCAGGTCTATCACCAGGCGCTCTGGCGCGGCACCACTTGAGCCGGCACCGCCTGACTCAGCACCGCCTGAGTGAGCACCGCCGAGCGCCGCGGCCACCGCGTCGGCGACCGCGAGGGCGGCGCCGTGGGTGCGGGAGGCGGCCTTGGGATTTCCGGTGACGACGGCGATCGTGGTCATGGGCCTACCTTCGAGGCTGGATCGGCTGGCCGGGTACTGGCTGACACAGCGTGGGTCTCGGCGAACGTACTCTATGGGACTAACGAGGCCGGGGTCCGGCTGGGCGGATAGCCCCTTCGCAGGTCCTGCTCCGCGGCGTATCGTCCCAACCATGAAGGTGCAGGAGATGCGCAAGCTAGTTCGGATGCGGCCAATCGAGCTGGACGCCGCCCGGCGGCGGCTTGGCGCGTGCCACGACGTGGCTGACCTGCGGCGGGCGGCGAAGCGGCGGATCCCCAAGCCCGTGTTCGACTACGTGGATGGCGCGGCCGATGAGGAGATGGCGGTCGCGGCGAACGTGGCCGCCTTCCGCGCCTGGCGGTTTCTGCCGCGGGTGCTGACGGACGTGTCCGCCGCCGACACCTCCACCGTGATCCTGGGCACCACGGCTGCGGTGCCGCTGGCCCTGGGGCCCATCGGCTACACCCGCATGATGCACCCGGACGGGGAATCGGGGGCGGCTCGCTCGGCGACCCGGCACGGGCTCCCGTACACGCTGTCGACGATGGCGGCGACCGGGATCGAGGACGTGGCCGCGGCGGCCTCAGCGCCGGGGCTCGGGTCGCCGGACCTGTGGTTCCAGCTGTACATCACCAAGAACCGGGCGCTGGTCCATGACCTGGTTGACCGGGCGGCCGGCAACGGGTACCGGGTGCTCGTGGTGACGGTGGACACGGTGGTAACCGGCAACCGCATCCGGGACAAGCGCAACGGGCTGTCGATCCCGCCCGAGCTGTCCCTGCAAACCGTGCTGCAGGTGGCGACCCGGCCGCGATACTGGTACCGGCTGCTGTCCGGCCCGGCCCTCGACTACGCGAACTTCGCCGGGATAGGGCCGACGACCGTGATGGGGACCGGTGAGCTGTTCGATCCCGGCATCAGCTGGGACGACATCGCGGACCTGCGGTCGCGGTGGAACGGCAAGCTGGTCATCAAGGGGCCGCTGGGGGCGGCCGACGCGCGCCGGGCCGTTGACCTCGGCGCCGACGGGATCCAGCTGTCCAACCACGGCGGCCGCCAGCTGGATCGCACCGTGGCTTCCGTCGACTTGATCGCGCCGGTCCGCGACGCCGTTGGCCCGTCGGTCGCGCTGCTGGTGGACTCCGGCGTCCGCCATGGCGCGGACGTGGTGACCGCGCTGGCCCTGGGCGCGGACGCCGCCGTGCTCGGCCGCGCCTACGTTTACGGCCTGATGGCCGGCGGCGAGCGCGGCGTGGACCGGGCCATCAACGTGATCAGCGAGCAGTTCCGCCGCACGATGCAGCTGCTCGGCGTCTCATCGGTCGCCGAACTGCGCAAGGGCGGCCGCGAGCTGCTGACCAGGGCGTGAAACCCGCAGGCCGACGGCCCGGACCACAACCGTTCCGGCCGGAGTCCCGGCAGCCGGGAGCTCTTCCATACGGCTTCCATCAGCAGCAGAAGATAGATAAGAACGCACAAGGGACTCCTGGTAGGCGTTGGCTTCGAAACCCAAACGCCTACCAGGAGTCCTCTCGTCTTCAAAATCCCCGACATCCAGGCCACAGCTCTACCAAAGCGACCGCGCCCTTAAATACGTGGCATTGGGTCCTGCGGCCGCCTGCCGCCCCGGTCTGGTAGGCGGTTGAGGATGTCAGGAGTGTACGTTGACGCAGTCGGCCTGAGAAAAGTCCCCTACCCACTCAGTGCAGTAGTCGCCAGGAGTCATGTTGGCGTTAGGGTTGGGGTTGTGCCAGACGAACGGGCCTGCTTGGTGCCCGGGTGGTACGCTCGGCAACAACGCCGTGTTCGTGATGTGCCCGTTCGGGCCATAGAAATACATCGTGCCATCGCCGGAGTCGGTCGATGTACGATTCTTGAACGTACCGGATATGGAAGTGATCTTGAGTCCGCTTCCGACTATTGCTGTACACTCCTGCGCCTGTCCTGTAAAGCTTGGGCTGCAGCTGTCCCCGCTGAACGGGATCGGTGGCGGTACGACGGACGGATGCGCGGCCGCGGCCATGGCTGGAGCCGGAAGTGCCGTGCCAAGCATCGTCACACATCCTGCCGCGATAAGAAGCCGAATGGAACGCTTGGCTGCCTTGGGGGAGATCATCAAGCTTTGCCTCTCCGCTCATATTTAATTTTGCACGCGTTCAACAATTTAGCACAACACGGCCCATATGGCAATGAGATGATCTCAGAGAAAGCGCATCGGGCACTAGGTATTTAACTACGCGAAAGGTGCGTTCCGGGGAGGCACGCGGATAGTCCGGACATGCCCGGAAGCGGGAGTGGAACCCTAGTAGAAGAGGTCTTACCACAGATCCTTTTCGCCACCAGGACTTCACTTGATCCCCCGATCGTGCCAGGTATTACAGTTGCCGTTTCTCGGCGGTGACCGCGCTGCAGCCCGGCGTGTGCTTGGTTCTCATGGCCCGGTTACCTGCCGTCACCTCCTTCCGGCGGCGGGGTTCAGTGGGCAAGTGCCGCGAGACGGGCGGAGCAGTGGTGCCAGCAGGCGCGGGCCGGGTGGCGCCGCCGCCATGCTGACCAGCGGAGATGGAAGGCGAGGCGGACGCGGGCCTGCCCGGACACGGTGACCAGCGCGGGAAGACCCAGGTCACGCAGTTCTCGATCTGCCCGGTCACCCCGGCGTGCTGGGGTGCCACGCACGCGGTCGACTGGCACTTGGCTCGCCCCGGCAACGAAGCAAACCCGCGATCGCCCCAGCTGGCTACCAGGGCAAATGCGCATTCACCCACGCTCTACCACGACAAACACGCATTTGGCTCGCCCCGGGAATGGCGCGAACCCCGCGATCGGCCCGGGCGGCTATCGAGGCTGATGCGCGAGCGACGCGCCGCGGGAGAAGGCGGGGGATCGCGCGG
>JAICYD010000203.1 GCA_025934375.1 Streptosporangiaceae bacterium | reverse complement strand
GGGCTTGCCGAACGTGGTGAACTCGTCGAACCCGGCGCCGACGTTGGGGTCGATGACGTGGCCGGACAGGGCGAGGCAGGTCAGGCACGCGCCGCGTTCGGCCTGCCAGACGACGCGCAGCCCGTTGTCGACCAGGGGGGTGCGGCCGTTGGCTGAGAGCGGCGGCTCCTCGGTCCCCTCGGCGCGGGCCGGGGGCCGGCTGGTGAGCGGTGTGCGTTCCGGCGGCACGGCAGGCGCAGGGGACGGCGGTGGGGCGAGGATCACGGCCTGGACGGTGGCCTGGTTGATCGCCCGGTTGGTCAGGGACCGCACCTGCCGTTCGATCCGCGCGGTGACCGATCCGGCGCGCCCGGCGACGGCTTCGAGGTCGGCCGGGTTGGCCAGTGGCCCGCTGATCGCCTCCGCGACACGCGCCGCGGCATCGTCAAGCAGCTGCTCGGTCGCCTCCCCGGCCGTGCCGAGTACGGGATCGGCGGCGAGCGCCGCCTCGATGTCGGCGACGGTCACCCCGATCGTGGGCAGTAGTCGCGACTCCTGCCGGACCGCGAGCGCGATCCCGGCCGCGACTGCCGCGGTGGTCTGGGCCGCGACGGAGACGGCGAGTCCGGCCGCGGCGGCATTCAAGGCCTGCCGTGCGGCCTGCTGCTGCGCCGGGGTGAGCTGCCCGTCCGCGTTCAGCCGGGCTTTCGCCGCCTGCGCGAGGGCGAGCGCGACCAGCCGCGCAACCGCCTTGCGCAGGTGGCGCGTGACGGTGCGCGCGGAGGCGAGCTCGAGCGCGAGCGCCTCCGCGTCCGACTGGTCCCGCTCATCCAGGACGGTAGCGGCCATGGGCTACTGGTCCTCGAAAGGGATGTGCACCTCGCGCGGGGTGCCCGTGGGCAGACTCGGGACGTCCCCGCTGGGCGGCAGCAGGTCGCGTAGACCCTGCTGGTCCTGCGGCAGCGGCGCGTCAGAGGGGAAGCGCAGCCCACCAGGATGGGGCGTCCCGGCCGCGACGCCGGACACGGGCTCGACGTCGAACGCGGTCTCGGGAATGTCGGGCAGCAGTTCCGAGAACAGTTCCGCGACCACCGCGTTCGCGGCCTCCTGGCTGATGATGTCGGTGTTCACGGCCACGCCGAGCTGCTGGAGGCCCATGGTGATCTGTCCGAACATCTGGACTTTGCGGCCGAGGCTGAGTTCCTGTTCGCGGTCGGCGAACCAGGAGCGCACGTCCGCCTCCGGGTAGCCGGCTTCGATCAGGGCGATGGCCTGAGGCACACCGTTGGCGATTTTCGCGGCGACGGCCTGCTGGGTGAGCAGGTCGGCCTGCGCGATGTACATGCGGGCCCGCCCCTGCTGGTATTCGGCCTCGGCGAACACGTCCGCGTAGGTCTGGGCCCATTCCTGCGCCTGCGCTTCGGACACACCGGCCTGCATGAGCGCGACGTCGCGCGGCACCCCCAGCTCGATCTTCAATTTGACCAGCTGCCAGACCTCCGCGAGGTCGGAGGTTGCGGGGTTCGCCCATTGCACGACTACGTTCGCGGTGTGTCCGAGGATGGCGAGGGCGAATTCCATCACGTCGCGCCAGGTGCCCCCGAACATGGCCATGCGGTCCATGGCCTTCTGCACCAGCGGCATCTCGGCGATGCGCAGCGCCTCACCGGAGGGTGTCTGGCCGCCGAGGCCCTGGAATTTCCAGATCGGGGTGGAGGTGGACGCGGAGATCAGGAGCGCGAACTCCCGCATCGGCTCCAGGAACGCCACCGGCGTAGCGGTGGTGAACGCGCCGACCTCCTTGAACCCCTTGTACACCTGCATCGCGCCGGGGTTGGCCTCGTAGTTCGACCCGGTCTCGTTGCTGATCGCGCCGCCGACCACAGAGGTGGTGGACAGGGCCGTCTCGGTGAAATCGTGGTCGCGATCCGCCGGGGAGTGCTCGGCGAGCGGGTCCTCCCGGATGGACTGGGTGCCGAGCGAGTCGGCTTCCTGGATCGCGTAGCGCTGCGGGTAGCCGTTGAACTCGACGACCACCATCATCATCTCGATCAGGCGCGAGAGTGCGTCCTGGGGCGCGAACGCGTTCTTGTGCTCCGGGTCGCCGTATTCGTAGGCGGTGCGCAGGTGGAAGACGGGGACCTGCCCGTACGGGTTGGGCATCGGCCAGGACGCGGCCGGGGCCGGGTCGTTGTCCGGGTCTGCGCCGGAGCCGGGATAGTCGTTGTCGTCGTCCCGGTCGGGGTCCAGGAATGGCTTGAACTCCTTCGCGGACTTCTGCCTGTCGCCTGGCCCTGAGATCCACTTTTCGATGCGGTCCGGGTAGAACAGGTTCATGCGGACGCGCGGCTTCTTCTCGCCCGGGATCGTGAACTCCCACCTCTGCGCGAAGAACAGCTTCCGGCGCGGGTTCTCCGGGTCGTAGAACATGCGGCAGTTGCGCGGGTCGGCATAGGTGATGTTCACCCCTCCCACCGGCCCGGCGGCGGGTACTTCGTCGATGTCGCCGGACAATTCGGCGCCCGGCTCGGGGGACTGGTCGGGCCAGACGATGATGTAGGCGTCCCCGTCGCGCAGGGCCTTGCGGTTCCAGGACCTGTAGCGGGTGTCCAGTTCGTTGGTGTCCCAGACCTGCGTGACGAGCTTTGTCGCGGCATCCGATGCGGCGGTGTCGGTGTCGGCTCCGGCGGTCGCGGTCACACTGGAGATCAGCAGCCGGTCGTTCACGGCGTCGATCACCGGGCTACAGAGGTTGGACTCGAACTCGATGTCGGCCTGGCGCAGCGTACGCCCCTCGCGGGAGAGCATGTTCTGCTCCCACAGGTTGATCGAGTCGTACTCTTCCGCGTGGTCGTAGGCGTCCAGCGCGCCGGTGATCTCGGCGAGGGCGAGCTCGATGTCATCGGTGGGCGGTAGCTGGAAGCTGCCCATCATCGGGGCTGCGATCACGTCATAGGGGACGGACACGATGCTCCTTACCGGTACGGGAACTGCTGGACGGAAGCCCGGTTGCGTTTCGCCGCGGGCCCGGCTGCGCTGATGAGGGCGAGCATGTGCTCGGCGGCTGCCGCGGCGGAGTCGATCACGTCGTCGTGCAGCAACTTCGGATAGGCCGACTGCTGCGCTTCGAGCTGCGCGAGCGGCTTCTCGTGGACGATCGGCGCGCCGGCACGCTGGTAGAGCATCAGCAGCCGCCGGATGCGCACCTGCTTGGGTTCCTTCTGCGTGAAGGTCACCACCCGTACCGGCATGTGGTGCAGCTCAGTGAGCCACAGGTCGCCGCCCTGGTTGGCCTCGCACATGATGTAATCCACGTCGAACGCCTCGACGAACTCGAGCACGCGTAGGCGCCGCGGTTCCCCCGTGAGCCGGATCCCGACTGATTCACGCAGGTAGATGCGTTTCTGGGCGAGGGAGAGGCCGGCGATGGTGATGCCGGTCTCGTCCGAATCGGGTTTCGCGGTGACAGCGCCGTCGAGGAACAGCGCGACCCGGTCGTAGCCGGCGAGCCGGCCGTATTTCACATCGCCGGTCTTCCACCAGGCGCCGACGGAGACGGGCTTGTTCTCGAAGTTGAGCTTGTACGCGGCGGTGTGCCGGATCGACTTGAGGTAGGCCAGGGGCCAGCGTTCGGGCCACAGGGAGCGTTCGGTGCCGTCGTCGCTCGTGAGGATCGCGTCGTAGTAGTGGACGGTGATGTTCTCCTCGCGCACCCACGCGGGCGCGTCCGCCTCGTATTCCTGGCGGACGATGTCGTGGATGATCGAGCCCTTCATCACGGTCGTGCCGAGGAACGTGACGACGGCGTTGACGTTCATGGGCAGCACGGCTTGCAGGATCGACTTGAGCCTCTGTTCCTTCTGATAGGGGGAGTAGTTGCCTTCGTCTGGTTCGATGTCGTCGAACAGGATCCAGTCGGGGCGCCGGTTCTCGATCTTCGCGCCGAGGGATGAGGCGTCGATGCCTTTCGCGGTGAATGCGACCTTGGAGCGGGCGATGTACATGTTGTGCCGGTCGGCGACCGTCACGCCGGCGCGCATGAGCGGGGCGACGAGGTCCGGGAAGTCCTGGCGCAGCAGCTGGTTGGTGGCCAGCTCGAGCTTGAAGGACATGAGGTGCTGCTCGGCCTGCGGGCCGGAGTCGGCGAACGCGGCAATGTAGGTGCGGTGCCTGTGCGCGAGCGCCCACACAGGCAGGATCATGAAGCCCCACGTGGATTTTCCGCTCCCGCGGGGCGCGACCCACGCGGAGCGTTCCTCGGCCTCCGCATGGCCGTCGCGGGTGAGGGTATCGGCCCAGTCGCACAGGTCAAGGTGGAACGTGGACATGCTGACCTGGTTGCGTGTCTCCTTGGCCGCGAGATGGTGGCGCAGGTAGAGCAGCGCGAACAGGACCGGGTCATATTCGGTCAGGATGCGGCGCTGTTCGGGGCGCGCGAGTTCGGCCGGGTCGAACTGGTCGAGGTAGTCGTCGACGTCGAAGTGCGCGGCCGGGGCGACGGTGGCGGTCACGGCTGCCGGCTCTCGCGGCCCGCGCGCCGCTCGGCCGCGCGGGCCTTGGCCTGCTCGATCAGCGCGATGACGGCGCTGTCGAGCTCGCTCGTGGGCCGCTCGACGCTGATCGTCTGCTTCGGGTAGATCCCCAGGAGCTTCGCCTCCTGATCGTCGAGCCGGCACAGCCGGTCGATCGCCTGCATCGTGGGCGCGTCGTCTTCGTACGGATCGCCGTAGACAGGCTTGCCAGTCTCCGGGTCGGTGCCCTTGTACTCGCAGACGACGCGCCCGTTGGAGATGTGCACGTGACGCTTGGCCACGATGTCCATCAGCACCTCGCGCTCCATGTCGATGCGCAGCAGCTGCTCATCCAGGCGCTGGGCGGCCTTGCGGGCGTGCTCTTCGACCGCGGCGGCCGGGATCTGGCGCATGGCACGCTGGTACTGGCGCCAGACCACGGCGACGTCCCGGCCGACCTCCCGGGCGATCTCCCGGAATTCCAGGCCCTGGTCGCGCAGCTCGACGATGCGCCGGCGCATCTCGGCGACCTCGTGTTCGTTGCGGTGCCGGTTGCCGCCCGCCATCAGGCGTTCCCCTTCCGCTTGCGGTGCCACGCTTTGACGGCTTCGAGGTCGTAGACGGGTCCGGCTGCCAGGACGGCTATCGGGGCGGGCATGCCGTTGCTGGGGGCGTTCTTGACCCAGCTGGCGACGGTGGAGCGGCCGGCCTGGAGGTGCGCGGCGATCTCCGTGATGCCGGCCAGCACGCGCGGCTCGTTCATGGTGACGGCGGTTTGGCCGGTCGGTTCGGTGACGCCGGGACCTTGAAGCCCGTCGGGGGTGACGTGCGGCTCGTCGGCGGGGAGGGCGGCGTTGAACGAGGCGAGGACGAGGCGCCCGGTCGGGTCGGAGCGGTAGCCGGCGCGTACTTGTTCGAGTGCGGTAATGGTGTCGCGGTGCAGTTGCTCGCGGTCGATCTGGAGGTGGATGTGGGCGGTGACGGGCACGTCGATGTCGGCGTGGGGGGCGTGGGCGAGTGCTGCCTCGAGAGCTTGGCGGATGCGGACCCGGTTGGAGATGCCGGGGAGCATGCGGTGGGCTGCCTGCACCATTTCCTCTGTCACCTGCGCATCCATGCAGATGATGATACGTCTGTTCGAACGGATGTTCGAGTAGCCTGGTGGCCGTGACCCTCGCACACCCGAAACTGCTGGTCCTCGGCGGATGGCTCGCCGACCAGGACGGCCCCGGCTACTACCGGATCAAACTCCCGTTCGACGCGCTCGAGAAACGCGGCCACGCCGTCGAATACCGGGGCGTTCTGCCCTGGCGGCTCGGCCGACGCCCCGCGCACCACGTCCTGGTCGGGCAGCGCATCAGCAACGAGGGAACGTCCCGACAGTGGCTCGCGGCCGCAGGCGACGTGCGCCGCGTGTTCGAGGTGGACGACGACCTGCTCAACGTGGATCCGTCCTCGGCGACCGCGCAAGCGTTCTACCGGGATCCGGCGGTACGCCGCACGCTTGTCGAGAACGTCCGGTCAGCGGACGCCGTCACGGTCTCCACGCCGTACCTCGCCGAGGTTGTGCGCTCCGAATACGGGGTCACCGCGCCGGTTTACGTGCTGCCGAACTGCCTGGACCCGGCCGTGCTCGATCTGCCGCCGGTCACACAGGACGGCCCGGTCACCGTGGGGTGGGCGGGCAGTGATACGCACCGCGGGGATTTCGAGCAGGTGCGCCGGCCGCTGCGCCGCTGGTTCGCGCGTCATCCGGAGGTCGGATTCCAGACGATGGGCGTCCCGTACGGGTATCTGATCGACCGGCACGGGCCGGAGAAGCCGTGGGTCTCGGTGTGGTCGGATCCGGTGGGCTACATGCGGGAGCTGGACTGGCAGATCGGGATAGCACCGCTCGCGAACACGCAGTTCAACCGGTGCAAATCGGACCTGAAGGCGTTGGAGTATGCGGCGCGAGGCATCCCGGTGGTCGCGTCGGATGTGGAGCCGTACCGGGGGTTTGTGGAGCACGGGGTGACGGGGTTTCTGGTGACGCATCCGCGGGAGTGGGCCGAGGCGCTGGACGCGCTCGCGACGGATCCGGGCCTGCGTGCCCGGATGGGTGCGGCGGCCCGGGTGAGGGCGGCGACGCGGATCGTGGATGACCACGCGCACCTGTGGGAGCGCGCCTACCGAGGGGACGAGGGCTGATGCCGTATTCCAGCGATGAGGGCAAGCGGTGGATGTGCAAACGGATCTGGGTCGCGCTCGCCACCGCGCAGGCCCGGTACGAGGACGGCCACCGGCTCGCTCCGCGCGTGCTCGATGTCGGGGCGGGGTCGGGGACGTACGCGGATCTGATCGCCTCGGAGCAGGCGTGCATGCGCACCTGGATGCCGCACCTGACTGCGGTCGAGGTCCACGCCCCGTACGTGGACCGGTTCGGGCTGCGCCGGAAATACGACGAGGTGATCATCGGGGATGCCCGGGCGGTGGCGTTCCCGGCCGCGGACGTGGTGATCCTGGGGGATGTGCTCGAGCACATGCCGGCCGCCGATGCCCACGCGGTGTGGGCGAAAGCGCGGGCCGCGGCGAGCACCGCGGTACTGGCGTCGCTGCCGATCGTGGAATGGCCGCAGGGCGAGTCCGAGGGCAATCCGCATGAGGCGCATGTGGAGACGTGGTCGGATGCGCGGGTGATGGCCGAGTTGCCGGGGATCGCGGCCCGGTGGGTGGGTGGACGGATCGGCTGCTACCGGGCCGAGCCGTTGGCCGTGGCGTCCGCGGAGCGTGCGGCGTGAAACCCGGGGTGTCGGTGGTGATTCCGACGCATGCGGGCCGTGAGCGGTACCTGGAGCTCGCGGTGGCGTCCGCCTGGGGCCAGCTCGTGGGCCCGGCCGCAGTGCACGTGGTGGAGGACGAGTCGCATGCGGGTGCGGCGGCGACCCGGGACCGGGGGCTGCGGCTGGTGGAGACGGAGTGGACGGCGTTTCTGGACTCGGATGACGTCTTGTATCGGGAGCATCTGCGGGTGCTGCTGGCGGGGGCGCGGATCCACCGGGCCGACTACGTGTTCTCCTATTTCGACGTGATCGATGAGCTTGGCCGGCGCAGGGCGGTGGATCCGCTGGGCCTGTTCGGGAGGGTGTTCGATCCGTCGGCGCCGCACCAGACGACTATCACGGTGCTGGTGCGGACGGAGTTGGCGCAGGCGGTCGGTTTTCGGGCGCCGATGCCCGGCGGGATGGTGGATGGGCAGGTGGCCGGGGAGGACTACGGGTTTCTGTTGGGGTGTGTGGCGGCGGGGGCGCGGGTCGTGCATGTGCCGCGGCGCACGTGGGGATGGAGGCACCACGGGCCGGGCGCGCCGGGCGTTCCAGGGAATACCTCGGGACGCAGTGATCGATGGTAGGAGCGGCCGCCCCCGTCACCTACACCGACTGGACGCGTGGCCGGGGCGTCTTCGCAGTGCGGTTTGCGGGGGCTAGCCGGGCGCCCGTGCACAGGCCTTCCCGACACGCTTGCGCGCCGCATGCTCAGACTACTCGCTGACAATCCATGCCGGGCTGTAGGCGGCCCGCGCGCCCCGGGCAACACCAGCGGACGTCCGGACAGATGGGGTTAGATCCGCAGTCCGATGCGCTCGGCGATCTCGACACAGCGGGCACACAGCTCATGGCCGCCATCGGCTGCGTGCACTGGGATCGGGTGAGCGACTTGGGCCGGGCATAGAAAGACCGGCCGTGGCGGCTCGAGGAAACCGCGCCCAGGGCTGCCGAGGATGACGCCATCCGGGCGTGCCACATGGATCTTCGCGAACCAGCATTGCGAAGAGGTCCACAGCCGATGTTTGATGACGACCGGATACCACCTGAGAGGATATGAGCGGTAGGGGGTCCATGTCTTGCCGGTACGGGCGTCCCGCAGATCGCTCGAACTGGGCACTATTCCCCTGTCTTTCCGCAGGTGTTGCAGGTGAAGCCGTGCGGCGGGACGCCACGACAGCAGCCGCATTCGGGAGTCTCCCGAACGAGTTGGTCGAGCGTGATGCCGAAGATGCCGCCGATAGCCACGAGTTCGGCGGCAGTGAACGCGCGACCGCCCTTCTCGGCGACGGACACCACTTGGCCGCTCCATGGCGGCTTCCCAAGCCGTGTGCCGATCAGCTTGCCGAAGTCTTCCTGGGTCCACTGGAGGTGCATCCGCAACAGCTTCAGCCGTGCACCGATGCGCTGCTCGACGGTCGCCATCAGCGGCCCTCAATCATCATCGTGATCAGTGTGATCCCGGCCGCGATCTGGAGCGTGAGCGTCATCGCCACAGTCCCCACCCGAAGTGGCCGATCAGCCAGACCACCAGGAGGATGAACGCGCCGGTGAACAGCAGATGGGCGGCGGTCCACTGCCATGGCCATTGCTCGCGGCCGGGGACGAGCTGCTCCATGCGCCAGATCGCCGCGCTGAGCGTCCGCTCGGGGTGGCCGGTGGCGAGCGCGATCGTCTCCGGGACCAGGAACCCGACCGGGAACGTCAGGACGAACCAGATCAGCCAGTAACGGGTCATCGGCTTGCCGTCCCTCCATGCTGCGGCCGGTGGGCGTTGACGACAGCGGTCAGAGCCGCGACGTACGCGGCCTCGGTCGCCTCATCGTCGGGCGCTGGCCAAGAGCCCAGGAGCAGCGGCGTTTCGTGGCCGGTGCAGTGGCACAGGATCCGGCTCTCGCCGTCGAATGGCGGGATTGGGTCCAGGGTGAGGATGATCTGGAGGTCGTCCATCAGTTTTTCCCTCCCGGCATTTGCGGTGCGCCGATGATGATGCCGGCGCGGGTGCGGCCCGGTAGCGGGTCTGCC
>JAICYD010000080.1 GCA_025934375.1 Streptosporangiaceae bacterium | reverse complement strand
GACGGCCATGGCGGGGCGCCGGCTCGCGCTGCCGCGCCCGCGCGTCCCGGTGTGGCGCGTCACCTGGTCACGGACGGCCGTCCCGGCCGGGGGCGGCCGCTCGTGGCTGATCGTCATCTCCGCGCGCCGCGCCCGCCTAGGCGTCTAGTCAACCGTGCGCCTCCTGGTCGGGGAGGTAACTGAGCGGTAGCCTGAGAGCGACTTTCCAGCGTCAATTCCATCTAGATGGGGGCGAATAGGCCAATGGCCATGACCGAGCGGCCCGCGACATTGCGGGACGTGGCCACCGCGGCGGGCGTTCACCCGGCCACCGCGTCTCGCGCCCTCAACCCCAGTACCCGGCTGCTGGTCAGCGAGGAGACCGCCCAGCGGGTGCTGCACGCGGCCGCGCGGCTCGGGTACCGGCCCAACCCCGTGGCCCGCAGCCTGCGGACCCGCCGGTCCAACAGCATCGGGGTGCTGATCCCGGACCTGAACAACCCGTTGTTCCCGCCGATCGTGCGCGGTGTGGAGGACATGCTGGCCGGGCATGGCTACGTCGCGCTGATCGGCAACACCGACAGCGACCCGCAGCGCGAGCGGATGGTGTTCGACCAGATGCGCGCCCGCCACGTGGACGGGTTCGTGCTGGCCACCGCGACGCTGCGCAACCCGATCCTGGATGAGGCGGCCGCGGCGGACCTGCCGGTCGTGCTGATGAACCGCACCGCGCACGGGTATCCCTTCTCCTCGGTCTCGGTCGACAACGAGCAGGGGGTGCGCGCGGCGGTCGCGCACCTGGCCTCGCTCGGGCACACCCGGATCGGGCACATCGCGGGCCCGCAGGAGATCTCGACGGGCATCGCCCGGCTGCGCGGCTTTACTGACGGCGCGCGGGCGAGCAGCCTGGAGGTCGGCCAGGACCAGATCGTCTACGCGGCCGCCTATTCGGTTGAGGAGGGCGTCCGCTGCTGTGCGGAGCTGCTGTCTCGCCGCGCTGACCTGACCGCGATCATGGCGGCCAACGACATGCTCGCGATCGGCTGCTATACCGCGCTGGAGGACCTGGGCCTGGGCTGCCCGGAGGACATCTCGGTCATGGGGTTCAACGACATGCCGTTCATCGACCGGCTGCGCCCGCCGCTGTCCACCATCCGGTTCCCGCACTACCAGCTGGGCACGGAGGCGGCCAAGCTGCTGATGGAGCGGATCGACGGGGGCACCGGCCCGCTGAAGATCCTCTACCTGGCCCCTGAGCTGGTGGCGCGCGGCTCGACGGCGGCCTCGCCGGCGACCAGCGCCGACGCGCGCCGGGCGGGGGCGGTCCCCGCCCCCGCCCGGCGCGAACCGACGACAATATAGCGACTTCTTAGTCAGAACTTAAGAAGGTGCACATGATCGCAATCACGCTGAGTGATATGCCGTCGTCGTGATGCTCGTGAGGTATGTGCGCCCTCTGAGGTTCCTGGTGTCTGCGGGGCTGTGCAGGCCGGCGACTCGGGGGCATTGCCACGGCTAACTCGCGGATGTGTAACAGATTAGTCATCCGGCATTGACACACTCTAGGTACGAAGGGCACGCTCAGTTGCAAATATTCTATGCAAACGATTGTGGCGATCCCCGTGTCGTGGTTGGATGCCGCAGTGACAGCACCGGCGCGAAGCCGCCCGGCGTGATGGAGCAAACCCGAGCACGCGAGCTAGTCTGGCGTGCCTACCCCTGACGAAGACTGACAACTGAACCGGAGGCTTGGCATGAGGCCTGCAATTCCCTGGCTCTCCACGAAAGCGATGGCGCTCAGCGCCATCGCGGTGGTCGCCGCAGGCGGTCTCGCGGCGTGCACTAGCAGCGGCAGCGGCAGCAGCAGCAGTAGCAGCACGAGCAGCGGCGCGCCGAGCTCGTCATCCAGCGCGTCTTCCAGCGCGGCCGGCGGCGGCGCGCCAATCACGATCGGCGCGTCACTGTCGCTGACCGGCGACTTCTCGGCCGACGGCCAGGCGTTTGAGAAGGGCTACCAGCTGTGGGCCAAGGACGTCAACGCCAAGGGCGGCATCCTCGGCCGGCAGGTCAAGATCACCGTTCTCAACGACGCGAGCAACCCGACCCAGGCGGTCACCAACTACCAGACGCTGATCAACACTAACCACGTTGACCTGACCTTCGGGCCGTTCTCCTCGCTGATCACCGGGCCATCCTCGGCGGTCGCCGCGCGGGCCGGCTATGCCCTGATCGAGGGGGCCGGCGGCGCGCCGTCGGTGTTCAACACGCCGCAGAACCAGGCTGACCACAACGTGTTCGACGTGAGCCTGCCGATCGCGGACGAGCTCGTGCCGTTCGTGAACTACATCGCCTCGCTGCCGGCGGCCCAGCGGCCCAAGACCGCCGCCTACCCCATGGCCGATGACCCCTTCGCCGACCCGCCCGTCCAGCTCGCCCAGTCCAAGCTGGAGGCGCTGGGCGTCAAGACGGTGTACTCCAAGATCTTCCCGGCGGAGGTGGCGGCCTACACGCCCGCCGCGGACCAGGTCGCCGGGAAGGCCCCGGACCTGGTGGTGCTCGGCTCGACCGACGTGCCCACCGTCGGCGCGTTCATGCAGGCCTTCGAGCAGCAGCACTACGTGCCGAAGATGTTCATCGCGGCGGCCGGCCCGGACCAGGGCGCGGACTTCACCAAGGCCGTCGGGGCGGGCAACGCGACCGGGGTCATGGTGCCCAACGGCTGGTACCCGTCGTACGCCAACCCCGACAGCCAGGCCATGGTCAAGGAGTACGTCGCGCAGTATGGCGGCTCCGCCTCGGACGTCAACGCCGACGTCGCCGAGGCGTACGCGGTCGGCCAGATCGCCGCGCAGGCGATCACCGCGACCGGCGGCACCGACAACGGCAAGATCATCACCTACCTGCACCAGGCCACCAGCTTGACCAGCGTGCAGGGGCCGGTGAAGTTCGACAGCCTGGGCGGCAACACCGCCGCGGCCGCGTTCATCTTCCAGTGGCAGAAGGGCGGGACCTACGCCCAGGTCCTCCCGCTTGGCTCGCCGGGATCCGTCAGCATCCTCGCCACCAAGCCGGCCTGGACCAAGTAGGAGTTAATGTCCCCGAGGCCGGCCCCACGCACAGGGGCCGGCCCCTTTCACCCCAGGGGGATCCCGCGAAATCAGCGGGATGCGCGCCCCCTGGGGTCTCACCGACCAGGACGGAGCACTAACCACATGGCGCGGGAGCTTATTCACGCCATCGTCGACGGGATACTCACCGGGGGCGTGTACGCCCTCATGGCCGTCGGCCTGACGCTCATCTTCGGCGTCCTCGACATCATTAACATCGCCCAGGGCGTCCTGGTCATCCTGGGCGCCTACCTGAGCTACAGCCTGTCCACCAGGGCGCACATCGACCTGTTCACCGGGCTGCTGATCACGATCCCCGTCATGTTCATCATCGGCGTCGTGATCCACTGGGCGTTCATCAGGCGGCTGCGCGGCACCGAGCGGACCTCGATGACCCTGCTGGTCACCTACGCCGTGGCGCTGATCATCGAGGGCGTCCTCTACAAGGTCTACGGTGCCGACGACGTGCAGCTGCAGGCCTCCTACACCACCTCGAGCGTGCACATCTTCGGCTTCTACCTGCCGTGGATCTTCATCTACGGGTTCATCGTGGCGGTATGCCTCGTGGTGGCGCTCTACCTGCTGCTGTACCGGACCCGGCTCGGCCGCAGCGTCCGGGCCACCATGCAAGACGAGAACGCCGCGCGGCTCGTCGGCATCGAGGTGAACCGGGTCGCCGCGCTGACATTCGGCATCGGCGTGGCGGTCACCGCCGTCGGCGGGATGTTCTTCGGAGCGACCAACGCCTTCAACCCCAACAGCGGCTACGACCTCATCTCCCGGCTGCTGGCGATCATCATCCTCGGCGGGCTGGGCAGCATCGGCGGCGCGCTCGCCGCGTCCGTGTTCATGCTGACCCTGGAGTCCGTGGTGACCATCTGGCAGCCAACCTGGGCGATCGCGGTCTTCTACGCCGCGCTGGTGCTGGTCCTGCTGATCCGCCCGACCGGGTTCCTCGGCCGAAAGGCGGTGCGAGCCCAGTGAACCGCGGCAGTCGCCCATGGCTCGTTCGGGCCGTCCTCCTTGTCCTGCTGGTGGCGGTGACGGTTGCCTTCCCCAAGGTGTTCACCAACCCCGCGGTCACCAACTATGGCGTCCTGGCGCTCATCTTCGTGACCGTGGCCAGCGCGTGGAACATCTTCTCCGGAAACTCCGGCTACATCTCGCTGGGCCACGCCGTGTTCTTCGGCAGCGGAGCTTACGCCATGGGCATCGCCGCCAGGGACTGGAATGTCCAGGGCACCACGGTGTTCGCGTTGCTGCCGCTCGTCGCGGCCGTCGGCGCGGTGATCGCGGTGATCTTCGGGCTGATCGCGCTGCGGGTCCGGCGGCACACGTTCATCGTGATCACCATCGCCGTCTTCTTCATCTTCCAGCTGGCGGCGTTCAACCTGCGGTCCTTCACCGGCGGGTCGGCCGGGCTGAACTCCCCGTTCCTCAACTGGCCGTCATCGGGGTACAACACGCCCTTCTACTACATCGCGCTGGCGTTCGCGGGCGCGACGATCGCCATCGCCGTGGCCGTCCGCCGGTCCCGGTTCGGTCTCCAGCTGCGGGCCATCAGGGACGATGAGGACCGGGCGCGCGGCCTCGGCGTCCGCGCGATGCGGGTCAAGCTCACCGCGTTCGTGCTGTCCGGCGCGATCACCGCCATGATCGGATCCGTCTGGTTCTACTACATCAACCAGGTCGAGCCGCAGACCGGCTTCGACCCGCTGTTCGACCTGCTGGTCGTGTTGATGGCGTTCCTTGGCGGGTACGGAACCATCGCGGGGCCGGTGGTCGGCGCGCTCATCATCGAGCCGGGCACGCTGTGGCTGAACACCCAGCCCCAGTTCTCCGGCGGGTACCTGAGCGAGATCCTGCTCGGCACGGTCTTCTTGGTCATCGTGCTGTTCGTGCCGCGCGGCATCGTCTCGACTGGCGGCGAGTGGATCACGCGGCTGCGCACCCGGGGCCGCCCGGCCGTGGTCCCGGCCGCGGCGGGCGCCGTCCCGGGGGGATCACCCGGAGGGCCAGCGGCCGCCAGCACCGCGTCCACGGCCGACGCCACGAAGTACCCCCCGCCGGCGTCGCGCGCGAGCAAGGGAGGTGCCCGGTGACCGCCGTGCTGCGCACCGAGGGGATCAAGAAGGCCTATGGCGGCGTCCAGGCGCTGAACGGCGCCGGCATCTCCGTCGACGAGGGAACGATCGCGGGCCTCATCGGGCCGAACGGATCCGGCAAGACGACGCTGTTCAATGTCATCACCGGGTACGACCGGGCTGATGAGGGGCAGGTGCACTTCGCCGGCCAGGTCATCACCAACGCGGCACCCGACAAGGTGTTCGCCGCCGGGCTCGGCCGGACCTTCCAGCTCACCCGGATCTTCCCCCGGCTGACGGTGCTTGAGAACATGCTGGTGGCCGCCCAGCACAAGCGGGACCAGCGGCACACCGTGCGGCGGCGCGCGATGGAGTTGCTGGAGTTCGTCGGCATCGACCGGCACGCGGGCCTGCTGGCTGGCTCGCTGTCCTACGGGCAGCGCAAGCTCCTCGAGCTCGCCTACGTGCTCGTCGCCGACCCGGCGGTGATCCTGCTCGACGAGCCGGCCGGCGGGGTGAACCCGACGCTGATCAACCTCATCGCCGACCGCATCCGCGAGCTGAACTCCCAGGGCAAGACGTTCCTCATCGTCGAGCACAACATGGAGTTCGTGATGGGCCTGTGCTCCACCATCACCGTGCTGGAGTCCGGCGCGGCCGTGGTGAGCGGCCCGCCGGAGATGATCCGCAGCGACAAGCGGGTGCTTGACGCCTACCTCGGCGCTGATCTTGAAGAGGAGGAGCCCGATGAGTGAGGCAGCGCTCGCCCTGGATGGCGTGGTGGCCGGCTACGGCGGCGGCGACGTGCTGCGCGGCGTGACCTTCGAGGTCCCGGCGAACCAGATCACCTGCGTCGTCGGCCCGAACGGGGCTGGCAAGTCCACGCTGATGAAGGCGATTAGCGGGCTGCTCAAGCCGCGCCTGGGCACCGTCACCCTGAACGGGGAGAAGCTCATCGGCAAGTCGCCCCGCCAGATCCTCAAGCTGGGCGTCGTCCAGGTGCCGCAGAACCACAGCCTGTTCAAGGACATGACGGTCCGGGAGAATATCGACCTCGGCGGCTACATCCTGTCCGACCGCGCGCAGGTCGCCAAGCGGATCGACGCCGTCTTCGACCTGTTCCCCCAGGTCAGGGACTGGGCAGGCCAGCGCGCCGGCGAGCTGTCGGGCGGCCAGCAGCGCCTGGTGGAATTCGCCCGCGCCCTCATGCTCGACCCGGCCCTGATCTTGCTGGACGAGCCCTCCATGGGCTTGTCCCCGCTGGTGCTCAGGTCCGTCTTGGATGCCGCCAGGCAGATGAACGCCAACGGCGCCACCATCTTGCTAGTCGAGCAGAACGCCAGGGCCGGCCTCAAGCTCTCCCACCGCGGCGTCGTCATGGAAAACGGCGTCGTCCGCCTGACCGGCACCGGCACCGAAGTCCTGAACCACCCCGAGATCGGCGAGCTCTACCTCGGCGGTGCTGTCAAGAACGGCGCCCAGCCGGGCTAGCGGACTGGCCGGCGGGTGATAGTGGCGGGAACCGCGGGTCCGCGATATCCGTTGTGAGCGGTAGTCGGCGGTGCCATGACAGTGCCTGTGGCGCGTCTAGGCGAGGGAGCCTCGGGTGACCGGATACGTGCGGGTCCGGCGGCGGGTCCTCCAGTCAGCGGTGGTGCGGTACCGGCACGGGCCGTCCGGCCGCGTGGTGACGCTGGTAGGGACCATGCACGCGGGGGAGAGGGCATACTACGAGCGGCTGCATGCCCTCGTCGCCGGCCTGGCGGCCGCGGGTGCGACGGTTCTCTACGAGGAGGGAGACGGCCCGGCCCCGGGGCAGGCGCAGCCAGCGACGGCTAGCGGGCAGCCCGCACCCGGGAACCCGTTCTCCACGGCGATCCCGTACCGGCACTGGGTGCGGCAGCCTCTCCGGCTCGGCAGCCCGTCCGCGCAGCGGCCGAAGGGAGTGACCTTCACGGCCGCCGACTGGTCGGCGTGGGTTGCCGGACTAGGCGTCCAGGCGCAGCGGCCGAAGGCAGCCACCCGCGCGGACGACTGCCCGGCGTGGGTTGCCGGACTAGGAGTCTTGACCCGGCTGGCTACGCTCGACCGATTCGGCCTCATGGCGCGCATGATCCTGGGGGACAAGCACCGGGAGATCATCCTCGAGCGCAACCGCGCGGCGCTGGCCGCGCTGCCGCCAGAGGGAGACGCGGTCCTGGTGTGGGGGGCCGCGCACTTGCCGGGGCTGGGGGTAAGCCTGCGCAAGGCAGGGTTCCGCCGCCGGTCCGCCGAGTGGGTGAGCATTGGCACAGTGCCCGCCTTGTGGCCGAGCGTCGGCATCATCCGGAGGGCACTGCGCTCGCAGCAGGCTCGGGCATGCTGACGCCCGCGACCGGGTGCGCTGATGCCCGGTCGCGGACGGGTTTTCGCTGGTTGTTGCGTGGGCTAGGCGGCCTGGTTGCCCGGTGGACCTGTGCTCCCAGGTGGCCCGTGGCTGTGGATGACCTGGCCTTCCGGGCCGTAGGCGGTGGTCGTGCCGTCTGGATGAAGGGTGAGCCGCCAGTTCCAGCGGTGGATGCAAATGTCGTGGTGGAACTGGCACAGGGCGGCGCAATTAGCAACCGATGTGGGTCCGCCGTCGCTCTTGTGCCGCAGATGATGGATATCGCAATGCGCCAGGGCACTGCGGCAGCCGGGCCACTCGCAGTGCCGGGCGCGGAGCTGGACGGCGCGACGGATGACACCGGGGATCTGATCGGAGTATCCGATGTCGAGGATGACCGGCTTGCTGTTGAACGGCTCGCCGAGCAGGCCCTGGCGGAGGAACGCGGCCAGCCCGGTCGGCCCGGAGACCAGGTCGATGGCGAGCCTGGCGATCGCGTAGCGCAGGGCCTGCCGCGCCTGCGGCGACAGGGCCCCGGCAGAAGGGACCTCGAACTCGCCAGCGTCGCCTTCATTAGTGTCGTAGCGCATCACGGCATGCCCGGCTGCGCCGGCGTACGCCAAGACGATGGCAATCATCTGGTCCACGACGGCCAGGTCGGGAGAGCCGGTGACGACGGGAGTGGTGATCGCGTCGCACGCGGCGGCCTGGGCGCCGGCGCCGGCCAGGTGAGCGTGCTGGCCGGCCATCGCGGCGAGCCAAGCGTTCTCCATCGCCGGGGCGCCGGGCATGTCGCGCAGCTGGGAAAGGGCGATGACGACGTCGACGCGGGTATCGGCCCCGGCCCGGTCGGGCACCATCTGGGCGCGGATCAGCAGCTCGCATGCGAGCTGGAGGGCGTCGTGGAACCGCTGCGGCTCGGTGCGGTGGTCTTCTGGCCCGGCCTTCTTGCCGAGTGCGTCCAGGACCGCCTGGAGGGCGGTGGTGCACTCCGGCGTCAGGTTCCCGTTCACCCGCCCGGCGTTGTCGATCGTGGTGCCGAGCTTCAGGTAGCGGTCGTCGAATCCGTCGTCAGGGTCGTTGTCGGCCCCGGACTGCTGCCGCCACCTTTCGTAGGCGGTGCGGGCCACGAAGGCGAGGTCTTCCAGGTTCGCCCCGGCCGCGGCGGTGTCCACGAGGAGCTTGTCCACGCCCTCGCGGAGCTCGGCGGGCAACTTGCGGGTCCATTCGGCCATCTCGGCGGCCCATGACTCGCTGATCTCGCCGGCGGCCAGCGCCTGGGCGATGCGGGGGTGCCAGCGGAGCTGGTGCATCCGCCGCACGTCGGCGGCCGCGGCCTTCCTCGTCACCCGGTTCGTGGCAGCTAGCCACGATGCCGAAGACCCGTACCCGTCGGCGTCGTGCCCGCGTCCGGCGTCGAACCGGGACAGCGCCGCCGCCCTGGCCGCCGTGAGCTTCGCGGTGACCTGCGCGAGCGCCGCCAGCACGTCGCCCTGCCCGGCTGCCTCCAGGGCGGCCACCCCGGCCGGGCCGTTGAGGTGATCCAGGGCAGTGCTGATGTTCCGCAGCGCCTCGGCGACACCGCCCGCCACCCCATCGCCATTGGTGCACATCCCGGATCACCTCCCCCGATGCGGAATCGCGATCCGGGGCTGGCGAGCCGCCTGCGGCTGGCTCGCATCCGGCTCTCGTCGGCGCTCACAACGGATCCGCTATCAATTATGCCATCTATCAGCTCAGAATGATATACGTAGTACGAGGAATCTTGTTCGATTTGATAACAGCAAGATGCGTCGGGGGTGCGGTATCGGGGGTGGATGCCGACGGGAGGTGCTGGCGCAGTGATCCAATGCCCGAGATGGCAGATAAACTGGCATCGCGGCCCATCTGGCATCGCGGCCCATCTGGCTTAGCCGCCCATCTGGCTTAGCCGGCGACCTCTTGCTGTGAGCAAGCGGGGGGGTTAGCCGGCGAGGGCGCCTTCCTGGTCGCGCCACCAGGCGCGGCCTTCTTCCGGGAGGGTGTGGACCGGGTCGTAGTAGGGGTACTCGCGGGTGAGGGCCAGGTCGTCGCCCGCCTCGATGCCGGTGCGGTAGTTCTTCGTCCAGTAGGAGATGCCGCGCACGGTGTCGTAGCGGGCGACCTGGTGGGCCCAGCGCTTGCCGACGTAGGGGACGTCGCAGACCATGCGCGGGGTGGCGAAGCCGGGCAGGTAGCCCATGATCGCCGACTGCAGGGCCTGCGCCTCGGCGAGCGTCAGCCGCCAGTGCTCCGATCCGGGGATCATGTCGCACTGGTAGAAGTAGTAGGGCATGATCCGCGCCTCGTCGAGCAGCGCGAAGCACAGGTCGAGCAGGGCATTCGCGGAATCGTTGACGCCGCGCAGCAGCACGCCCTGGTTGCGCACGTCGCGCACGCCCGCCTCCAGCATGGCCGCCGCCGCCCGGGCCACCAGCGGGGTGACCGACTGGGCGGCGTTCACGTGCGTGTGGATCGCCAGCGAGACACCCCGCGAGCGGGCGATCCCGGCCACCCGCTCCATCCCCGCGCGCACCTCATCGGCCAGCCAGTGCTGCGGCAGCCCCATCAGCGCCTTGGACGCCAGCCGGATGTCCCTGACCGACTCGACCTCGAGCAGGGCGGTCACGAACGCCTCCAGGCGCGGCCACGGCAGGTTCGCCACGTCGCCGCCGGAGACGACCACGTCCCGCACGCCGGGCGTGGCCCGAAGGTAGTCCAGCATCGCGGCCAGCCGGTCATCGCGCGTCATCGTGAGCTTGTGCTTGGCCACGATGGGAGTGGAGTTGCCGACGAGGTCCATCCGGGTGCAGTGCCCGCAGTACTGCGGGCACGTCGGCAGCAGCTCCGCCAGGACCTTCGTGGGGTACCGGTGAGTCAGTCCCTCGACCGCCCACATCTCCGCCTCGTGCAGCGAGTCCCGCTGCGCGTATGGGTGCGAGGGCCAGTCCGGCCGCCGGTCGCTGAACACCGGGAGCATGTACCGGCGGACCGGGTCGGCGTACCAGGCCTCGGTGAGGGCCGCGCCGTCGCCAGGCCCGGTCGACGGCGCGATCGTGTTCAGCATCTGCGGCGTGATCAGCATCGACATCGTCGCCGCCTCGCGCTGGTCCCGCTCGGCGTCGGCCAAGAACGCGTCCGACAGCCCCGGGCCGGCGACTTCCCGCAGCTGGCGCAGGTTCTTCACGCAGTGCGCCCGCTGCCACTGCGCCGACTCCCACTGCGCCCGGGTGACGGCGGCCCAGCCGGGTAGGCGCCGCCAATCCGGCTCGGTAAGCTCGCGTCGACGGTAGACGTACGGCTGATCTTCCACGGAGCCTCCCGGACGATTTAGGATCTTCACGAGAAATCTAAATCCCAAGGAAGATTTTCTCCAGTAACGAAACCGGGTAACCGTCCCTCGGGAAGGGGTTCGCGGCATGGAGCTAGCGCGGTCACTGGGGCTGCGGCGGGTCGCCGACGACGCCGAGCGGCGAGCGGGCGTGCTGCCGCAAGCCGCGTGGCGGCTGGATCCGGCCCAGCCGGCCGGGCCGGATGAGGTGCGCATCCGAGCCGACCGGCTCAACCTGGACGCCGCCTCCTACCGGCAGTTGCACGAGGCCAACGGTGGTGACGGCGCCCGGATCCGCGCCGCCGTCCGCGAGATCGTGGCGAGCCGGGGCAAGATGCACAACCCCGTCACCGGCTCGGGCGGCATGCTCACCGGCGTCGTCACCGAGGCCGGGCCGCAGTCCCCGCTGGGCCTGAGGCCCGGCGACCGGGTTGCCACGCTGGTGTCGCTGACGCTCACCCCGCTGGAGATCCACGACGGCCTGGCCGGCTGGGACGGCCTGTCCGAACAGGTCCCGTGCGACGCCACCGCCACGTTGTTCGCCCGCTCGATCGCCGCCGTCTTGCCCGACGACCTGCCGGTCCCGCTGGCCCTGTCGGTCATGGACGTGTGCGGAGCGCCCGCGCTTACCGGGCGCGTGGTTCGGGAGTGGCGTATGCGTCACATGGTGAATGAAGGCTATACGGAGGGAACCGGGGCGGACAGGGGGCCTGGGCCAGACGGGGGAGGGAACGGCGCCGGGGATGGTGGTCCCGTCGTGGTGATCCTCGGGGCGGCGGGCAAGAGCGGCTCGCTATCGGCCGCTGCCGCCCGCGAGGCGGGCGCCGGCCTGATCATCGGCGTGGTGCCCACGGAAGCGGAGGCCGCGCTGCTATCGCCCGGGGAGGGGAACGGAGTATCCGCCCGTACCCCCCGAGAGTCTCCGGCGGGGACGCCCCTCGTGGACGAGGTGGTCATCGCGGACGCGCGGGAGGCGGTGCCGCTGGCCGAGGCGGTCGCCCGGGCGGGCGGGCCCGCGGGCGTCACCGTGGTCTGCGTGGACGTGCCCGGCTGCGAGGGCGGCGCGATCTTGGCCACCGCGCAGGGCGGCACGGTCATCTTCTTCTCGATGGCGACCAGCTTCAGCGCCGCCGCCCTCGGCGCGGAAGGGGTCGCCGCCGACGTGACGATGCTGATCGGGAACGGGTACGTCCCCGGTCACGCCGACTACGCGCTGGACCTGCTGCGCAAGACCCCGGAGGTCCGTGCCAACTTCGAGCGCCGCCTTGCCCGCGATCGCTTACGCGATGGCGCAATCGCGGGCGCCGGACGCGGGATAACAGCAAGAGGCGCGGAGCGCAACGGCCGCCGGGCGCGGCCAGGAAGGAGATGCCGGTGACAGGGAAGCTGAACCTTGATCCCGCCCAGGTCCGCCAGGCCCGGGAGCTGGCCGCGCGGGCCGGGGCGCCGGTCACCAGGCTGGCGCGGACGCACACGACCAGCTCGATCGAGCGGGCCGTGCTGCGGATGGCCGGGCTCGACGGCGCCGACGCCGATGGGATGCCCTGGGTGAACCGGCTGGCCGAGGCGGTGCGAGACAGCGTCGGCCTGCAGCACGGGGTCGCGCTGCCGGTCTGGGACGCGCTGGCCCGCGGCGGCTACCCCGACCTGAGGACGCTGGCTGAGCAGGCCGCGGCGGGCCAGGTGAAGTTCCGGCTGCCCGACGGCGCGGAGGGGAGGAACGCCCGGGAAGGCGCGGCCCGTTCGGTGGGAAAGGGCCTGGAGGTCATTGACCGCCAGCGTGCCTCCCGGGAGTCGATGATCGCCGCGACCCGCGACCCCGCGCCCCCGTGGATCTACCTGATCGTGGCGACCGGCGACATCTACGAGGACATCCCGCAGGCCCAGGCGGCCGCCCGGGAGGGCGCCGACGTGATCGCGGTGATCCGCTCCACCGGGCAGTCGCTGCTGGACTACGTGCCCGAGGGCGCGACCCGCGAGGGGTACGCGGGCACGTACGCCACCCGCGAGAACTTCGCCCTGATGCGCGCGGCCCTCGACGAGACCTCCCGGGAGCTGGGCCGCTACGTGCGGCTGACCAACTACGCCAGCGGGCTGTGCATGCCGGAGATCGCCACGCTGGCCGGGCTGGAGCGGCTGGACATGATGCTGAACGACTGCATGTACGGCATCATCTTCCGCGACATCAACCCGGTGCGGACGTTCATCGACCAGCGGTTCTCGCGGATGGTGCACGCGCGGGCCGGCATCGTGATCAACACCGGCGAGGACAACTACCTGACGACCGCCGACGCGGTCGACGCGGCGCACACGGTGGTGGTGTCGCAGTTGCTCAACGAGTACTTCGCGCTGGAGGCCGGGCTGGCGACCTGGCAGCTGGGGCTGGGGCACGCGTTCGAGATCAACCCGGCCGTGCCCGACTCGTTCTTGCTGGAGCTGGCGCACGCGCAGCTGGTTCGCGAACTGTTCCCGGGGGCGCCGCTGAAGTACATGCCGCCGACCAAGCACATGACCGGCAACGTGTTCGGCGGGTACCTGCTGGACGCGTTCTTCAACCTCGCCGGCTTCATGACCGGCCAGTCGATCCTGCTGGTCGGCATGATGACTGAGGGCATCCACACGCCGTTCCTGGCCGACCGGGACCTGGCGCTGGAGAACGTGCGCTACGTGCGCGACGCCGCCGGGCGGCTGGGGCTGTCGTTCACGCCCGATGAGTTCGTCGTCTCCCGGGCGCACCAGGTGCTCGGGGAGGCGGTCGGGCTGCTGGGGCGGATCTGCGATGAGGGGCTGCTGAACGCGATCGGGGACGGGACGTTCGGCGTGACCAAGCGGCCCGCCGACGGCGGGCGCGGCCTCGACGGCGTGATCGAGCGCGCCGACGGCTACTGGAACCCGGCGATCGAGATGCTCGAAGCCACCGCCATGGAGGAGGAGCACGCGTGAGTAGCGGACACGATGGCGAGCTAGGGCAGGTCGTGCGACCCTACGGCGACACGACCGGCGACGGGCGAGTGCAGGTGTCGTTCACCCTGCCGGTGCCTTCGGCCTCCGAGGCCGACCGCCTGGTCGCCGAGGGTGCGGCGCTGCAGCTGGCGGGGAAGATGGGGCTGGCCCCCGCGTTCGTCGCGCACGTCAAGGCGATCGGGCCGGACTTCACGTTCTTCATCGTCTACGGCCGGGTCTCCCACCTGGTGGACCTGTCGCTGGTGACCGTGGCGGCCCGGGAGTTCGAGCTGCTGAGCCCGGCCGAGGTGAACCTGCGGATCCGCTCGGCGCTCGGCCGCGAGCTGGTGGTCGTCGGGGCGTGCATCGGGACCGACGCGCACACGGTCGGCATCGACGCGATCCTCAACGTCAAGGGGCACGCGGGGGAGAAGGGCCTGGAGTACTACCGCGAGATCCGGGTGGTGAACCTGGGATCGCAGGTCGCGGTCCCGTCCCTGGTGGCGCGGGCGGCCGCCGAGCACGCGGACGCCGTGCTGGTCTCGCAGGTCGTCACCCAGCGGGACGCGCACCTGACCAACACGCGCGAGATGGCGGCGGCGTTCCGCGCCGCGCCGCAGTTCGCGGCCGGCTCGGGGGCGCGGCGCCCGCTGCTGGTCGTGGGCGGCCCCCGGTTCTCCCCGGAGGCCGCGGCCGAGCTGGGCGTGGACAAGATCTTCGGACGCGGGACGACGCCAGGGGAGGTGGCGAGTTACCTCGCGCACGCGCTGGCCTCCGACGTTCGCGCCCCCGCGGGGACGAGCGCGTGAGCGCCGAGGCATACCCCGTGGGACTGACCGTCACCCATCGGCGCTACGTCAAGCACGGCGACGCGCACTACGGCGGCGGCCTGGTCGACGGCGCGTACGTGCTGGGGCTGTTCGGCGACGTCGCCACCGAGGCGTGCGTGCGGATGGACGGGGACGAGGGGCTGTTCGCCTCCTACTCCGACGTGCAGTTCCGCGCCCCGGTCACCGCCGGCGACGTGATCGAGGCGAGCTGCGTGGTGACGGCCGTCGGCCGGCGGTCACGGCAGCTGGCGTTCGAGGCGCGCGTAGTGTGCCGGGCCGACCCGGCGCGCGGCCCGTCCGCCGCCGCTGTCCTGGCGCCGCCGCTGGTCGTGGTCACCGCGACGGGCACCGTGGTCGTCCCGGGCACCCGGGGAGCCTTAGCCGAGCAGGCGGGCCTTGGCGGCCGCGAACTCCTCGTCGGTGAGCGTGCCGCTGTCATGCATCTTGGCCAGCTGCGAGAGCTGGTCCATCATGGACGCGTCGGGCGCCGCCGCGCTGGCGCGCTGCGGCGGCACCTGCTGCTGGGCCTGCTCAAGGTCGTTGATCCGGGCCTCCTGGGTGGCCTCCCGGTCGGCGGTCTCCGCCTGGTTCCGGGCATGCGCCTTGCCCGCCATGTAGGCGCCGCCACCGACCGCGGCCGCCCGCAGCAAGGGCCGGCGGCGTACCACTCCAGCGCGACGTGCGAACATCATCGTCTCCCGTCAGGAGCTCGTGCCGTCGGGCAAGTCCAGCTCCAGCGCCAGCATGATCTCGGGCGCGGCGGCCACGACGCGCGGCATCCCGACCTGCGGCGCGATGGCGGTCAAGACGCCCAGGATGTCGCGGGGCGACGCGCCGGACGCCAGCGCCGCGGTGACCTGCATCAGGTACGAGGCGGGGGGCGCGTCCACGGCCACCAGCGCGGCGATCTTGACCAGCGAGAAGCTGCGCGGGTCAAGCGTGCTCTCCTGGCGCAGCTCCTCGCGCAGGCTTGCCATGCGCTCGAGCAGCTCCGTCTCTCCCAGGGCGAGTGCGGTGAACGCGTTCACCGTCGCCTCATCGACCGCGGCCTTCGTCGGCGTGCTCATGTGCTGCCTCCTTGTGGTTTCCTTCCCCCAACGTGCCACGGGGCCGGGGCGAATTGCTCACCCGCCGCGGGTGATGCGGGCCGGGTGGCGGGCACCGGCGGTGCCAGGCAGGCTCGGGCCGGACAGGCCCGGGCCGGGCGGCGCGGCGATTAGAGTTAGCTCGTGGCGGAGGAGCAGCTGGCAGCCGGGCGGGTCGACACCTGGATCTGGTCGGTCCGGCTGGCCAAGTCCCGCTCGGCCGCGTCGACGGCCTGCAAGGGCGGCCACGTCCGCGTCAACGGGGTGCGGGTAAAGCCCGCGCACCTGGTCCGGCCCGGCGATGAGGTGCGGGTCCGGCAGGGAGAGCGGGACCGGATCGTCGTCATCACGAAGGTCATCGCCAAGCGGGTGGGCGCGCCGGTCGCCGTCGAGTGCTACGTCGACAACAGCCCGCCGCCGCCGTCCCGCGACATGGTCGCCCCGGTCGGCATCCGGGACCGGGGCACCGGTCGCCCCACCAAGCGCGACCGCCGCAGCATCGACAAGCTGCTCGGCCGCAGTGGCTTTCACGGCTGAGTTGTCTTGCCCCCCAATGGCGCGGGCGGCTCGGCGGCACTAGCGTTACAGGCGTGAGTAGGCAGATCGTGGAACCTGAGCAGTGCCTGCGCTCGCTGGCCGAAGACGCCGTGCGGCGAGCCCGGGACGGGGAGCTCGTCCTGCACTGCAGCCTCGGCGTCCGGGCAACGGTGAACGCCTTCGTGTTGCTGGGCCTGGTGCCGGAAAGCGGAGCCGACAAGATCCTCGGCGAATACCAGGAAGGGTTGCAGCAGCACTCCCTGGGCACGGCGTGGGGGCTGTCGGACGGGGAACTGCCCGCGCGCTCGGGAGCCCGCGAGGTGTGGGAGGCGCACGCGGCCGGGGCCGCGCGGCTGGCCGAGGTGCCGATGGCCATGGCGCCCGCCGCGGCGAGCTTCCCGGCGACCGTCTCTGGCCTGGCGGCCGACCTGCGCTTTGAGTGGGTGAAGCTGTCCGGCGGGCAGTGGCGGATGAGCTTCCGGGCTGGCGCCGACGACCCTGGCGGCGAGCCCGACCGGCCGAGCGTCGTGATGCGCGAGGCGCTGGCGATGGTGACCGTCACCGATGACAGCGGGCACCGGTACCGGCCCCGCGTCGAGGCGGTCACCTGGGAGCGCGTCCCGCCCGGCCGCCAGGAATGGCGCGGTGACCTGGTCGCCGAGCTCCCCGGGGCCGGCTCGCCGCCCGAGGAGACGGCGTCCCCCCGAGTCCCGGCCTGGCTGGAGATCGCCTCCGCCGAGTCGGGGACGGCCGAGCGGATCCTCATCGACCCAGTACCCGCCGACGCGGTAGTACCCGCCGACACAGGGCCCGTCAATCCAGCGTCCGCCGGAGGCGGTCCCGGCCCCGCCGAGGCGGCCGCGCCGCGGTGGCCCACTGCCGCCGAGGGGTACCTCGCCGCCTTGGCCAAGGTCGGCGACGTCAAGGTCGGCTGGACCGACGTCGAGGCGGACAAGACCGCCGAGATCGTCGCCGTGGTCGCCGATTGCCTGCTCGCGGTGGGCGCCCTCCCGCCCGGCAGCGCCCTGCTGCGCGGGCCGGCGGCAGCAGGCGCCCCCGCGGTGCACGCCTCACCAGCGCACGCCCCAACGTGGCAGGACGCGCTCGCCGCCCGCTGGGCCCGGCGCGCCCACCTGCACGCCGACTCCGCCCCGGCGCCGGCAGGCCCGCGGCACAGCGTGCTCCTGGCCCCGCTCCCGCTGGCGCGCGCCTCAGCGGTCATCGAGACCATCGTCACCTCCGCTGAGGGAGGCGCGGCGGGTTCCCTCGTCGGCGTCACCCTGCACGGTCGCCCGTGGGTCCCCGGCGGCACGTGGCCGATGATCGCGCCTTGCTTCGCCCTGCACGCCGACGATGACCAGGGCAACAGCTACGACGGGATCCTGGCCGGCTTCGCGCCGGGCGCGGACCTGGAGGGCAAGGGCACCTTCTGGCTCTGGCCGCCGGTGGCCGATGATGCCCGGTCCCTGGCGATCACCGTCAGCACGCTGTGGGAAGGGGCTCGCGTCCAGGTGAGCCTGCCCGCAGTGTCTCCAGCAACCCCAGTGTCTCCAGCAACCCCAGTGTCTCCAGCAACCCCGGCGTAACCAGCAACCCCGGCGTAACCAGCAACCCCGGCGTAACCAGCAGCGCCGCCAGTGACACAAGATCGGAGCGCATGACAATGGAGTATGTTCGCGGCCGCAAGGATGGCCAGCCCTCCGCCGAGGGCGCGGGGACGTTCACCGGCCGGGCGATGCTCGACCCGGTGCTGGCCGAGCCGGGCATGCGGGTCAACAGCGTGTTCTTCGAGCCGGGGGCCCGCACCTACTGGCACTCGCACGCCGGCGGCCAGGTGCTGCTGGCCAGCGCCGGGCGCGGCGTGGTGGAGACCCGCGACGGCGACCGCACGGTGCTGGAGGCCGGCGACGTGGCCTGGGCCCCGCCGGGGGAGGTGCACTGGCACGGCGCGGCGCCGGGCTCGTTCCTGGCCCACACCGCCATCTCGATCGGCGAGACGGCATGGGCCGAAGAGGTGGCCGAGGAGCACTACAAGTCCGTCACCGGGGAGGCGTAGCCGGTGGCCCGGGAGGTGCTCGCCGTCCGGTATGGCAGCCGGGTCGCCCCCAGGCGCGAGAGCTTCCTCAACTACCACGTGTACGCCGAGCCCGACGGGCCCATCGACGTGGACTACTACTTCTGGATCATCCGCGAGCCGGGCGGCGTCACGCTGATCGACACCGGCTTCGCCCCCGAGGCCGGGCGGCGGCGCCGCCGTGACCAGTGGCTCACGCCCGCCGACGCGCTGCCGCCCCTGGGCATCGACCCCGCCAGCGTGCACACGGTCGTCATCACGCACGCGCACTGGGACCACACCGGCAACCTGGGCCAGTTCCCGGACGCGCAGGTCGTCATGAGCCAGGCAGAGTACGACTTCTGGACCTCGCCGATCGCCCGGCGCAGGCACTTCGCCCTGCACGCCGAGACCGATGAGATCGCCCTGCTCGCCAAGGCGCGCGAGCAGGGCAGGCTCACCCTCACCCGGGCTGAGCGCACCCAGCTGGCGCCGGGGATAGAGCTGGTCCAGGTCGGCGGGCACACCCCTGGTGAGCTCATCGTCACCATCGACGACGGGAAGGGGATGGTCGTCCTGGCGTCGGACGCCCTGCACCACTACGAGGAGGTCGAGCAGGACCGGCCCTACGCGATCTTGTCCGACCTGCCCGCCATGTACCGGGGCTATGACCTGCTCGCGGAGCTGGCCGCAGCGCCCGGCGCCCGGCTCGTGGCCGGGCACGATCCCGAGGTCCGCGCGCGGTTCGCGGCGCACCCGGCCCATTCCGCCGTCACCGACCTGGGGACCCCCCGTTGACTGAACCGCACCGCGGCGCGCTGGCCGCCCCCGCTTACCTCGGCTTCGTGGGGCTGGGCCGGATGGGCATCCCCATGGCCGGGCACCTCACGGCGGCCGGGTACCGGGTCAGCGGGCACGACGTCAGCGAGGAGGCGCGGCTGCGGCTGGCGCGGGAGGCTCCGGGCGCGGCCATCCCGGGGAGCCTGGAGGAGGTGGCGCGCGGCGCCGACGCGGTCATCTTGATGCTGCCCGACTCGGCGGTCATCGCCAAGGTCACCGGCGAGCAGGGACTGCTGGCGGCCATGCCCGCGGGGAGCCTGCTGATCGACATGAGCTCCGCCGAGCCGGCCGCGACCGAGGCCCTGGCGCGCGAGGCCGCCGCCCGGGACATCGCCGTCGTCGGCGCCCCGGTCTCCGGAGGCGTGATCGGCGCGGCCCAGGCCACCCTCACGATCATGGTGGGCGGGGCGCGGCCCGCCGTCGAGCGGGCCTGGCCGGTGCGGGAGGTGATCGGCGGCCGGGTCCTGCACGTCGGCGAGATGCCAGGCGCCGGGCACGCCCTGAAGGCCCTGAACAACCTGCTGTCGGCCATCAACCTGCTGGCCGCGTCCGAGGCGATGGTGGCGGGCCAGCGGTTCGGCCTGGACCCGGCGGTGATGCTGGAGGCGATCAACACCTCCAGCGGGCGCAGTGGCTCGACCCAGGACAAGTGGCCGAACCGCATCCTGCCCGGCACGTTCGACACCGGCTTCACGGCGAGCCTGATGGTCAAGGACATGCTGATCGGCCTGGGGGTCGAGCGGGACTTCGGGGCCGGCTCGCGGCTGGCCGAAGTCTCGGTGGACATGTGGCGGCGGGCAGCCAGCTGGCTGCCCGCCGGGGCGGACCACACCGAGATCGCCCGCTGGCTGGAAGGCACCAGCGAGGGAGACGGCGGGTAAGCGGGTGACCGTCACCAGCGTGCCGTAGGGCAGGTACGGGTAGGCCTTCCTGGCCTCGCTGTAGGGCAGCTCGACGCAGCCCAGGCTCTGCGGCCACCCGTAGGAGCCGCGGTCGAAGTAGTGGACGGCCGAGCCGCCGGAGAAGTAGGACACCCACCTCACCGGGTCGGCGTAGTGCGAGCCGTCCGGGTTGGTGCCCGACATGATCTGGAACGGCAGCTTCTCATAGACCGGGAACGTGCCCAGGGGCGTCGGCGCGATCCCGATGCCGGTATTGGCCAGGCTGTGGAACACCTCGGTCCCGTCGTGCCAGATGGTCAGCGTCTCCGGCATGCCCTCGCGGGCGATGGCGTAGCTGTAGCCGTGCGCGTTGGCCTGCCCGGCGCCGGCGGCCTTCAGCAGGGCCCTCCAGACGACCGGCCCCGCGTCCCCGTCGGTAGGCAGGCCATGGTCGGCCTCGAAGCCGGTGATGGCCCCGCGGGTCATCGTGTTGGGCGTGCCCGCCGTCCAGAACGCGCGCAGCGAGCGCGGCCACCCGCCGGCCGCCCAGGTGAACGTGCCGGCCGGCGGATCGTAGGCGGCGGCTAGCTGCTGGGCCGGGCTGCCCGCGTCGATGGCCGAGCGCGGGGCCGGGGCCCACGCCAGCGGCAGGTAACCGAGCTGCGCCAGCAGCTGCTGCAGGCGCAGCGTGGAGTAGGGCGCGGTGGTGAAGGACTCGGTCACGACAGCGCCGGTGGGCACGGTCGCGGCAGTCGCTATGGCGGCCGGAATGGAGACCGTGACCTTCGTCTTGGGGGGAAAGCCGGTGGCGGGCGTGAAGAGCGCCACGTCGCCGTCCACCAGCCACGTACCCGGGATGGCGGGGGAGATCCGGGGGAGTGGCGGGCTGGGCGGCAACGGCCTGCTGTAGGTGACCTGGATCGGCTGGGTGCCGTTCACGCCGGTAGCGCCGCGAGCGGGGCTGACCGCCACCAGGCGCGCAGGCGGCGCGGGAGCGGCCGGCCGGGTGGCCGCCGGGGCCGTGCCCGCCGGGTGCGAGGGCGGGCTGGCGGTACAGCCGCTGATCAAGACAGTGCCGCTGATCAAGACAGTGCCGCTGATCAAGACAGTGCCGCCGACAAAGACAGCGCTGACGGCGGCGAAGGTGCGTGATATCTTACCCAAAGCAGTCCCCCGGTTACCCTGAGTTTCGTAAGAACTTAGTGTAGTCATTTTTGTGCTCCGTGTAGTCACACTTATACCCACGTAACTGCTCCCGTTGACCCTCAGGTTGACATTGGCTGGATCGGCGGTAAGTTTTCAGCCACAGTCCCGCCGGTTTCCCCGGTCGGACTGGCTGGCGCGTAGCATGGACGCTGCGACTGGTAGGGGGCGAGGGCAGCCAGCCTTCGACAGCCGGGTCGTGGTGAGCGAGCGGGCCGGCGCGCATGTCCGGCTTGGACAAGGGGTTGGGCCTGGAAGGGGCCCCGGGTGGCTCAGTAGATAACGGAGCCAGGCTCGTCGCCGGCGAGTCGGGACTCTGGCCCGAGGCGCCACCTGGGTCCCCTTCCGCTGGACATGGGAAAGGTGAACGCAAGTAATGACGCAGCCGGCTTCAGCCACCGGTCGAGTGCTCATCGTGATGCCGACCTACAACGAGCGGCAGAACCTTGAGATCATGGCGGGGCGGATCAGGGAGTCGACGCCAGACGCCGACTTGCTGGTCGTCGATGACAACAGCCCGGACGGCACGGGCGACCTGGCTGAGAAGCTCGCTGAGGCCGATCCCCACGTGCACGTCATGCACCGGACCGAGAAGGCCGGGCTAGGCAAGGCCTACCTCGCCGGGTTCACCTGGGCCCTGGAGCGCGGCTACGACGTGATCGTCGAGATGGACGCGGACGGCTCCCACCGGCCCGAGGACCTGCCCAGGCTGCTCGCCGCGGTGGCCGACGGGGCCGACGGCGTGATCGGGTCCCGCTGGGTGCCAGGCGGGAAGGTCGTCAACTGGCCCAAGAAGCGCGAGGTCTTGTCCCGCGGGGCGAACATCTACACGCGGGTCATGATCGGCTTCAGCGTCAAGGACGCGACTGGCGGCTACCGCGCCTATAAGGCGAGTACCCTGCGGCGCATCGACTTGTCCAACGTCGAGTCAACCGGGTACTCGTTCCAGGTGGACATCACGGTGCGCATCATCAAGGCTGGCTTGCGGATCGTGGAGGTGCCGATCACGTTCGTCGAGCGAGAGCGCGGCGTGTCCAAGATGGACAGCGCCATCATCCGCGAGGCCTTCTGGCGCGTCTTCCGCTGGGGCGTGCAAAGCCGCCTCGGCAGGTAACCCGGGAACGCTAGCCGCCGCTCCTGCCGCGAAAGATGCGGCAGGTCCGAGCGGCGAGGACCCGGGCGGGATCCAAAGGGACCTGACTACCTCGGGGAACGCTGACCGCCTACGGTGTTCGCGAGGCGAAGCGAGCCTGCGAGCGTGGCTTCCAGCGATCCGGCGAGCCGTGGAGGGGGACCCGCGGTTTCCGGGGACCCTCCCGGCGAGCCGAATTCTACGGACGGCAACCCGTGCAAGTCGGGGGGCCTGGGGGGTTGGCGCGCACCCCCCGAAGATAAGGCGCTACGCCGGTGCTGATGCGGACGGGTCAGGGGGGTGGGGGCGGTGCCCTCGATCAGCCGGCGTTCCCTGATGACCTCCAGGCGCTCGGCGAGGACCGCTTCAAGGTCTTCCACGGTGCGCCGTTCCATGAGCATGTCCCAGTGGCTGCGCGGCGGCTTGACCTTCTTGGGGGAGGGGGACTCGCCCGTGGCCGCCGAGGCCATCGCGCCGCAAATCCGACACTCCCAGGTTGCGGGGAGCTCGGCCTCAGCGGCGAAGGGAACGGTAAAGTGGTGACCGCTGGGGCAGTCAAAAGGGACGTCATGGCGTGGTGCCAGGTCCGTGTTGCGGTCGTTCTCGTAGCTCGTTGCCCCGAGCCGGGTTCCGCGAAGTGCGCGTTCGGCCATAAGCTGCTGCCTCCCAGGCGGTTGGCGATCCTTATCGGCAACACTGGATACCGTCTCGTGATTCCCGCCGAAGGGGACCGTCAATCCCGTTTCGGGTGTGTTTCACCAAGACAGTCCCTCCCCGGGGGGTACACGCCGACACTCCCGACCCGGCAGCCTCCTTGCCGGGCGGCGTGCCGGCCAGCGTGAACGCCGGCGGCTCCGCGCGGTGCTCGCGCGCTCGCGGGGCGCATGTCACGATAACGGCAAGAGGCGCGGAGCGCTGCTAAGGGGCCCATTCGCGGCGGCGGACCTCGGCCATCGCGATGCCGGCGGCGACCGCGACGTTCAGCGAGCCGACCCGGCTGGGCTGGGGGATATAGGTCACGGCGTCCACCGCGGCCAGCAGGGCCGGGGAGCAGCCGTGGTCCTCGTTGCCGATCGCCAGGCAGATGTCGCCGTCCAGGGGTGCCTCCGCCAGCGGGAGCGCGCCAGAGGCCAGTTCCACCGCGACCACGCGGTACCCGGCCGCCGCGGCGGCCTTGGCCGCGAGCGCCGGGCTGGGCTCGCGAGTGACATCGAGGAAGCGCTCGGTGCCCAGCGCGACCTTTCCCACCGACGGGTGGGCGATATCGGGGGTGTTCCCGCACAGCCACAGCGAATCCGCGCCGAACGCGGCGGCGGTCCGCACGATCGATCCCAGGTTGAACGGCTGGCCGACCGAGTCAAGCAGCAGCGCCAGCCGCCCCTCAGTGCGCCGCCGCCAGTCACGGTTGAGCCGCTTGACGTCGGTGGGGCGCAACTGGCGCGCAGGCCCGCCCGCTGGCGGAGGGTACGGACGTTGCCTCGCGGGGTCGCCCCCCTGGGAGGCAGCGGGGATAGGGGTAGTCATCGGGGAGTCACCAGGGTTCGTTCGGCAGAGAGATCGTGATGTTCTGGCCGGTCGATACGGAGCAGGCGATACCCGCTGCGCACGGCGACGCGGGTCGCGGGCCATCCCGAGCCGGTTAGCCAGGACTGGAGCGAGTCCGAGCCCAGGTTCTTGCCGACCACCAGGCAGGCGTGCCCGCCGGGCCGCAGCCGGGCCAGCCAGCCGCGGAGCAGGTCATGCAGCGCGGCCTTGCCGATCCGGATCGGCGGGTTGGACCAGATCGCGGCCAGTTCCCCGGGGACGCCGGGGTCATCCGGGGTGGCGGTGCGCACGTTGGCCAGGCCCGCGCGGGCCGCGTTGCGGGCGGTCAGGCCGAGCGCCCGCTCGTTCACGTCGATCGCCCACACGCGCGCCGCGGGCGATCGCCTCGCCAGCACGCAGGCCACCGGGCCGTAGCCGCAGCCGAGGTCGAGCAGGTCACCCTCGGCCGGGGGCGGCGGGGCCTCCTCCAGCAGCAGCCGGGTGCCGGGATCGAGGCGGCCGGGGGAGAACACCCCGGAGTCCGTCTCCAGCTCCAGGTACACGTCGGGCAGCACCACCCGGACCTGGCCGGGCCGGTGCGCGGCAGTCGGCTGGGCCTCGAAGTAGTGGGACGTCACGAGCCTGCGGCCTCCCGGGGGGACGACCCCCCGTGCCCCCCGCCGGGGGATCTCACGGGGGCCTGCGCCCCCGGCTGGCCGTTGCCCTCGGCGGCCAGCGCGGGGGCGATGTAGCGGCGGGTCATCCAGCGCTCCACCACGAACGTCAGCACCGGGATCGTGCCGGCCAGCAGCAAGATGATCACCTGCCAGCTCAGCAGGCGCATCCGCAGCTTCAGGGCGAGCAGGAAGGCCACGATCACGTAGACGATGTACAAGAAGCCGTGGACTTGGCCCACGTACTGGTCAACGGCTGGATGGCCGGCGGCGAACTGCAGCGGGATGCCGGCGAAGAACAGCACGATGATCAGCACCCCGGTCACGAAAGCCATCACCCGGTAGCGCAGCACCGCGGGCCTGATGCCCTTGCCCGTCACAGCAGCCCACATGTTCGCCCCTTGCCTCTTTCCTAAGTCTTCATCACGCCGTAGCTCGTGGCGCGGCAGTTTTCGCGGGTCCCGCTAGCGGCCCTTGCCCTTGGCCTTGGCCTTGGCCTTGGCGTTCAGCTTGGCCAGGTACGCGTTGTACTCCGCGAGCTCCGGGTCGGCCTCCAGCTCCGCGGCCGCACGGGCCATTTGCGCGCGCCAGGTGCTGGCGAGCACCGGCTCGGCGCCGGGCGCCCCGGTCCACCGGGCATCGCCCGGAGGGCCGCCCGGCAGGTAGGCCCCGGCTTGTTCCAGCCCCAGCCCCGCGGGCAGCTGGACCGTGTCCGCGACGCCGGCCTCGGCCAGGTTGGGGTCGAGGCCGGCGCGGCGGATGCGGAACTCATCGCGGACTGTCTTGGCCCAGAAAACGACGCCGAATCCGGCGAACAGCGGCCACTCGAACGTGTATGCCCAGCTCAGGGAGTTGCCGCCCATCGCGCGGTGAAACTGCCAGTCGCCCATCCAGGCCATCCCCCAGACGCCGAGGACGGCCGTGACATGCCACAGGAGCCACTTGCGGGAGATCAGGAAGCGCCAGACGGGCACTGCCTGCCCAGACGGCACTGCCTGCCCAGACGGCACTGCCTGTCCGGGCGGTGCCGCCTGTCCGGGCGGTGCCGCCTGTCCGGGCGGTCGTCCTGCGGCGGGGGATTGCATACTACGTAGGGTAGTCCATCCGTGCGCGGCGAGGGTCCGGCAGGCGGCGGTCGAAGCGGCGAAACAGGGACTCGTGAAGCCGATGGCGGGGCACGGGCGCGCGGTGGCGTATGCCAAGGTGTTGGCATGCGCAAGTACGTGATTATGGGCATCCAGGGGAGCGGCAAGGGGACGCAGAGCCAGCTGCTGGCCGCTGACCTCGATCTCGCGCACATCAGCGTGGGGGATATCTTCCGGTGGCAGGTGGCCAACCACACGCAGATGGGTGCCCAGGTCCGGCGGTGCCTGGCGGCCGGGCAGCTGGTAGGCGACGACTTGGTGCAGGCGCTGATCCAGCGGCGGCTGGCCGAGCATGACTGGAACTTCGGGTTCATCATCGACGGCTTCCCGCGCACGGTCGCGCAGGCGGAGTTCTTCATGGAGAACTACGATGTGGACGCGGTGATTCACCTCGACATGCCAGACGATGAGGTCCGCGCGCGGGTGGCCAGCCGTCGTGCCGATGACGTCGGGGAGGCGCTCGCCGTCCGGCTGAGGGACTTCCATGAGCAGACCGAGCCGGCCATTGACGTGTTCCGCCGCAAGGAGTACGTGATCACCGTGGACGCGACGCCAGCCCCTGAGGCCGTCCAGCAGCAGATAAGGGAGAAGCTGGGGCTTCCGGCGAGGGGCGGCGCGCCGGCCGCGGCGGGGGACCGGAAGGAGCGTAATGGACGCTGAGATCGTCATCTTCGGGGGCAGCGCGCACCCCGACCTGGCCGATGAGATCTGCTCCCAGCTGGGAGTCGAGCGCAGCCCGGTGCGCATCAGCCGGTTCGCCAACGACTGCCTGCAGGTGCAGCTGCAGGCGAACTGCCGCGAACGGGACGTCTACCTGATCCAGCCGCTGGTCAAGCCGGTCCAGGAGAGCCTCGTGGAGTTGCTGCTGATGGCCGACGCCGCGCGGGGCGCGTCCGCCGGCCGGGTGACCGCCGTCATGCCGCACTACTCCTATGCCCGCTCGGACAAGAAGGACGCGCCGCGCATCTCCATCGGCGGCCGCCTCGTCGCCGACCTGCTGGTCACCGCCGGGGTGAACCGCGTGCTGACCCTCACGCTGCACTCCCCGGAGGTCCACGGGTTCTTCTCGGTCCCGGTCGATCACCTGCACGCGCTGCGGGAACTGGCCGACCACTTCCGCCGCCGCGACCTGTCGAAGGCGGTCGTGCTGTCGCCGGACCTCGGCTACGCCAAGAGCGCCGCGGCGTTCGCCCGCCGCCTGGGCATACCGGTCGCCGCCGGGGCCAAGGAGCGGTTCAGCGACTCTAGGGTGTCGATCTCCTCGATCATCGGCGAGGTCGCCGACCGGGACGTGATCATCGTCGACGATGAGATCGCCCGCGGCACCACGCTAATCGAGTTGCTGTCGGTGCTGCGCCGGCAAGAGCCGAGGTCGATCTGCATCGCGTGCACCCACGGGCTGTTCGCCGACGGGGCGCTGGAGAAGCTGGCCGCCGCCGAGGACGTCACCGAGATCGTGTGCACCAACTCGGTGCCCGCGCCTATGGAGCATCCCAAGCTGACCGTGCTGTCGGTCGCCCCCGCCCTGGCCGAGGCGATCCGCCGCACCCACGACGGCCAGTCCGTCAGCGCCCTGTTCGACCACTAGCCGGATCGCGATGACCCACCCCCCCGACAACCCGGCCCGCGCCGCCCTGGAAGGGGCGGCGCAGCAGGGCGCGGCGGCCCCCGGCTAGCGCTTGGCGGGGCGCTTGGGGAGCCAGCCGTCGATTCGCCAGGCTGAGCCGGGGCGGCCGGGCAGCAGCAAGACGATCAGCAGGCCGAGGACGGACAGGATCAGGCCGAACGTCAGGCCCAGCCGCTCGCCGTAGCCCTTGCGCTCGGCCAGCCAGGCGGCCCCCGCCGCCGAGATCAGCCAGGAGAACAGCAGGTACAGCGCGGTGGCGCCGATGGTCCCAGTCGCGTTGTTCATCGGTTCACGTCCCCAGGTACGCTTTCTGGACTTCCGGATCGCGCTGCAGGCTGACGGAGTCGCCGGTCAGCGCGATCGTGCCCGACTCCAGCACGTACCCGCGCGTGGCGGCGGCCAGGGCGCGGTTGGCGTTCTGCTCCACGAGAAGGATCGCCGTGCCCGAGCGGGCGATCTCGGTGATGGTTGAGTAGATCTGGTCAACCAGGACGGGGGCGATGCCCAGCGATGGCTCATCCAGCAGGAGCAGGCGCGGGGACGCCATGAGCGCGCGCCCGATCGCCAGCATCTGCTGCTCGCCACCGGACATCGTGCCGGCCTTCTGCTTCTCCCGCTCTTTCAGCCGGGGGAACAGCGCGAAAACCCGCTCCATGTCTTCGGCGATGGACGCCCCGCGCCGCCGGAAGGCACCCAGGTCCAGGTTCTCGCGCACGGTCATCCGGGCGAAGCACCGGCGGCCCTCCGGGGACAGGGCGATGCCCCGGGTAACGATCTCGTGCGCGGTCACCCGGGTGATGTTCTCCCCGGCGAAGGTGATCGTGCCGGCCGATGCGGGGGTCAGCCCGCACACCGACCGCAGCGTCGTCGACTTGCCGGCCCCGTTGGAGCCGATCAGGGTCACGACCTCGCCCTCATCGACGGTCAGGGAGACGCCCTTGAGCGCCTCGATCGCGCCGTAGAAGGTGTGGATGCCGGATACCTCGAGCAGCGGCATTACCCCTCCTTCCCGAGGTAGGCCTCGATGACCGCGGGGTTCGCGCGGACCTCGGCCGGGTCGCCCTCGGCGATCTTGCGGCCGTGGTCGAGCACGGTGATCCGCTCCGACACCCCCATCACGACCTTCATGTCGTGCTCGATCAGCAAGATGGTCAGCTTCAGGTCATCGCGCAGCGCGCGCATGAAGTCGGTCAGCACCGCCGACTCCTGGGGGTTCATCCCGGCCGTGGGCTCGTCGAGCAGCAGCAGCTTCGGCGAGGAGGCCAGCGCCCGCGCGATCTCCACCCGCCGCTGGTCGCCGTAGGCGAGCTGGGTGGCGAGCCGGTCGTGATCGCGCTCCTTCACCCCCACGTACTTCAGCAGGTCGCGGGCGCGCTCGCGGGTCTCCTTCTCCTCGCGCCGCACCCACGGCGGCCGGAGCACGGCGCCGAACACCCCGGCCCGCATGCGGGCGTGGTGGCCGATCATCACGTTCTCGATCGCGGTGAGCGCGCCGAACAGCCGGATGTTCTGGAACGTCCGGGCGACGCCGCGGGCGGTGATGACGTCGGGCCGGGAGCGGGTGATGTCGCGGCCGTCGAACAGGATCCGTCCCTCGGTCGGCCGGTACAGCCCGGTCAGCATGTTGAAGTAGGTGGTCTTGCCGGCCCCGTTCGGCCCGATCAGCGACACGATCGTGCGCTCGGGGATGCCAAAGGAGACGTCGTCGACCGCCAGGAGGCCGCCGAACCGCTTCGTGATGCGCTCCGCGCGCAGGATGACGGGCTCCGCGGGCGCCTCAGTGTCGTTAGGTGCCGGCTCGTTGGCTGCGGGAAGGGTTGTCATATCACTCCTCCCGAGGTGGCCGACGGCTCAGCGAGCTGGGTGTCGGTCGTGGTGACGAGGTCGGAGGTGAACTCCAGCTTGCGGCGGCGCTCGGGCACCAGCCCCTGCGGGCGCAGCACCATGACGATGACCAGCAAGAAGCCGAAGATGCCGAACTCCACCGCGGTGAGCTGGAAGTGCAGGCCGAACTTGGACGGCAGGTCGTTCAGCACGTCGGGGATCAGGTAGTTGTTGATGAGCCCCAGCAGCAGGCCGCCCAGGAGCGCGCCCCAGATCGAGCCGAGCCCGCCGATGATCACCATGGCGAGAATGAAGATCGAGAACCCGAACGCGAACTGCCCGGCGTTGACGGTCGTGTAGTAGGCGCCGAAGAACGCCCCGGCCATCCCGCCGAACGCCGCGCCGATCGCGTACGCGAGCATCTTGGTCTTCACCAGCGGGATGCCCATGGACACGGCGGCGACCTCGTCCTCGCGCAGCGCGACCCAGGCCCGGCCGAGCCGGGAGTCGCGGATCCGCACGTTGACGAACAGCACGATCAGCAAGATGCCGAAGATCAGCCAGTACCACGGCCGCTCGTCCAGCAAGCTGAACGCCCGGGAGATGGGGAAGTACGGCGGGTCAACCGCGCTGATGCCGAGGTTGCCGGCCGTCAGCGTCATGCCGTTGCCGAGGCTGACCGACTGGCCGTTGACCGCGATCACGCCGATGATCTCACCGAACGCCAGCGTGACGATCGCGATGTAGTCACCGCGCAGCCGCAGCGTGGGCAGGCCAATGATCATGCCGGCCACCGCGCAGACGATCACCGAGGCGACCAAGATCAGCACGAAGTTCAAGTGGACGCCGGGCAACTGCCCGGCTACCGGGGAGACCAGCACGTGGATGTTCAGCTTGGAGAAGAACTCCGAGCCGAACCAGCCCATGGAGTACGCGCCCAGGGCGTAGAACGCGACGTACCCGAGGTCGAGCAGGCCGGCCATGCCCACCACGACGTTCAGGCCAAGGGCCATGACCGCGTAGGCGACCGCGATGATCGCCCCGTTCAGCAGCCCGGAGGAGGACCCGGTCAGGAACGGGAAGATGACGCCCAAGATCAAGAGCAGGATCGCCAGCACCCGGCTCCACCACGACGGAACGCGCTTTTCGAACGCGGCCCGCCATTCGGCCAGTTGCGCGCGAAGCTCGGTCATCCGGCCTCCCTCGTCTCCTCGCCCAGCAGGCCGCGGGGACGCAGCACCATGATCGCGATCAGGTAGCCGAACACGACGGCCTCGGTCCACTGCGGCCCGATGCGGGAGTCCGACAGCGACTGGATGACGCCGATGATCAGCCCGCCGAGGACGGCGCCACGGATGTTGCCGATGCCGCCCATGACCGCGGCGGTGAACGCGATCAGGCCCGCCTTGAAGCCCTGGAAGTACCAGATGTTGGTCTGGTACAGGGCGTAGACCAGGCCCGCCGCGCCGGCCAGCATCCCGCCGAGCAGGAAGGTCAGCGAGATGGTGGCGTTGGTGTTGATGCCCATCAGCCGGGCCGCCTCGGGGTCCTGGGCGGTGGCGCGCATCGCCTTGCCGGCCCGGGTGCGGTTGATGAACCACGTCAGCGCGAACACCAGCGGGATCATGACGATGAACGACAGGAGGTAGCCGCGCAGGATCGGGACGCCCGCGATGGTGAACGCCGTGGTCTGCGCGCCGATCAGGTCGGGCACGCTCTTGGCGGAGCCGCCCTGCCACAGCAGGCCGATGTTCTGCAATATGAACGAGAAGCCGACCGCGGTGATCAAGGGCGCGAGCTTGGGCGCGTTCCTCAGCGGCCGGTAGGCGACCCGTTCGATGAGGACGTTCATCGAGCCGGTGGTGAGCATCGTCACGATCAAGGTGATGAGCAGGCCCCAGGCCAGGCCCAGCGGGCCGGTGGTGAGGCCCAGGCCCAGCGGCGCCCACAGGCCGACGGCGGTGAACGAGCCGATCATGAAGACGTCGCCGTGCGCGAAGTTGATCAGCTCGATGATGCCGTAGACGAGGGTGTAGCCGATCGCGATCAGCGCCCAGATGGCGCCGTCGGACAAGCCCTCGGCGAAGTTGAAACCGAGCTTGGACAGGTCGTGGTGGATGACCGGATGCCCGGCGACAACGGCGGCCTGGTATCCGTTGAACAGGTCGGTGGCGCCGTAGTAGACCGGCAGCGCCGCGAGGGCCACGATCAGGCCCCAGCGGCCGGCGAACTTCCGGATGGCCGCGAGGACGCGCGCCGCTCCATCGCGCGCGCGCACCACCCCAGTGCCGGGGGGACTAGTGGAGAGTGCTGTCGTGTTCACGTGTCCTACGCATCAAGTACGGGAGCGGCGGGGGGGGGGGACACGCCGACCCCCCCCCCACGGGCCGGTTAAGATTACAGAAGCAGGTGCCCCCCCGCATGGGCGGGGGGCGGGGGGGGGGGAAACGCGGCGCCCCCGCCCCG
>JAICYD010000060.1 GCA_025934375.1 Streptosporangiaceae bacterium | reverse complement strand
GCGCGGTGCGTGGGGTGGGGTTGGGGGGCGGCGGGCCCCCCCAAAAACCCAAACACATCGGCTGGGTGCGGGGCCTGGGACAGAAGAACGGGCGAACACTGGCGGAGCACGGTCGCGGACGGGGGACCGGGACCGGGCGGCACGGGAGCCAGCATCACGGGAGCCAGCATCACCGCGACAAGAGTGAGTAGAAATACTCATTTACCCCCAGTCGCGTCCATGGGTAGTGTCGCCATCGTGTCTTATCCTCCGCGGGACTCAGGCGGGGGTGACCCCTACGACGAATCAGAGGGGGCGCCGCCGCAGGAGGGATACGAGGTCTTCGCGGCGGGGTTCGCCGAGCGCGGCGGCCCGCTCCGGCGCCCCCGCACTGGCGTCATCGTCGGGGCATCGGTAGCGGCCGTCGCCGCCGTGGTGGCCGCCGCCGTGGCCGCCGTCGTGGTCACCGTGAAGGCAGCGCCGGGCGGCGGGAGCACTGGCGGCTCCCAGCCTGTCGCCGCCTTGCCCACGACGGCCCTGTCCACGACGGCACCGCCCGCCGCGGCCTCGTCCCCGGCCGGCGCGGAGCAGGTCACCACGGCCTTCCTGCGGGCGTGGGCGAGCGGTGACCTCGCCGCGGCCGCCGGACTGACCGATGACCCGCCCGCCGCGCGGGCGGCGCTCACCGCCTACGGCCAGGACCTGAACCTGCGGAAGCTGACCGGCGCCGTGACCGGGTCGGCCGTGGGCGCCCCGTGGGCGTCCCCGGGCACGGGGGCCGCGGCGGCGGCCTCCGCTGAGACGGTCACGGTCCGGCTCACCGCCCGCGTGGCGAGCTCGTCCAGCCCGACCGCGGCGACGGGCGCGTGGAGCTACCATTCGACGCTGGCGGCCTACCAGCGGGCGGACGGGAGCCGCTGGGTCATCCAGTGGCAGCCCGACGTCGTCGCCCCCAACCTCACCACCGGCCAGCACCTGGCCACCGTCGTCGTAGCGCCGCGCGGCGTCTCGGTCACCGATAGCGCCGGAACGCCGCTGTCTTCCTATGGCGACCCCGGGCTGACCACCATCGCGAGCCTGCTGAGCCAGAAGGCGCCGGCCGGAATGGGCCGCCCGGGCCTGTCCGTCCATATCAAGGACGCCGCCGGCCAGGCGGTGCCCGGCAGCCAGGCCGTCGTCACCCCGCCGAAGCAGGGCCAGCTCACCACGACGATCAGCCCGCGGGCCGAGCGGGCCGCCCGCGCCGCCGTCAGCCAGGCGGACGGCAGCGCGATGGTCGCGATCGAACCGTCCACCGGCCACATCCTCGCGATCGCCAACAACTCCGGCTTCAACGACTTCGCGCTGACGGCATCGGTCGCGCCTGGCTCCACGATGAAGATCATCACGTCCACGGCGCTGATCAACAGCGGGCTGACCAGCGCGAGCAGCCCCGTCTCGTGCCCGGCGGCCTATACGGTGCAAGGCATCACCTACCTCAACGACCGGGGTGAGTCGCAGCCCCCGGGCACCCCGTTCTCCTACGACTTCGCGCAGTCGTGCAACAACGCGTTCACCCAGTGGTGGAGCGACCTGTCCGGCAAGCTCGCCGCTACCGCGAGCGCCTACTACGGCCTCAACCAGCCATGGAACATCGGCATCCCCGGAGAGTCGGCCGCGTACTTCAACGCCCCGGCGACCGCCTCCGGCTCTGAGCTGGCCCAGGAGGCCATCGGCGAGGGGCAGCTGACCGCGAGCCCGCTAGCGATGGCATCGGTGGCCGCGACCGTGGACCTCGGCCAGTTCCGGCAGCCCGTCCTCCTCCCGGGCATCTCGACCGTGTCCGCCGCGCCATTGCCGCCGGGCACGGATTCCCAGCTGCGGACCATGATGCGGGACGTGGTCACCGAGGGGACGGCCGCGAGCATCGGCCTCGGCCCGGGCGTCTACGCCAAGACCGGTACCGCCGACGTCCTGGGCCAGGCGAGGCCGAACTCCTGGATGGTCGCGTTTGCCCCCGGCGAGAATGTCGCGGTCGCCGCCCTGGTCATCAACGCCGGCTACGGCGCCCAGCTCGCCGGCCCGGAGGTCAAGACCTTGCTCGGCCGGTACTAACGCGATGCCGCCGGCGGCGGAGCCGCCGGGCCCGGCGCCGCTAATCATCCAGGGACGTGGCGATCTCGGCGACGCGGGTGCGGATCCAGGTGTGGGCGGGGTCGGCGTCGTGGCGGGGGTGCCACCACAGCATCTCGGTGATGGACGGCAGCGGCACCGGCGACTCCAGCAGGCGGACCGCCGCCGTCCGGCGCAGGAACGGCGCCGCCTTCTCGGGAACCACGGTGACCAGGTCGGTGCCCTCCAGCAGGAACGGGGCGAGCAGGAAGCTCTCCACGGTGAACTCGATCCGGCGCGGTACCAGCGACCGCGCCAGGTGCTCATCGACCATGGACACCGGCTGCCCGCGGCCCATCGAGTAGACCAGGTGCCCCATCTCCAGGTAGGCCTCCAGCGTCAGGTGGTCACCGACGACGGAGTTGCCCTCCCACACGCAGCACAGCCACCGGTCGGCCCACAGCCGCGCGCTGGCCAGCGCCACCTCGGGCATGATCTCGGCGGGCTCGATCGCCAGGTCGATGTCGCCGTCGCGGATCAGCCGGACCGCGTCGGGCGTCCGGGGCAGCACCCGGATCGTGACGGCCGGCGCCGCAGTGGCCAGGTGCCGCACCAGCGGGCCAATGAGCATCAGCAGGCTGTAGTCCGAGCAGCTGACGGTGAACGTCGCCCGGTCCCGCGCCGGGTCGAAGGACGGACGCGGCTCCAGCGCCCCCCGGATCAGCGTGAGCGCGTCCCGCACTGGCTGGCGCAGCGCCTGTGCCCGTGGCGTCGGGACCAGGGCTGGCCCCTCGCGGACGAGCAGCGGGTCCCCGGTCAGCTTGCGCAGCCGGGCGAGGGCGTTGCTCATGCCGGGCTGGCTGAGGCCGATCCGGCCCGCCGCGCGGGTCACGCTGCGCTCTTGCATCAGCGCGTCGAACGCGACGAGCAGGTTCAGGTCAACTCCTGATAGCTCCATACGCTCACGTGTAGCAGCAGTTCATTCAGCAAGGCAATGGTGGGCATTCACAGGATCCGTTTGCCGCATGACCAGGGGAATGCCAGGATCTGCCCATGACTGCTATCCCTCGGGGGGACGCCCCCCCGTACCCCCCGGTGCATGCCCGATGAAGAGCGAGGATATCGGGCATGCGGAGTCAGCTGCCGAGTCACCCGTTACCGAGGTGCCCGTTCTCATCGTCGGCGGCAGCCTCGTCGGCTTGTCCACCGCGATGCTCCTGGCCTGGCACGGCATCGAGTCGCTGGCCGTCGAGCGGCACGCCAGCACGGCCATCAACCCTCGCGCGGGCCACTTCAACCTGCGCACCCTGGAGATCTTGCGCTCGATCGGGCTGGAAGGCACCGTGCGGCGCCGGTCGGAGCAGCAGTACATCCCCGATGGCGGCATCAGCAACGTCGAGTCGCTGGCCGGCCGGGAGATCATGAGCTTCTTCACGAACCTGAACGCGGGCGTCGACGAGTTCAGCCCGACCGTCCGCACGTTCATCGACCAGGACGCCCTGGAGCCGATCCTGCGCGCCCGCGCCGAGGAGCTCGGCGCCCGGCTGCGCTACCGCACCGAGTGCATCGCCCTGGACTCCGACCACGACGGCGTCACCGCCACGCTCGCCGACCTCGACGCCGGATCGACGTCCCAGGTCCGGGCCCGGTACGTCGTCGCCGCCGACGGCAACCGCAGCCCGGTCCGGCAGCGGCTCGGCATCGGCATGCGCGGGCACGGCGTCATGTCGGACAGCATCACCATCTACTTCCGCGCCGACGAGGACCTGTCGCCGCTGCTGGCCGGGCGCAACCAGGGCGTCCTGTACGTAACGAATCCGGTGCTGCGCGGGTTCTTCCGCCTGGACCGCAGCGGCAACGCGGGCTTCCTGGTCGTCAACCTCATCGGCGACATCGCCCGCCCGGAGATCGTGGCCGCCTACCCGGACGCCCCGTGGGCGAACGTCGCCGCCGGCATCACCGACGCGAAGGCGCTGGAGCTGCTGCGGGCCGCGATCGGCGTCCCCGGCATGCCGGTCACGATCAAGGACATCGCCACCTGGCGCGCCACCGCCGACCTGGCCGACCGCTACGGCGACGGCCGGATCTTCCTGGCCGGCGACGCCGCGCACGTGGTCCCGCCCAACGGCGGCTTCGGCGGCAACACCGGCGTGCACGACGCGCACAACCTCGCCTGGAAGCTGGCCGCCGTCTTGAACGGCACCGCCGGCCCTTGCCTGCTCGACAGCTACGAGGCCGAGCGCCGCCCGGTCGGCGACTTCACCGTGGAGCAGTCCTACTCCCGGTACGTCACCCGCGTCGCCCCCTACCTCGGCACCGACGGCATCCAGCCCGTCCTGGACGACCTCTACCTGGAGCTCGGCTACCGCTACGCCTCCGCCGCCATCTTGACCGAGCCTGGCGATGACGCCACGCCGGTGCACCCCCGCGACGGCGGCGGCCGCCCCGGCACCCGCGCCCCGCACGCCTGGGTGGAACGCGACGGGAAGCCGATCTCCACGCTGGACCTGTTCGGCCGGAACTTCACGCTGCTGGTCGCCGCCGACGGCAATGGAGGCGCCGGCGACGCCTGGCGCGAGCAGGCCCGGATCGCGCGGGCCCGGCTCGGCGTCACCGTGGACGTCTGCCTGGAAGGCGCCGACGTGACCGGCGAGTTCGCCGCCGCCTACGGCATCGCCGGCGGGGGCGCGGCCCTCGTCCGCCCCGACGGCTACATCGCGTGGCGCTCCGCCGCGGCCACCACCGCCAACGACGCCCTCGCGAGCGTGCTGCGCGCGATCTTGGACCGCCCCGCGTAACTGCGGGGACCGGGTAACTCGCTAGCCGGGGCTGGCGCCGGTCACGCTGAAGAACAGCACGGCGCCCACCACGACGAGCACCCCGCCCGCGAGGGTCCACAGCCGGGATCGCCGCAGGTCCGCCTCCACCAGCCACGCGTGGGCGAGCGGCAGCAGCGACTTGAGCCCGGCGTCCAGGCGCGCCAGGTCCGACTGCAGCCGTCCCAGGGTCGTCTGCAGCCGCGCGCTCATCGTCACGTCGGCGGAGGCGGCGAGGGCCTCGGCGACCTTCTGCATGGCGTCGAGCGTCTTGGCCCGGCGGCCGAGCAGGTCGCTCACGCTGGTCGCCAGCTCGCCGAAGAAGTACGTCGGGTTCTTGTCGATCTGCTCGGTGAGCGAGGCCAGGGTGAGGGACGTCTTGCGGGTGACGGCCGAGGTCCGCTGCTCGGTGAAGACGGCGGGCGTCGTCAGCCGGGGCGTCAGCACCTGGCTGGTGAACCAGATCGCCAGCCAGATGCCGGCCAGCGCGCAGGCCAGCCCGACGCCGGCCAGCACGGCGTGCGCCACGCCGTGCACCTGCCCGACCGCCACCAGCGGCCCGCCGCTGATCAGGACCGCGCCGGTCGCGCCGACCACCGCGAGCGTCCACTTCGCGGTGGCCCGCATGTCCTCGACCGACGTCAGCGGCGACGGCAGGTCACTGGCGCTGGCCGCTCCCTGAGCAGGCGTCGTCACCCGTCCACCTCGTAATCGGTGAGGAACTTGTAAAGGATGATCGGCTTTCCGTCCCCGCCCGAGCCCGCCTGCGGCAGGTAGTCAAACGGCACCCACGCGGAGCCGTCGAATTCCTGCAGCTTCCCGTCGACGAGCCGGGTGGCGCCCTTATCCGGCGGCGGCTCATTCTTGGTTGGCTCTGCTTCCGTCATGCCCGCAGTATGGCACCGGCCCACCCCAATGTCCCTCGTGCCCCAGCGGGCTTCGGCCGCCGCGATAGGGTGGCTGACGCTTCGATAGGGTCAAGAGCAGGCGTGGCGGAGTTCCAATGGCGCAGGCGTGAGGGATCGTTGCGATGAAGATCGGGATTCATTTCATGAATTTCACGCTGCCGGGCGGCGCGGCGGGCCTAGAGGTCGAGGTCGGTGCGTAGCAGGCTGAACAGGACGCCGTCGCGCCAGGCGCCGTCCCGCCAGCCAACCTCGCGCAGCACGCCCTCGCGGGTGAACCCGGCCTTCTCCAGCGCCTTCTGCTCGGCGAGGTTCTCAAGCTCGGTCGAGGCCTCGATGCGGTGCACTGTCGTGTGCGCGAACAGGTAGCGGGCCAGCAGCGTGTGCGCCTGGGTGCCGTGGCCCTTCCCGCGAAACTCCGGCAGCAGCGCGATCCCCAGCTCCAGGTACCACGCCGCCGGCGACGCGCTCTTGCGCCGCCATTGGACGAAGCCGAGCGCGTCGGGGCCGCGGGCGACCATGAGCACCCCGAGGTCGTCCCCGATCAGCCCGTTGTCGGCCCACCGTCGCGCCCACCGCGAGCTGTCGAACCATCCGTACCAGGAGTACTGGCCCGCCGCTTCCGGGTCCTGGGTTAGCCGCTGGAGGATCGGCAACTCCTCCTCCACGACCGGCCGTAGCCGCAGTTGATCGTCCATACCTCGATCATGCCCCGGGCGATGGCGCGCCCGCTGGGACTCAACGGTAGCGGGGGGAGGCGGGGTACTGGGTCGGCCCGGCGAATGCGCGGACCGCCAGGCCGACGATGAAGCCGAAGATGAACCCGAACACGTGCGCCAGGTACGCCACGTTCCCCGCCCCGGACGCGGCGTAGCCGGCCGAGTACGCCCACTGCAACGCGAACCACGAGCCGAGCACCAGCCAGGCGGGGATGCGCAGCGGGATGAAGAACAAGAACGGCACCAGCGACCAGACTTTGGCCCGCGGGAAGATAGCCAGGTACGCGCCCAGCACCCCGGCGATCGCGCCGGACGCGCCGACCAGCGGCTGCGCCGACGTGCTGTTGGCGAACGCGAAGCCGTACGCCGCGACGTATCCGGCGATGAGGTAGAAGACCAGGTACGGGAGCTTGCGGAAGCGGTCCTCGATGTTGTTGCCGAAGATCAGCAGGAACAGCATGTTGCCCAGCAGGTGCAGCCAGCCCGCGTGAATGAACATCGACCACAGCACCGACAGCGCCGGGACCTTGTGATACGGCGGCCGGCTGACGACGCAGCTGTCCGGCGCCGATCCCGGCTGCCCCGTCGCGACCAGCGGCAGCGGCCGGTCGTGGACGAGCTCGCGCGGGATCGCGCCGTACTGATCGAGGAACGCCGCCTGCCCGCACACCTGGGCGCTTCCCGACACGCCCATGGCCGAGCCTCGCGACAGCGGCGTGATGACTAGCACGACGACGTTGACCGCGATCAGCAGGTAGGTGACCCACGGCGTCCGGCGCAGCGGGTTCTCGTCATGAACCGGGATGACCACGTGCCAACCCTGCCCGAACCAGCCCACGTGGCACAACCAGGCCGTGCTTTTCTCGGGGCACGGGCACCTAGCCTTCGCGCGGCCGCCATGCCTATGGTCGAAGGGAGAGCCACCGAAGGGACGCCGTGCCATGACCGCGACCGACATCGAGCCAGCGACCACCGCCAGCGACCTTGCCGATGACGCCGCCGAGGAGCTCCGGCTGCGCCGTGAGCTCGCCGCCGTCTACCGGCTCGTGGCGCACTTCAAGATGACCGACCTCATCTTCAACCACATCTCGGTCCGGCTCCCCGGCCCCGGGCACCGGTTCCTGCTCAACCCGTTCGGCCTGCTGTATGAGGAGATCACCGCCTCCAGCCTGGTCATCGTCGGCCTTGACGGGCAGCTGGTTGCCGACGGGCCGTGGCGGGTCAACCAGGCGGGATTCATCATCCACTCCGCGATCCACTCCTCGCGCGAGGATGCCCGGTGCGTGCTGCACACCCACACCAAGGCCGGCTGCGCCGTCGCCGCCCAGGAGCAGGGGCTGCTGCCGCTCAACCAGATGTCGCTGGAGTTCTACGGCCGCGTCGCCTACCACGACTACGAGGGCATCGCGGTCAGCCCCGACGAGAAGAAGCGGCTGGTCGCCGACCTGGGCGGCCAGCCTGTGATGATCTTGCGCAATCACGGCCTGCTCACCGTCGGCCGCACCCCGGGACAGGCGTTCCTGCGCATGTTCTACCTGGAGCGCGCCTGCCAGATCCAGGTCGACGCGCTCGCCGGCGGCGCGCCGCTGGTCCTGCCGCCGCCAGAGGTCTGCGAGCACACCGCCCGCCAGTTCGCGGGCGACGATGGCGAGCGCCAGCCCAACCTCGCCTGGGACGCCATGCTGCGGCTCGCCGACCGCCTCTACCCGGACTACAAAGACTAAGGAATAGTTCCCGCTCAACGGCCTGCGGGTTCCCGTGGGTTTCCCCTTTTCACCGCGTATCTTCCGCTGGCCGGAGTCACTCCACTACCTTCAGGCAATGGAAAGGGCACCTTCATCATGAACCTCATCAAGCGCATGCCACGCAGTGGCAAGTTCCGCGCCATCGTCGCCACCGCCATCGTCGCTGGGGGCGCGGCGATCGCCGTGCCAGCGGTGGCGGCGTCGGCAAGCACGGTGTCTTCGGCAAGCACGGTGTCTTCGGTAGGCACGGCCGCGCCGGCGGGCACGCCGCCCCCGTGCGCGACCTCCCAGCTGCGTGTCTGGCTCGGGGTTCCCGGTGACGGCTCGGCCGGGCACGTCGCCTACCAGCTTGAGTTCTCGAACATCTCCGCGCGTACGTGCACCCTGTTCGGCTACCCGGGCGTGTCGGCGGTGCGCGGCGGCGGCGTCCAGCTCGGCAGCGCGGCGGCCCGCGACGCCGCCGACCCCAAGAAGGTCGTCACCCTCGGCCGGGGCGCGACCGCGCACACGTTCCTGGTGACCGCGAACACATCGGTGTTCCCGGCGACCGCGTGCCACCAGACCACCGCCGTCGGGCTGAAGGTATTCCCCCCAAACACCACCAGCCCCGCGTTCATCGGCTTCCCCATCCCGGCGTGCGCCAAGGCCGGCCCGGTTTTCCTGCGGGTCCGGACCGTGGTCACGGGCACCGGCATCCCGGCCTTCAGCACCTGACGGATAATCGCCTAGCGGGCTAAGCGGGCATAGCGCCCGCTTAGCCTTATACGGGCACACGCCGCTAATTGCGGGACACGACGCCGAAATACCGAGAGCGCGGCCTGCCCGCGAGTATCGTCACGGGCCATGACGATACTCGGGGGGCACGGACGAGACACTCTGTGGGGATCGTCCCCCCGGGCGACCGCCGCGGTTGCGTATATGGCGGCGCCGGGGGGCAGTGTCGCAACCAAGGACAGTGTCGCCATCAAGGACAGTGTCGCCATCAAGGACAGTGTCGCCACCAAGGACAGTGCCACCATTGGCATCGCGATTGTGAAGGGGGAGACTCCGGCCGCCGACTGGGCGCTGGTCACCTTTTCCGCCGGTGGCTCCCGCAAGGTCGCCGTGCAGGTTGTCATCGACCTGCCGCACCTGGTCGTGGAGTCCGTGTTCGGCATTGACGACGGCCGCTGGGGAACCCTGGCCGCCACCTGCGCCCCGGAAAATGACCGTGTCCCGGATACCAGCCGCGCCCCGGGTGCGGGCGTCCCCGGGCACTGCGTCGCGGCGGCGGCGGTCGACGCCGTCGTTAACCGGTGGCGGCGCGGCCCGGACACCCCGCAAGGCGTCCGGGACCGGCTGCGCGCCCGCGCCAAGCGCGAGACGTGGCTGGCCGCGCGGATTGCCGAGCTGGCCGACGCGCTCGATGACGCGGAGATCCGCGCCGCCGGGGACGGCGTCCAGGCAGCCTGCCGGCAGTGGGCCAGGCTCCCCGTCGGCGGCGCGCTCCGCTTGACCTGGCCCATGCGGTTCTAGGGCACCGCTGTTTTAGGGGCACCGCGCTTCTAGGGGCACGGCTGTTCTATCCGTTCCGCTCGGCGACCCGGCGGACTGAGGTGGGCGCGCCCGGCGAGCCCGCCAGCTTGGACGTGTTGCCGGGGACTCCGACGCAGGTGAAGATCAGGCCGTCCGGGAACTCACCCGAGTCAAGCAGCGCTGGAATCTCACTGTCGAGGAACGTCATCCCGGTCGCGCTGGCGCCGAGCGCGTACGCCGCCAGGTGCAGCCGGCCCTCGACGATGCCCGCCGCGAGCTGCGCCTCGCGGTACTCACGGTCCGACAGCCGGGATACGTCGGTCGCGGCGATCACCACGAACGCCGCGTCCCGCGTCAGTGCCTGGTCAAGCGAGACCTGGTACAGCTCATCGCGCAGGTTGCCGTCCCGGACCGGCGTGGTCAGGTCGGGCCAGCGGTACAGCCCGGGCGCTAGCCCGGTCACGTCGTGGACCGCGACCCAGTGGGGGACGCTGATCCCGCGCAGCGCGACGCTCATGCTGATGCTCAGCGTCGCCAGCGGCAGGCCCCGGTTGGGGTTCATCCGCCGCTGGGACCCGCGGGTGGCGATGACGGCGTCAATCGAGGGCGGGTCCGCCGACGGTGAGCCGGCCGCTGAGGCGGGCGCCATCGCGGGGATGTCAGCGGCGGCGCCCTGGTCCCAGGGGTCGCCGAGGATGTCGCCGTCGCCGGCCCGTTGCGCCGCGGTGACGAGCGGGAACTCCAGCGGCGCGGTGTCGGTCTCGCCCGGGTCGGCCGGCCCGGCCGGCCCGGTAACGGGCGCGCCCGCGCCGAGCGCGATCACCGCGACCGGCCACTCGTGGACCTGGTCGGCGCCGACCAGCGCGGCCACGTCCGCGTCCGGGAACCGGGTGTAGAGCCTGTTCGCGATCCCGGCTGAGTCGGCCAGGGCCAGCGTCTGCGCGAGCATCGTCCCGGCGTCCCAGTACACGTGCCGGTATCCGCGCTCCCCGTACCGCCATCCGGTCCGCCACGGGACGCCGGTGACGACGATGGTGGGCGCCCCCGCGCCTGGCGCCGGACCGACGGTCACCAGCGCGTGCTCCAGCGGGTCGTAGCAGTGCACGCCCTCGGGCAGCCCCGGATAACCGGCGGGCACGGCGACGTACAGGTCCAGGGGGAAGCGTCCGCCAGCCGATCCGGCGGCCCGGAACAGGTGCGTGTAGGTGGCCCGCGGCGAGGTGCGCACGATGCCCGCCGACCAGTACAGCAGCCTGGCCAGCGCGGGCAGGTCAACGCCGCCTGTTCCGGTCAGGCCGGCGCCGGTCAGGCCCCTCCCCGACAACCCGGTCCCTGACAACCCGGTCCCCGACAACACGGTCAGGGCGGGCGCGGTCGCGGTCGGCAGTTCCCGGGGGAGCGCCAGCCGGGGCAGCCCGGGCGCGTAGCGCTTGTAGAAAAGCGGGAGGGTGGCGTAGTCGTTGGGCTGGAAATCGTGTCGTGCTCTCGGATCATCTGGTGGCTCGTCCCAGTCCCGGTCGGGAGAGTAAGACGTCAGCCGGTGCAGTTCCTGCGTCGCGGTTTCCACCCGCTCACGCTACTGCTTCGCCGGGATCCCTACCCGTCCAGGACGTCCTGCCTGAGCTGGGGGAAGACCTTCGACACCTTGCCGAGGAGGTAGTCGCCGTACGTGCCAGTGAACGCGCGCAGGTCCTGGCCGTCCCAGCGGCGCCCGCCGCCCGCGCCGGCGGCGGCCCGGCCCGGCAGCGGCGGGACCTCATCGGCGAACCCCGGGTCAAGGAAGAACGGGAAGGACAGCCGGGTGCGGCCGCTGAGGTTCCGCACCCGGTGGGGGGTCGAGCGGTACCAGCCGCCGGTTAGCCGGTCGAGCATGTCACCGATGTTGCAGACGAACGTGCCCGGAAGCGGCGGGGCATCGACCCAGCCGCCCGGCGTGGCGACCTGCAAGCCGCCGCTGTCGTCTTGGGCGAGCAGGGTCAGCAGCCCGTAGTCGGTGTGCTCGCCGACCCCCCAGCCGCCGGCCCCCGGCGGGGACGGCGGGTAGCTGAAGATCCGGAACAAGACGGTCGGGTCCGCGGTGTATCCCTCGGCGAAGTACCCGGCCTCCAGGCCAAGGCTCAGCGCTATCCCGGCAAGCACGCACTGGCCCACGCGGGTCAGCTCCGCCAGGTACGCCAGGACCAGGCCGCGCAGCCGCGGCACCCGCGCGGGGAACAGGTTGCCGCCATGCAGCGGCAGGCCGGCCTGGACGCGCGGGTCATCGCCGGGTAGCTCGGTGCCGAGGTACAGCCCCTCCTTCAGGTCAGGCTGCCCGGAGGTGAGCTCCCCGCCGACCGGGAAGTAGCCCCGCCACGTCCGCCCGCCGCGCTCCATCGAGATCTCCATCTTCTCGGGCACCGGGAGCGCGAAGAACTCCGCGCTGGCGTCGGCCAGCTCATCGAGGAGACCGGCCGCGACGCCATGCCCGGTCACGTAGAAGAACCCGTGGTCACGGCAGGCGGCCTGGATCTGCCGGGCCACCCTGGACTGTGCCTCGTGGAGTGCCTGTGCCTCGTGGACTGCCTGCGCGTCGCCGTTCACGAGCGGGGACACGTCGATGACCGGCAAGGTTCCCGGATGCGTCATAGCCGTATCCTTCCCGCCTGCAGCTGTCTCATCGCTCGCTCGGTCTGGGCCAGCGCGGCCTCGGCCGCTGCCTCGGTATTCAGCTTCCCGTGGGTGGCTGATAAGGGAGACTCTGAAATTGCAGCGGACTTTGCCGACATGCTCTTTGACCTGCCAAGGGTATTCGACCTGGATGGTTATGCACTCGCCTGCATGCGCGGGCGATTCAATTTCTCCGGCAGATCAAGGGCGGCGGCCCACGTCGCGAGAAACTGGAGAGCCATCTCGTGCGCGTCCGCAGGGCCGGCACCGCCGCCGGCGATCAAGGGCACCTCTCCGCCTTTCGCGTGAGGCGGCCTAACGTCATGACCTGACGGCAGATTGTCAAGGTTCCCGTCTGCGCTCGGGCACCTGCGCGCGATGCCCTGCGGGGCTTCCCGGCCGGCAAGTGGCCGATGACCTGGCCTGTCGGATCCTCTGGGTGAAATTTAGCCCGAATGGGGCCCGGCGCGCGTCCGCTGGAATTTTCACGTGCCCCGGAAGGCAGGGCGGCGAAGAGGACGCTGCCGCAGCCGGCTGGTCTGGTCTTAGCGGAGCAGTAGCTCCAGGTAGGGCGCATGGAAATGTTTCGAGCCCACGGCGGCGCGGGCCGCGGCGGAATCATGGCAAAAATGTCATATTGCCCGGTCTTGCGGGGCGGCCGGGACGGGCTTATATGTTTAGCAACCCATCTTCCAATCTCAAGCACTTCCCTAGTCTCTGCACGTTCCTCGCACCTGATATCAGGCTTCCGCCGGAACTGCTTCCGGTTCTAAGCGCCCCTAGGGCGCCGTTGCCCGCGAGACGACCGTCTCGCGTCAAATCCGTAGTCATCGAAGGGGCCCAAGAATTGGACATCGAGGAGCTAAAGGCCGTCTCCATGAGCCGGCGATCGGCTCTGAAGCGGACGGCCGCCACGGCCTTCCTGCTCTCTCAGGCCGCGCTCTTGGAGCAGTTGGCCTCGCCGCTTGTGCGACCGGCCGCAGCGGCCACCACATTCTCAGACATCCAGTTTGACCTCGGTGCCTTCGTCCGGCCAGCCCAGGTATTCAACGACGGCGCCGGCAACGTCACGGCTCAGTTCGGCATCACCTACGCGCTGTTCCTGCCCGCCAAACTGACCCGCACCCCCACCAGGGCTGACCAGGCCACCCTCGCCAACGCGCTGAACACCATCGAGGCCAGCTATCCCGCCAGTCCGTCCGGCCTGCTCATAGGATCGGTTTCTTACGGCGTGCCGTATTTCAACCGGCTGCCGCGGGCCGTGGTGAACGCCAACATGCCGCAGACGGTGTCCTTCCAGACAGGCATGGGGACACTCGCGGGCGGCCGACCCGTGCTGGTGGAGGCGACCCCGATGCCCACCGACGTGGTGGGGGGCTTCGTCGGCGGCCCGAACGCCCCGATCCCCGGCGTCACCAAGGACCGGTTCAACGTCAACGTCGTGATCGAGAACAACGACGTACTGTTCCAGTTCCGCAGCGATTCGACGACCAACCTGGCCGCTGTCCCGCTGTGGCTAATGGGCAGCAACAACCTCAACGGCCGCGGCGTACCCTCGCCCAACTTCAACGGGCTGTTCAATTTCCAGCCAACGCGCCTGCAGTTCGTCCAGCAAGGCCTGCCGCGCAAGATGGCCAACCAGTACGGCTTCGACTTCGCGCCCAGGGTCAACCCCAACTCGTCGATGACCATGGGCTTCGTCGACCAGCAGGTTAACGCGGCCGGCCCGCCCGCGATCTGCACGTTCGTGGGCAACAACTCGGCCAAGCTGACCAATGCCCAGATCGGCAGCTACTTCGACAACGGCTCGATAGCGCACTTCTCGCACGACATCGAGGACCTGTTCCAGTTCTACGCCCAGCCGAACCAGGACCCCCGGCACCCAGACGGCGAGACGTTCCAGGAACGGTGCCAGTACGCGTTCAACTCCAACCAGCTCGGCACGACCAACGGCATCCCCGCCGCGGGCAACACCGACCAGTTCACCAACGGCGGCGGTCCCGCCTTCATCCCCAATGTCTTCCAGGGCACGGACGCGGCCATGCGCAGCGCGCGCGACAGCGCCGGCCAATTCGGCCCCGGCAACCAGACCCTGGATGCCACGTTCACCGGCCTGCCCCGCATCGGCCACAACGCGGGCCTGCAGCGGGCATCACGCGCACCAGATGGCACGCCGCTGCACATCCGGAACGACGGACCCGGGATCGACGGCATGGACGTGCCCGCGTTCCGCTCCTACCCGACCAACCTCGGGGTCGACTACCAGGCCGGCAGCGCCCAGTTCAAGCTGCAGTTCTTCATGTTCATACCGACCGCTGACCTGTTCACCGCGATGCGAACCGGCCTGGCGGCGCAGGACCTGCAGCAGCAGTTCGCCGTCGACCCCGATGACAACGGATTCGAGCGGTTCATCACCGCCACCCGCCGGCAGAACTTCCTCGTCCCGCCCCGCCGCCACCGCGCCTTCCCCCTGATCGAACTCACCTGACCCGGGCAAAGCATCACCGGACGCCCAGGGCCGCTCGCGGTCCTGGGCGTTCCCCTGGATTCGGGCGGCGGAAACCTCTACCGGGCTGTCGTCGGGGAAGCGGCCGTCGTTGTCCTCGTCCACCTGCCGGCTCCAGTTCTAGGAGCCACCCGGACAACCTGTGTGTCTAGGAGCCACCCGGACAACCTGTGTGGTTATCGCACCCTGGCGAGCTGGTCGCCTACTGGGCTGATGAGTTCGACTGGCCGTCGCAGGAGGCGGTGCTCGCGCGGCTTCCGCGGTTCCGGGTTCCGCTGGGGGCCTTGGGCATCCACTTCGTTCACGTCCGGGCGCCCGTGCCCGCCAGCATCGTGCCCGCCAGCACCGTGCCCGCCAGCACCATCCCGGCCAGTGCTGCGCTGCCCCTGGTCTTGTGCCATGGCTGGCCGGATTCGTTCCATCGCGGTCGCCGGGCTGTGGGCGCGATTGATGGGCATCTTGGGCTATGAGCGGTTCGGCGCGGCGGGCGGGGACATCGGCAGCCACGTGAGCCGCTACCTCGGGCTGGACCACCCCGACCGGGTCGTGGCCGTGCACCGCACCGACGCGGGGGTGCCGGTCTTCACCGGCGACCCGGCCGACCTCGCTCCCGAGGAGCGCGCCTACATTGAGGACGTCGCGGCCTGGGGCGCGGCCGAGGGCGCCTACTCGGCCATGCATCGCACCAAGCCCCAGACGGCCGCCGTGGGGCTCACCGACTCCCCGGCGGGGCTGGCGGCGTGGATCGTGGAGAAGCTCCGCGCCTGGAGCGACTGCGGCGGCGACGTCGAGCGGTCCTTCACCAAGGACGAGATCCTCACGAACGTCACGCTGTACTGGCTTACGGAGACGATCGGGTCATCGATGCGCATGTACTGCGCGAACGCCGCCATCCCGCCCGCGCAGCACGCTCGCCGGGTCGAGGTGCCGTCGGGCTTCACGCTGTTCCCCGGCGACATCGCCCGCCCGCCGCGGGCATGGCTGGAGCGCACGGCGAACGTGGTCCGGGTGACCGAGCCGCCACGCGGCGGCCACTTCGCGCCGTTTGAGGAGCCTGAGCTCTACGCCGAGGAACTGCGCGCGTTCTTTCGCCCTTACCGGCGGGCAGCCGGGAACACGGGCCCGTTAGGGCGGTAAGTCAATGGCTGAGAGGGTCTTGATCGCCGCGGTGAGCTGGTCGGGGGGCAGGACGAAGGCCAGCCGGACGTGGCGGCGGGCGTCGGCGTCGCCGGTGGCGCTGAGCAGGCGGCCGGGAACCACCGCGACGCACTTGCGCAAGGCGGCCTGGGTGAAGGCGCCGGCGTCGGCGTTGCCGGGCAGCCGAGCCCAGATCGACAAGCCACCCTCGGGGCAGGCCCACTGCCAGGCGGGCAGGTACTGGCGCAGCGCGGCGGTGATCGCCGCGCAGCGCGGGCGCAGCCAGTCGGCGCGCCACTTGAGGATCTCGTCGTTGCGGCCGGCGATCAGGGCCGCGACGATGGCCTGCTGGTAGGCGGTGCTGCCGAGGTCGGCGGCGGCCTTGGCGGAGGCGAGCCGCGCGATGATGCCCTGCGGGGCGCGGATCCACCCAGTCCGCAGGCCGCCCCAGTACGTCTTGGACAGCGAGCCGACGGTCACCACGTTAGGCGTGCACGAATCGAGCGCGGCCAGCAGAGGCAGGGCCGGGTCATCGGTCAGCGGCAAGTCGGCCACGGTCATGTCGTCGATGAACACGGTGTCCGGGTACGCCTTGGCCAGCGCCAGGACACCACGCCGGGCGGTCAGCGGGAGGCTGACGCCGACCGGGTTCTGGTGGGTGGGGACCAGGTAGACAAGCGGCGGGCGGTGCGCCGCCAGCGCGCGCTCCAGCCGCGTCATGTCCCCGACCGGGACGCCGACCGGGCGCGCGCCCGACCGGTGCAGCGCGTCAAGAACGCCAGGGAACGTCGGATCCTCGGTGACCACGGGCTGGCCGGCCACTACCTCGCAGCGGATCAGCAGGTCCAGCGCCTGCTGGGCGCCCGTGGTGACGATGACCTCCTCCGGCCGGGTCGGCAGGTCGTGGCGGGTGGTGAGCATGCCCGCGATCGCGGCGCGCAGGTCGGGCAGGCCGTACGGGAAGTAGCCGGGGGTGGCGGTGATCGCGCGGCGGGCGGCGGCCGAAAGCACGGAGGAGGGATCCTCCAGCGCGGCGGCCACCTGCGGAGCGCACTCCACGGTGGCCAGCGTCAGGTCGGCCTCGACCGGGGAGGTGCCGAGGATCCGGGTGAAAAAGCCGTTTGCCCGGTGGACGCCGGCCGGGGTGCACTGGTGCGGGACGATCCGGGTGCCCGAGCCCTGGCGGCTGTCGGCCATGCCCTCGTCGCGCAGCACCTGATAGGCCATCGCGACGGTGTTGCGGCTGACCGACAAGACGGTGGCGAGCTCGCGCTCGGGCGGCAGGCGCAGGCCTGTCGGCAGCTCGGCGGTGTCGGCCAGCCGGCCGAGGCGGGTGGCGAGCAGCCGGTACAGCGGGCCGTCGCTGGCGGACCAGTAGCCGAGCAGGTCGGCGAGGGCGGCGGCGGTGATGCGAGCGGGCGGTGTCTCTGGGAAGGGGGCTGCGGGCAAGCGGGCCAGCATCCCGTCCGCCCATGCGGTCCGGGCCACTTCGCCGTGAATTGGCTCTGTCAGCACGGTGCCAATCATGCCACATTTCTGAGATATGGGAATCTTGCCTTTCGTCCTCGGCGCGCTGGCACTGACGGTGGCCGGGATGGCCTGGCTGGCACTGGCCGGGCTCAGGAACGGGGATCGGCTCCCGGACGCCGTGGTCACCGCGGAGTTGCGGCACCCGGCGCAGCCGGACCAATCCCGCCCGGTGGTCGTCGCCGAAGTTCGCAACCCCTCGGAATCAGCGGTGCTGGTGGGCCTGGCGGCCCGGCGCAGCCGGGTCCCGGGCTGGCTGGGCGGCGGCAGCGTTGGCGTGCCGCGCTGGACGGCGCGGCGGGCGCTGCGAGCCGACCGCTACCCGGTCGTGGGCATCGTGCCCGCGTCCGGCCGCGCGCGGCTCATCGTCCCGCTGGCGGAGACGGGGGAGCGCTACCGGCTAACGGCCGCGGTCGGCCAGGCCGGCGGCCGGCTGCGGGTCCACCGCCTCCTGGTCGATGACCGGGCACGGCTGTGGCTGCCCGTGGCCGACCTCAGCGGCTGGCCGAGCTAGCTGGCACTGCTGCCCGGCTGGCACTGCTACTTGGCCGGCTGGCACTGCTACTTGGCCGGCTGGCACTGCTACTTGGCCGGCACTGCTACTTGGCCGGCTCGGCTAGCCGCCGGGCACGCTTGGCTCGCGCGCGAACGTCGGCGACGAGCAGTGCCGCCACCAGCAGCGCCACGGCGATGACGGTGGCCGCGATCGCGGCCCACAGCCGGCCGCTCAGGCCCGGCCGGGCCGGCGCGGCGGGCGGGGCCAGCGGGGTCGGTGCCCGCAGCCCCATCGGTCCCAGGCCCGCCGATCGCACCTGCGCCGCCGTCAGCCCGGCCGTGGTCAGGGCATCGGCGGTGGCCGGGGCCACCGGGCTGGCGGTGGCCAGCGGCGAGCTCAGCTCCGCGTTGACGACCCCGGCGACCTCGCTGACCGTCTGCACGCCGTAGGCCATCGTCGGGTTGTCGTCGGTGAGCACCGCCAGGCAGTACTCACGCCTCCCGGCTCCCGGGGCGGCCTTCCCGGAGACGCAGCCGATGCTGTTGATCTGCCAGCCGGCCGCGCCGATGGGCAGCCACCCGTTCTTCAGCTCCACGGTCATCCCGGCCGGGACCCCGGCCGAGATCCCCCACCGCTGGGCAGGGTCCACCCGCGCCATGAGGCCAAGCTCGTAGGAGCGGGCCGCCGCCGACAGCACGCCGTTCGCCGTCGTCAGCAGGTGCAGCAGCTTCATCTGGTCCCCGGCGGTGACCTGGGTCAGCCCCCAGTACCCGCCCGTCCCGGGCACGGTCTGGGTCATCTTCGCCAGGTTCAGGAACCGGCGCATCGCCACCGGGCCGACGTCGTTCCACAAGTCAGTGGCGGCGTCGTTGTCGGACTCGGTGATCATCGCCGTCGCGGTCGCCCGCTCGCTCGCCGACGGCCGCGCGTCGTCGCCATGCAGCAGCGCGGCCAGGATCGTCGCCTTGACGATGCTGGCCGAGTCGAAGTGCCTGCTCGCGGCCAGCTCGCAGGTCACTCCGGTCGCCGGGTCGCTGACGGCCATGCCCACCGCCGATGACCGCCGGCCCAGCACCGCCGCGATCTGCCCCGACAACCGCGCCGCCAGCTGTGGCTGCGAGCCGGACCAGCACGCGCCCTGGCCTCCGGCCGGCACCCCAACGCTCGCCGCGCCGACGGCGCCTGCCGTGCCCACGGTGCGCACAGTGCCTACGGTGCCCACAGTGCCGGTTACCGCGCCGGCGGGACCGGCCCCGAGCCCCAGGGCGCCGGTCGCCAGCAGCACCGTCACCAGCCGAGCGGTCATCGCCGGGGTCCCCTCGAAGCGGGCCCGTCCCACGTCTCGCTCCATGAAGCCGCACCCCCAGATGCCAAGCTCATAACAGAACGTGAGCAAATCTAGAGGCAGCACAGCAGGAGTTGCTACTCTAAGTAAAATAATAATTACGTAAAGTACTTGAGGCGGCGGCGAGATTGCCCCGGGCGGGGCCACCATGGGCGGATGGCATGCCCGCTGGCCGGTAATCGTAGATATGTTTGGTTTTGCCGGTGTGATAGCACCGGAAAACCCAAACATATCTGAACCAGGCGGGCTCGCCGGGCCGCGGGCACCCGTTCAGGGCGTGGAGGCGCGGACCCGCTCGATGACGGGCGCGAACTCCTCCGCGAACGGCCCGTGCACGGTGTAGTACGTGAACCCGTAGCGCTCGCGCCCTGCCAGCACCTGCGCGGCGATCTCCTCTACCGTGCCGATGAGCATGAACGGCGTCTGGAGGAGGTCAAGGGGGCTCATCCCGGGGCCGTACTGCCCGGCCAGCTCCTCCGCGACCGCCCGCCGGTCATCGGTGACCCGCACCAGCTGCACGAGCACCTGCCATTCGATCGCCCGCGGGCCGGCGCAGGATCGCGCGAAGGCCACCCGCTCGTCAGCCTCGGTGGCGGTGCACAGCCGGAACGTCCCCGGCGGCTGCCCCGCCACCTGGCGGGTACCGGCGATGCCCACGATGTCGGCGTAGGCCGCGGCCGTCCGCAGCACCCGATCCCCGGTGCCGGCGACCAGCAGCGGCGGCCCGTACCCGCCGAACCCGCGCAGCTGGACCGGCAACAGCGGCTTGAGGCCGAAGTGCTCCTCCAGCGCCCGGCGCTGCGGGTAGCCGCCGGCCGCGAAGATCCGGCTGATCTCCGCGATCGTCACCGTCATCCGGTCCGTCCGCGTCCCGAAGCCCTCCCACGCGATCCCGGCCTCGTCGAACTCCCACTTCATGTGCCCGGCGCCCAGCCCGACCTCCAGCCGCCCGTCGGTCAAGACGTCGGCGGTGACGATCTCCCGGGCCAGCAGCGCCGGGTTCCAGAACGGCGCGTTCAGCACCAAGGTCCCCACCCGCAGCCGCGACGTGGCCTGCGCCGCCGCCACCGCGAGCTGGAACGGCGCGCCGCCGCCCAGGTGATCGGTCGCGAACAGCGTGTCGTACCCCAGTTCTTCCACGTGCTTGCACATGGCGGTGAAGTCCGCAGCGGACCTCAGCCCGAAGATATTGGTCGAGAACCGGAACCCGTCAGAAGTGGCCACGCGCCCACGCTAACAATTCCCCCGCCGCTCACGCACCAGGAAGCTGCCCACAGCGGATCTCTGTCCTTCTTGTCCTCAACGAGGCCCGGCTGACTGCCCGGCGTCCCGCAACACCCTCGCGGAGGCGTCATCGGCGGGGTAGAAGGCCTCGATCGCCAGTTCCTCCACCGTCACGTCGGTCGCCGTGCCGACCGCCGCCGAGATGCTGAACAGCGCCAGCTCATGCTGGCCGAGGCGATAGCGCAGCGGGAGGACCACCCCGTCGCCCGGCCCAGGGTGGCTGACGCCGGAGAAGTCGCCGCCGGCGGGGTACCCGGCCAGCTCCGCGTGCAGGTCGGCCAGGCGCTGGTCGGCCAGCGCGCGGGCGCGGTGGCGCAGCTGGGTGAGCAGGTGGGACCGCCACTGGGCGAGGTTGACGATCCGCGGGGCCATGCCCCCGGGGTGCAGGCTCAGCCGGAGCACGTTGACCGGCGGCTTGAGCAGGTCCGGGGCGCACCCGGACGTGAGCAAGGCGACGCCGGAGTTGGCGTCCACCATGTCCCACCACCGGTCGATCACCACCGCCGGGTATGGATCGTGCCCGGCGAGCACCTGGCGCAGCGCCGTCCGGACGTTCGCCAGCTGCGGGGCGTCCAGCCCGTGCTCGGGGTAGGCGGGCGCGTACCCGCCCGCCAGCAGCAGCGTGTTCCGCTCCCGCAGCGGCACGCCGAGCTGCTCGGCGAGCCGCACGATCATCGACGCCGTCGGGCGGGACCGGCCGGTCTCCACGAAGCTCAGGTGGCGCGCCGAGATGTCAGCCTGGATCGCCAGGTCGAGCTGGCTCAGTCGCCGGCGCTCGCGCCACTCGCGAAGCAGTTCCCCGACCGGCCGCGCGGCGGGTGCCCCGGCCAGGCTCATCGTGGTCATGCCGTGCCTCCCGCTCGCCTCAACGCCAAGACTCGCTCATGACCCGAAGGTACCGGCGACGCCGGCGGCCCGGCCATTACCCGCGGGGTAATCGACACGCCGCGGGCGCGCCCCGCACGATGGGTGCCGTTCGAGGAAAACGAGTCAGGCACACGAGGAGGAACACCCGTGAACGAGATCGTGGAACGGTACTTCGCCTGCTGGAACGAGACCGATCCGGATGCCCGGCGCACGCTGATCGACCAGGCATGGGCGGCCGACGGCTACTACGTCGACCCGCTGGGCGAAGCCCGCGGCGCGGCGGCCATCGACGCGGCCATCGCCGCCGCCCAGGGCCAGTTCCCGGGCCTGGTCTTCACCCGCGCGGGGGCGGTCGACGCCCATCACCGGCAGGCCCGGTTCCGCTGGCACCTGGGCCCGGCGGACGGGGAATCGCTCGTGGACGGCTTCGACGTCCTGCAAACCGACGAGGACGGCAAGATCACCGCGGTCCTGGGATTCCTGGATCGCGTGCCCAGCTGAGCAATCACAAGTCCAGGGTCAGGCCCTCGGCGGCGACGGTGACCGGGATGGCGCAGGAGGCGAAGCGGGCGGCGATGGCGTCGAGCTCGGAGTCGGTGCGGGCCGGCTTGTGGTGGAACAGCACCACGTGCCCCGCGCCGGCCCGGGCCGCCAGCGCTACCGCGTACTCGGCGGCCGCGTGGCCGAAGTACGCCTCCGCCGCGATCTCCTCGGCCACGATCTGGGCGTCGTGGATGAGCACGTCGGCCCCTTCGGCCAGCGCCAGCGCGGCCTCGTGGTAGGCGCCCAGCCCGTCTGGCCCCGGCCCGAGCACCGTCGGGCAGTGGTCGGTGACGTAGGCCAGCACGCAGTGGCCGTCGCCGACCCGGTAGCCGAAGGTCCGGCCGCCCTTGTGCGGGATCTCGCGGGCCTCGACGCTGAACCCCTCGGCCTTGAACGGGCCCGGCGACAGCGTGCCGAACGTCCAGTCGCCCCGCAACTGGCCCGGCTCGATGGGGAAGAACGGCGGCGACATCACGCGGGCCAGCAGCGACTCGGCGTCGCGGCCATCTTGCTGGTCAGGCAGCAGGAGCGAGACGCGCGCGTCGGGGTGGTCGCCGCCGCGAAAGAACGGCAGCCCCAGCGAGTGGTCCCAGTGCAAGTGGGTGAGGGCGATCGTGCCGGCGAACGCCTGGCCGCCCAGCAGCGGGGTGACTTTAGACAGCCCCGTCCCGGCGTCCAGCAGGAGCACTGGACGGGACGAGCTGGAGTGTCCGACGGCTACGCACGAGGTGTTGCCGCCGTACCGGGCGAAGTCCTGGCCGGGGGATGGAGTGGACCCCCGGACTCCGCAGAAGGTGACGTGCACGCGGGTCAGCTCCCAGTGGCTTCGCGGTTGTGCCCCTGGGACAGCTCCTCCAGAGCCGCGCGATCCAGCTGCGCCGCGTCCACGGCAGCCACCTTACAGGGCGTCACCGCCACGATCGAGGCGGTGCGCGCGCCGGCCTCCAGGTGGGCGCGCTCGCCGAGCATCGCGCCGGGGCCGTACTCGGCCAGCGGCTCGCCGTCGCGCTCGATGCGGACGATGCCGTCCAGGATCAGGTAGACGTCGGTGCCCGGCTGGCCCTGCGCGGTGATCATCGCGCCCTTGTCGAACTTCGTGATCCGCGGCCGGGTGCCCTCGCCGGCCTCGTGGCCGTGCATCAGCTGCACCGACAGCGAGCGCTCGAGCGCCGTCTCGACCGCGACGATCATCGCCGGGGAATCCTCGTCGCCCCACGGGGAGTGCTTGCCGAACGCCTTGCGGTACCACTCGTGGAAGTTGGTGATCCCGGACTTGCGGGCGAGCTTGCCGTGGCCGTCGTAGACCCAGTGCCGCGGGAAGCTGCTCGCGCCGGGCACGTCGATCTCGGCGCGCCCGTCGGCGTAGAGCGTGAGCACCAGCGTTGACCAGGCCGTCGGTGACTGCCACTGCACGAACGGCGGGTAGGCGACCCGCCGCGGCGCGGGCATGCCGGTCTTCCCGCCGGCCGTCTGGCTGAACTTGACCCAGCCGTCGCCCGCCTCGGGCGCGCGCTGGATGTCGGGGAGCTGGATCGCGCGGAACTTGTGCCGCACCGGGCCAACGCCGAACTCGGTCTTGCCCAGGAGGCTCCCGCTGTCGTCGGCGTAGCCGTAGCCGGTGATCTGCCCGGCGTCATCGACCTCGATCCAGGCCCGCAGCACGTTGGCGAACCGGAACCGGTTCTCCGCCTGCAGGTCCTTGACGTCACCAGGCGAGCCGGGCGCGCCGAGCTCCCCGGGCGGCGGAGGGTCGTACTGAGCGAGGCCCGCGTCGAACGCCGTCCTCATCGTGCCCGTGATGGCCTCGGAGGGAATCCAGGAAAGTCCGGTAACTGAGCTTTCGTATCGCATACCCCGACGCTAGATCGGCCGGCCGGCCCCGGCCAGGATGCCTGCGCGTGCTTATCGGAGTGCTAGCACCACGCTTTGTTCCGGAGGATTTTCCCGGTCAGCCCCTCCCGGGCCTGGCAGTGGTTGCGGATACTATGTCAGCCCTATGAACGTGATTCGGGTTGTCCTGGCCGAGGACAATGTGCTGCTCCGGGAGGGCATCTCCCGCCTGGTGTCCGCCACCAAGGACTTTGAGCTGGCCGGGGTCGCCTCCGACCTTCCCGGGCTGCTCAGCCTGGTCGCCGACCAGCGACCCGACGTCATCGTCACCGACATCCGCATGCCGCCCACCGGCAAGGACGAGGGCATTCAGGCGGCGATCTGGCTGCGTGAGCACCATCCGTCGGCCGGCGTGGTGGTGCTCAGCCAGTACGTCGCCCCCGCCTACGCGGTGGCGCTGCTGGAGCACGGGTCGGCCGGGCGCGCCTACCTGCTGAAGGAGCGCGTCGCCAGCGTTGATGAGCTGGTCCGGGCGATCCGGACGGTAGCCGAAGGCGGCTCGGTGATCGACCCGGCCGTGATCGACGAGCTGGTCCGGGCACGCGCCCGGGAAAAGCACTCCGGCCTGGCCTCGCTGACCGCGCGGGAATCGGAGATCCTCGGCGAGATGGCGCAGGGCAAGAGCAACGCGGCGATCGCGTCGGCGCTGTTCGTCACCGAGCGCGCGGTCGAAAAGCACATCAACTCGATCTTCGCCAAGCTGGGCCTGTCGGAGGAGAAAGACGTCAACCGCCGCGTCAAGGCGGTCCTGGTGTTCCTCGGCGGCTGAGCCTTCCCCACCTGGCTGAGCGCTGCTCCTCACGCCCCGGGCGGTGCCCAGGCGAGGCCGGTCACGCTGGCGGCGAGGACTACGCGCTGGGTTCCGAGCACGGCGACTAGCTGCCCTGGCCCCTGCCTAAGCACATCGGCCCAACCTTCGCCGGCGCGGGCAAATGGTGATACCCATACAGGCATGGCAAGGTCCCAGTGGCACAAGTTCTACGCCGTCGACGTCGCCGCCCCGCCCGCCGTGCTGTTCTCGGTGCTGGCCGACCTGCCGAACTACGGCCAGTGGCTGCCCGGGTCGGACGACTTCGGGCACACCACCGACGTGGAGCCCTACCCGGTCCGCTGCGGCAGCCGCTACCACGACGGCAAGCCGGGCGTCGCCGGGAAGGACTGGTGGGGCAGCGTGACCGGCTTCCAGCCGCCCGGGTCACTGGACTTCCACCACACCATCAGCGTCCCGCGGGCGCGGGCCACCATCGACGTCCACATCCACTACTCCCTGGAAGCCCGCGACGAGATCACGCGGGTCACCCGGTGGCTGGTGCTCGACATCACCATGCCCGCCCCCGCCCGCCCGCTGCGGCCACTGATCACCGCCCGCTTCGACCAGGAGAACCTGCGCACCCTGGCCGCCTTGAAGGCCTACGCGCAGGCCCAGCCCTCCGAGCCCGGCTGACCGTGGGCGGGTACCCACACCCGCCCATGGTGATGGCACCACCATGGGCAGCGCGGGCCTGCTGTGAAAGTCTTAATGCGTGACGTACCCGCGCTCCGTCCTCGTTGTTGACGACCAGGCCCCCTTCCGGATCGCCGCGCGCGCGGTACTGCGCCGGCTGGACGGGTTCGAGTTCGCGGGGGAGGCGTCCAACGGCCTGCAGGCGGTCCAGCTCGTCGCGGACCTGCACCCCGCCCTGGTGCTGATGGACATCAACATGCCGGAGATGAACGGCATCGAGGCCACCCGGCGGATCACCGCGTCCTACCCGGAGATCGCGATCATCTTGTGCTCCACCCATGACGCCAAGGACATGCCGCCGGACGCGGCCTCCAGCGGCGCCATCGCCTACGTCAGCAAGGAGCACCTGTCCGCGGACGCGCTGCGCAGGCTGTGGGACCTGCGCGCCTCCGGAACATTCCAGTCGCTGTGACCACCGGCAGTCCCGCCCACTTCGTTGGGCGGGACAATTCCTTAACGGCCGTCCGGGCTGATCCCTCAGATCGCTACCTTCAGACAAGGGGGACCGAGCCGGAGATCCGCGAGCCCCGCGCGGGCTGGGAGTCCCAGCGGACGGTGCCGCCGATGGCGCCGAGCCGGTCGGCCATGTTGACGTAGCCGTGGCCCTGGCGGGCGACGCTGGCGTCGAAGCCGGGGCCGTCATCGATGACCGAGAACAGCAGGCCACCGGATTCCTCCCAGACGCGGATCGCCACGGTCGCGCCGGGGGCGTGCTTGGCCGCGTTCTGCAGCGCCTCCAGGCAGCAGAAGTAGATCGCGGACTCGATCTCCAGGGAGTACCGGCCGATGCCATCGGCGGTGACGGTCACCGGCAGCGTGCTGCGCCGCCCGGCGGCCTTCAGCGCCTCGGACAGGCCGCTGTCGGCCAGGAGCGGCGGGTAGATGCCGTGAGCGAGGTCGCGCAGCTCCTGGATGGTCGCCTTGACCTCATCGGCGAGCTGGTCGAGCATCTCGGTGGCCAGCTGCGGGTCCTCGTCGACGATGTCGCGCAGCAGGCGCAGGTTGACCGCCAGCGCTACCAGGTGCTGCTGGGCGCCGTCGTGCAGGTCCCGCTCGACCTTGCGGCGCTCGGCGTTGGCGCTGGCCACGATGCGGGCGCGCGACTGGCGCAGCTCGTCGGCCTGCTTGCGCAGCTCATCGAGGGTGGTCGCCAGCGCGGTGTCCAGCCGGGCGTTGTGGACGGCGAGCCCGACCTGGCGGGCCAGCTCGGTCAGCACCCGGTCGTCTTCCTCGGAGAACTGGTCGCCGCCGGCCGGGCGCTGGACCACGAGCAGGCCCAGCAGGTCCCCGGCGTGGCTGACCGGGGCGACCCGGATGGAGGCGCCCGAGCGGCCCTCCAGCAGCGCCGGCAGCCACACGGCGGCCCAGGCGTGCCCGGACACCCCGGCGCGGGCCACCACGGGGCGCTCCCGCTCCCCGACCAGGACCGACCGTGGCCCGGGGCCGGCGTCGGGAACGGACGCCACCCGCTCCAGGACGTCGCCGGTGCCGGTGTAGACCTCGGCGGCGGCCAGCGTCATGGTCTTGCGCAGCGACTCGGCCAGCTGCAACAGCAGCTCATCCATGCTGATCGCGCGGGTCATCCGGCTGCCGAAGGTGCGCAGCACCTGGTCGGGTGCCTGGCGGGCGCCGAAGACCTGCCGGTTGGCCCAGTCGGTGAGCCGCTCGCGGGCGGGGGCGAAGCTGGCCGCGGCGACCGCGGCGGCGACCATCGACAAGCCGAGGATCTCCTGGTCAGCGCTGTCGGTCGGCGGCCGGCCGAGCCCGAGGATGACGACCAGGTAGATCACCGCGACGGTGGCCGCGAACCCGGCGATCGCCAGCACCTGCACCAGTGCCCGGCCGGCCCGCTGGCCCAGCTTCGGCACGGCCGCGGCCAGCAGGCCCAGCGGCACCCCGGCCATGGCGGCCTCGGCGGCCGGCGGCATCGGGTCGGGCCAGCCGACGAGCAGGTACAGCACGGCGACCGACAGCGCGACGGTGCAGGCCACGACGGTGCCGATCGCGGCCCACTGCAGTCGTTCCCGGTCGCGCCCGGCGGCGCTGGCGTAGCGCATCCGCGCGGCGGGCAGCGCGCACGCGGTCGCCAGCGACCACGCCAGGATGCCCGCCCACGCGGGGACCGGGGTCGCGGTGCCGGCCAGGGCCGCGGCGGCGATGGCGGCCATCGCGTACCCGGCGATGACCACGGCCCGGCGCGCTGGCGAGGAATGCACCGCGGCGGACAGCCGGCCATCGGGCAGCGACAGCTCCAGGTGAACCGAGATCGCGACGAGGGCCGGGCCGGCGATGTCGGCGATGACGATGGCGAGGTGGTGGTGCCACGCCGGGGCCGCGGTGACGGTGCTCGCGCAAACACGGCCGGCGGCGGCCGCGATGGCGGCGATCAGCGTCCCGGCCGCCAACTGCCATTGCGGCGTGCGCTCACGGGACCGGGCCGTCGCGAGGGCGACCAGCGCCCAGGTGATGACCAGCGCGGCGGTGACGGCGGCGACGCCGGTGATCCCGCCGGGCATGTGGACGGCCAGCGTGCCCGCCGCCACCCCGATGGCGGCCAGGGGCACCAGGACGCCGGCCAGTAGGAGGCGCCCTGGCGAGGCGGGGGCGGGGGAGGGGGAGTCGCCGGGCGCGGCCAGGGGCGCGGGCTCCGTGGTCGCGGCGACGGTCGGCTTCCCGGTGACGGTCACCACCTCTCCGCGTGCGCCGGCGTCGCGCCGGCCGCCCTCGAGGCAGGCGACTGGCCGGATCCGCCGGGAGCGGCGGAGTCGTCACTGACGACCCGGCCGTCGCGCATCCGGACGACGCGCCCGGCCGCCTCGGCGACCGCGGGGTCGTGGGTGACCAGGATGATGGTCTGGCCGCCCTTGTGCAGCCGCCGCAGCAACTCGATGATCTCGGCGCCGCCGGCGGAGTCCAGCGCGCCGGTCGGCTCGTCGGCCAGCAGCAGGGTCGGCTCGTTGGCCAGCGCGCGGGCGATCGCCAGCCGCTGCCGCTGCCCGCCGGACAGCACGCCGGGGGCCGCCGATGCCTTGTCGCTGATGCCGAGCAGGTCCAGCAGGTCCCGGGCGCGGGTCTCGGCCATCTTGCGCTTGCGGCCGGCGATGACCGACGGGAGGACCACGTTCTCCAGCACGGTCATGCCCTCCAGCAGGTTGAAGAACTGGAAGACGATGCCCATGTGACGGCGCCGCATGCGGGCCAGGTCGTCCTCGCCGCGCCCGGTGACTTCCTCCCCGGCGACCGTGATCGCGCCCTCGTCGGGCACGTCCAGCCCGGCGACCAGGTTCAGCAGGGTCGACTTGCCGCAGCCGGACGGGCCCATGACGGCGATGAACTCCCCCTGGGCGACGGTCAGGTCAACGCCGCGCAGCGCGCGCACCGGCGCGTTCTCGGCCTCGAACGTCTTGCGCACGCCCCGTACCTCAAGGGCGGGGACGTCAGGCGCCGGCGCGCTGCGGGCGGTGGTCATGTCGCTCATCTTCTTCTTCCCTCTCCTACGATCCTGGGGTGACCGGCAGCCCGGGGGTGACCGGCAGCGCGGGCGACTCCCGGGCCACCTTGAAGGCGACGACCGGGGTGTCGCGGCCCTTCACGAGCTGGGGCGGCAGCGCCACCGCCGGCACCGCCGCGGTGAGGACTGCCCTGGTGGCCTGCGAGAGCACGGTCTCGCCGGCGTCGGCGAACTGCTGCAGCCGCTGAGCCAGGTTCACCGTGTCGCCCACCAGCGTGTACTCCAGCCGCTCGGGGGACCCGAGCAGGGCAGCGGCGGCCTGCCCGGTGGACAGGCCGATGCCCAGGCCGAACTCCGGCAGCCCGGCCATCCGCCACCCGGCGTTGATCCGCGCCTGCCGCGCGTGCATGCCCGCGGCGGCGGCGACCGCCCGGTCCGCGTGGTCGGCCTGCGGGAACGGCGCGCCGAAGACCGCCATGACGGCGTCGCCGACGAACTGCATCACCGTGCCGCCCTCGCCGAGGATGGCGTGGTTCATCGCGGCCCGGTGGGCGTTGAGCTGGCTGGCCAGCTGGCTCGGGTCGGCGTGCTCGGCGATCGTCGAGTACTTGCGGATGTCGCTCATCAGCACCGTGACGGTCACCCGCTCGGTCTCGCCGATCCGCAGCGCCGTGCCCTTGAGCTTGTCGGCCAGGCCCGAGGGCAGCAGCCGGGACAGGGTCTCGCCCTGCTCCTTGCCCGCCACGATGGCCTGGTGCAGCTGGCGCAGCCGGGACAGGGCCGCCTGGCTGCCCGCCGACACCCCGGTGGCGAGCTTGACGAACACCGCCTCCACCTCGGCGTCCACCGCCTCCGGGGGCAGGTTCCGGGCGGCTGCGATCGCCTTGATCGTCTTGCCCTCCGCGACCTGCCCCAGCAGTGCCTCCTCGGCCGGCGTCAGCCCGCCGGGGGACACGACCGGCCGGACCAGCGACTCGACGATCGCCGGGTCCAGCGCCGTGCCGCCGGTGGCGACCGCGCGGATCGCCTCGGCCAGCTGGTCGCCTTCGGCTACCCGGTCCTTCAGCAGGTACCCGTAACCGGATGACCCCTCGGCGAGCAGCGACACCGCGTACTCGGGGTCGTCGTACTGGCTGAGGATGACGACGCCGGTGCCGGGGTGGCGCTTGCGCACTTCCTTGGCCGCGTCGATGCCCTCGCGGTGAAACGACGGCGGCATGCGCACGTCGGTGACGAGCACGTGCGGCTCGTGGTCGGCGCAGCCGTCGACGACGCCGTCATAGTCGGCGGCCACGCCGACGACGCGCAGGTCGGCATGGCGCTCGATGAGCGCCTTCACTCCCGTGCGGACGATCAGGTTGTCGTCGGCCAGGAACACGCTAATGGAATCCCGCTCCACCCTGCAGTTTTCCCATACGAGGGGTCTCCAGGCCAAGTGTGGAAACCGGAGACTATTGGTGGTGTTAAGCACACCATGGAGTGTGCGGCAGCCCCCTTGGCGGGGACTGGCGGCACCGGTACGGTTCTGCGCCATGATGGGTGATTCACGCCGGGGCGGCGCGGTATTGAGCCTGGTCGCGCACGGGCTGCGCTCCCGGTGGCAGGGATGGCTGGCGCTGGCCCTGCTGACGGCGGTCGCGGGCGGGGCGGTGCTGGCGGCGGTGGCGGGCGCGATCCGCACCGACACCGCCTACCCGCGCTACCTGGCGTGGTCAAACGCGTCGGACCTGCTCATCGCCCCGGCCGGGAGCGGATTCCACGGCTACTTCCAGGCCCTCGCCGCGATGCCGCAGGTGGCGGCGTCCGGGACGGTGGCCGGCATCCAGGCCGAGCCGCTGGCCGCGGACGGCTCGGTGCTGAACATCGCGAACGTGAACGTGCCCGTGGACGGCAAGTACGGCCGCACCGTGGACGTCGTCAAGCTGCTGGCCGGCCGCCTGCCCCGCTCCGATGACCCCCGGGAGGTCACAGTCGACCAGACCGGCGCCCGCGAGCTGGGCCTGCGCGTGGGGAGCACCCTGCGCCTGGGCGCGGCCTACGACGTGACCCAGCGGCCCCGGGTCCTCACCGAGCGGGTGGTCGGCATCATTGTCACCCGGGGATCGGCGGTGCCGGTGACCCTCCAGGACCGGCTGTCGGAAATCGTGGCCAGCCCCGCGCTGCTGCGCGAGCTCGGCCCCAGGTACCTCGGCTACGACGGGATCGGGGTGAAGCTGCGACCGGGGGCATCCATCGATGACGTCACCAAGGCCGCCAATGCCCTCGCCCTGGCCCCCAGGTTCCGCGAGACCGGGGGCCAGCTCTACATCGCCGACGAGGACGCCCAGGCGGCCACGATCGAGCGGGCGATCCGCCCGCAGGCGGTGGCGCTGACCTTGTTCGCCCTCGCCCTGGCGGTCACCGCGCTGCTCATCGTCGGGCAGGTCGCGACCCGGGTGCTGGCGGCGGCCGGAGCCGACCACGGGGTGCTCGCGGCGCTCGGCATGACCCGCCGCCAGCTGCTCGCCGCGGGCCTCGCCGAGGTGGCCGCGGCCGCGCTGGCCGGCGCCGCCCTGGCGGTGGCGGTGGCGGTGGCGGCGTCCCCGCTGACTCCGATCGGGCCGGCCCGGCTCATCGAGCCGTCCCCCGGCGTGAGCGTCAACGCCGGCGTGCTGGGGATCGGCTTCGCGGCGATCGTCGCGCTGCTGCTGGCCCGGGTGGCCGTCCCCGCCTGGCGGTCCGCCTCGGCGCGGCCGGCGATCGACGGCCCGGCCGCGTCCAGCGCCGGGCGCCGCCCGGGCGTCGCGTCCTGGCTGGCCGGCGCCGGAGCGCCGGTCACGGTGGCCACCGGAGTGCGGTTCGCGCTGCACCGGGGCGGGCGGGGGGCCGTCCCGGCGCGCAGCGCGGTCGCCGGGGCGATCCTCGCGATCGCCGCGGTGGCCGGCGCCATCACCTTCAGCGCGAACCTGCAGCACCTGGTCACCACGCCGCGGCTGTACGGCCAGGACTGGGACGCCGCGGTCGACATCCAGTTCGCGACGTTCACCGGCAAGGACTTCACCCAGGCGATGGCGCGCGGGCCGAGCCTGGCCGGCTGGACGTACGGCGTGCACGGCGCGCTGGGGATCGGCAAGGACCTCATCCCGGCGATCGGCCTGGCCACCGGCCAGGGGCCGCTGCTGTCCCCCACGGTGCTGGCCGGCCGGGCGCCCCGCGGGCCCGGTGAGGTCGTGCTGGGCACGTCGGTGCTGCGCGAGCACGGCCTGCGGGTCGGGCAGCAGGTCAAGGTCACGCTGGGCAGCCAGTCGCGCGCCTTGCGGATCGTGGGCAGCGCCGTGTTCCCCTCCTTCGGGCAGGGCAGCTTCACCCCGACCGACATCGGCCTCGGCGCGGAGACCACCGCGAGCTTCCTGGCCCCGCAGGTCCCGCCCAACGCGGCACCGGGCGCGGTGCCGGAGAAGGGGCCGTGGTACAACTTCGCCCTGGTGCGGTTCGCGCCAGGAACCAGCCACGCGGCCGGCGTCGCCGCCTTGACCCGGGCGCTTTCTGCGCCGTGCGAGCAAAGCGGCCAGCAGACGTGCGTGCTGGCCGACCAGCGGCCGAACACCGTCGCCAACTACGCCAGCATCGACGCCACCCCGGCGGTGCTCGCCGCCGTGCTGGCGGTCCTCGCCCTCGGCGTCCTCGGCCAGTTCCTGCTGTCGTCGGCCCGCCGCCGGCGGCGCGACCTGGCGGTGCTGAAGGTGCTGGGCATGCTGCGCGCGCAACTCGCCTTCGTCGCCGCCTGGCAGGCGGGCACCGTCACCGCGATCGCGCTGGCGCTCGGGCTGCCGCTCGGCATCGCCGGCGGTCACTGGGCGTGGGCCGCGTTCGCGTCGGCGGCCGGGCTGTCCACGACGGCGGTCACGCCGCTGCCGGTGCTGTGGATGATCCCGGCCGCGCTCGCCGCGGCGGGCCTCATCGCGCTGCGCCCCGGCTGGAGCGCGGCGCGGCTGCGCCCCGCGGTCGTCCTGCGCGCGGAATAGCCCCTGACCGGACACGTCCGATCAGGGGCGACCAAGCACGCTCGCCCGCCGTCCGGCGATTTACCAGCGCGCAATTGACGCCATTATGCCCGGGGTGCGTAAATACGTTCTATACGTGCCCAGATGGGCACACTAGGCGCCAGGAGGCCCCTGTGGCTGCGGATGAGACAACGGAACCAGTGACGCTCAGCGCCGACGAGAAGCGGCTGCACGAACTGGGCTACGCGCAGGAACTGCGCCGGCACATGTCGGGCTTCACGAACTTCGCGGTCTCGTTCACGATCATCTCGATCCTGTCTGGCTGCCTGACCCTGTACGGGTACGGCATGAACACCGGCGGGCCGGTCCTCATCACCTGGGGCTGGCCGTTCGTCGGGGTCATGACCTTGTTCGTCGGGCTGTCCATGGCCGAGGTCTGCTCCAGCTTCCCCACCGCCGGCGGCCTGTACTACTGGTCGGCCAAGCTCGCACCGCGCAACGCGGCCGCGTGGTCGTGGTTCACCGGCTGGTTCAACTTCCTGGGCCAGGTCGCGGTTACCGCCGGCATCGACTTCGGCGCCGCGTTCTTCCTCAACGCGCTGATCGACGTGCAGTGGGGGTTCAGCACCACCGTCCCCTGGCACACCATCGTGCTGTTCGCCGGCATCTTGACCCTGCACGGCCTGCTGAACTCCTTCGGCGTCCGCGTCATCGCCTTGCTGAACAACATCAGCGTCTGGTGGCACGTCCTCGGCGTCCTGGTCATCGTCGCCGTCCTGGCGTTCACCCCGTCCAGGCACCAGTCGGCCGGCTTCGTGTTCGGGCACTTCGTCAACAACACCGGCTGGGGGTCGAGCTTCTACGTCATCTTGCTGGGCCTGCTGCTGGCCCAGTACACGTTCACCGGCTACGACGCCTCCGCGCACATGACCGAGGAGACCCGTGACGCGGCGACCGCCGGCCCGCGCGGCATCGTCATGTCGATCATCGTCTCCCTGATCGCCGGGTGGATCCTGCTCATCGGCGTCACCTTCGCGATCCAGAACTACAAGGGCGAGGTCGGCGCCACCGTGCCGCCCGCGCAGATCTTCGTCGACTCCCTCGGCGCGACCGGCGGCAAGCTGCTGCTGCTGATCGTCGTCATCGCCCAGCTGTTCTGCGGCATGGCGAGCGTCACCGCGAACTCCCGGATGATCTACGCGTTCTCACGCGACGGCGCGCTGCCGTTCAGCAACTTCTGGCACCACATCAACCCGCGCACCCGGACGCCCACCAACGCGATCTGGCTGGCGGCCATCGGCGCGCTCATCCTCGGCCTGCCCTACCTGTGGAACAGCACCGCCTACGCCGCGGTGACCTCGATCGCGGTGATCGGCCTGTACGTGGCGTACGTGCTGCCGACGTTCCTGCGGCTGCGGCTGGGGGCCGCCTTCAGGCGCGGTCCGTGGCACCTGGGCCGCTGGTCCACGCCCATCGGCGTCATCGCCGTCACCTGGGTGGCGATCATCACCATCTTGTTCATGCTGCCGACGGCGTCGCCCATCACCGCCAAGAACTTCAACTACACCGTGGTCGCGGTGGCCGCCGTCCTCGGCTTCGCCGGCATCTGGTGGGTGGTCTCGGCCCGCAACTGGTTCACTGGGCCGAAGGTCCAGGGCACCCCGGCGGAACTGGCGGCCATCGAGGCGGAGCTGGACTCGCTGGCATGACGGGCACTGCCTGACCGCTCAGTTCCCCGCGTAACGACTGGCGGTGCCTGCGCGGCGGGTAGATCCTCACTCGCCGCGCAGCACCGTCGCGGGCCGCACCCGCGCGGCCTGCCAGCCGGGCCACGCCGCGATCAGGTTGGCCAGCAACAGCGTCGCCGGGATCGCCGCCAGGATCAGCGCGAGCGGGACGTCGGGTCGCGCCGAGACGCCGACGGAGTCAGCGAACAACGCCCACGCCTGGCGGCCGGCCAGCACCCCCAGCGGCAGGCCGACCAGCAAGGCGATGACGGCGAAGGCGCTGGCCTGCCAGGCGACGACGCGCAGCACCTGCGACCGGGTGAAGCCCAGGGTCTTCAGCAGCGCCAGGTCGGGGGCCCGGCGGCGGACGCCAGTGAGCAGGACGTGCGCCAGCGTCCCGATGGCCAGCACGGCGAGCACCACGCCCAGGGCCAGCGGGGTGTCCTGGATGCCGGCGTAGTTCCTGATGTCGCCGGGCCGCTGGTCGCCGCTGGTGAGGCAGGAACCGACCGGGCAGCCCAGGCCGCGCAGGATCGTGGTCGTCTTCGCCGCCGCGGCGGCCACGTCAGTGCCGGGCCGTAGGCGCAGCAGGAAGAAGTTCAGGCATACCGGGGCGTCGCACCCGCTGCCGGTGGCGGGCTCGCCGATCACGCCGGTGGTCACCACGGCGCCGGTGCCGAGGCCGGTGGGAGCGAAGCTGCCCCGGCTGAAGCCGGCGAGCACGGCGACGCCGACGACCCGCATGGTGACCGGCGTGTCGGGGGTCGTTGAGTTGGTGTGGTTGGGCGTCACCGCCACCGCCTGGCCGAGCCGCAGGCCCAGGGAACGCATCGTCTGCGCTCCCAGGGCGATCTCCCGCGGGCCGGCGGGCGCGCGCCCCGCCAGCATCGTGAGGTAGCCCGTGCCGTGCACCTGGTCCAGGCCGATCGCCGCGATGTTCTTCCCGGCGATGGTGACCTCGCCGTAGTCTCCCGCCGCGAACTGGGTGACGGCCGGGTTCGCGGCCAGGACCTGGTGGGCCTGGGAAAGCGTGGCCCCGCCGAAGTCAAGGCTGGTCATCGCGTCCCAGTTCTGCCCGTACCGGTGCGGCGTGCTGACCAGCCCGATGAGGCTCGCGCCGAACACCATGGCCGCCACCACCGCGGCGACGGCCACGACGCTGCCGGCGATCGCGCTGCGCACGGGTACCGCGGTCCGGCCATGGCCCGGCTCGAGCGCCATCCGGACGCCGATGCTGGCGGCGGGGGGTCCGGCCTGGCTCGCCCACGCGCCCAGCCGCGACGGACGCCCGGGGTAGGCGGGCTCAGCGACGCCCAGCGGGCCGCGCGCGTGCCCGGCCGCCCGCCACGCGGCCCGGGCCAGCAGCGCCAGCGGGGCCACCGCGACGATCGCCAGGCCGGCGCCGAGGATCGCGAGGTTGACCTCGACGCCTGGGTGCGGCTCGGCGGTCCGCGCGGGCCCGATGGGCATGAGCGGTGAGGCGACGACCGCGATCACTACGGCGAGGAGCGCGCCGCAGACGGTCACTACCGCCAGCCGGGCCAGCGACAAGATCACCAGGGAGGCCCTGGTCGCGCCGATCGCGCGCAGCACCGGGAACTCCGCTGAGTCCAGCGCGAGCTGGCGGCTAAGCAGCTGGCCGGTCACCGCGAGCCCGATCAAGGCGATGAGCGCGGCGAAGATGGCCAGCGCGGTGGCCTGCGGGCGGATGGCCCGCTCGGTGGCGGCCACCTGATCGTCCGGGCTGACCACGTCGAGCTTCCCTGACGTACCGGGATGACGCCGGTCGCCGACGTATCGCCGTTCCCCGGCGACCCGCCGGGCGGCGGCCAGGAACGCCGGCAGGCTCGCGCCCGGCCGCAGCCGGACGGCGGCCTCGTCCCCGTAGGTGGCCGCCGCCGCGGTCGCCGCGGGCAGGAACGTCCCGCTGGCCAAGACGGTCGGCTGGCTGTCGTAGCTCGTACTGCCGGAGGCGAGGGCGATCTGGGCGTCGAACGCGACGATCCCCGACACCCGGAAGCTGACCGGGACCGCCTTGGCGAAGTCCGGGGCGCCCGCCCGCGGGTCGTTGGGGACGGCCACGACCCGGACGGTGCCTCCGGGGGCCACGTGCTCGATGTCGGCCATCTGCTGGTTGATGACGGCTTCTCCGGTCGTACCCGGGGCGAACATGGATCCGGCCAGCACCTTGACGCGGTCGACCCGGGTCCCCACCGCGCCGTCGGGGCTGGACATGAGGGAGACGGGCTGGTCGCTGGCGCCGGGCAGCGTGGCCTGGAAGAGCTGCCCGACCCCCATCGACTCCACTTGCGGCAGCTTCGCCAGCTCCCGGTAGAAACCGTTGAGCCCGGTGCCCTGCGGGATGACGTCGACCTGGGCGGCGCTGGCCCATCGCAGCAGGCGGGGGTAGGCGGTGTCGGTGCGCCGGGCGCCCGCCGCCGCGGTCAGCGCTATCCCGCCGACCAGGCCTAGCAGCAGGGCCAGGCCGACCACCGCGCGCCAGCGCCGCCGGACGTCGGCCCGCAGCATCAGCCAGACGGGGGCCAGCCGGGCGGGGACCCGCGCGGACCCTAGGCCGGCGCCCGGCCGGGAGGTGGTCGGGGGTGCCGTTGTCATCTGGTAACTCCGTTCGCAGGGCCAGCGCGGGCCGGACGCGGGCGGCGCGCCAGCCGGGCCACAGCGCGATGAGGTTCGCCGCCAGCAGCACCCCGGCGGCGGCGGCCGCCACGACCGGGACCGGGATATCGGCCTGCTGGCTGACCCCGGCCGCGCCGGCGAACAGCTGCCACGCCCAGCGGCCGGCGACCACGCCGAGGGGGACGCCGGTCAGCAGCGCGGCGCCCGCCAGCATCGTCGCCTGCCAGGCGACCACGCGCAGCATCTGGCGCCGGGTACAGCCGAGCGACTTGAGCACCGCCAGGTCCCGGCGGCGGCGGCGGACACTGGTCAGCAGCACGTGGGCCAGCGTGCCGACCGCGAGGACGGCGAGCACCGCGCCGAGCGCCAGGGGCGTGTCCCGGATGCCCGCGTAGTTCCGGATCCCGCCGGGCCGCTGGTCCCCGGTCACCGTGCACTGGGCCGCGGTGCAGCCCTGCCTGATCGCGGCGTCCTCGAGCGAGGCGGCGGCGGCCGCGAGGCTGGCGCCCGGCCGGTAGCGCAGCAGGAAGAAGCCGTAGCACTGCAGGCCCCGGCTGATCTTGGCCTGCGTGCAGCCGCTGTCGTCGGTCGGCGACGATAGCAGCGAGGCCGCCACGACGGCGCCGCTGCCGAGGTCGGTGTTCTGCAGCGCGGGGACCCCGAAAGCCGGGAGCACCGCCGTGCCGGTGACCCGCATCGTCCGGGTGACCGCCGGGCCGGGGTTGCCGCCCATCCAGGTGACGCGCACCCGCACCGACTGCCCGACGGCCACGTGCAGCGCCCGCATCGTCTGGGCGCCGAGGGCGATCTCACCGGGATTGCGCGGCGCGCGCCCGTCCAGCAACGTGAGGTACCCGCCGCCGCGCACCGGGTCCACCGCGATCGCCGGGACATTGGCGCCGTCGACGCTCAGCTCGCCGTTGGCGCCCGCGGCGTACCCGGCCAGGCCCGGCGTGCCCGATACCACCAGCACCCCCAGGCCGGCGGGAACGCTCGCGTAGCCCAGGTCAAACTGCTGGTCCCAGTTCTGCCCGTACCTGCTCGGCGTGCTGACCAGGCCGATCAGGCTGGTGCCGAAGACCAGGGCGGCCACCACCGCGCCGACGGCGAGCATGGTGGCGCCGAGCGCGCCGCGCACCGGGACCGCCGTGCGGCCGCGGCCCGGCTCGAATGCCATCTGGGTCCCGATGGCGGTGGTGACGACTCCCGCGCGCGACAGCATCCCCGCCAGCCGCGACGGCCGGGCAGCGCCGTCCAGTTCCGCCATCCCCAGGGCGCCGCCCGCGCGGCGGGCCACCCGCCAGGCGGCCGGGGCCAGCGCCGCCAGGGGCAGCAGTGCGACCCCGGCCAGGCCGGCCAGCAGCACCGGCGGGTCGGCGCTGAGGCCCGGATGCGGTTCGGCCGCCCGGGCCGGGCCGATCGGCATCAGCGGGGACACCGCGACGGCGAGGGCCACGGCGACGATCGCGCCGCCGGTGGTCACGATGGCCAGCCGGGCCAGGGCGGCCGCCGTCAGGTGGGCGCGGGTCATGCCGACGGCGCGCAGGATGGGGAATTCCGCGGCGTCCAGCGCAACCTGCCGGGCCAGCAGCTGGCCGAGGACAGCCAGCGCGATGACGGCGGCGAGCACGGCGAACAGCGCGAGCGCGATCGCCTGCGGGTGGATGGCCGACTGCGTCGTGGCCACGCTGTCAGCCAGGGTGACCGTGGCGTACGCGGCGTCCGGGATGGCGAGCCGCCGGCGCAGCGCGTCGGCGTCGCGCACCAGCGCGGCGACGCTGGCGCCAGGACGCAGCCGCAGGCCCTCCTCGGGCAGGTTGGTCATGCTGGCCGCCAGCCGGGTGCGCGCGAACGGCGGGCTGAGCAGCACTCGCGGCTGCTTCGTGGTGGTGATGGCGGGCACGACCTTGTCGTCGAAGGTGGCGACCCCGGTAACCCGGAAGGTCAGCGGCACGGCCAGTTTCATGGTGGCCGCACCGGAAGCGTCCTTGGGGATGCCGATCAGCCGCAGCGTGTCACCGGGCCGCAGGTGCTGCCGCGCCGCCATGTCGCTGTCGATGACCGCCTCGCCCGGCGCGCCGGCCGCGAATAGCGTCCCCTGCGTGACCTTTACCGTGTCACCCGTGACGCCGAGCGAGTCATCGGGACTGGCGAAGACCTGCACCTGGGTGTCCGGCTGGGCCCCGGGCACCGGCAGCGCGGCGTTGTACTCCGTGGCGCGGGATGCGCCCGCGACCTGCGGCAGGCGGGCGAGCGCGGCGAAGAACCGCTCGCGGATCGCCTCGGCGGCCGGGCCCCCGGCCGTGAACAATCCGCTGCTGGCGGGCGGGCCGCCCGGATCGGGGTCGGTGACGATGACCGTCACGTCGGCGGCGTTGGCCCACTGCAGCAGCCGGGGATAGGCGGTGTCGGTGCGGCGGGCGCCCGCGGCGGCGGCCAGCACCACGCCGCCGACGATCCCCAGCAGCAGCGCCAGGGCCGTCATGGCCCGCCAGCGCCCGCGGACGTCGGCACGCAGCCGCATCCAGACCGTTGCCATGGGCAGCATTTCACCTGCTGACCTGGACGGGGGTCAATGTGGAAGGCATCACGTCGGCGGTGATGCTGACCCCACCGGGCTGTCGTGTCATCACCCTTCCGGGGCACGGCCCGCCATGGGTAAATGGACCGCACGGGCGGCGCCGGGGCTCGGCCGGGATCGCGTGGGGGAGTGACGCCGCGCAGGTCCTCGGCCTGCGAGTCGGCAGCGACCGCCCTGAGCGCCCGCGAGCGGGCGAGCGGGCGAGCGGGCGAGCACCGAGTGACGGGGCGGGCGTGGTGATAGCACGAGAGCGGGCGGCGGGGGCTAGCTCCCTGGCCCCGGCGGGCCGGCGGCGGCGATACTGGCGCACTATGGCCATCAGCATGTCCGGGCCCCAGGTCACCTGGTACCGGTTCCGGCGCACCTTCCGGCGCCGGGCACCTGAGTACCTGGCCCTCGCGCTGCTGATCGGGCTGGCGGGGGCCTGGCCATCGGGTCGGTGGCCGCCGCCCGCCGCACCCAGGCCGCGTTCCCCGCCTACCTCGCCAGCACCAATCCGTCCGACCTGACCGTGCTGAGCGGGATCTCCGCCAAGGGCGCTGCCGGGTACGACCCGGCGCTGGTCGCCCGGATCGCGGCGCTGCCCGGCGTCCGGCACGTCGCCAGCTCCGGCAAGGTGAACGTCGCCATCCTCGGGCCGGGCGGGACCGCCGCCCCGGCGGCGCCGGAGCAGGCGGGCCCGCTGCCGGCCAGCATCGACGGCGAGTACTTCACCACCGACCGGGTGACCGTCGTCGCCGGCCGGATGGCCGACCCGGCCCGCCCCGACGAGGTTGTGATCGACGCCAAGAGCACGCCGCCGCAGGTCCAGGTGGGCGACGTGGCGCCGCTGGGGTTCTACACGAACGCCCAGGTGACCCGGCTGCTGTCAGGGGACACCCACGTCACGCCGTTCCTGCGGCTCGCCGTGCACGTCGTGGGGAAGGTCCTCTACAGCTTCGAGGAAGCCCAGGACGACATCGACACCCAGCTCAACGGGGGCGCGCTGTTCACCCCGGCGCTGGCCCGGCGGCTCGCCGGGTGCTGCGTGGACTCGACCGAGACCGCCATCCAGCTGCGGCCGGGCACCAGCGTGGCCGCCGCCGAGGCGGCCATCCAGCGGGTACTGCCGCCCGGCTTCCCGGTCGAGTTCACCGTCACGGCCACCACGACGACCAGGGCGCAGCGCGGCATCGCGCCCACGGTGATCGCGCTGGCGGTCTTCGGCGCCATCGCGGGCCTGGCCGCGATGGTCATCGCCGCCCAGGTCATCAGCCGGCAGCTACGGCAGCGGGCCAGCGAGGTCGCCGCCCTGCGCGCCCTGGGCGCCAGCCCGGCCGCCACGATCGGCGACAGCCTGCCCGGGACCGGCGGCGCGATCGTGGCCGGCGCGCTGCTGGCCGTCGCCGTGGCCGTCGCCGTGTCCCCGGTCGCGCCGCTGGGCACCGTGCGCGCCGTGTACCCCTACCCGGGGGTCGCCGCCGACGGGGCCGCCCTGGCGGCGGGCGCCGGGCTGCTCATCGCCGTGCTGTCGGCCGTCGCGGTGACCGTGGCCTGGCGGCAGGCACCGCACCGGGCCGCCCGCCCCCCGGCGAGGACGGGCCTGGCCGCGGGCGTCGTGCGGGCCGCCCGGGCCTGCGGCCTGCCCGTGCCGGCCGCCGAGGGGATCCGGCTGGCCCTGGAGCCGGCCACCGACCGCTC
>JAICYD010000216.1 GCA_025934375.1 Streptosporangiaceae bacterium | reverse complement strand
CGCGAGGACGACGTGGAGATGGGCCACGAGGCCAGCGTCTCCAAGATCTCCGAGGACCAGCTGTTCTACCTCATGAGCCGCGGCATGACCGAGGACGAGGCGATGGCCACGATCGTCCGCGGGTTCGTCGAGCCCATCGCGCGCGAGCTGCCGATGGAGTACGCGCTCGAGCTCAACCGGCTGATCGAACTGCAGATGGAAGGAGCAGTCGGCTGATGTCGGTCCTCCAGGGGGCGCGCAAGCTTTTGCGTGCTATTCCCCGGCGAACTCCATCCCCCAGCTGATCACGTCGGTGGGATGCAGCCGGATGATGGGACCGGCCGGCTGGCCGTCCGGGCCGGCCGCATCCGTCAGGGCCTCGGCCCGGCCGCGGATCATCACGCACCGGGGCCGCCACGGCGGCAGCACGTCATCGACCACCAGGGTCACGTTCGGGTTGCGCTGCGCGTTGTGAAACTTCCGGGTCCGGGCGAAGTCCCGGCCGCCAATGTCGATCACGTCCAGCTCGGAGTTGTAACGCCAGCCCAGGGGAACGACATGCGGCATCCCGGCTCCGTCTATCGTCGCGAGCCGACCAAGCTTGCCTTTGGCCAGGTAGACCAGCTCAGCCGCAGAGAACACGCTCATGTCGCACCCGCCCGCCTTCGCCAGCGCCGCGGGCAGCCCGTCGGGCCGCAGCCCCCGGGAACAGCATGTCGCCCATCGCGGCTCCTCGCCCTGACCCGCCTGACGCGGCAGCCGGGGTGGCCCGCACCTAGTGCGTCAAGGCCATTGATCAACGGCAACAGTACCGCGCAGGGGCCGCCGCGGCGCATCAGTTCTCTGCTGCCCCGGCGCGGTACCGCAGCGGCGCCGTCTTGCTGCCGGCCGTGCCGGCGCTGATCAGGGGCCATCAGGTCAAGCGAGGTGCCTGTGGTGTGCCGGGCTGAACCGGATGCGCAGCACGGTGGGGATGGTGTCCAGCTCGAGGGCGGTGCGCAGGTGAGCGAGGGCCTCGGCTTCGATGCGGGTGCGCAAGATGGCGGGGTCGGCGTGGTCTTCTACGGTGACTGACAGTTGCAGCCGGGGTGCCGCCGGGGATCCCTGCAGGGTAGCGCTGGCCCGCTGGATGCCGGGGTAGCTTTCGAGTTCGTCGGTGATCACGCCGGTGGCTGCGTCGGCGGGCAGAACCGTGACTCCGTGGGTGCGGTCGGGTTCGAGGGACAGGCGGCGCACAGTATTGGCGCGGGTCTGGGCGGCCAGCCACCACAGCGCCAGCAGCGCGATGACGGCGGCGGCCGCCGCGGCGGCTGGCCACACCCACGCATGACCGGCTGGGTAGCGGGTCTGGGCGTGGCTGAGCAGCGCCGCGCCGGCGCGGCCCAGGACGGCCGGGAATGCGTCCAGGCCGCGGGCCAGGGCGGTACCGCCGCCGGCGAGGAGGATCAGCCCGATGAGGATGAGCCCAGCGCGGCTGATGCGCGCGGTGTGACGTGTCATCGCTATCCGCCTGCTTTGCGGCGGAGCCGGACCTTGACTCGCGGCAGCCAGAGCGGGTCGAGCGCGGCGAGACGGTCCTGGACGGCGCTGTGCACATCCTCGCGCAGGCCGGCGGTGTCGCGCAGCCGGGTGGTGGCGCGCTCCTTGACGGACCGCATTCGGGCTTTTGCCCGCGCGCGGTCGATGCCCTCGACGTCCTCGGCGAGGCGGGCGAGTGAGCGGCGCAGGCTGCGCCGTGGCACGCCGGTCACGACCGACTCATCCCCGGAGGCAAGCGGGATGGCCCGCGGCCGACCGGGGATCAGGCCGGCAAGCACCAGCACGAGGCCGATAAACGCGACCGCCGCGGCAACGGCAAGCGTGGCCGTGTCGTTCCAGTGCGTGTGCTGCAACGGTCCGGCGAAATCGCGGTGCGGCAGCTTCCATAGCGGCCGGTCAAGCGCGGCCGACACCGCTTGTATGGCACCCAGAATCCCCGCAGCGGCCAGGACCGCCGCCACGAGCACTCCGGGGATGGTTCGCCGGGGCCGGAATACCCGGCGGGCCTTGCGACGCGGGCCGCGACGTGACCAGGCGTCGGCCCGCCCCGCACGCGGCGGCCCGGGGGCAGGGGACAGCGCCTGGGTGTCGCCCTGGCGGCTGGCGATGCCGGTCACCGGTTCCTCCCGCGCAGCAGCCGGGCCACCTCGATGTCCACGTGGCGCACCTCCAGGCCGGTCAGGCCGGTAACCCGCTCAATTACGTGCCGGCGTACCTCGCGGGTGAGGGCGCGAACCGGGGCAGGGTAGGTGAGCGACAGGCGCATCTCAATCATGGCCAGGCGGCCGTCGATACGCGCAGAGACACGCGCCATCCCCTCGCCGGTTTCGCGGCCGATCGCGACCCCGATCAGCTGCCGGGCGGCCCCGCCGGTCTGTTCGAGCTCAGCGACCGCCCGGGCGGCCAGCCGGGCAACCACCCGGTCGGCGATAACGGTCTGGCCCCGCTGTTCAGGCGCCGGCAGCGGAGCCACCGCCACATCGACGGCGCTCACCGTGACCGCCGGTTCCGGGTGACGAACAGCCCGCCCAGGTCAAGTTCGCCAGCCAGTGCCCGCCCGGCGAGGTACCCGACCAGGCCGAGCACCAGCACGATCACAAACGCCGTCCCGCCGCCGAACGCGCCGGCGAAGCCCAAGGCGACTCCGAACACCAAACCGAGGATCGGCATGATGCGAACCTCATCCATTAGCAGATTCCTCTCTTTGCTGCTCCGCAGCCCCAGCCAGGCCGAGCCACTTCAGCGCAGTCCCAGGGACCGGAGCCGCGCGCGCCGGCGCCGCCAGTGCGCCACCCAGCCGGCGACTCCGCGCCGGCGCCGGTAGACGGCTGCCGCTGCCGGCGGTCCCGGCACTGGCGGCAGCCCGGTCATCCGTGCCCGCCATTGCCGCAGCCCCTCGGCAAACGCATCGGGATCTCCGCCAAGGTCGGGATGATGAGCCCGGACCCAGGCCCGGAACGCCCGCTGGCCGGCCGGGTGCCCCTCCATGGTCACGGCACGCCGGCCTTCTTCTGTTCTGATCCGGCGACGGCGATATCGCCGATGACGACATCCACCACCCGGTCCGGCACCACTGGCGCCACGGCCTGCCTGACCTGTTCGGCGACCTCCGGCAGCGGCAGCCCGTACCGGGCAACCACGCAGACCTCGACCTCCCCGTCCCGCACCGCCACGCCGGATATGGTCCGGCCCGGCAGATAGGTGGCCACCGGACCGCCGGGGGCCCCGGTCAGCCCCGCCACGGCGGCGCACCCGGTCACGGCGCCCACGATCCGGTCCGCGAGCTCGGCCATCTCCGCCGGGCGGTCCCGGCCGGTCACCGGACGCGCGGCTCCCCCGCCCCCTCCCCCGGCTCATCGTCGGGCAGGTGAATGTCGTCGATGCTGATGTTGACTTCGGTGACCTCCAGTCCGCACATGCGTTCCACCGTGGTGATCACGTTGCGGCGAACCGCAGCAGCCAGATCCGGGATGGCCACGCCATACTCGACCACCGCGTCGATATCGGCGGCGGCCTGCCGCTCGCCGACCTCGACTGCCACCCCCTGGCTCTCGCTGACCCGGGTGCCCGGGAGGCGCTCGCGCACGGCCCCGGCCATGCGCGCGGCGCCCGCGCCCATCGCATACACGCCGTCCACCTCGCGGGTTGCCACCGCTACGATCTTCGCTACCACCGCATCGGCGATAGTCGTACGCCCGTGCTCGCTCACTAGCGCGGTTGCCCGGCCCGGTTGCCCCTCCCGCGCAACACCCGTCTTGGGCCTCGCGGTGGTCGTCTCACTAGCGGGTGTGCTCACGTCTGGTCTCCCCCCACGTCGGTGTCTGCCTGGAGTTCCTGCCGCCAGCGCCCGGCACCGTCATTCGCGTCGCCCGCGGCAGCAGGCCTTGCTGGAAGACGCGCCGCCGGCGCCGGACGTCACGGGCCCGCCGATGTGTCCTGCCTCACATTCAGTGGGTTTGCCTCCCATGGCCCGGACAGGGGCGCATGCGCCATGCGCTGGCCACGCGGGTCAGCGGCCCTCCTCCTCCTCCTCTTCCCCGGATTGGAGCCCAGCATGCCGGGGCGTGGCGAAGCGATGCCGCATCTGCGGCGTCCTTCCTGGCCGACATCCGTCACCGTCCATGACGCCACCGTCATACCGGGACCAGCCGCGGGACGTTCCCTCCTTAGCTCCCTCAGCACGGGTCAGCGTTGGGCCGTTCCTGGCGCGTCGGATGACCGGAAATGCCGACAGAGCAGGGGAATGTCGACATCGCTCGAAGGTGAGGCCATAACGACGCTCGAAAACGAGGCCACCCAGACAGATTGGGCCGCTGCGGTGGACAGGGCCAGCGGCAGCACCGCCGCGTTCTCGTACGGCATGTCGTCGGGGACCTGCGCCGCCATGTTGGCCTGCAGCACCGTGTAATCCTGGAAGGCGCCCTCAGTGGGGTTCTTGTGGTCCCGCCCCGCCGCGACCGTGTGCCCAAGCACGCGGTCCCCCGGCTTGAACCGGGTAACGCCCGGCCCACCTCGACGACCTCCCTGGCCGCGTCGGTCCCGATAACGGCAGGGTAGCGAAGCCACCGGTACAGCATGTTGCCGCCCAGCTGGATCCTTCAGTCCCGCGGTTGACCGCCTGCTGCAACTCACGCATTCGTGCCCCCTCGGCCTGCAGGTACGGGGTGGGATCGCCGGTGTTGTGCGACTCGGCCAGGAAGAACATGAGAAGCTCCTCACGGGTAATTCGTTCCTCGGTCCTTACTGACGCTCTGATTCACCAGGGTGAGCGGACGTCATCATTTCTTGATGAATGCGGCGGGCACCCCGCGACTCGTCGGTCAGGAATCCGTCTGGACCGGGATAAGCGGCTGTGTGACGCGCGGCTTGGCGTAGGTGCTCTCGCTGATCTGGAGATAGGCCTGGAAGTAGGGCTTGTGGAGGATGACGTCGCGGTACTCGACAAGGTCACTCCATCCTTCGGAGAGGATGAAGACGTTCGAGTCGGTCACTGACTGGCCGGCATGCACGTAGATGCAGGTCGGCTCGGCCCGGGCAGCGGGCAGGACGCCGCGCAGGGCAGCGAGGAACTGCTCCAGGCGTTCCGGGTTGATGGTCAGGGTGACGTTCATGAACAGCGGCACGCCGGGCTCGCTGATCGAGCGCAGACCGGGCTCCCATGCTCGGGAGGCCGTTACGTCATGGGGTTCGGGCATCTTCTTTCTCACTCTCAGGGTTTCGCTCACAGCGTGATCACGATCTTGCCGTGCACGTGGCGGCTGGCCTGCAGCTCCACGGCGTCGCGGATCCGCTTGATCGGGAAGGTCGCGGCGATGGGCACCGTGATCTTGCCGGCGAGGATCGCGCCGGTGATCCGGTCCAGGTCGGCCGACGAGGCGTCGGCTCCTCCCCGGGTCGCGCGGACGCCGCCGGGAGGGTTGGGGCCCGCGGCGATCGTGGTGATCTGCCCGGGCGGCACGCCGAGCGCGAGCGCGGCCTGGGCCGTCTCGGTGCCGTACAGGTCCGCCGCCGCGGTCACGCCGCCGGGAGCTAGCGCCCGTACCCGGTCCGCCAGTCCCGGGCCGTACGCCACGGGCTCGGCGCCCATCTGCCGCACGAATTCGAAGGTGCCTTCCGACGCGGTCCCGATCACGGTGGCGCCGTCGAGCCGCGCGAGTTGCACGGCGAACACGCCCACGCCGCCGGCGGCGCCGCCGATCAGGACGGTGTCGCCGGACCGCAGGCCGATCGCAGCCAGGGCGGCGGCGGCAGTGCGGCCGGCCACCGGAAGGGTGCTCGCCACCTCGTCGCTGATGCCGTCGGGCGTATGCCAGAGCGCATCGGCGGGCGTCTTGACCACTACGAAGTCGGCGGCCGCCCGCGCCATCGCGCCCCCGTAGACCCGGTCGCCCACGGCGAAGCCGGCGACGCCGCTCCCGGCCTCGTCGATGACGCCGGCGAAGTCATACCCGAGGCCGGATGGCACCGTGAGGCCGAACTGCGCCGCGAACTCGGGCTTGGAGGAGAACGCCCCGTCCATCGCGTTCAGGCCCGCCGCCCGCACCCGCACGCGGACCTCGCCCGGTCCGGCGTGCGGCTCCGGGACCTCCCGCACCTCCAGCACTTCGGGCCCTCCGTAGGTCTCGTAGATAACAGCTCGGCTCATGTGCGTACGCCTTCCTTCGGCTCCTCGCCCGGATACTTGCCGATATCAGCCTCGGATTCGCCTTGGGTGAGCTGGCGTCACCTGGTGAAAGTGATTGCGGCTCACCCGCTCTCGCGCTTGTTTGGCGCGCCGAAGGCGATTGCGGAGGTGTCAGCGATGCCCAGCGATCACCACCGCGTACCGCCCGGCCGCCCCGATCACGCGAACGAGATGAGGCCTGCTCACCCAGGCGGATCCGAGGCTTCGAGCAAATCTCGTACTCGGGCAGGCCGCCAGGGTTACCGGCGATCGGCCCCGGCGAAAGGAACGGCGATGACCGCACAGCAACGCGACATGATCGACCAGATCCTCCGCAACGCCCCGTTCGACCTCGGCGGGGACGTCACCGCCCAGCGTCCCCTCCTCGAGCAGATGCTCACCTCACAGCCCTTGCCGGCAGACGTCCGAACGACGCCCGCAAACCTGGGCGGCATTCCCGTGGTCTTCACCGACATCGCCGACGTCGAGCCGCGCGGCACCATCTTCCACGTTCACGGCGGAGGCTTCGCTCGGCTCCGCGGAGGGATCCGTAGGACTGGCGTCCAGCCTGGCCCGCAAGACGGGCATGCGCGCCGTGTCCGTCGGCTACCGGCTCGCGCCCGAGCACCCCTACCCTGCCACCCTCCAGGACGTCACGGCCGCCTACCGCGCCCTTGTCGAGCAGCCTGGCGGCGCCGGCCACGTTGTCGTGTCGGGCGAGTCGGCCGGCGGCAACCTCGCCATCGAGCTCCTCATCGCCGGCAAGGCGGAGCGCCTGCCGATGCCCGCGGCAGCCCTGCTGCTGTCCCCGATGACCGACCTCACCGTGACCGGCGGCAGTTACGCCGGCAAAGCGCACGCCGACCCGGTCATCACGGCCCAGGCCATCCGCACCCGGGCCGCGGACTACCTGGCCGGCACAGACCCGGCCGACCCACTGGTCAGCCCGATCTTCGCCGATCTCTCCGGGCTCCCGCCGCTCAACCGGGGCATCGAGTCCGAGGTGCTGCCCGTGACCCAGCGACACGGGATAGGCGTCGTGGTGTGGAGCCCGCTCGCACAGGGGCTGCTCACCGGGCGCGTCCGCAGCGGCCAGCAGACCGACCTGCGCCGCACCGCCATCTTCAGCCACATGCGCGACGAGCGCCGCCTCGACGCCGTCGAGAAGGTCATTCCGCTCGCCGACGAGGCGGGCCTGCCGATGACCCGCCTCGCGATGGCGTTCGCGATCGCCCACCCCGGCGTGACCAGCGCGCTTATCGGGCCGCGCACGATGGAGCATCTCGACGACCTGCTCGCCGGGCTTGACGTCAAGCTCACCGATGACATCCTCGACCAGATCGACGAGATCGTCCCGCCGGGCACCGACGTCGGCACCCTCGACATGGCCTACCGGCCCCCTGCCTTGCAGCAGCCGGACCTGCGCCGCCACCCAGCCGGCGAGCGCAGCGCGGCTGCCTGACCAACGTAAT
>JAICYD010000028.1 GCA_025934375.1 Streptosporangiaceae bacterium | reverse complement strand
GCGCCTATTCGGAGCCTTCCGCCGTCAGGGCGGCGTCTAGCTCGGCGCGGCTCATTTCGACGCAGAACTCGTTGCCCTCGGGATCGGCCATGATCACCCAGCCGACGTCCGGCCGCCGGTCACTGACGATGGCGGCGCCGAGCCGGATAAGCCTGGCGATCTCCTCGTCTTGCGTCCGGTCGCTGGGCATGACGTCCAGGTGCACCCGGTTCTTGGCGATCTTTTCCTCGGGAACCTTGACGAAGTAGAGCCGCGGCCGGCTGTCGCCCACGGCGGACTCCGGGTATCCCGGCTGGGGCTCCTCGATCACCGGCAGCCCGGTTACCTGCCCCCAGAACCTGGCTAGCGCCAGCGGGTCGGCACAGTCGAAGGTGATGTTGTAGATGGCAGAGCTCACGGTATTTCTCCACGTGGTAAGTGGCGCCTGCCGCCAGGGTGTCAGCGGTTGGCGGGAGGCGCGGGAATCAGATCTGGCATCGACCGCACCTCCCTTCCGTTCACTAGATGAGACACCGGGCACGATTGTGCCAGTCCGGAACCGTCGCGGGAAGCGATTATCTCCGCCTCCCGCTACGGCGAAGCGCAGAGCTGGCTCGCACTGGGCTTGTCGGCCACGTCCGGACATAGTGTCACAAAAACCCCGTGAATAGGTATGCTCCTGGTGACCCGCCGGGGCCTGGGGCTAGCCCGGGAACCCGGGAGGCTGCCATGACCGTGGGAGCGCTGGATGGTTGAAGACGGCCGGGGGTTTGGTGACCGGCTGGCTAGTTTCAGGCAGCAGGCTGGCTTGTCTCAGCAGGAGCTCGCAAAGCTGTCGGGGCTGTCGGTCCGCTCGGTTGGGAGCCTGGAGCGGGGCCGGGTGCGCTGGCCGCATCCGGACACTGTGCACCGCTTGGCTGATGCCCTCAGGCTGCAGGGCCAGGCCAGGGATGAGTTCATCGCTGGCGCCGGGCGCCTGCTCGCTCGCGGCGCTCGTGGCAGCTCGGCGACGGCCGCCCACGATCCCGCCCCCGATCCCGGTGGCCTTCCCTCCCCGGGCCTGGGACCTGGCATGCCGGTGCCGCGGCAGCTGCCCCTCCAGGCGCGGGACTTCATCGGCCGGAAGGCCGAGCTGGACTTCCTGGCCTGCGTGGCCGACGCGTCGGGCCCGGGCAGCAGTGGCACCGTGGTGATCTCCGCGATCGGCGGCACCGCCGGGGTCGGCAAGACCGCGCTGGCGCTGCACTGGGCGCACCAGGTGGCCGCCCTGTTCCCAGACGGGCAGCTGTACGTGAACCTGCGCGGCTTCGACCCCTCCCGCGCCCCGGTAACCCCGGCCGAGGCCGTCCGGGGGTTCCTGGACGCGCTCGGCGTCCCGGCCGAGCGGATACCAGCGGAACAAGACGCCCAGACGGGACTGTACCGCAGCGTGCTGGCGGAGCGGGCGATGCTGATCGTGCTGGACAACGCCCGCGACGAGGCCCAGGTCCGGCCGCTCCTGCCGGCCAACCCGGCAAGCGTGGTGCTCATCACCAGCCGCAGCCAGCTGACCGGGCTGGCCGTCGCCGACGGTGCCCGGCTGCTCACCCTGGACCTCCTCAGCCGCCATGAGGCCGTGGAACTGCTGACCGCCCGTATCGGCGATGACCGGGCCGCCGCCGAGCCGGCCGCGGTCGACGAGATCGCGCGCTTGTGCGCGCACCTGCCGCTGGCGCTGACCGTCACGGCCGCGCGGGCCGCTACCCGCCCTCGCTTCCCGCTGACGGAACTAGCCGCCGAACTGCGCGAGGCCGCCTGCCGACTGGACGCCCTCGACGCCGGCGAGGCGGCCGCCAGCGTCACGGCTGCCTTCTCCTGGTCTTGTGCGCAGCTCAGCCCCGCCGCGGCGCGCATGTTCCGGTTGCTGGGCGTGCACCCAGGCCCCGACATCAGCGTCCCCGCCGCCGCCAGCCTCGCCGGCACCGGCCAGCCCGAGGCTCGCCGGCTGCTGCGTGAACTGGCCCGCGACTGCCTGATCACCGAGCACGCCCCGGGCCGGTACGCCTTCCACGACCTGCTGCGCGCCCACGCCGCCCGCCAGGCTCAAGATTGTGAATCCGAGCACGACCGCGCCGCCGCCAGCCGGGTCCTGGACCACTACCTGCACACCGCCGCTCGTGCCGCCGCCCTGCTGCGCCCGTCCCATGAGCAATTCGCCCTCGCACCACCACGACCCGGTACCTGCCCCGAGCGACCCGCCGATCACCGGCAGGCCCTGGCCTGGTTCGAGGCCGAGCACCAGGTGCTGCTCGCCGCCGTCGCCTTCGCCGCCGAAACGGGCGCCGACCGCTACGCCTGGCAGCTCCCATCTGCGATGAAGGTATATCTCCACTTGCGGGGCGACCCGCAGGCGCGGATGACCGTCATGACCAGTGCCGTGGCAGCCGCCACCCGACTTGGCGATGTGCTCGGGCAGGCCATGTCCCTCCGGTCCCTGGGAAACGCCTGTACGGACATCGGTGATTATGACCAGGCCCGCGCTCACCTGGAGCACTGCCTCCTGTTGTACCGGGGACTCGATGATCGCATGGGCGAGGGCTGGGCCCACAGGTCTCTTTCGGTACTTGACGGATTTCAGGGCCGCTACGCCGACGCTCTCGGTCATACCGAACAAGGGCTCCGCCTTTTCCAGGCCATCGGCCATGAGGCTCTAGAGGCCGAAATGCTCAACGGCGTCGCTTGGTCCCACGCCCTCATGGGCGACTACCAGCAGGCCCGCGCGTCCTGCGAGCGGTCGCTGGCCCTGATCGCCAAGCTTGGCGGCTGCCACTTTGAAGGCGAGGTCTGGGACACCCTGGGGTACATCGAGTTTCACCTCGGCGATTTCGCCCGGGCCGCCGACCATTTCGAATTGGCCCTCGCCCTGTGCCGCGACCGCGGCGACCGCGGCTCGCATGCATGGATCCTCACCCACGTCGGCGACGCTCGCCACGCCGCCGGCGAACTGCCGCAAGCCCGCCGCGCCTGGCAGCAGGCACTGGCCATATTGGACGACCTCCAGCACCCCAGCGCCGGCCGGGTCCGAGCCAAGCTCGCCAGTATAGAAGACCGGATGTCAGGCGCCTGAGCGCGGAACCTACCGGGTGACCCTGCGCGACGCGGTGGTGGGTCAGCCGTCGCGGAGAGTCTGGCTGGTAAGGATCTCCGGATGCATGAGATTGTCTGCCCGGCGGTCATGGGCCCAGGGTGTGGCTGGGCAGCGCCCCGTACTGTTCCTGGTAGTAACTGGTGAACCGCGCCATCGGGCTGAAGCCCCACCGGGCGGCGATCGCGGCGACAGTGGCGCCCGTGGTGGGGTCGGCGGCCCGCAAGTCGCGGTGAGCGCCATCGAGGCGGACCCGGCGCAGGTAGCCCATCGGGGTCGTATCCAGGTGACGGCGGAACGCGGCCTGCACGGCCCGGCCGGTCGTGCCCGCCGCGGCGGCTATGTCAGCCAGCGTCACCGGCTCGCCGGCGTGGGCGTCGATGTAGGCGACCGCGCGGCGCACGGTCGCCCGATGGGCGTCGCGGCGATCTGCGGCCGCCGGCTCAAGCAGCGCGTTGTTGGGGAAGGCGCTGAGCACGCTGGCCGCCACGTGCTGGGAGACGGTGGAGACGATCAGTGGCGCGTCACGCATCGCCGGGTCGGCCAGCAGGTGGTGGTACAGGTAGGCGATCATGCTCCGCAGCTGCCGGGTGGCCGCTGGGGAAACCGGCCGGTCGCCGGTCAGCCGCACCTGCTCGGGTCGGCGGCCGCCTGCGGTGGCGGCCACCTGGTCCAGCAGCCGGGGGTCGAACATGACCAGGTTGTAGCGGGCGCCCTGAATGACACCGGAATAGGGCCGGTCATGCGGAGCGTACAAGAACACATCCCCGGCGCCGAACGTGCCTTCGATGCCATCAGGAAAGTACTGGCGGACGATGCCGCCGCTGTGCACGCTGCACAGGCACAGCTTGCCGAGCGGCTCTGTCGCGTCATGGCTCATGTCATAGTCGAAGGCGAGCTCGTCCACGCTGAGCGATCCCATGGCCTCCCGCGTGACCTGAGCCCGGGTACGCTCGGCATGCCCGCCGATGCGCATCTTGGTGTAGGCCATGCTGAGGAACTCCTCAGTACGGCCGAGATCCGTACTGTCGAACCGCAACGCGGCCATCAGATTCACCTCCGGTCGCTAGATGCGCGCGGGCCGCCACTTGGGGCGCTGGCGTGACAACGCGGGCACAACACCAACCGCGGGCCGGCCAGGCGCAGTTCGCCACGGCTACGTCTTCACCGCTCCTTCGACGATGTCAGGGCCATCCCCGGCTCGATATCCGGCAAACGAAGCGCCCGGCCTGTGAATGGACGTATAGCGAACATCAGCGCCGTGTCACCAACCCATGCGCGGACATAACGGTGCCCCGCACCCCGTGGATGGGTCGGCGGGGCACCGTTAGCCTTGCCGCAACGTCAAGGTGTTTCCTAACAGGAGGCCAGTTCATGACCGCGCAGATCACCACCGCCGCCGCCAACGCTGAGCTGGTGCGCGCCGGATTCCGGGCGTTCAACGCCGGTGACGTCGATGAGTGCCTGGCCCTGATTGCCCCGGACCTCATCATCAACCTGGCGGAACTGCCCGTGCCCCAGCACGGGCGGGAGGCGTGGCGGCAGGGCTTCGAGATGATGCGGCATGCCTTCCCCGACCTGCGGGCCGACATCGAGGACATCGTCGCCGCCGAGGATAAGGTCGCCGTCCGGGTGCGGTTCCGCGCCACCCACTCCGGGGACTTCCTGGGCATGCCCGCGACCGGGCACGCGATCGAGTACGTCAGCCACGAGTTCTACCGCATCGCCGACGGGCTCATCGCCGAGGAATGGATCTGCTCGGACATGGCCACCCTGCTCCGCCAGCTCAGCTGACCGCCTAACGGGCGGGCCCGCCGACGCTGCCTCAGAACAGGTCGCCGCCGGTCAGGACGTACAGGAAGGGCACCAGCGGGATCAGCCCGAAGATGGCCCACGCGAGCTTGCTGAATCCGCTCAGGTCACGACGCGATGCCAGGTTGATCCACATGAGCACCACCGCGAGCGGGTGGAGAATACAGAGCAGGAGTTCCACTATCTTCTTCATCGCACCTCCAGGGCCGGTTCGCGCGAGCATCTTCCCGCCGGCCGCGGCCGCAAACGGTCCGGACGCCCCGCGCGCAGCCTACCGTCACATCAACGACAACTATCCGCATGCAGCTGCGAATGGCTTGCAGCCGCGATCCGGCTGTCGCGAGCCGCGGGGGCGGTTAGCAGGTAATCGGCAACGAGGATGGGACCGAGCCGTTGGCGGTGAAGCCAATGGTGACCGAGCCGCCAGGGGAGATGGAGCCGTTATAGGACTCGTTGGTCGCGGTGACGCTCGTCCCCGAGGTGGTGAACGCCGCGCTCCAGCCGTTGATGAGCGTCTGGCCACTGGGCCAGGTCCAGCTGGCCTTCCAGCTGCTGACCGGGTTGCCGGAGACGCTGATCACGATCTGCCCCTGGAAACCGCCTGACCAGGAGTTGGTGACCGAGAACGCGCACGACAGCGTGCCGGTCGGTGGTGGCGGCGGCGGGCTGGTGGTGCCGCCCCCGCCCGACAGCGGGAACTGGATGCTGGCCAGCAGCGACTGCTTGGCCGCGCTGACCGGCGTGGGGTCGTAGGCGTTGTCGAGCAGGTCGAAGGAGTCCTCGCCGTTGAGCGCCCAGTAGGTCCAGCCCATCGCCGGGTTGCTCTTGATGAAGGCGACCAGGCTGGAGAACCACTGGCCCTGCGAGCCGGCCGCGGTGGACTGCACGTCGGCCGCCCCGTTACCGGTGCCGAACTCGCCGACCCACAGCGGGGCGATGTTCTGCGCGTAGATGTAACCCCAGAACTTGTTCCACACCGCGTCCAGGCTGGCCGGGGTGGTGGAGGAGTTGAACCACGTCTGCTGGAACAGGACCGGCCCGTAGTCATGCGCGGAGTACACCACGTGCCCCGGGGAGCTGAGCGCGACCGGGAACTGCGCGACGCCTTGCAGGTCGCCGCCCCACCAGGTGCTGTCGAACCCGCCGGTCGCCGCGGAATCGGGGAACTCGCCGATGCCCTCGCAGAAGATCAGCGCGCCAGGGTCCTTAGCGAGGATCGCGTTGCCCGCCGCCTGGTAGGCGAGCCGGACGTCGGTGTTCGGGTCCCCGGTGCCCCAGGTCGCGCCGTTGGCGTAGGTGACCCCGGCCGGGGTGTGCGGCTCATTGCGCAGGTCAAACCCGATCACGGTGGGGTTGTTCGCGAACATCGTGGCGAGCGTCGACCAGTCGTTGAGCCACTTGGCGTTGGTGTAGGTGCTCGTGTACCACAGGCCGTTCTGCTCGGCGGAATTACCGTCTTCCGAGCGGTGGTTGTCCAGGATGACCCGCAGGCCCGCCTGCCCGGCGGCGGTGACGATCTTCTGCAGGATCTGCAGCGCGTTCAGGCCCACCAGGTCGGTGTTGATGTGCCCGCCCGTGCTGTTGTTGACCGAGAAGTTGTTCGGGACCTTCGGGGTCTCCACCATCTGGTTGGAGAACGGGATGCGAACCGTGTTGTAACCAAGCGCCGCGATGTCGTTGAGGACCGTGTGATAGTCCTGCACCCACAGCCCGTGCGCGATCTCGTCCTGTGTCTCGAACCCGTACCAGTTGATGCCCGCGATCCGCACCGGGTTGCCGGCCGAGTCCAGGATCTGGTTGCCACTGGTGTGCCAGTAACCCGTTCCCGCCGCCGCCGGCGCCGCCCCGGCCCGCGGCGCGGCCGTGGCCAGGGAGCCGAGGGCGAAGGTTCCGATGGCGACGACCGCCGCCGTCGCGGCGGCCGCCGACAGGGCTGCCCGGGTTCTGCGCCGCGGCCAGGTAAACGACCATGCGAACCGGGCATCGCGCCCGCTTCGCGACATGAAATGCGGCATTCGGCGTGGCAACATCCGGGTCCTCCTCGCGGCAGCGCAGCCCTGCCATCCAGGGCGCGAGCTCTCGCGTGGACGCTAGGCAGCCGCGAATCCGGCGGTCAACGCCGCCGTCCGCCACTCCCGCGTCATCGCAGGCCCGGGCGGGTTCCCGGGTAGCGCCGAACTGAAAATTTCAGCTGCTCATCATGGCTTGCCGGCCCTCCTAGCATGGCCTCATGCCTTCGGACGATCTTGCCAAGCGTGTCCTCGCCGCCTCCCGTTCCTGTGCCGCCGCCGTCTCCGGTCCCGCGTTCCGCCCGCCGGCCCAGGTATTCAGCGAGCTCGCCCGCGCCTGCGACGACCTGGGCATCGCCGAGTGGGACGCCTACGGCGAGCGCGGTGCCGTGCAGCGACTCGAAGAAGAGGTCATGGCGCTGTTCGGGGTCGAGGCGGCCGCCTGCTTCCCCAGCGGGGTGATGGCCCAGCAGGCCGCCCTGCGGATTCACACCGATCGCGCCGCCAGCCGCCGCGTCGCGATGCCGGATCTCAGCCACCTGCTGGTCCACGAGGAGGACGGTCCGCGCGTCCTGCATGGCCTGGAGGTCTGCTTCCTGACCGTGGGCTTCGAGGCGCCGGCCGCCCGGCACGTCGCCGCCATCCCCGGCCGGGTCGGGGCGGTGCTCGTCGAGTTGCCGCTGCGGGACGCCGGCTGCCTGCTGCCGGCCTGGGATGACCTGGTCGCTTTGTCCGGTGCCTGCCGGGAACGCGGGGTGGCGCTGCATTTCGACGGCGCCCGCATCTGGGAGTCCCAGCCGTGGTTCGACCGCTCGCTGCCCGAGATCGCCGCGCTGGCTGATTCGCTGTACGTCTCGTTCTACAAGGGGCTGGGCGGCCTCGCGGGCGCCGCCCTGCTCGGGCCGGCCGACTTCGTCGCCGAGGCCCGGCTGTGGCGCCGCCGCCTGGGCGGCACGATCTACCGCACCACCGCCGAAGCCGTTTCCGCCCTCGTCGGGCTGCGTGACCGGCTCCCGCTGGTGGCCGACACCCGAGCCTGGGCGCACGCGTTCGCGGCCGCGCTTCCCTCCTGGGTCACCATCCAGCCGGGCGTACCGCACACCAGTCACTTCCGGGTGTACGCGGCGGGGGAGGCGGACCCCGTCAACGAGCGGATCCTCGCCCTTGTCACCGAGCGGCGCATCGGCCTGCCCGCCTGGCACCCCACCCTCGACCCGGGCCGGATCACCACCGAGATCGCGGTCACCGAGGCGGCCCTCGGGCTTGACCCCGCCGAGATGGCCGCGCTGTTCAGCTCCGCGGTCGACCCGCGCCCCCGGCCAGGCTAGGGAGCGTCCGGGCGATCCAGGACCCGCTGGACGATATCGCGGCTGATCTCGAAGTGCCGCTCGGCAATGATCCCGGCCTCGTCGACGTGGCCGGCGATGATCGCCTCCACCAGCTCGGTGTGCTCGTTGCGGGCCTGCTCGTAGTGGCTCGGGCTGTAGGGCTCGATGCCGATGCCGAGGGTGATGGTCGCCAGGATGCTCTCCCGCATCGCCAGCACGTGCGTGTTCTGCGTGGCGGCGGCGACCGCGCGGTGCAGCGCCTGGTCCGAGGCATGCGCGTCTTCCGAAGACCGCGCGCGGCTGTAGCCGAGCAGGCCGCTCTTGAGCTGGCGCACGTCATCGGGGGTCCGGCGCTCGGCGGCGGCCCGCGCGATCATCCCCTCCACCAGGCGCCGCATGTCGAACAGCTCCCCGAGCTGCGGCCGCTGTACCGACAGCGTCCGCGCGACGGCGCCCGCCGAGTCCGGCGTCCAGTCGCTGCGGATCACCGCCCCGCCGCTGCGCCCGAGGTAGATCTCCACCACGCCCGCGTCGCGCAGCCGGTGGAGGGCGTCATGCACGGTTGACCGCGCGACGCCGAGCATCTTGGCCAGCGCGCGCTCGGCCGGAAGCCGCTCGCCGGGCAGGAACTCGCCGATCGCGATCGCGGCCAGCAGCCGGTCGGTCACCTCGCCGGTGGCGCTGGTGACCTGGACCGGCTCGCTGAGGGGGGCGTGGTAAACGAGGCGGGGCAGGCCATCGCCCGCGCCCACACCCGCGCCGGTAGGGGAGGGCACGCTTCACTCTCCGTTGCCTTGGGCGATTTGCGGTCTCGGGCATGTTACATGTCGTTAAAGTCTCATCAAATGGCTTGTAAGTCAGGCCATTTAGCGTTCACTCTTAGCTTACCCGAGCAAGACCTACGGGCTGGTTGACCTCAAGGAGGCACCGTGGCTATCCCTGAGCCCACGGTTACCGGCCACGCCCCCTTCGGGGCGTGGCAGACCTGGTACCGCATCACCGGTGACCTCCGATCTGGCGCGACGCCGCTCGTCGTGCTGCACGGTGGCCCCGGCGCTGCGCACAACTACACGCTGCGGATGGCCCGGCTCGCCGGGCAGGGCCGGGCGGTCATCCACTACGACCAGCTGGGAATCGGCAACTCGACCCACCTGCCGGACAGGGGCGCCGACTTCTGGACCGTCAAGCTCTTCCTCGACGAGCTCGACAGCCTCCTGGCCACGCTCGGCATCGCCGGCGACTACCACCTGCTCGGCCAGTCCTGGGGCGGCATGCTCGCCTCCGAGCACGCCATCCTTCAGCCGTCCGGCCTGCGGTCGCTGGTGATCTGCGACTCGCCGGCCTCGATGGAGCTGTGGACCAGCGAGACCGGCAAGCTCGTCGCCCAGTTGCCGCTCGAGGTCCAGGACGCCCTGCGCCGCCACCAGGAGGCCGGCACTTACGACGACCCGGAGTATGAGGCGGCCACGAAAGTCTTCAACGACCGCCACCTGTGCCGCGTGGTGCCCAACCCGCAGGAAGTCATCGACACCGACAGCGCGATCCGCGCCGATCCGACGGTGTACCACACGATGAACGGGCCGAACGAGTTCCACGTCGTCGGCACGCTGGGCGACTGGTCCGTGGTGGACCGGGCTCACCTGATCACGGCGCCCACCCTCTTGATCAATGGCGCCTACGACGAGGCGACGGCCGCGACGATGCAGCCCTTCTCCGACGCGATCCCCGACGTCCGCTGGGAAGTCTTCGCCGAGTCCAGTCACATGCCTCACGTTGAAGAGGAAGAGCGCTTCCTCGAAGTCGTCGGGGCTTTCCTGCGCGACCACGACTGAGCGTCCGCGAGCACGACCGTCCGCCCAACTCCTGACCGGAGAGATCATGAAGCACTACACAATCGCGGCGGCGCTCGCCAGCGTCGCCCTCCTGTCCGCGACCGCCGCCTGCGGCAGCGGAGGCAGCACCGCCAGCGGCGGCTCCTCCTCCGCGCCGGGCGGCGGCCAGTCGAGTTCGTCGGGATCATCCGCCCCCGCCGGCTACGACCCCGCCCACGCCGGCGGCACGCTGCACCTGGTCGCCAACGCCGCCGCAGGCTCGCTCGACCCCCAGGTCAACTACACCCTGCAGTACTGGCAGCTCTACCAGGCCAGCTACGACGGCCTGCTCGCGTTCACGAAGACGGCCGGCGACGCCAGCTTCACCGTCGTCCCCGACCTGGCCACCGCGATGCCGACCGTCAGCGACGGAGGCAAGACCTACACCTTCCAGCTGCACTCGGGGATCAAGTTCTCCAACGGCCAGCCGGTCACCACGAAGGACGTCGTCGCGTCGTTCGAGCGCATCTTCAAGGTCTCCAGCCCGACCGCCGGCACCTTCTACGTCGGCATCGTCGGGGCCACCGCGTGCCTGGCCAAGCCGGCCACCTGCGACCTGTCCAAGGGGATCGTCGCCGACGACGCCGCCAACACGGTCACCATCCACCTGACCGCGGCGGACCCGGAGTTCCCGTACAAGCTCGCCGTGCCGCACGCGTCGATCCTGCCCGCCGACACCCCGGGCAAGGACATGGGCACCACGCCGATCCCCGGGACCGGCGCCTACTACTTCGCCTCCGACGACCCCAACCGCCAGCTCACGATGAAGCGCAACCCGTACTTCAAGGTGTGGTCGGTCGCGGCCGAGCCGCAGGGCTACCCGGACGAGATCATCCAGACCTTCGGCCTCACCGTCGAGGATGAGGTGACCGCGGTCGAGAACGGGCAGGCGGACTGGGTCTACGACCCGCTGCCCGCCGACCGGCTCGGCGAGATCGGCACCAAGTACGAGAGCCAGGCGCACGTCAACACGCTGACCGCGATGTTCTACGCCCCCATGAACGTCAACATCGCGCCGTTCAACAACCCCAAGGCCCGCCAGGCTGTCAACTGGGCGATCGACCGCTCCGCGATGGTCAAGATCTACGGCGGCACCAACCTCGCCGCGCCGGCCTGCACCTTCCTGCCGCCCGACTTCCCCGGGCACGTCGACTTCTGCGATTACACGGCCGGCGGCGGCGCCACCTGGACCGCCCCCGACCTCGCCAAGGCCAAGCAACTGGTCCAGGAGTCCGGCACCGCGGGCCAGACCGTCGGCGTCGTGGTCCAGTCCGACGACGTCAACAAGCAACTCGGCGAGTACCTGCAAAGCGTGCTGAACCAGATCGGCTACAAGGCGGTGCTCAAGCCGATCTCGCCGAACATCCAGTTCACCTACATCCAGAACACCAAGAACAAGGTCCAGATCTCGATCTCGTCGTGGTACCAGGACTACCCGGCCGCCTCGGACTTCCTGCACGTGCTGCTGTCGTGCGCCTCGTTCCACCCGGGCAGCGACACCAGCATCAACATCTCCGGCTTCTGCGACAAGCCCATCGACACCCAGATGGACGCCGCGCTCACGTCCGAGCAGACGAGCATGACGCAGGCCAACACGATGTGGGGCCAGGTCGACAAGGCCGTCATGGCGCAGGCGCCCACCGCGCCGCTCTTCACCCCCAAGCTGATCGACTTCACGTCCAGCCGGATCAAGCACTACGAGTTCAGCAAGCAGTTCTACATGCTGGTTGACCAGCTCTGGGTCAAGTGACCGCGACCTCGACGGTCACAACGCCGTCCGCCCTGGCCCCCGCCCGGGGACCATGGCGGACGGCGCTAGCCGATCTGGCCCGGGACCGGACCGCGATCGCCTCGTTCGCCATCCTCATGCTCATCGTCGTGGTCTGCCTGCTGGCACCGGTCTACGCGCACTACATCGCGCACACCGACCCGTTCCAGTCCAACGTGTCCGGCACGACCGTGGTGAACGGCAAGACGGTCCCCGTCCTGGCGCCCACCACCTCCGGCCTCGGCCTCGGCGTCACCCCGATTGGCCCGACCGGGGACGTCCACCACTACTTCCTGGGCGCCGACAGCCAGGGCCGGGACGTGATGGCGCGGCTGCTGTACGGGGGCCGCAACAGCCTGCTGATCGGGCTCAGCTCGGCGCTCATCTGCTGTGTCGCGGCCGCGCTGCTCGGCGTGATCGCCGGGTACTTCGGCGGCGTGGTCGACACCATCTTGAACTGGTTCTTCGACGTGATCTGGGCCTTCCCGGTCTACCTGCTCGCCATCTCGCTGTCGGTGGTGCTGCTGACGAACGGGCTGCGGCTCGGGCCGCTCAGCGTCCAGGCGGGCAGCCTCTGGCTCCCCATCCTGATCATCGCCGCGGTCTACGTGCCCTACGTCGCCCGCCCGGTGCGCGGGCAGGTGCTGGCGCTGCGCGGCCGGGAGTTCATCCAGGCCTCGATCGGCATCGGCGGCTCCGACGTCCGGATCCTGCGCCGCGATGTCCTGCCGAATATCGCGCCCATGGTGCTCGTCTTCCTGCCGCTGATGGCCGCGATCAACATGCTCACCGAGGCGGCTCTGTCGTTCCTGTCCGTCGGCGTGCAGCCGCCGGCCGCCAGCTGGGGCACGATCATCAACGACGGCCTCGGCCTCCTTTACACCCGGCCGACGGTCGCCATCGCGCCCGGGCTCATGGTTGTCATCACCGCCGTGACGCTGAACCTCCTCGGCGACAGCGTCCGCAGCGCGCTCGACCCGAAGGCCCGCCTGCGGGGGGCGGCGTAAATGACCCGCTTCGCGCTGCGGCGACTGCTGTCTACCGTCTTGGTGCTCTTCGCGATCAGCGTCGTGACGTTCCTCATCTTCTTCGCCACCCCGGGCGTCGACCCGGCCGCCCGGATCGCCGGGCGCAACGCCGATCCGGCCACCCTGGCCCAGGTGCGCCACGAGTTCGGCCTGGACCGGCCGCTGCCGGTCCGCTATGTGCTGATGATGGATCACCTGCTCATCAAGCACGACCTCACGTCGTACGTGAATCGCGGCGCCGCCGTCATCCCCCAGATCCTGCACGCCGCGCCGGTCACGCTGTCCCTGGTGATCGGGGCCGCGGTGATCTGGATGGTGTTCGGCATCCTCATTGGCACCGTCTCGGCGGCCACCCGCGGGACGATCGCCGACCCGGTGCTGATGATCGTCGGCGTGGTCGGGGTGTCGGTGCCCGTCTACTGGCTGGGCGAGGTGGTCAACCTCATAACCCAGGACAAGCTGCATTCCGGCGTGTTCTCCTGGGTGCCGCCCCTCGGCTATGTCAGCCTGACCGCCAACCCAGTGCAGTGGGCGCTGCACCTGCTGTTCCCGTGGCTGACGCTGGCGGTCCTGTACGCCGGCATCTACGCCCGGGTGCTGCGCGGCGAGCTATTGGAGGCACTCAACGAGGACTACGTGCGCACCGCCCGGGCCAAGGGCCTGTCCGAGCGCCGCGTCCTCATCGCCCATGCCCTGCGCTGCTCCCTCATCCCCATCGTGTCGCTGTTCGGGCTGGACTTCGGCGCCCTCATCGGCGGCGCCGCGCTGCTCAACGAGGTGGTCTTCGGCCTGCCCGGCCTCGGCCTGCTCACTTACAACTCCCTGCAGAACCTCGACCTCCCGGTGATCATCGCCAGCGTGCTGTACGCGGCGTTCTTCATCGTGCTCGCCAACGCGGTCGTCGACGTCGTCTACGCCGCCATCGACCCCAGGGTGCGCCGTGCCTGAGCCTTTTCTCGACGTCCGCGACCTGACCGTCCGCTTCCGCACCCGGCGGGGTACCGTCACCGCGGTCGACGGCCTGTCCTTCACCGTGGAAGAGGGCGAGGTGCTCGGCATCGTCGGCGAGTCCGGCTCCGGCAAGAGCGTCTCGATGATGTCGCTCATGCGGCTCATCCGCGATCCCAACGCGTCCGTGACCGGCCAGGCGTCCTTCCGCGGGCAAGACCTGCTGGCCCTGCCCGAGGCGGAGATGCGCAGCCTGCGCGGCCGTGAGATCGCGATGATCTTCCAGGACCCGATGACGTCGCTGACCCCGGTCTACACGGTCGGCTGGCAGATCGCCGAGCAGATCCGGGCGCACGAGAAGGTGACGAAGAAGGCCGCGCTCGAGCGGGCGGTCGGCCTGCTTGGCGAGGTGGGCATCCCCGACCCGGCGCGCCGCCTGCACCAGTATCCGCATGAGTTCTCCGGCGGGATGCGACAGCGGGTGATGATCGCGATGGCCCTGTCCTGCAATCCCGCGCTGCTGATCGCCGATGAGCCCACCACCGCCTTGGATGTCACCACCCAGGCGCAGATCCTCGATCTGCTGCGTCAGCTGCAAGCAGCCCACGGCTCATCGGTCATCTTGATCACCCACGACATGGGCGTCGTCTCCGAGATCGCCGACAAGGTGCTGGTGATGTACGCCGGCCGGGCCGCCGAGCAGGGCCCCAAGAACGCCGTCTTCCACCGGCCGCAGCACCCCTACACCTGGGGGCTGATGTCCTCGGTGCCCAATACCCGGGGCGGGCGGGTCCGCCGGCTCCCGACGATCCCCGGATCACCGCCATCGCCATTCGCGATCGCCGAGGGCTGCGCCTTCGGCCCGCGCTGCCGGCTGCGTCACGACAAGTGCGCGGACCGGCCTCCCCTGGAGGGCACCGGCGGCCATGTCGACGCCTGCTGGCTGCCCCGCGATGACCGTCAGGAGCTCCGGCTGCGGATCGAGCAAGCGGCCGTCCGCCCGGGCCAGCCCAGCGACCTGGAGGAGGCGGCCCCGTGAGCGAATGGAGGGGCGCGGTAGTGCCCGAGGTCGTGCTCTCCGCGCAGAACCTCATCAAGACCTTCCAGCTGAACCGGCGCGGGCTGGGCGGCGGCGTCGCGCTGCACGCGGTCGACGGCGTTTCGCTGGAGGTGCGGGCCGGCGAGACGCTGGGCATCGTCGGTGAGTCCGGCTGCGGCAAGTCCACCCTGGCCCGGTGCCTGGTGCGCCTTACCGACATCACCTCCGGCACGGTGACCTTCGGCGGCCGCGACATCAGCAGGCTGTCCCGCCGTCAGCTGCGCCCGGTCCGCAAGGAGCTCCAGCTCGTCTTCCAAGACCCGTACGCCTCGCTCAACCCGCGCCGCCGGGTCGGCGACATCATCGCCGAGCCGCTGGAGGTGCACGGCTACGGCGACCGGCGCGCCCGCGATAACCGGGTCCGCGACCTGCTGCACGTGGTCGGCCTGGATGCCACCCACGCCGACCGCTACCCCCACGAGTTCTCCGGCGGGCAGCGCCAGCGCGTCGGCATCGCGCGCGCCCTGGCCATGGAGCCGAAGGTGATCGTGGCCGACGAGCCGGTGTCCGCCCTGGATGTCTCGATCCAGGCGCAAGTGCTCAACCTGTTCGCCGACCTGCAGGACCAGCTCAATCTCACCTACGTCTTCATCGCGCACGACCTCGGGGTGGTGCGCCACGTCTCCACCCGGATCGCGGTGATGTACCTCGGGCAGATCATGGAGCTGGCCGAGTCCGAGAGCCTCTACGCGCGCCCCGCACACCCCTACACCGAGGCCCTGCTCTCAGCCGCGCCCGAGATCGCCAGTGAGGTCGCCGCCCAGGCCGAAGCCGGCATCGCCACGCCGAACGTGACCGACATGGCCCGGCCCCGCGAGCGCATCCTGCTGACCGGGGACGTGCCCGACCCAGTGGACGGCCTGTCGGGCTGCGTGTTCCGCACTCGCTGCCCGTACGCCGTTGAGCTATGCGCGGCCGAGCGGCCGCCGCTGCGGGAGGTAGCGCCCGGCCGCCACGCCGCCTGCCACTTCCCCCTGCTCACCGCGGGGGCGATCCCCCAGGAGGTCCCCGGAATGTGGTCACACCCGCCCGTGTTCAAGCACCCGTGACGAAACACATCGGATTCCTTTCATTCGGGCACTGGTCGAACTCGCCGGGATCGCAGACGCGGTCGGCGTCCGACGCGCTGCTGCAGTCGGTCGACCTCGCGCAAGCGGCCGAAGATCTCGGAGCCGACGGCGCGTACTTCCGCGTGCATCATTTCGCCCGCCAGCTCGCCTCCCCGTTCCCGCTGCTGGCGGCGATCGGCGCCAAGACCAGCCGCATCGAGATCGGCACGGCCGTCATCGACATGCGCTATGAGAAACCTTACTTAGCTTTACACAAACCTGTCCAGCCCGGTACCGTACCGGCATGCGCCTGCTTCCTGTCATCCGGTTGTCCCTGGTCACTGAGAACACCACGTCCCCCGAGCGCCAGCTAGAGAAGATCACGCAGTACGCCGCGCTGGGGGACCACGAGCTAGTCCAGATCACGGAGGCCGATTACGACCTGGACGTATCCGGCGCGGTGTCGCCGTTCGACCGTCCGGGCCTGGGCCGGTGGCTGAGGGATGACCGGCTGGACTCGTGGGACGCATTGTGCGCGGCGAAGCTGGATCGCGTGTCCCGGTCGCTCTTCGACTTCACGGCGCTGCTGAGCTGGCTTGAGGCGCACGGCAAGAGCCTGATCATCCTGGACCCGATGATGGACCTGACCAAGCCCGAGGGGAAGGTCATGGCGCACATGCTGATGAGCTTCGCCCAGTACGAGCGCGAGGTCATCGGGGCGCGCGTCAAGGACGCTCACGACAAGCTGGTGCGGGACGGGAAGTACACGGGCGGCATGGTCTCGTTCGGGTACATGCCCGTGAAGCTCGCCAAGAACTGGGGCTACGCGCCCGATCCCGAGTACGCGCCGCTGGTCGTGGAGATGGCAGAGCGGTTCCTCAAAGGGGAGGCGCTCGGCGCTATCGCCCGGTGGCTACAGGAGTCGGGCGTGCCATCGCCTAAGAACGTCATCCGCAAGCGCAACGGCAAGCCCCTCACGGGCACCCCCTGGTCCGCGACCGTGGTCCGCATGATCCTCCAGTCCCCGGCCATCCTGGGCGCGGTCGTGGACACGAACGGCACACCCCTCCGGGACGCTGACGGGTTCATCGTCTACCGGGCCGATCCGATCCTCTCCAGTGACGCCAGCAAGGCACGTGAGGTCTACGAGGCGATACAGGCCCGGCTGGCGCTCAATACCGTGCCGGTCAAGGTCAATACATCACCACTGCTACAGGTCGTGTTCTGCACCTGCGGCGCTCCGATGCACAGCACGACCACCAACCGCACGAGTTACCCGTCTGACCGCAAGGGCGAGCCGGTGATGTACGCATACCGCTACTACCATTGCCACTCATCGCATCGCCGGGACGGACGGTGCAGCGCAAAGCGCCTGAACGCCGAGAAGCTGGAAGAAGCCGTGTACGGCGCACTGCTTGACTTCGCAGGAGACCGCGAGCTTACGGAGAAGAGGCTCATCCCCGGACGCGACTACTCCGAGGAGATCGCCCGGATTGGCGAGCAGATCGGGCACCTGTCCAGCGTCGTCGCGATCGGGCAGGCCACGGGTAAGGACGTGGGCAAGGAGGCTGAGACCCTTGAGCGCGCCAAGGCCGAGATAGCCCGCCTTGGGGCACTTGAGCCGATCGCCGCCCGCATCGAGCCGGTGAGGACGGGCAAGAAGTTCCGCGCGCACTGGGAGTCACTGGACACCGTGCAGCGCAACGAGTTCATGCGGAGCGCGGGCATCCGCGCGGACGCCAGCCGGGACAGCATGCCTGAACTGGACTTCGTGTCCCGCCCGGCAGGCCAGCGGACCATGACAGTGATCGATGATGACGACTTGAAAGCGGTGATCCGCTTCGGGAACCTGGGCGATTTGCTCACCCGCGCTAGTGCGGCCTAGCGCTGCCACTGTCCGGGCCTCGCCGGGCATCACGCGCCCGAGTAACCAGGAGGTAGCGGAGTGTTTTCGAGCTTCGTTAATGATGGGGGTGTCATTCGATCGCGTTATCGAATCAGTGACAGTAAGTGAGAGATAACATAACCTAGCGTGATTGCCTGGAAAACGCGCCCGGCTACCGTCCGTGACAACCGGGCGCGTGCCTGGGAAGCTAAGCGCCGTACTCAACTGGCCATGAGCAGGGGCTACCTGACTCGTCGGTTTCCATCCAGGTTCGCCCGTCGTCATCGGCCCACACCACGCAGCCCTCTGGAACGTCCAGCGGCGGTGCATCCAGCTCGATCGGCCCGTTCATGCCCATGCCTCTTACGCGGCCTTGACGTAGCGGTAGACGCTCTCACGGGTGATGCCGAACAGCGCGCCAATCTCGGCAACCGTCTTGTCCTTCGCCGCGTACAGGCGACGTACCTCGTTGGCCTGTGCGTCCGTGAGCTTGGCCTTGCGCCCGCCCGTGCGCCCGCGTGCCCGTGCGGCCTCAAGTCCCTCGTGAGTGCGCTGCCTGATCAGGTCCCGCTCAAGCTGGGCGAACACTCCGGTCATCTGGAAGAACGCTTCCCCCATCGGGTCATCACGGTTGAACGTGCCCGACAGGACTTCCAGCTTGACACCCTGTGACCGAAGGTCATCCGCGATGCTGATCAGGTCCAGCAGCGAACGGGCCAGGCGGTCAACCTTCGTGACGACGAGGACATCACCGGGCCGGAGCATCTTGCGCAGCTTCTCAAGCTCCGGGCGCACCGTGAGGCGCGTGCTGGCCTTCTCTACGTAGATGAACTCGGGGGCAACGCCCGCAGCTACTAGCGCGTCGTGCTGCGCATCGGTGTGCTGGTCCCGCGTCGACACGCGTCCATAGCCCCAGCGACGCCCGGTTGCCACTACTTCGGCCACCTTCGGCGCTGCCTTCTTTGCCGCCATGTCCCGTTCCCTCCGCTCGCCATGACGAGGGCCAGGTCCCCGTTGGTCTCCCGGGCCAGCAGGCTCGTCGGGCGGTAGCGCGGCAGCTGGCCGCCGAGGTCGGGGCCGATCAGCGGCGTGCACAGGCAAGCGACGAAGAATCCCAGGTCGTGCCGTTCCAGCTCGCTAAGCAGCGTCGCCGCGCTGTACAGCAGCAGGCCCACCCCGCTGATCACCGCGAACGCCCTGTCCAGCCCGCGCTCGACGCCATCGGCCAGGGACCGGTCGGCTGGCGTCGGCTCGTCGTTGAGCGCCACCAGCACGTCAAGGTCGCTGGTGCCGGGGATGGCGGTCCCCCGGGGGATGCTGCCGTACAGGTAGGCGCTGTGCATCCACCGTCCGCCGAACGCGGTGGCCAGCTCGGTCCGCGTCACCTCGACCACCGCCCGGAAGGCGCCCGGCACCCGGGTCAGTGCTCCTTCCCGCGCGATCGTGCCGTCCGGGTTCAGCCCGTTGCGAAGATGCTTGCCTGCGGTCACCGGAATAGCGTGGCATTACGAGCATGAGATCGGCACCTCGTTATGACGGGCACGCGCAGTGGTACGACGAGTGGCGGGCCCCCTACATCGCCGACAACGCGGCCGACATCGCGCGGCTGCTCGGCCCCGGTGATGGCCTCTGCCTCGACCTCGGCTGCGGGACCGGCCTGCTGTTTCCCGCCCTGGCCGGCACCGGCCGGGACGTCGTCGGGGTGGACATGTCGGCCGACCAGCTGCGGTTCGCCCGCCGCCGGTCGCCACAGGTGATCCGGGCCGACGGGTCGGTGCTCCCGTTCGCGAGCGCGGTGTTCGCCACGGTCGTCGCGTCGTGGATCTCCACGGACGTCAGCGACTTCGGCGCCGTCCTCACCGAGGGGGCCCGCGTCCTGCGGCCGGGCGGCACCTTCCTCTTCTACGGCGCCCACCCGTGCTTCAACGGCCCGCACATCGAATGGCTCGACGATGGCGGCGTCCGCGCGCACCCGAGGTACCGGGACGCGGGCTGGCACGCGGAGTCCCCCTGGTGGGGCTTCCAGGTCCGCAGGCGGGTGGGCATGCGCCACCACCCGCTGGCCGAGATCCTCAACGCGTTCATCGCCGTCGGCCTGGCCTTCGACCACGTATCCGAGACCGGCTCCCGGGCGGTCCCCAACACCTTGTCCATCCGCGCCCGCAAGCCGCTCACCTTACGCGCCACGCCGCCGGCCCGCTCCGGCCAGCCCCGCTCCGGCCAGCCCCGCTCCGGCCAGCACCGCCATAAGGGCGGCGGCCGTCGCCGCCACCGCGAAGCCGCCATGCGCGCCGAAGGTGCCCACCGCCCAGCCGGTCACCGTCGCCGCGCCCGCCGAGCCCGCGGCGGTGGCCGAGCCCAGCCAGGCGAACGCCTGGGTGAGCACGACCCGGGGGGCCGTCGCCTCGGCCAGCACCGTGCACTGGACCAGGATCAGGGGGACCGCCAGGCCGGTAAGCGCCACGCTGCATCCCAGTTCAACCGGTGTGCTGGCCACCAGCAGCGGCAGGCAGGCGATCGCCAGCCCGGCCGCCACCGCCGCCAGTTGCGCCCGCGCGCTGGCGTGCCACTGGCGCAGCCCATACAGCCAGCCGGCCAGCAGGCTGGCGCAACTGGACACCGTGAACAGCGCGGCGGCCGTGCCCGCGGCGCCGTGCTCGACCGCGAACGCGGTCACTGAGATCTGCATCGCGCCGAAGAACCCGCCGATTGCCAGGTTCACGCCGGCCAGGACCGCGAATCCGGGGCGCAGCAGCCAGTGGCCCATGCGGTGCCGCTCATTGGCCCCGCAGGCCAGCGGCGGCGCGGTGCGGCGCTGCGCGGCGAAGCACATTCCGCCGGCCACCACCAGGGCGCCGGCCACTACCGGGCCGGCCGCCGGGTGCCCGCTGGCGCCGAGGACGGCGACCAGCGCCGGGCCGGCCAGGTAGGCCAGCTCGTTGGCCAGCGACTCCAGCGTGAACGCGGTGGGCAGCGCCGAGGCTCGCTGGTCGCGCAGTAGCGCCGCCCAGCGGGCCGCCGACAGCGCGCCCAGCTGGGGGATCGTGGCGCCGACCGCTACCCCGGCCGCCGTCATCAGCCAGTCCGGGGCGCCGGCGGTGACCAGGACCAGCAGCGCGGCCACCGCCGCCGCGTGCGCGGCCAGCGTGGCCGGCAGCGCCCGGGTCTGGCCGAAGCGGTCGGCCAGCCGGGCCAGTTGCGGGCCGGCGACTGCCTCGGCGATGGCGAACCCGCCGGTCACCAGCCCGGCGGTGACGTAGGAGCCGGTCCGGGCGTGCACCAGCCAGACGATGCCCAAGCTGGTCATCGCGATGCCGACGCGGCCGGCCGTTGCGGTCAGGAAGAAGGCGGCGGCACCCGGTGCGCGCAGCAGGGTGCGATAGGTCGCCGATGACATGACGTGTCCCGTTCGCTGCCCGGCGGGGCGGACCATCGTGGGTCGTCGGCGTCCAGATTTACCGACCCGTGGTCATCACCTGGAACCGTCCACTAGCGGCGCAGAGCGGGGACACGCGCCCTACGCCGGCTCCATCACCGGGCAGAAGCCTTTCGAGGCCATCTCAGCTGATCTCAGTCGTTGAGACATGACGAGCTTAGGCGCCGGCCCGGTGCCCGTCCAGGCGCCGGGCGCGCCGTGAGCCTCCCGCCGCTTACCGCAGGTAAACCAGCAGGCCCGGGATTGACATCCGCCGCGGAAGTTAGTCGCGTGGCAGCTGGAGATCGCGACTCAAAAGCTCTTCTTGGTAAATCCGGCGTGCCTGGCTGTCGGCCGTCCGGGGACCCAGGCCTGGCTGTATTCTCGAACCTAGGAGCGGATGCCGCTTGCCTCGGGGCAAGGCGCGTTGTAGTTTGGATTGAGCGCCCGCTAGGAGGTTGCGGGGATGACGCTTGGTCTGCTGCCAGACCCTTCCGGCCCGGCCGGTTGACGCGCCCCGGGCCTCCTAGCGGGCACTGTTGTTCGACGGCGCCGCACTCACAAGCCTTCGGGTGGCCACCAGGGCAACTGCGCGACGGTCGTGGGGTCGCCGAGCACCTTGAAGCCCCGTCCCCAGGCCCGCCCGCTGCTGTCCTTGCGGATCTGGTGGTGGATCCGCATCAGGTGGGCTTCCTCGTGCCCGCCGAACTGGTCGGGCCGCAACGCGACGTTCACCATCCCCGCGTACTGGTCGGCCGCCTGCAGCCCGTCGTACTGGGCCTGGTTGTCGAAGTGCACGGCGCCGTGCAGCCGGTCCCAGGGGATCCACGGGTCGGTCCGCGCCTTCAGCTGGAAGTAGTCCTTCGTCGTGCTGTGGTCGAACCCCCGGACATGGCCGAAGCGCACGATCGCATCCCGCATGCCGCCCGTCCAGTCGCGGGCGGCCAGCAAGATCCGCTCGATCGTCATGACGGCGGCGAAGTTATAGAAGAGGACGTGGTCGTGGTACATGCCGGACGTTGACGGGAGCGTCGCCTTCTCGACCAGCACGTACGCGACCAGGACGCCGGGGGCCTGGGACAGGCAGCGGGCGACGTGCTGGCGCCGGGAGTACGTCTTGACGTGGTCCTTCCAGTGCAGCGCCTTGCCCTCCGGCACCCCCAGGTCCCGTCGCAGCCGCGCGACGACCGCGCGCAGGCCCGGCTCATCCTCATCGGCCACCATGACCGCCGCGAACGCGAAGAACGGCGAGGACCGCGCGGAATGCCCGCGATCCCCGGTCTCGTCGATGTAGGCCCGCAATAGCCGGTTGCTCATAGCGTCAGGCCCGCGAGGTCATCCACGCCGGAAAGTATGGCATTCCCGGCGCTGGCTACGCGTGCGGACGAATTAGCTGCCGAGCTCCCGCTGGCGCTTGGAGTCGACGGCCCGGCGTGACCTCCTGGACGGCTTGCGCTCGACCGCGACACCGCCCCAGAAGGCGAAGCCGTTGACGATGATGTGCGGGCCGCCCGGGCCGCCGTCGCCATCCGCGCGGGAGTCGTCGAAGGCACCCATGAAGCCGACGCCGTTGACCTGGACGTGCGCGTCCTCGGGCACCGTGATCTGAATGCCGCCCATGATCGTGATCGCGTGGATCGTGATCGTCGGCTCGGCGAACCGGGCATCGCGCAGGTCGATCTCGCCGCCGCCCATGATGGCGACCGCGGTCATCTCCTTGGGGGCTACCCAGCTGCCCTTGCGGCTGAAGCCGCTCATGACCGCCACCGCGACGCTTCCCGACGGATGGCCGCCGTACCGGTCCTGCGGGTACGCCGCCGAGGAGCGGGCTGCCGGGGCGGGAGCCGGGCTGGCACCCGCCGCGGGCAGGTCAGCGGTGATCGGCTCCAGCTCCGCGTAGGTTCTCGTCTTATAGAGGACGTCGAGCCGTTCATCCAGCTCCTCGAGGCTCAGCCGGCCCTCGGCCGCCGCCTCGCGCAGCACTTCCGCCACGCGGTCGCGGTCAGAGTCAGACGCGCGCATGCCCGTAGGACCGGCGGTCCCAGAAGCAGGGACGTCGGGACCAGAGGGGTCCGCGGGGAGATTTGTCATAGCCGCAAGCCTATTCCTGGCCATGTTCGCGGGCTACGCCGGCAATGCGCGCGAGCCGGGCCAGGCTCGGCCGGGACAAGATCGCCTCCATGTCGCGCAAGGCGACCAGCAGCTCCTCAACCCCGTCGAGCGGCGTCCGCGTCGCCGCGTTGATGAGGATCGCCTGGTAGTCCTCGGAGGAGATGACCGCACCGGGCAACTCCACCGGCTCGCCCTCGGCGACCAGCAGCGCGGGAATCGAGGTGTCCAGCACCAGCGCGAGGGCGGTCAACTCCGCCGCCGTGAACGAGCGGCGGCCACGCTCGGCCTGGTGGACGGCCTGCCGGCTCCACGGCCGGTCCAGGTACTTGCCCATCGCCTCGCCCAGCTGGGTAAGCGACATCTGGCGGTCCTGGCGCAGGCGGCTGATCTGGTTGCCGATGGCGGTCTCGACGCGCATGCTCGCTCCTGCCCAGAAATCCTGAAATCCTGGCCGTCATTCTCTATGATGACAGCGAAACGATCTCATTGACAACGGTTGGCCTATTGTCCTACCGTGAGCTTTCAGACTTTCGTGGTCACCCCCCAACACACAGTCGGAGACCGGCGTGCAGCAGCTCAACCTGGAGACCATTACCGTTGGTAGCGATTGCGCGGCTATCCGCGTTAAGGGCGAGATCGACGTGTACACCGCGCCGCAACTGCGCGAGAGCGTGCTCGACCTCATCGCGCGCGGCGTGTCCCACGTGATTGCCGACCTACGGGACGTGGAGTTCCTGGATTCGACTGGCCTGGGCGCGATCGTCGGTGGCCACAAGCGGCTGCGCACCAACGACGGGTCGCTGGTCCTCGCGGCCAGCCCGGACCGGATCGTCCGGCTCTTCAGGATCACCGGCCTCGACCGCGCCTTCTCCCTTTACCCGTCGGTCCCCGAGGCCATCGCCGCTGAGGATGCCTGGCAGGCGGCCATCGCCAGCGAGGGCACCGACCCGGACGAGTGGTGCCGGAAGAACAACCTGCTCTAGTCGAGCTGGGCCTGCGCGGCGGCGAGCACCCGTCCGATGTCCCTTCCAAAGCGGACGTCGCACGGGTGCCTGACCTCACCCGCGGCGGCCATGGCGAGCAACTCCGTCAGCGCGGTGCGCAGGCACTCGACGGGGTCCCAGCCGGAGTTCGGCATGACCGACCGGCCGGCTTCCCCCCAGACGTACAGGTTGGTCGCTGACGCGGCGGGCGGCGCGCCCAGCGTGACGGTGGCCGTGCTGCTCGCGCCGCTCTCGTGCGTGAGCACCAGGTGCGTGAGGTCCCCGGCGCCCCGCACGGCGGTCACCCCGACGACTGGCCCGAGGCTGGCCCACAGCAGCGACAGCACGTGCGGGCCGACGTCCCACAGGCCGCCCTTCTCCCGCCGCCAGGGGGTGTTGAAAGGACTGCCGGGCACGAAGATCGAGCCGATCCATTCGGAATGGCCACCGGACCAGCCGCTGCCGGACCAGCCGCCGCGGGCGTTCTCATCGGTGAGCCACGCGCGGATCTCGCCGTTGAAGCGGAGCGTGAAGAACACCACCGACGCCACGCCAGCCGCGTCAACCGCGTCGACCAAGGCGTCCGCCTCCGCGTCGGACAAGGCGACCGGCTTCTCCAGGAGCAGGTGCTTGCCCGCCCGGGCGGCCCGGGTCGCGATCGGCGCCTGAACGTACGGCGGCACGGAGAACGCGACCGCGTCGACCCCGGCCAGGAACTCGTCGATGGCCTCCTCGCCGGTAAAGGCGGCGGCCCCGTGCTCACCCGCCAGGCTGGCGGCGGCCTGAGGGTCGCGCCCCCAGACGGCGGCCAGCGACGCACCCGGAGTGGAGGCGATCGCGGCCGCGTGCGTGGCGCGCGCCCAGTAACCCGTCCCGACTAGCCCGAACCTCATGGTCCAGTTATATAGGGTCTGACAGTGCGCGTTGTTCTCGCTTCCGCCTCCCCGGCCCGCCTCGCCGTCTTGCGCGGCGCCGGGCTAGACCCCGAAGTCATCGTCAGCGGCGTTGACGAGGATTCCTACTCCGCGGCCACCACCGGAGAGCTGACCGCCCTGCTGGCGGAGGCCAAGGCCGTCGCCGTCGCCGCGACCCAGGCCAATGGCCTGGTCATCGGCTGCGATTCCATGCTCGACCTCGACGGGGTCGCGCTCGGCAAGCCTGCCGACGCGCAGGAGGCGATCACCCGCTGGCACGCCATGCGCGGCCGGACCGGGACGCTGCTCACCGGGCACTGCGTCATCGACGCGGCGACCGGCCAGCGGGCGGCCGGGGTGGCGTCCTCGCTCATCCGCTTCGGGACGCCCGCCGACGAGGAGATAGCCGCCTACGTCGGCACCGGCGAGCCGCTGGGCATGGCCGGCGCGTTCACCATCGAGGGCCTCGGCGGCTGGTTCGTCGATTCCATCGACGGCGACCACAACAACGTCATCGGCATCTCCCTGCCGCTGCTGCGCACCTTGCTACTCGACCTGAGCGTAACGATCCCCGCCCTCTGGTCCGTCGGCATTAGGACGGCGGCTCGCGAGGCGTAGCCGACGGGAGGCTGCGCAAGGAGGGGGGCTGGGGCTGGTGTGTACCCCCAGTTAGTAGAGCAGGCTCTGGTAGTGCTCAGGGGCGTAGTAGGCCTCCAGCTCCTCCAGGGTTTCCTCCGGGTCCTGGACGATCTTGCACAGCTGGGCGACGGACGGCATCACGTCGCCGCCGGGCCAGGTCCCCGGCTGCCACAGCCGCGAGCGCATGAACGCCTTCTGGCAGTGCGAGAAGACCTGGTCGATCTCCACGATCATCGCCAGGATGGGCCGCTTCCCGCGCACGGCCAGCTCGTCGAAGAACGGCGCGTCCCGCACCAGCCGGGCACGCCCGTTGACGCGCAACGTGTCCTCGCGCCCGGGAACGAGCGCCAGGATGCCAACGTGCGGGTTGGACAGCACGTTGGCGTACCCGTCGGCCCGCCGGTTGCCCGGCCGCTCGGCGATCGCCACGGTCTGCGGGTCGATCACGTGGATGAGGTGGCCGGCCGGGTCCCCCTTAGGGGAGGCATCGCAGGTCCCGTCCGCGTTCGACGTCGCGATAACGCAGAACGGCGAGTTTAGCAGCCATTCGATTTGCAGCGGGTGCAGCCGCGAGCGGTCCTTCGTGGCCGCCCGCTTGGACGGCAGGCCGCCGAGGACCTCGCGGAGCTCGGCCTCGGAGGTGATTTCCGCGTGAGTTGTGGAGATTTGCGCCATGGTGTCAGGATCTCATGGCCCGGCCGGGCGGTCTTCGGCAGAGTGCGGGAATCTACAGTGCCGGGAAAATGTGGACCATGCTCCGCTCCGACAACAAGGCGGGCGGCCCGATGAGCCTGCGGTCGGGCTTGCCGACGACCTCGTGGTCCTTGCCCCGGTACTCGAACTGCTCCAGGATGTGCCGCATCGCCTCCAGGCGGGCGCGCTTCTTGTCGTTGCTCTTCACCACCGTCCACGGGGCGTGCTCCGTATCGGTGTAGAAGAACATCGCCTCCTTGGCCTCGGTGTAGCCGTCCCACTTATCGAGCGACTCCAGGTCCATCGGGCTGAGCTTCCACTGCCGCACCGGGTCCACCTGGCGGATGATGAACCGGGTGCGCTGCTCGCTGGGCGTCACCGAGAACCAGAACTTCGTCAGGTGTATCCCCGAGCTCACCAGCATCCGCTCGAACTCCGGGGCCTCCCGCATGAACTCCAGGTACTCCTCCTGCGTGCAAAAGCCCATGACCCGCTCCACCCCGGCCCGGTTGTACCAGGACCGGTCGAACATCAAGATCTCCCCGGCGCCGGGCAGGTGCGCGACGTACCGCTGGAAGTACCACTGGGTCCGCTCCCGCTCGGTCGGCTTCTCCAGTGCCACGACGGTGGCGCCGCGCGGGTTCAGGTGCTCGGTGAACCGCTTGATGGTGCCGCCCTTGCCCGCGGCGTCGCGGCCCTCGAACACGATGACGATCCGCAGGCCGGTGTCCTTGACCCAGTTCTGCAGCTTGACCAGTTCGATCTGCAGCAGCCGCTTGGTCCGCTCGTACTCCGGCCGGCCGAGCCTCTCCTCGTAGGGGTACTCCTCCCGCCAGGTGTCGACCACGGTCCCGTCCGGCCACAGCAGGACCGGGTCGTCGTCGTCATCGTCCACCACGGTCATGCCCGCTAGCACGGCCAGGGCCGCGGGGTCGTCTGAGCTAGGCGAGGGCAGGTTCTTCCGCACGCTACCAGCAGAGCACATCCCCCGCCCCCGGTCACGAGCGGGATACCGGTGTTCAGCAGCACTTCACCAACGTCCCGGCTCACTCGTCGCCGTACACGACCTGCCCGCCGGCCAGCGTCAGGTCGACGGTGGTCTCCCCGATCGCGGACGGCGCGATCGCGTAGAGGTCCTGGCTGAGCACCGCGATGTCGGCCAGCAAGCCGCGCTCGAGCGACCCGGCCACGTCCTCCTCATGGTTGACGTACGCCACTCCCGCGGTGAACGCCCGCAGCGCCGCGTCCACGGTGATGGCCTCGGCGGGCAGGAACGGCCTGGTCGTCTCGGGCGTGCCCGGCTCCCCGAGCCGGCCCGACAGCACCCGGTTGACCGCCACGTGCATCTCCTGCAGCGGGTCGGGACTGGAGACCGGCCAGTCACTACCGAACGCGACCCGGCCGCCGCGGCGTGCCACCTCTGCGATGCGGTATTGCCAAGAGGCCCGCTCGGGGCCGACGAAGGGAATGGTCAGCTCGCTTACCTGGTCGTCTTCGGATGCCCACAGCGGCTGGAAGGTGGCGACCGCCCCGACCTGAGCGAACCGGTCGAGGTCGCCGGGCGCGATGAACTGCAGGTGCGCGATGTGATGGCGGCCGCGGCCGCGCTGGGGGGCGGGCAGCGCGCCGATCGTGTCCAGCGCCGCGGTCACCGCGGCGTCCCCGATCGCGTGAAAGTGCAGCTGGAACCCCAGGTCGGCCAGGGTCCGGGCGGCCTGCCCGAGCTCGTCGGGGTCGATGAACAGCTTGCCCTGGTGGCCCGTCGGGCGCCCGTGGCCGTCCAGGTACGAGGCGCCCATCGCGGCCGTGAACGTCTCGCACACGCCGTCGAGCATCATCTTGACCGTGGTGGCGCGGAAGTACCCGGCCCCGTCGGCGGCCTCGCGCCGGGCCAGCAGGTTGTCGATCTGGCGCAGGCCCAGGTGCCGGTCCCACCACAATGACCCGGTGACCCGGCAGGTCAGCAGCCGGTCCGCCGCCGCCCGCCGGTAGGTGTCGAACGCGTCGGGGTTGCTGAGCTCGCCGGCCTCGCCCACGCACGCGTCCTGGATGCTGGTGATTCCCATCGAGTGCAGGTACCGCTGGGCGACCAGCAGTGCCTTCATGAGGTCGGTCGCGCTCGGCCGGGGCAGGTAGTCGGCGACCAGTCGCATAGCGCCGTCGTGGAGCGCGCCGGCGGGGAAGCCAGCGGGGTCCCGCTCGATCCGCCCGTCGGCGGGATCCCGGGTCCGCGCGCTGACCCGCGCTACCGTAAGCGCGGCAGTGTTCACCCAAGCGCTGTGGCGGTCCCGGTTCGTCAGGAACGCGGGCCGCCCGCCCGTGACGTCATCGAGGTCGGCGGCGGCGGGGACGCCCCCAGGGAAACTGGACATGGCCCAGCCGCCGCCGAGCACCCAGGCGCCCGGCGGCAGGGTCGCGCTGTAGGCGGCGATCTTGTCCAGGCACTCCTGCCGGGTCTTCAGGCCCAGCAGGTCGCAGCGCAGGGTCTCCAGCCCGCCTTGCACCGGGTGGATGTGCGCGTCACCGAAGGCGGGCACGGCCAGCCGCCCGCGCAGGTTGATGACGCGGGTGTACGGGCCGATCTTCTCGCGGATCTCCGCGTCGCTGCCCAGCGCCCGGATCACGCCGCCGCCGACGGCGATGGCCTCCACGAACCCGGACGGGTGCGCGGGCGTGCGGATCCGCCCGCCGGCAAGCACCAGCTCGGCATGCCGCCGGCTGGCGCCGCCCGCCGGGCTGCCCCCAATGGTCATGATCCGCGATGTTATCCGGGGCACCGCGCGTACCACTACCCTTGCCTCCATGGGCGAGCAGGGTGAGGCGGTCATCTACACCGACGGGGCGTGCAGCGGGAACCCCGGTCCCGGCGGCTGGGGAGCGATCTTGCGGTACGGGGACGCCGAACGGGAACTGCACGGCGGGGACCCGGCGACGACCAACAACCGGATGGAGCTCATGGCCGCCATCCAGGCGCTGGAGGCGCTGACCCGCCCCGTCCACGTCCGCATGTACACCGACAGCAAGTACGTGCTCGACGGGATCACCAAGTGGCTGCCCGGCTGGCAGCGCAATGGCTGGAAGACCGCCGCCAAGCAGCCAGTCAAGAACGTCGACCTGTGGCAGCGGCTAGTCGCGGCGATGGAGCCGCACCAGATCACCTGGACCTGGGTCAAGGGCCACAACGGCGACCCCGGCAACGAGCGCGCCGACGAGCTAGCCCGCCTGGGCATCATCGAATTCGCCCGGGTCTAGGACGGCGACCTCGGTCTTCGCGAGGCGTACCCGCCCGCAAAAGACGGCCGGGCCGCCTGTGGGGGAGGCGGCCCGGCCGATCGGGGGGTTGAGGATAGCTTGTGTAGCGGTGTTTGACGTTTCCCCGGGGCCAGGGGGTGAAGGGGACGGGTCCCCTTGGCCCGCGGGTCTGGGGATTGGTGCCTATCTCCCAGGAGAGCAGAGCGCTAGCAGCGGCCGTGGTAGGCGCCGCTGGTGTACGTGGTCCACGGACCCCAGTGCGTGCCGTCGCCGGAGATCGAGATCGCCGCGCGCGCGTTGCCGAGCGGGTCGTACGTGGCCATTGACGGCCCGTGGACGCCGTTGATCTGCCAGTAGCCGTAGTCGTTGGTCGGGCTGTGGGCGAACTGCCTGCCGCCGGACTCGGCCATCGCGATCTCCGCGGCGATGAACGCGTGCGCCGGGTTGCCGCCCGCTGCGTCCCACAGTCGCTCCAGGCCAGAGCAGCTCAGGGTGCCACTCGGGATCGACGTGGTCTTGGGCGCGGAGGGCTTGGGAGTGGTGCGGCCACCGACCCGGTGGGTGGCCCTCTCGGATGAGGAACCCGACGGCGTGCCCGACTTGGCGGACGAGGTCTCGGTCACCGTGCCGGTCGCGGGCTTGGCGTGCTTGGGCTGGTATGCCGTGGTGACCGCGGCCGGGTTGACCGGGATCGAGAGCCGCTCGCCGACGTAGATGACGTTCGGGTTGGAGATCTTCCCGGCGTTCGCGCGGTAGATCGCCTGCCACTCGCTGGGGTTGTGGTAGGCGCGGGCGGCGATTTTCGACAGCGTGTCCCCGCTGCGCACCGTGTAGGAGTGGCTTGTCTGGGCGCTCGTCGCCCCGGCCACGTGCGCGGCGGTGAGCCTGGCGGTAACGGCCGTCTCGTGCGCCGCCTGGTGGGCGCCGGTGCCGGCGGCGGCCGCTACGCCCGCCGAGGAGGTGGCGGCCATGGCCTGCTGTGCCGCCGGCACAGCGACGAGGGCGCCTGCGATGGCTACCGCGGGAGCGGCCTTCCCGGCCTGCGCCGCGACCTTCTCAACCTGCGATGGGGACGTATGGCGCCCCCTGCGCCTGATCTTCACGGTGCGGCGCTCACTCCCAGCGGTCATGCTCTCCCCATGGTTGGTCCCAACCCGCCTACGCGACGCCTGCCTCTCGGCGGGTCCACATCAAACAACTCATCCGGGCGATTTGTCATGATTTGTGCCGTCCGGACTTTCATTCGGAAGCATGGCAGCGCCGAACCGCCGACCGCAGGAGAATCGAGTTTTTTCTGTGACTAATCTGTGATGAAACGCTCTGCCCGCGCGGCTTCCCGCCGCCCCCGGCCGCCCGGGCGGTCTCGGCGCCCCGGGGCGGCCGGGAGGGATACTGGCAGGCGTGACTGATGTTTCTGAGCGCGTGATCAGGTACTTCGAGGACTACGTCCCGGGCCTCATCGTCGACTGCGGCACCTTCTCCCTCGATGAGGGGCAGATCATCGCCTTCGCGAAGGAGTACGACCCCCAGCCGTTCCACGTCGACCCGCGCGCCGCGGCGGAGGGGCCCTACGGCGGGATCATCGCGAGCGGCTGGCAGACCACCAGCATGATGATGCGCCAGGTCGTCGAGCACTTCGTCAGCCCCGAAAGCGGCCTCGGCGCGGCGGGGATCGACGAGCTCCGCTGGCCGCGCCCGGTCCGGCCCGGCGACACGCTGCGGGTGACCGCGACGGTCCTGGAGGCGCGCCGCTCGGCCAGCAAGCCGGACCGGGGGATCATCCGGTCGCGGATGGAGCTCACGAACGCCGCCGGGGAAGCGGTGATGACGCTCACCGCCGTCAACTTCGTGCTTGTCCGGCCCAGCTAGGTGCGGAAAGATATTTACGGTATTCAAAATAATTACGCTCTGTGAGGTAGGTCACATGCTCCAGGCCTTCGTCTTCGAGAAAGTCGGCATCGTCGTCGGGGACCTTTACTTCCTCGACCCCAACCCCGGGAAGGGCCAGGAAGGTCCCGAGCACGGGGTCCGGCTCGAGCTGCGGGCCTTCGACCGCGGCGAGCTGAAGGGGAGCATCTACTCGGCGACGCCCATCGAGGTCGGCCAGCCGATCTGGCGGGTGGACCTGCTCGAGTCCGTGGACGGCAAGCCCGGCAGCTACAACCGCACGCACCACCACCCGACCTTCAACGCCAGCACCTGGGATCCCCGCCCGCGCGAGTACCTGCGCGGGCTGTCCTCGGACCCGCTCGGCTGGCTGGGCGAACAGCTCGCCGACCTGCCGGGGATCCTCGAGCGGGCGGGGGTTCCCGACGGCACCGCCGATTCCGCCGACGCGGCGGACCTGCGCGAGATGGCCCCGGTCATCGTCAGCACCGCCAAGATGATGCTCGACAAGGTCCGGTCGGGCCAGCTCGGCAAGCTCCCGGACGACGCCGACCCCGGCAGCATCCGCGCGGGCTGGCTCTAGGCCCCCGGGGGGACGACCCCCCTGTCGACCCCCGGCAGAGGGGGGACTCCATCCCCCCTCTCACCCCCCTGGCCCGGAGCCCGGGAAACCGCCGGCCTCCGGGGAACTCCCCCCGCGGATGGCGGATAGCACGGCGGCGATCACCATGAAGATCACCGAGAAGTAGAACGCGGCGTGCAGGCCGTTCGTGAAGTCGACGGCCTGCTGCCCGTGCAGTGACGTGGTGCCCACGAAGATCGCGAACGCCACGTCCCTGGAGACCGACCGGGACGCCACCAAGATCGCCACTGCGAACGAGAACACCATGCCCATGTTGGAGAACGTCCGCAGCATGCCGGACGCGATGCCGAACATGTCCGGCGGCGCCGCCTTCATGATCGCCGAGCTGTTAGCCGGGAAGAACAGGCTGCTGCCGCATCCGTTGACCAAGCTGATGACCACGACCACCCACAGCGGCGTGGTCAGCGTCATCTGCGCGTACCCGATCAGGGTGAGCGCCATCAGCGCCAGCCCGGCGGTCGCCGGCAGCACCGGGCCGCGCCGGTCCGCCAGCCGTCCCGCGTACAGGCCGACCGCGGAGGCGGCGACGTAGCCGGGCACCAGCAGCAAGGACGCGTTCAGCGGGGACAGCTGGCGCGGTCCCTGCAGGTACATCAGCACCAGGAACAGCACCGCGAACGACGCCAGGCCCTGGAAGAACGAGGCCAGCAGCGACGCCGTCATCGTCGGCACCCGGAAGATCCGCAGCGGCAGCATCGGCTCGGCGACCCGCGACTCGATGACGGCGAATGCCGCGATCAGGGCCACGCCGCCGGCGAGGTAGCCGGCCACCGACACGTCGAACGGCGAATTCGCCAGCTTCGTCATCGCCCACAGCACGCCGAACAGGCCCAGCCCGAGCGTCACCATCCCCGGGAGGTCCAGGCGCCGCCGCTCCCGGGTCCCGGTGTCCCGCAGCACTCGCAGCGCGCCGGTGATCGCGATCACCCCGGTGGGCACGTTGATCCAGAAGATCCACCGCCACGACAGGTAGGTGACGATCAGGCCGCCGAGCACCACGCCGACGACCGCGCCGACCGTCCAGCCCAGCGCGGTGAACCCGTAGGCCCGCCCGCGTCGCTCGCGCGGGTACAAATCGGCGATCACCGCGCCGCTGTTGGCCATGATCAGCGCGCCGCCGACGCCCTGCACGACGCGGAACGCGATGATCGACCCAGCGTCCCACGCCAGCGCGCACAGCAATGACCCGACAACGAACACCGCGAAGCCGGTCTCGTACATCCGCACCCGGCCGAACATGTCGCCGAGCCGCCCCACCTGAGTGGCCAGCAGCGTGATGACGAGCAGGAAGCTGATGATCACCCAGACGACGCCCGACAGCGGGACGTGCAGGCTGGACTGGATCTCCGGCAGCGCGAGCACGACGATGGTCGTGTCGACGGCGGCCATCAAGACGCCGGCCATGATCACCGTCATGGCCAGGCCGGGCCGGGCCGCTACTCGCGGGCCCGCGACCGCGTCGTCGCCTGCCGGAAGTGTCCTGGGTGCAGCCATTTCCTTAGCCTAACGAAGGAAACTTTCCGGTGGAACCACTCGTTGCGCTAAGGACTACGCTTGTCGTTTGTTAGCTTTCTTCATCCGAGGGTGGCTTCCTGTGGCCCGTGACGAATCATGCATCGGCGCGATCGGCGTTATCACCGTCGCGACGCGTGGTCCGGCTGGCCCCGGCGAGGTGCGCATCAAGGTGCGCGGTGGTTCCGAGCACTTCCTCGCCTGGTCGGATGCCCCCCTGCCGCGAGGCGCCACGGTCCTGGTCACCGAGTCCCGGGGGGAACGGACCGTCGACGTGGTCGAGTGGGACGATGCCCTGGGCGAGGCCCCGCACCTTCATGGTCCACCGCAGAACCAGCAGTCTTCAGGAGAATAAGGACATGTTCGGTTATCGCGTTCCCGCGCCCGACGAGGCGATGCTCATTTCTGGTGGCCGTGGGGCTGGTGGCGCGCCGTTCCGGGTGGTGACCGGCCATGGCGCGTTCGTCATGCCGGTCTTCCGCAAGGTCCGGTACCTCACCCTCTCCATGCAGGAGGCCGAAGTCGCGGAGCAGTGCGTCACCCATCAGGGGATCGCGCTGAACGTCCGTGCCGTCATCGCGTTCAAGGTCGGCAACGACACGGAGTCCATCATCAACGCCGGCCAGCGGTTCCTGTCCGACCAGGATCAGATGTCCGTGCTGACCGGGCGGATCTTCGCCGGCCACCTGCGGTCGATCATCGGCTCGATGACGGTGGAGGAGATCGTCACCGAGCGGCAGAAGCTGGCCACCGAGGTGCTCGACGGCTCTAAGACGGAGATGGTCAGCATCGGGCTGTCGGTGGACTCGCTGCAGATCCAGTCCATTGACGACATGGGGGCCGGCTACATCGCGGCGATGGCCGCGCCGAACAACGCGGCGATCCAGCGGCAGGCCAAGATCGCCCAGGCCCAGGCCGACCAGGCGGCCGTCGAGGCGCAGCAGGCCTCGGCCCGCCAGCAGGCCGAGTTCGCCCGGCAGACCGCCGTCGTGCAGGCCCAGTACAAGGCCCAGATCGACAAGGCCCAGGCCGAGGCCGCGCAGGCTGGCCCGCTGGCGCAGGCCGAGGCGCAGCGCGCGGTCATCACTGCGCAGGCCGAGCTCGCGAAGCAGCAGGGCGACCTCCGGCAAAAGCAGCTCGTCGCCGAGGTGATCCGGCCCGCCGAGGCGGAGGCGGAGAAGGTCGTGATCCTGGCCAAGGCCGACGCCGAGCGGACCCGGATCGCCGCCGAGGCCGCCGCGTCCAACGACCGGGTGGCGCTGGACCAGATGCTGATCAACCAGCTCCCGCAGATCGTCAAGGAGGCCGCGTCCGGCCTGCAGGGCGCTAACGTCAGCGTCCTGAACGGCGCCGACGGTCTCGGCGAGATCGCCGCTGGCCTGGTCAGCCAGGGGCTTACCATCCTGGAGTCGGTCCGCAAGGGCGTCATCCAGCAGCCCGAGGGCACCCCCGCCCGGACCACCAACGGCCAGCTTCCGCCCGCGTAAGGCCTTTTAGCTGCGCCACGACGGCCCTGGCGCGCTGCGTGAATTCGCAGTGCCCAGGGCCGTTCCGCATTCACAGCAAGGCGGCGAGGGCGGCGGCGGGGGAGCCGGCCGGCAGCGTGCCGTGCACCAGCTCGACCCGGTGCACCAAGCGCGGTGCCGAAACCCCGACCGCGGCGACCGGGGCCAGCGGGAACGCCGGCCGCAGCGCCGCTGGCAGCAGGGTGAGCCCGTGCCCCGCGGCCGCCAGCCACAGCACCGTCAGCACGTCCGTCCCCTCGTAGCGGCACGCCGCCCGGAAGCCCTCGGCGCCCGTCACCCGCCGCAGGTCCTCCAGGACCGGCCCCACGGCCGGCGCGTCGATCCAGCGCGCGTCCGCCAGTGAGCGCAGCCCGATAGGGCTAGCGGGCGGGCTGGCCAGCGGGTGGCCGGCCGGCAAGATCACGCTGACGGCGCATTCCCCGACGCCGATCGCCGGCAGCGGGACCGGAAGCGGCAGCGGGTCACTCGGCGCGGCGAGCCCGTCGATGAGCCCGAGGTCCGCCTCGCCGCGCGCGGTCGCCTCGGCGACCGCCTGGCGGCTGGCTACCCGCACGGTCAGCTCCAGGCGCGGAAGCGCCGCCCGCAGCCGGGCGAGCGCCCCCGCCGCCCCGCCGTCCGCGCTCGCGGGGATGCTCGCCGCCAGCGGGGTCATGGCGACGATCAGCCGCGCCGCTGGCGGGGCGGTCATCCGGCTGACGTCAGCGCGGGCAGCGTCGATCCGCAGCAGGATCGGGACCGCGTGCTCCAGCAGCCGGGTGCCCGCCTCCGTCGGCTCGACCGGCCGGCGGCGCAGCAGCGTGACCTTCAGGTCGGCCTCCAGCGCGGCGATCTGCTGTGACACCGCCGCCTGGGTATAGGCCAGCTCGGCCGCGGCGCCCGAGAACGAGCCGAGCCGGGCGACGGTCACGAACGTCCGGAGCAGGTGCGCGTCCATGCCCCCACCGTAGGGGCACGGCGGCCAAGCCGCATTAGCAACGCTTATGGCAGTACAACTGATCATCGCTTGTGCTTAATTCGCGCGGGCCTTGACGATGGTGGCATGACGAAAACAGCAGCCCGGGTAGCGCTCGTCGGCGACCGCTCGGCAAATATCCGCGCGCATGTCTGCATCCCGCGACTCTTCGAGGCGCTGCGCGAGCGCGATGGCCTCGCGCTGGATGCCTACTGGATCCCGACCACGGAGGCGCAGGCCCGCGACCTCACCGGATTCGACGCGATCTGGCTGGTCCCCGGGTCGCCGTACGCCAGCGAGGACGGGGCCGTCGCCGCCGTCACGGCGGCCCGCGAGAACGGGATCCCGTTCCTGGGCACCTGCGGCGGCTTCCAGCACGCGATGCTCGAGTACGCCCGCAACGTCTGCGGCCTGCCCGGCGCTCAGCACGCCGAGAACATCGGCGCCACCAGCACCGTTGCGGCGTGTACGGCTCCGGACGGCACCGAGCTGCTGATCACGCAGCTCGCCTGCTCGCTGGTGGGGCACGAGGAGGCGGTGATGGTCGTGCCGGGGACGCTCGCCGCCTCCATCATCGGGCCCGGCCGCCGGGTCGAGCGGTACTTTTGCGCCTACGGCCTGAACGCCGCCTACCTCGACGTGCTCACCGGCGCCGGCCTGCGGTTCAGCGGGTTCGACGACAACGGCCAGGTCCGCATCGTCGAGATCCCCGGGCACCCGTTCTTCCTGGGCACCTTGTTCCAGCCCGAGCAGTACAGCGACGGCGCCCGCCCGCACCCGCTGGTCCAGGCCTTCGCGGCCGCCGCCGCCAGGCGCGCCGGCCTGGCGCGAGCCACCCTGGTCGCCAGCTAAAAGGGGCTGGCCCCCCGGAACGATCCCAGGGGGCCAGCGCCGTGCTCGCCGCGCGGCTAGACGTGCTGGACGCCGCCCCGGTTGTAGATCTCGACCTGCGTCCCGTGGCTGTAGCTGACCGTGATCATCGTGTGGAAGGTCAGCGAGAGGTTGTTCGGGATCCGGATGCAGCCGTGCGAGGCCGGGTACACCGGCACGCTGCCGTCGCCGTGGATGGCATAGGCCGTGCCGATGAAGAACACCGGGTTGTACATCAGGCCCAGCGGCACCGTGACCGGGCCGGGGATGTAGGAGTGCAGTGTGTAGATCCCGGTGGGAGTGATCGCCTTATGGTTGCAGCTCCCCTTGCTGCAGTAGGTGTAGCCGCCCCCGCTGGAGACGTGGCTGATCAGGTAGGGGGCGTTGTTCTTGAACAGGACCAGGACCTGGACGTTACTGTTGATGTTGACCTCGACGCGGGTGGCGGGCCCGTGCGGGTACTGCGCCTTGTAGGCCTTCGGGTGCGCCAGCGCCGTGGCGGTGGCCGGCCCGACCACGCCGTCTTCCTTCAGCCCGTTGATGGCCTGGAACGCCCACACCGCCTCGGTCACGTCGTGGGTGAACCTACCGTCGATCTTCGGGCCCGGCCAGTAGTGCAGCCCCCACAGCCGGTGCTGCAGCGCGAGCACGTCCGAGCCGGACATGCCCTCCTTGAGCGTCCGCGCCGTCGCGGCGACGGAAGTCGTCCGCGACACGGCCGTCACGCTGGTCGGGGCCACTGACCGCGTCGCCGCCGAGCTGGCCGGCGCCACGGCCAGCGCGATGCCCGCGGCCGCGGTGGCAGCACCCAGCGCGAGTCCCGCCACGCGGCTAAGCACACCAATCTTCATGCACGTCTCGTCTCTGCTCATCCAACGTTGTCCCAGGCCCTCGATCAGTTGACGCTTGATCCACCGGGATGGTTGCGCTCACATCGGTAACAAATCAGGGCAAGCGTGACCAGCGAGCAGCGGCACCTTCCGCCCGGGCGGCCCGTCCCGGGCATCATCTTGTGCGTCCGCTCTGTGGCTAGTCCGTATGCAGTATTCGGTATGCGTTCTCCGGCATGGTCTAATTGGATCATGATCGATGAGCTGCTCACTCGCAATAAGCAGTACGCGCAGACGTTCCCCGGGCCCGCTCCGGTCGCTCCCGCGCTGCACATCGCCATCGTGGCCTGCATGGACTCCCGGCTGGACGTCCACGGGGCGCTTGGCTTGCGCATCGGCGACGCCCACGTCATGCGCAACGGCGGCGGCGTCGCCACCGACGACATGATCCGGTCGCTGGTCATCAGCCAGCGCTTGCTCGGGACCCGCGAGATCATCCTCATCCATCACACTGACTGCGGCATGCTGAAGTTCACCGAGGACAAGATGAAGGACGCCATCGAGGCCGACACCGGGCTGCGCCCGCCCTGGGCCACCGAGGCGTTCACCGACCTGGACCGCAGCGTGCGGAACTCGATCGCCCGGCTTAAGGCCAGCCCCTTCGTCCCTCATACCGATCGAATCCGGGGTTTTGTGTTCGATGTCGATACCGGCCTGCTCCGCGAGGTGCGCTGAACTTTCCGTTACGAAATCCTGAGCAGGCTCGTAGGGGTGTAACGGCGGGGCTGGTGCTTGTACGATTACGCGGTGTCCATCCCCGCCACTCGGGTACCGGGGTCAGGCGCGGTATCTGGGCAGGTCAAGCGGGGTCGCCGTCCTGGCGTGCGATACGAGCTGGCGCTCGCCGGAGGCTGCTACCTGATCGCGGCCCTTGTCGTCCTTTTCATGGTGTGGCGGGACCCGGCCTCCCGGATCGTGGCGGGCGGCCCCGCCGATCCGGACCAGGCCGCCTGGTGGATGCGCTACGCGGCCAGCGAGATCGCCCACTGGCGAAACCCCGAGCTGATTACCGCGGGAATGAACGCCCCGGCCGGCGTCAGCGTGATGTGGAACCCGTCGCTGCTGGCCCCGGGCATCGCCCTGTCCCTGGTGACGCTGCTGGCCGGGCCGCAAGTGAGCCTCACCGTGATGCTGACGGCCGGCTTCGCCGGATCCGCGACGGCGCTGTTCTGGGTGTTGCGCCGCTGGTCGTGCGCCCAGGTCCCGGCCGCGCTCGGCGGCCTCGCCTACGGCTTCTCGCCCGCCCTCACCCAGTCGGCCGTCGGCCACTACGACCTGCAGTTCGCCGTGCTCCCGCCGCTGATCACGCATGCGCTGCTGCGGTTGCCCCGTGACCCCGTCCGCTGCGGTGCCTGGCTCGGCGTGCTCGCCGCCCTGCAGCTGCTCGCCGCCGAGGAGCTGCTGTTCTACACGGGGATCGCCGTCCTGGTCATCCTCGCGGTGCTCGCCGCCGGCTGGCCGCCCCTTCGCAAGCCCCGGCAGCTGCTGGAAACCTCCCGGGAACCGCTTACCAGCGTGGCCTCCGGCGCCCTGGTCGCGGCGGGCGTGTTCACCCTGATCGCCGGGTTCGCGCTGTGGACGCAGTTCTTCGGGCCGCTCGCCCAGCACGGCAGCGCCTACACGATCGACTTCTACAAGAACGACCTGTACAGCTTCGTCCAGCCGTCGGCCTTGCAACTGGTCCACTCCGCGCCCGGCGGCGCGTTCGCCCGCTTCTCCGGCGACCCGGCTGAGTACCTTGGCTACCTCGGCTGGCCGATGCTGCTCATCCTCGCGTGGGCCGCCGTGGCGCTGTGGCGGGTGCTGCCGATCCGGCTGATGGCGGTGGCTTTCGTCGTCCTTGAGGTGTTCTCCCTCGGCGGGATGCTGCTGGCCGGCGGCCACGTCCACGGCTGGATCAAGCTGCCCTGGTACTGGCTGCAGGAACTGCCGCTCGCCAGCTCGGCCATCACGGACCGGTTCTCGATCATCGCCGACGGGTGCGCCGCCGCCCTGCTCGCGTTCGCGCTGGACGCCGCCTGGCGCGAGGCCCGGCGCCGGGAGGCACTGGACCTGCGGTCGCAGCGCGGGCCGCGACTGGCCCGGATCGCCATTGGCCTCACGGGCGTGATCGCCATCCTCCCGATGCTCCCCGCGCCGCTGCCGACGGCCCCGCTGCAGGGCGTCCCGGCCGGGTGGGCGCGGACCCTGGCCGACCTGAACCTGCCGTATGGCGCCCGGGTGCTCACCCTTCCGGCGCCCAGCGCCACCTTCACCGCGCCGCTGCGCTGGGAGGCAGATACCGGCGTGCCGACGGCCATGGTCGGCGGTTACTTCATCGGCCCGGTCGGCGGGCAGGCCTACGTCGGCGGTCCCGGGCTGCCCGCTGCCGTCAGGTACCTGAACTGGATGTGGCTGAACTCCGGTCCCGGGATCGAGGTCCCGCCGGGCCTGGCGACCTCCGTCAAAGCCGTGCCACCCGCGCAGGTCAAGGCGTGGATCATGAGGTCGGGCCTGTCCGCCGTGGTCGCGGTGGCCGGCCCGGGCTCCCCGCTCGCGTACTACCTGGACGGCCTGCTCGGCGCGCGGTCCGCGCAGGCCGGCGCCGTCATCGGCTGGCGCGTGCATCCCGCCTGACTAGTTATGCCAAGCTGCATGGATGCTTGAGCTCGCAATCGCGTGCGTCGCCAGCGCCCTCGCGTGGGCGTACCTGCTGGCGGCGCACGGCGGCTTCTGGCTCACCAGCCAGCGGCTGCCACCGGTCACCGGCCCGGTCAGCCCGCAGCGGTGGCCAGCGGTCGTGGCCGTGGTCCCGGCCCGCAACGAGGCGGAGATGCTCCCGCTCACCCTCCCCGCCCTGCTTGCCCAGGACTACCCGGGCGATTTCTCCGTCACCCTCGTCGATGACGGCAGCTCCGACGGCACCGGGCGCGTCGCGACCGCCCTTGGCGCGCGCCCCGAGGGCGGAAGCCCCCGCCGCGCCCCGCTGACCGTCATTCCCGGACGGCCGCGACCGGAGGGCTGGGCGGGCAAGGTCTGGGCGATGCAGCAGGGCCTCGAGGCGCAGCCAGGCCCCGGCGAAGACGGGTACGTCCTGTTCACCGACGCCGACATCCAATGGGCGCCCGGCGTGCTGCGCGACCTGGTCACGGCCGCCGAGCGCGACGACCGGGCGCTGGTCTCGCAGATGGCCCTGCTGCGGGCGCAGGCCGGCTGGGAGAAGGTCGTCGTGCCCGCCTTCGTCTACTTCTTCGCGCAGCTGTTCCCCTTCAAGCGAGTCAACGACCCCCGCGCCCGCACCGCGGCCGGCGCCGGCGGCTGCATGCTCATCCGCCGGGCCGCGCTCGCCAAGGCGGGCGGCCTCGAGCAGATCAAGGGCGCGCTCATCGACGACGTGGCGCTCGGCACGTTGCTGAAGCGGGACGGCAACCGGACCTGGCTCGGCCTGACGACCGACATCCGCAGCGTGCGGCCCTACCCCCGGCTGGCTGACCTGTGGCAGATGATCGCCCGGTCGGCCTACGTGCAGCTGCGTTACTCCCCGCTGCTGCTGGCCGGGACGGTCGCCGGCCTGCTGTTCCTGTACGCCGCCCCGCCCGCCGGACTGCTCGCCTGGATAGCCGCCGCGGCGGCCGGGCACGAAACGGCGGCCGCGGCGCCCGGCGCCGCCGGCCTGGCGGGCTTGGCCCTGATGTCGCGCAGCTACCTCCCCATGCTGCGCCTGTACCGGCTGTCGCCGCTGCGCGCCCCGTCCCTGCCGCTCATCGCGATCCTCTACGCCGCGATGACCGCCGACTCCGCCCGCCGCCACTACAGCGGCCGCACCGTCAACTGGCGCGCCCACCCCCCGCGCTCGTGAGCGCCGCCGCAACCGAGGCCAATGACTGGCGAATTGGCTCTCCAGCTCCGGCTGGCTGGCCGCTAGCCTCGCTTTCATGCGAGTTCCGGAGATGAAGCTGTGGACAGGCCAGCCCGACGACAGCGGGGAGGTCACCCGCGAGTTCCTCATCGCTGACGTGTTCACCGCTACCCCGCTGGAGGGCAACCAGCTCGGCATCTTCCCCGACGGGCGCGGGCTTTCCGCCGAGCTGATGCAGCAGGCGACCCGGGAGATGAACTACTCCGAGACGGTCTTCTTCCTGCCACCTGATGATCCCGCCACCGCGGACGCCCGCCTTCGCATATTCACTCCCGGCAGTGAGCTGCCGTTCGCGGGGCACCCCACCCTCGGCTCGGCCTGGGTGCTGGGCGAGCTCCTGGGCAAGGACACCGTCACGTTGCAGCTGGGCATCGGCCTCGTGCCGGTGGAGCTCGAGCGTGACCCGGCGGGCGCCATCACCTTCGGCCGCATGTCGCAGCCCGTGCCCCGCCTGGACGGGCCGTTCGGCCGCGCCCAGGAGCTGATCGCGGCCCTCGGCGCCGAGCCCGCGCCCGGTGGACTGCCGGTGGAGACCTACGTCAACGGCCCGGTCAACGTCTACGTCGAGTTCCCCGATGAGGAGACGGTCGCCGGGCTCGATCCGGACATGCAGCGGCTCGGCCGGATCCCGGCCAACATCAGCTGCTTCGCCCAGGCCGGCCCCGGCCGGGTGGTCACCCGCATGTTCGCGCCCGCCCTGGGGGTGACCGAGGACCCGGCGACCGGCTCGGCCTGCGGGCCGCTGGCCGTCCACCTGGCCCGGTACGGGCGCATCGGGCTCGGTGCGGAGATCGAGGTCCGCCAGGGCGCGCAGATCGGCCGGCCGTCTGTCCTGTACGCCCGGGTCGACGGGTCAGCGGGGTCGTCTCCGGGCGGCGCCGCGATCGACCGCGTGCTCGTCGGCGGCCGCGCCGTCGTCGTCGCCCGCGGCCACTACCGCCTTCGCTAGCTGGTGACGATCTCCGCGATCACGCCCGTCCCGGGGGCCTGGGGGATTGGTGTTCATCCCCCGGGGAGTAAGAGATGATGGGGCGCGGAGCACGGATTCGTTACGTAGCGGGAAAGGCAGGGCTGGGCAATGACGATCAGCGTTTCCGGTGTCGTGGCGCGGGGCAAGGGCGAGCCTGTCCAGGTGACCGAGGTGCTTGTACCGGACCCGGGGCCGGGTGAGGCGCTGGTCCGGATCCAGGCGTGCGGGGTGTGCCACACTGACCTGCACTACAAGATGGGCGGGATCGGCGACGACTTCCCGTACCTGCTCGGGCATGAGGCATCCGGGGTCGTCGAGGCGGTCGGGGCCGACGTGACCGAGGTCGCGCCCGGCGACTTCGTGATCCTCAACTGGCGCGCGGTGTGCGGGCAGTGCCGCGCGTGCCAGCGGGGCCGCTCCTGGTACTGCTTTGCCACCCATAACGCCACCCAGAAGATGACGCTCGCCGATGGCACGCCGCTGTCCCCGGCTCTCGGGATCGGCGCCTTCGCCGAGAAGACGCTGGTCGCGGCCGGCCAGTGCACGAAGGTCAACCCGGCCATCGCGCCGGCCACCGCGGGCTTGCTCGGCTGCGGAGTGATGGCCGGCCTGGGCGCGGCCATCAACACCGGCGGCGTCTCCCGAGGCGACACCGTGGCCGTGATCGGGTGCGGCGGCGTCGGCGACGCCGCGATCCTCGGCGCCCGGCTGGCCGGCGCGAAGACGATCATCGGCGTGGACATCGATGACCGCAAGCTGGAGTGGGCGCGCGGGTTCGGCGCCACCCACGTGATCAACTCCAAGGCCGCCGACCCGGTGGCGGGCATCAAGGAACTGACCGGCGGGTTCGGCGCGGACGTCGTGATCGAGGCGATCGGCCGCCCCGAGACCTACAAGCAGGCGTTCTTCGCCCGCGACCTCGCCGGGATCGTCGTCCTCGTCGGCGTCCCCACGCCGGAGATGCAGCTGGACCTGCCGTTGCTGGAGGTATTCGGCCGCGGCGGGGCGCTCAAGTCGTCCTGGTACGGCGACTGCCTGCCCAGCCGCGACTTCCCGATGCTCGTTGACCTGCACCTGGACGGGCGCCTGCCGCTGGACAAGTTCGTATCGGAGACGATCGGGCTCGGCGACGTCGAGGCGGCGTTCGCGAAGATGGAGCACGGCGAGGTACTGCGCAGCGTGGTTGTCCTTTGACGAGGATCGCGATGTGGTCCGGGCCGCGGACCGTCTCCACCGCGATGATGCGCGCCTGGGAGAACCGGTCGGACACCGTCGTCGTCGACGAGCCGCTCTACTCGTTCTACCTGGCCGCGACCGGCCTGGACCATCCCGGCCGCGATGAGGTGATCGCCTCCCAGTCACCGGACTGGGAGGCGGTGCTGGCCGCGCTGGCCTGCGATCCGCTGCCGGACGGGGTGACCATCGGCTACGCCAAGCACATGACGCACCATGTGCTGCCGTCGGTGGACCTGACGGCGTTCAAGCCGTTCCGGCACGCGTTCTTGATCCGGGACCCGCGCCTGCTGCTCGCCTCCTACGCGCGCGTGCGCTCCAAGCCGACCCTTGATGACCTGGGACTGCGCCAGCAGGCGGCGCTCTTCGAGGCATTCGGCGGCCCCGTCATCGACTCAACCGACCTGCTGGCCGCCCCGGAGGCGGGCCTGCGCGCGCTATGCGACGCCCTCGACGTGCCGTTCGACGCCGCGATGCTGTCCTGGCCCCCCGGGCCGCGCGACAGCGACGGCGCGTGGGCACCGTACTGGTATGAGAGCGTCTGGCGGTCAACCGGCTTCACCCGGGTCGCCCCCGGTAAGGCGCCCGCCCCGCTCCCGGCCGCGCTGGAACCGCTCGCCGGGCAATGCCTTCCTTATTACCAGCGCCTGTCGGAGCACAAGCTCAATATCGGGGGATAGCCCGCATGCTGCAGAAGTTCGATGAGCGTAACCGCGACCTGATCGTCAGCGTCGGCGGCACGCTGTCCCACCGCGACCAGGCCGCGGTCAGCCCGTTCGACTCGGCCGTGCAGGGCGGCGACGCCGTCTGGGAGGGACTGCGGCTCACCGATGGCCGAATCTTCGGCCTTGAGGAGCACCTCGCGCGGCTGCGCCGCTCCGCGCACGCGCTCGCGTTCGACGCCGCCCCCGCCGACGCGGAGATCATCGCCGAGATCCGGCGCACCCTCGCCGCCAACGGGATGCGCGACGGCGTCCACATCCGGCTGACGCTGACCCGGGGGGTGAAGCTGACCTCGGGCATGGACCCCCGGCTCAACGCCAGCGGGCCCACCCTGATCGTGCTCGCCGAGTTCAAGGACCCGGTCTACGACCTCGCCGGGATCACGCTGGTCACCTCGAGCGTGCGCCGCCCGGCGCCGGACTGCCTGGACCCGAAGATCCACCACAACAACCTGCTGCCCTCCATCCTCGCCAAGATCGAGGCCAACGTCGCCGGCGCCGACGACGCGGTGATGCTCGATCACCGGGGCTTCATCGCCGAGACCAACGCGACGCACGTCTTCCTGGTCCTGTATCCGGCCGGCAACGGGCCCGTCCTGGCCACCCCGTCGACCGCCTCCTGCCCTGAGGGGATCACCCGGGGCGCGGTGCTGGCGCTGGCCGCCGAAGCCCGGATCCCCGTCGCCGTCGGCGACTACACGCTGCCGCAGCTGTACAACGCGAGCGAGGCGTTCGTCACCGGCACGATGGGCGGGCTCGCCCCGGTCGTCGCCGTTGACGGCCGCCGCATCGGCGACGGCGGCCCCGGCCCGGTCACCAAGCAGCTCACCGAGCTGTACGCGGCCCGCGTGCGGACCAGCGGAACCCCGATCGCGTAACACCGCGGCGATCTGGCCGTCCTCCAGCCGCAGCACCGCGTCGGCCAGGTCGATCAGCGCCGGGTCGTGCGTGGCGACCAACGCGGTGACCCCCTCGGAGCGGACCACGTCCCGCAGCAGCCGCATGATCTGCTTGCCGGTCTCCTGATCCAGCTGCCCGGTCGGCTCATCGGCCAGCAGCAGCCCCGGCCGGATCGCCAGCGCCCGGGCGATGGCCACCCGCTGCTGCTGCCCGCCGGAAAGCTCACCGGGCCGCTGCCGCGTGTGGTCGGCCAGCCCGACCAGGCCGAGCATCAGCGCCACCCGCTCCTCCCGCTCCCGGGGGGCGACCCCGGCGATCCGCAGCGGGACCCCGACGTTCTCCGCCGCCGACAGCACCGGCAGCAGGCCGAACGACTGGAAGATGTACGCCACCGTCTCCCGGCGCAGCCGGATCCGGTCGTGGGAGCCCATCGCCCCGACGTCGCGCCCGGCCACCCGGACCGATCCGCCGTCCGCCGTGTCCAGTCCGCCGACCACGTTGAGGAGAGTGGTCTTGCCCGACCCGGAGCGGCCGCGCAGCGCCACCAGCTGTCCCTCGCCGACGGTGAAGGTGACCCCGCGCAGCGCGGCGGTCGCCGTCGGGCCGGCGCCGTAGGTGCGGGTCACTTCGCGCACGTCGATCATGGCGGTCACTTCGCGCCTTCCGCAGTGTCCTGGCTGGCGCTATCTTGGCTGGCACTGTCCAGGCTGGCCGCATGCCCGTTCCCGTTGGCCTCGTTCCCGTTGGCCTCGTTTCCGCTGGCCTCGCTTCCGTTAGCACTGTCGGCCCACACCCCGATGTGGTCGGGGTTTTGCTCCAGCCGGACCCGGTCGCGCATGCCCAGTGCCTCCGTCATCTCCCGGGGGAGCTGCAATCGACCGGCCCGGTCGAGCACCGCGTACTCGACCGCGTGCCCGAGGTCATCCCCGGTCCCGTCGCCTGCCGCCGCCCGCAGCGTCTCCGTGCTCGTCCGCCCGTCCCGGATCGCGATGACCCGCCGCACCATCGAGGAGACGGCGGGGTCGTGCGTCACGATGAGCACCGTGACCCCGAGTTCGGAGTTGGCCGTGCGCAGCGACCCGAGCACCGTGGCCGCCGTCACGCTGTCCAGCTCCCCGGTCGGCTCGTCGGCCAGCAGGACCGACGGCGAGTTCGCGATCGCCACCCCGATCGCCACCCGCTGCTGCTCGCCGCCCGACATCTGGTCCGGCCGCCGCGGCCCGCAGTGCGCCACCCCCAGGGCCTCCAGCAATTGGGCGCAACGAGACCGGCGCGCCTGCCCGGATACTCCCGCCAGCCGCATCGGGAGCTCCACGTTCTGCGCTCCGGTCAGGTAGGGGAGCAGGTTGCGCCCCGTCTGCTGCCAGATGAACCCGACCGTCGAGCGCCGGTACGCCAGCCGCTGCCGGGCCGACATGCCCGCCAGGTCGTGCCCGTCCACCCGCACCGATCCCGCGGTCGGCACGTCCAGGCCCGCCAGGATGTTCATCAGCGTCGACTTGCCGCTGCCCGACGCCCCGACCAGGGCCGTGAGCTCGCCCTTGTCCACCGTCAGGTCGAGGCCCTGCAGCGCCTGGACCTCGATCCCCTCGGCCTGGTAAATGCGGACCAGCCGGTCGCAGGCGATCAGCGCCCCGTGACCATACTGGCTGTGGGTAGTACCGGTCATCATCCCTCCCCGCGCATCTGCGGCGCGATGCCAAGGCGTCGCCCGGCCCGTATCTCTATGGTCAGCGCGAGCGCCGCGAGCGCCGCCAGCCCGGCCACCGCCAGCCCGACCGACAGGGCGTCCGGCCCGAACGACACCGGGGTGCCCGCCCCGGTGAACGCCGACAAGTCGATGACCGGCCCCAGCGTCCCGGGCAGCAGCAGCGTGCACGCCGCCCCCGCGACGGCGGCCGCCAGCACCGCCGGGCCGACCTCCAGCAGCACCAGCCACGCTCGCTGGCGCGCGCTGAGCCCCATGGTCGCCAGCCGGGCCAGCGTCCGTTCCCGGCCGGCCGCCCCCAGTGCCAGCACCAGCAGCAAGACCGTCAGCCCGAGCACCGCCGACGCCGCCACCGCGAGCGCGAACATGTCGAAGACGCCGTGCTGCAGCGGCGCTTGGGTCAGCTGCGCCAGCAGTTGCCCGCGGACCACGGCCTGCGCGCCCGGCAGGTCCGCCGCCAGGACGGCGGCCAGCCGCGCCTGGTCGATGTTCGCGCCGGTCAGCAAGATCACGTTGGGCGAGGCGGGCAGGCTCACCCCGTGCAGCGCCCAGGTCGGCGCCACCAGGAACGACCCGATCCCGGGGAGCGCCGGCGTGCTGGACAGCACCCCCGCCACGCGGATGGTGACCGGCTGGATCACCGGGGTCCGCGCGGTCGCCGCGCCGGTGCCCAGCATGGCCGCCACGTCCGGGGTCGCCAGCACCGGGACCGTATCGCCCAGCACTGTGCCGCCCGACACTGTGCCGCCCGACACTGTGCCGCCCGCCGCCGGCGCCAGCAGCCGGGCCGGCACCCGCGGCCAGTAGCCGGGGGTGGCCGCCACCAGGGCCGCGTAGATCGCCGGGTCCACCGCGATGCCGGTCACCTGCTGGCCGCCGGGCAGGTTCCAGCCGTCCCGGTAGATCGTGGCCATATGTTGCACCCCCGGCACTCCCGCGATCGCGCGGACCTCGGCGGGGGTGAACGTGACGTTCCCCTCCGGCCCCAGGCCGGTGCCCTCGGTCGGGCCGGGGGTGACGGAGACGTCGGCCCCGACCGTCAGCCACGACGTGGTGACGTCCCCGGCCGTGATCCCGGCCCGCACCATCCCGCCGAACGCGGCCACCGTGAGCGCGAGCACCAGCGCGAACGTCGGCAGGGCCGGGGTCAGCGCGGTCCTCGTCGCCCCCGCCAGCGCCAGGAACGCGGTCGCCCCCCGCCGCCGGGCCGCTATCCGCAGGCCGCCGCGCAGCGCCAGCGGGTACAGCCGCTGCTCGACGATCACCACCGGGACCGCCACCAGCGCGGGGCCGGCGCTGGTGAACAGGTCGGCGATAGTACTCCGTGCCGACGGGCCGTGCTCGCGCAGCACGACGAGGGCGGCGATCGCCAGCGCGCACGCGGTGACCTCGGCGACCGCGCGCGCCGCGTGCCGGGCGCGCGCGGACCGCCGGGGCCGGGCGCGCCTCGGCGATAGTGCCCCGTGGCGCTGCGGCCATGCCCCCGCCAGGGCCGGCCCGAGGCAGGCCACGATGAGCACGCCCGCCGCCACCAGCCACGGGAGCCTACCCCGGGGGAAGCCGCCGGGGATCGCGAAGATCACGATCAGCGTCGCCAGCGCGGCGGCCGGGACGCACCCGATCAGCGCGCCGCGCAGCCCTGTCCAGGTGACCTGGCGCAGCGACGCTCCCCGGGCGCGCATCAGCGTGAGCTCCGGCTCCCGGCGCAGCGCGACCATCCGTCCCGCCATCGCCAGCACCACCGCGGCGGTCAGCGCCAGGCTGGCGATCAGCAGCGCCTGCAGCGTGTCGAGCCCGGTCGTGGTGGCCAGGAATTCCCGCAACGGGTCCTGCAGGCCGGTGCTGATGCTCAGCGCGGTCGACGCCGCTTCCAGGTCGCCGGGCATCGCCGGCGGCTGGGTGGTGACCTGGCTGAGCGCGTCGTACAGCGGCTGGGCCGCCTCACCCCGGATCCCGCTCACCGTGAGCGGGATCTGCCAGGTCATGTCCAGCCGCGGCCCGAGGGCGCGCTGCAGCGCGAGGACCTCAGACGGCGCGACGAACACGGCGCCGATCCAGTAGGACGGCGCGAAGCCCGGCGGCTGGACCTCTCCCGGCCGTGCCGCCGTGGGGTCGACCGTCCAGAACGTCGAGCCGGGGTCCTCCGGCGCGATCACGCCGGTGACCGTCAAGACGACCTGCCCGGACACCCCCAGGTTGGGCACGCCGACTTTGATCACCGACCCGGGGCGCAAGCCGAACCGCCTGGCCGTCTCCACGGTGACCGCGACGTTCAGCGGCACCCGGACCGCGGAGCCGGGCCCGCCCGGAGGCTGGCCAGCCGTCGCCGTCGCCGGTGAGGCGGGCACCCGCGGAGCCGGGCCCGCGGGAGCTTCAGGGTAGGCGCCCGCCACCAGCCGCGCGTGCCGGGTGAACGGCGAGCGGTACATCACCTCAAGCTGGGCCGCCTGGCCGTGCAGGGTCGGGAACGACCCCGCCACCGCCAGCTCGTCGGTGCTCATCCCCGCCCACGCCTGCCGCAGCGGGGCGGGGCGCAGCGGGCCGCTGGTGAAGTCGCGCCGCAGCTGGCTGGTCACCGCGGCGACCTCATCGTCGGTGATCGCCTGCTCCTGCGGGCTGGACAGGAAGGCGTCGGCCAGCGGCGTGGTGAACCCGGTCCAGTTCGCCGATACCTCCAGCGACCGCGCCAGCGGCGTCGTGCCGCCCAGCAGCTCGCGCAGCGCGTTGGTCCGCGAGGTGAGCGCCAGCTTGGGGCCAGCCAGCGCCAGCAGCACGCACCCGGCGGTCAGCAGCGCCAGCGCCAGCGTCGCCGCCGATCCCAGGCCGGTCCGCGACCCCACGCCGGCCCGGATCCGCGCCCGGGCCGGCCTCGTCATCACTGGCCCCGTCATGCGGTATTTCCCGCTCGCTGCGGGGCGCTTTCGGGGGCAGCGCCCCTACGCTCGCTCATCCCTGGCTCGCCCGCAGCTCGGCCGCCGGGTCGGGGCGGCGGACCATCACGAGCGCCGCCACCAGCACCGGCGCCACCGCGACGGCGGCCGCCAGGGCCAGTGCCTGCGGCAGGTTCAGCATCGTCAGCGGCGGCGGCACCGGGCGGGCCGCGCTCCCGGTCAGCGTGACCGCGGGCACCAGCAGGTGCGCCACGATCATCCCCAGCAGCAGCCCGAGCGCCGCCGACATGACGCTCAGCAGCAGCTTCTCCAGGCACAGCTGCGCGGCCGCCGACCGGGTCGACACCCCCAGCGCGGCCAGCAGCGCGTTCTCCGACCGACGGGCGCGCACCCCCGTCGCGATCGACACGCAGAACCCGGTGATGGCCAGCAGCGCCGCCGCGGCCGCCAGCGCCAGCAGCGCCTGCTGCGGCGCCGCCGCCAGCGGGTCCCCGGTCAGCGCCGCCCGCAGCCCCGAGGCGGTGGTCAGCGCCGCGCCCGCGGGGATCCGCTCCGGCGGCGCCGTCAGCCACCATTGCGTGACCGGCAGCGGAGGTGCGCCCGCGACGGCCAGGAACTCCCCGGCCGTGGACAGGTCGACGATCAGCGCGGCGCCGGCGGAGGCCGCGCCCGTAGCGACACCGCCCCCGCCCGGCGTAAGGGTGGGGAAGGCGCTCACCGCCCCGACGATGCGGACCGGCACCGCCACCCCTTCGAGGGTGGCGGTGACCGTGCTCCCCACCCGCGCGGGCGCCGCGTCGAGGAACGCCTGTGTGGCCAGGCCGGGGATGGCCGTCAGCCGCGGCGGCGCCGCCGTCAGCGTGATCTGGCCATCCAGCGGCTGCGGCGACTGGGTCGCCTCGGGGCCCGAGGCGACCCCCCGGCCGAACCCGGTGTCGAAGGAAAGCGAGGCGGTGCCGCTTCCCGTAGTGGCCCCGCCTGTATTGGCACTGCCTGTATTGGCACTGCCTGTATTGGCACTGCCGCCGCCTCCGGTGGCCTGCCACCCGGTCACGTCGGGGCTGGCCGCCTCCCCGAAAGTGCCGCCGCTGTTTTGCAGGAGATCCAGGTCCGTCGACGACGCCGCCCGGCTCCAGCCGCGCAGTGACGGCCCGGCCAGGGTGAGGGTGGCGTGCGCCTGGATGGCGGCGGGCATCGGGTAGGTGACGCTGACCGCGATCAGCCGCAGGGGGTAGCTGGCGTTGCTGCCGCCGAGCCGCGCGCTCAGCGGGTGCGGTCGCCCGTCGGCGGGCAGGCTGCCCGCCGCCAGCTGGTAGGCGGTCCCGCTGGCGTCCAGCACGGTGACCGTCACCGTCGGCTGCGCCGGGCCGTTGAGCGTGACCGTCGGCGGTACCCGGCCCGCCGTCCGCAGCGCGGGCCCGGTCAGCGTGGCGGTGAGCTGGACCGCGGCGGGCCGGCCGGGCAGCGCCGTGCCCGGCGTCCGGGCCGGGGTGATCTTGGCGAATAGCGCGGCCGGGCTCGCGGCTTGGTCCCCGCGCAGCAGCGCGGCCGCCGCCGCCCGGTCCGCTCCCAGCGCCATGACCTCGGGGCTGGCGGTCGGCTGGAGGGCTACCGCCATCGCGCCGGGCGCGCTGGCCAGCGTTCCTGCCTGGCCCGCGGCCAGCGGGGCGGCCACGTCGACGCGCGCGCTGGCCCCGGCACTGAACGCCGACTGGTCGGCCGCCGAGCGCGCCCACGACTCGTGCTGGGCCAGCGCCAGCGTCCCAGTGGCGACCGCCATCACGATCAGCAGCGCGGCGCTGCCCGCGCGCAGCGGCTGCCTGCTGAACTGCCAGCCGGCCAGCGCCGGGGTCAGGCCCCGGCCGCGCGCGGCCAGCCGGTCGGTGAACCGGGCCGCGAGCGGCAGCAGCCGTAGCGTGACGACCGCTCCGCCCGCCAGCGCCAGCGCCGGGGCCAGCGCCAGCACCGGGTCGATCCCGGCGCCGCCGCCTGCGCCGGCGATGTCGCTCACCGCCGAGTACCGGCGCAGTTCCACCCCGGCCGCCACCGCCAGCAGCACCAGCGCCAGGTCCGCGCCCGCCCGGGTCGCCCCCGCCGCGGTGGCCTGCCGGCCGCGCCGGATGACCGCCGCCCCCGGGCGGGCGCTGCCCGACGCCTGCGTGAGCGTCGGCACCAGCAGCGCCACGGCGGCGCAGACCGCGATCGCGGCCGCCGCGATCGCGGCATCGGCCAGGGCGCTGCCGCCCGCACCTCCGTGGAACGGGCCCGGCAGCCGCAGCCCCGACGCGCGCACCGGCCCCGAGCGGGCCAGCGCGCCCGCCAGCCACGTCCCCGCCAGCCCGCCGGCCGCGCACGCCGCCACCACCAGGGGGATCACTTCCCCCGCGGTCAGCCGGGTGAGCTGCCCGCGGGTCGCGCCCCGGGCGATCAGCAGCGCGGTCTCCCCCTCCCGCTGGCTGACCAGCAGCCGCGCGGTGGCCAGCAGCGCCGCCACCGCCAGCAGCAGCAACTGCAGCGCGCTGATCACCAGCAACGACCGGGCCACGGTCTGCTCGCTGGCGGTGCCGCTCAGCACGTCCGGCAGCGTGGTCGCCACCGACATCCCGCCCAGCGTCGATGACGTCGACAGCGACTGCTGCAGCGCGGCCAGCCGCGCCGAGGTCGCCCCGTAGTCCGCCGGCGCCATCTTGTCGAGGTCCGGCTGGGCGGCCCAGCTGCCCTGGTAGACCGGCAGCGCTCCGTTGGCCGCGAACGCGGCCGGATCCACCACCAGCGGCCCGTAGATCGCGAACCCGCCGAGGACCTGGTACCCGGCCGCCGAGACCGTGTTGACCTTCCAGAAGTCATCGCCCGCGCCGACGTTGTATGCCTGCGCCTTCGGCGCGAACAGCCCGCTCACCCGGATCGCGGCCGCGGCGTTGGTGACCCGGTCCTTCAGCCGCAGCACGTCCCCCACCGCCACGTGCAGCAACGCCGCGCTGGCGGCCGGCAGCGCGGCCGGCACCGGGCCCGGCGCCGGCCCCGCCGGGAGCGCTCGCGCGTCCGGCGGGGCGGGCCAGCTCCCGGCGACCAGGACCGCGTGGCCCGCGACGCCGGGGATCGCCGCCGCCTCCAGGATCGGCGTGTTCGCCTTCCCGGCGCTGGCCGGCGCGGCCGGGAACTCGCCCGGGACCAGCCCGAGCGGGTCCGACCAGGTGGCCTGGTAGAACCGCAGCGGCACTCCCGGCAGCGCCGCGGCGATCAGCTGCCGCAGTTGCGTCCCGTCCGCGGCGATCTGATCGCGGCTGGCCGGGCCGCTGATCGCCAGCGACGTCCCCGGCGCCACCGCCAGGTCATGCCGGGCCGCCAGCGGCAGCGCCTGCGCCGCGAACACCGCCAGCGCCGCCGCGACCGTGGCGGCGACCAAAGTGGTCAGCGCGGCCGCGGCCAGGACCCCCCAATACGCGGTGACCCGTCGCGTAGTCAGGGATCCTCGCGGGCTGATCACGAATCACAGGATTCCGCACGATAACCAACGTGATCAACGCCGGGTATGTAACTCTTGCGCAGAACTGGGGGACGCCACAGATGCGAGGGAGCCGGATGCCAGTCATCCTTATTACCGGTGCCGCCGGGAAGGTCGGCGCGATGCTGCGGACGCGCCTGGCCGCGCCCGGCCGGATCCTGCGACTTGCCGACATCGTCCCGCTCGAGGCCGGCCCGGGTGAGGAGGCGGTCACCGCGAGCGTGACGGACCTGGCCGCGATGACCGCCGCCTGCGACGGCGCGGACGCGGTGATCCACCTGGGCGGCATTCCCCTCGAGGCGGACTGGGACCGGATCCTCGACGTCAACATCCACGGCACTTACACCGTCTTGGAGGCGGCCCGCCGCGCCGGGGTGCCCCGGGTGGTCATCGCCTCCTCCAACCACGCGGTCGGGTTCGCCCCCCTCGACGGCACTCCGGTCCCCGACTATGAGTTTCCCGCCCCTGACACCTTCTACGGCGTCTCCAAGGTGGCCGGGGAGGCACTCGGGGCGCTGTACAGCCGCCGCCACGGCATGGACGTCATCTGCGTGCGCATCCTGGCCTGCGTGGAGAAGCCGTGGAACGTGCGGATCCTGTCCGCCTGGCTGTCCCCGGATGACTGCGGGCGGCTGTTCGAGGCCTGCCTGACCGCGCCCAGCCCCGGGTACCGGGTCATCTTCGGCGTGTCCGCCAACACCCGGGGTGGCTGGGTATCGCTGGATGAGGCGCGGGCGCTCGGCTACGAGCCGCGCGACGACGCCGAGGTGTACGCGGCCCAGGTCCTGGCCGAGGCGGCCGCCGCCGGCGGTCCGGGCGTCATCCCCGAGCACCGCTACCTAGGCGGGGAATTCACCGGCCCGAACCCGCCCCGCGTTTGAAAAAGACACCCCCGCGAACCGGGCAAGTTCCAGGCGCGAGGGCATCGAGGGGTCTACGTTGGGGGGTTGTGAGGTCCGGCTAGCTTGGTGATTCGTCCGGATTTGAGGCGTTTCGGGATGATTTTCCCTTCGCGACACGCCGAATTTCCCGATCTGGTAGCGAAGTCCCATGTTTGCCGAGATGATGTTGTGACCTGAATCCCAACCCGGACGCGAGGTGACCGCCACGATGAGGAGCGGATGGCCATCATCCCAGGATGATCCTGGTAGGCATTCCGTGGATCGCCGGCAGCTGCCGTTCGGCCCCGAGGCTTCCCAGCCCGGTGGCTACGCCAACTCCGGTGAGGACCCCTACGCGGCCTACAACGGCGTCGGCTATGGCGACCCGGGGTACAGCAGCCCGGGCTACAACGGCCCCTCCTCGCAGGACGCCGGAGTTCCCGGCACCCGCGCCGTCCGCGGCTTCGTGGACCCCGGCTACCAGAGTCCCGGCCCCCGCGCGCTTCCCCCGGGGCCGGGCTACAGCGCCCCGGACTACCCCCCGGCGGGCCTCACCGCGCCCCAGGATTTCGGCGGCACCGACTTCGGCGGCAGCGGCTACGACAGCACCGGGTACGGCGACCCGGCCGGCCACTCCCAGCCGTGGGACTACAGCCAGCCGCTGCGCTACGACGACGAGCCGGGCTACTCCGGGTCCGGCTACCCGGGCCCCGGCCACCCCTCCGGGCCGTACGCGATCCAGGGCGGCTATGACTCGGGCCCCTACAACGGCTCCGAGCTGTCGCGGCCCGGTATCGACGGCCCGGGCTATGACCTGAGCGGCATCATCGGGACCAGCGACTTCCCGGCGTTCGGCTACGACGAGCCCAGCGTCGAGCGGCTCTCCTACGACGACCCGCGCTACACCGACGGCTCCGGCTACGGCCAGCCGCGCTACGGCGAGCCGCAGGGCTACGACCAGCAGGGGTGGGACCCGCAGGCCTATGGCCGCGACGGCCAGGGGGGCACTCGGCAAGACCGTCCCGCCTTCGACGACACCCGGCTGGACGCCTTCTTCGGCCCCGACCACCGCGACCCCCGCGATGGCGGCGGCCCGGGGCTGCGCCGTCCGTCACCGGACACCTTCACGCCGGCTACGCCCTCGCCGCGGACGCGCCGCTCCGCCGAGACCCGGATGGACCTCGGCTTCCGCGCGCTGGGGATGAACCAGACCCGGATGGACATGCAGGCGCTGCGCGAGGAGCCCCGCTTCGACGAGACGCGGCTGGACAACATGCGCGCCATCGGCACCGGGCCGATGCAGGCCCGCTCCGCGACCGGGCTGCTCGCCCGGCCCGCTGAGCACCCGATGAGCTGGCCCGACGACACGTCGCTGGACAACTTCGCCGGCCTCGACTTTGACGACATGCCCGAGGTGCGGCCCGAGCCGCGCTCTCGCGCCGTCGCCGCCGCGCTGCGCGAGGCGCCGCCGCTGCAGGAGGACACCGGCAGCCAGCGCGTCGTCGGCCGCCGTCGCGGGCGCAACAGCGACCGCCGCCAGTGGCTGGCGCTTGGCGCCGTCGCCGTCGTGGCGGTCGGCGCGATCGCCGGGGTGCTGTCCAAGTTCGCGTTCTCTGGCCCTAGCGGCCCCGCCCACACGATCTCCACGCCGAACCAGCTGGACTCCTACACTCGCAATCCGAACCTGGAGAAGGCGATGAAAGTCAGCCAGCTGCGTGACGACGTTATGCAGTCCAGCGCCGGCCAGGCCTCGAACGTGGTCTCCGCCCTGTACTCGATGGGCAACACCGCCCCCGGGCAGGCCGGCCTGCAGGCGTTCATGTTCGTCGGCGGCAACCTCGCCAACAGCGATCCCGGCACCTCCCTGACCAGCTTCGAGCAGACCTACCCGCATGCCCAGGTGGTGCCCACCGGGGCGCTCGGCGGGAAGGCCGCGTGCACCCAGGCCGTATCCCAGGGCGAGCAGGTGTCGATGTGCGTGTACTTCGACAACGACAGCTTCGGCACGTTCATGTCGCCATCGATGAACATCAGCCAACTCGAGCACGTCATGCAGACCGCCCGCCCGGGCGTCGAGCACGTCAAGTAGTACCTGGCTGAGCAAGAAGCAGCCGCCTGCTGAGATAGCAGGCGGCTGCTGCGTTTTCGCGAGCCTGTCTTTAGGAGTTCAGTGCCGGCGGCTACTGGCCGGCCGGCCCCGCCGTCTCGGTGGACACGGACTTGTCAGCTGACACGGCCTTGTCAGCGTCGGCCGGCTTTGCGGCTTCCGCCTTCCCGGGGTCGGCGGGCCCGGTGGCCGCGGCCAGCTCCGCGGCCGCCGCCGACCTGGCCGCGCTCGGCCGCCTGCGGACCGACAGCCGCGTGACCGCCAGCATGAACGCCACCCCGAGCGCCGCCAGCCCGGCCAGCTGCGCGTCGATGACCGGCGTGCCGATCGGCATCGCGTTGGAGTTCGCGACTCGCTGGGCTACCTCGCGGCTGCCCGGGCTGCTCCCGTTCGGGGCCGGGGTCGGCACCCCGGACGGGTTCACCGTCGGGAACAGCCCGGATGCGTTGCCGCCGGGGGCGAGGCTGGTCGAGCCCACGCCGTTAATCGTCGGCAGGCTCCCGACTGGCAGCGGCGATGTCACGCCGCCGCCGCCCGGCAGGTTCCCGGCAGTGGTGCCGCCGGGGGGGCTGCCCGGTGAGGTGGACGAGCCTGGCGGGCTGGTGGTGCTCGGTGTCGTCACCGAGACCGAGGTGGCCGCCGCCGCCGTCTTGGTCAGGTGCGCCGCGCTCAGCGACGCGGTCAGATTGACCGAGGTCACCGTGGTGGCCGCAGCGGGCACGGTGACCTTGGCCAGCACTTCCCGCGCGGCCGATCCCGACGTGACCGTGCCGAGGCTGCACGCGGCGGTGCCGTCCTGGCTACCGCAGCCGAAGCTGAACGCGGCCTTCTGGCTCGCCGGCGCCGTCGCCAGCTTGACCGCGACGCTGGAGACATCGCCGTTGCGCGCCCACACGCCGATCTGCCAGCTGGCCGCCTGCCCGCGCGCGATGCTGTCTTGACTGCGCTGCACGCTGACGCACAGGCTCGGCTGCGGCGTGGTCGCCGCCCGCACGTGGAACGCGGCCAGTGCGGCCGTCGTGGGCGCCTGAGTGGCCGGTGTCTGCGTGGTGCTGTCCGACGTGGACGGCGTCCCCGACCCCGAGGTACCAGTGGTCCCCGAGGCTGGCGGGGTGGTCGTGTCGGCGGAACTGCTCGGCGGAGTGCTTGACGTCGAGGCTGGCGGCGATGACGACTGGGTCTGCGTGCCCGTCCCCGATGGGCTCGGCGGGGGCGTCGTGCCGCTACTGCTGGGCGGCGTTGATGAAGGCGGTGTCGATGAAGGCGGTGGCGTGGTTGGGGGTGGAGTGGTCGGCGGTGGCGTGGTGGACGCCGGGACCTGCACCAGCTGGCACTGCCAGATCACCGGTGAGTTGGTCACCGTCCCGGCGGCGCCGCTGCCCGGCGTCGTCGTGGCCGCCATGCCCGCCGGCGCGAACGCCGCGCTCGCCGCGAAGCCCGCCGCCGCGGTGAAGAGCGTCCCTCCCGCCATGAGGCCGATCGCTACTGGTCGTACTCGTGCGAAGCACATGTGAGGCACCCTGCCCGTGCTGCTCGATACTCGTATGTCTGCCCCTCTGCCGGCATTATCTACCCAGCAGCCCCCTGCTTGATCGTGGTGGCGCCCCTCCATTAGGCCCGGATTGCCACTCACGGTTCACGATTGTCTCTCATATACGGTTCTCGCGCGATCACAGGATGGGGGATTTGCCCCTGTTGGTGGAAAAACACCGCTCAGACGTCGAAGTCGTCTACAGTGAGTGTTCATGTAACTACCTGTAGCGACATCGTGAGTCATGTCACAGACTGATTAAACGAACTCGGGGCATAGCCCCCCCGCATCTGTCGTTAACTGGTGGCAGACAGCACCCAGGCGTGCGATGGTTGCTCTCCTGTAGCAACGTGTCGCCTAGACCCGCGTCGACATCCGCGCCCCTGCCTTAGCTACTGTGCGTCGCACTGGCTGGCAGCGCCCCTGGGTGAGAGCGAAGCGCCACTCCCTTGGCGCCGACCTAAGGTTCCCATCCCTTGTTCACTCGCAAGAACGCCCCTGTGTCCTTGTTCCGTGAGGCTTGCCGTGCCGAGCTTCGCACCGGGAAGCACGCCGCGCGCCGTGTCCTCCTGCGCAAGCCCTCCCGGACGACCGTCATCGCCGGCGTCGCCGCCGCCGGGATCATCGGCGCCACCATGGGCGGGACCGCCTCCTCCTGGGCCTCGGCCGACGGCCCGGCCGCGACCGGCACCCACGCCGTCGCGTTCCAGGGCGGCGCCGGCGCCGCCAACCTCAAGGTGGACCTGGCCGCCCGGGCCGCCGGGTCCTCACCCGCCGCTCACGCGGTGAAGCCGGCTGGCAGCCCGGCCCCGCGCGCGGCTCACGCGGTGAAGCCGGCCGGCAGCCCGGCCCCGCACGCCGCCCCCGCCAAGGCCGCCAAGGCCGCCAAGCACGCCGTGGTCGTCAAGCCGGCCGTCCAGTCCAAGCCGGCCGCCAAGCCGAAGGCGCCCGCCAAGCCCAAGCACGCGGCGAAGCCGAAGCCCAAGGGGCCGTCCGGCCCGACCAAGCCGTACCAGATCTACGACTCGGTCACCCCGACCGCCATCCCGGGCGGCAAGAGCGTGGCCACCTACGCCAACGGCCCGTACCAGGCCTCATGGGCGGATGTCTCCGGCCGCGGCGACGTGCTGTGGATCGACGTGCAGGGCAACAACATCGGCGCCAACGCCCTGGACGTCGAGCCCGGTGACGCCACCCCGGCGACCGCCGCCGCCTGGGTCAAGGCCAAGCTGGAGAAGTACCCGGACTCCAAGCCCATCGTGTACACGATGCGCTCCTGGTGGCCGGCCGTCACCGCCAGCATGAACACGCTGCCGGGCTGGATGCACTCGCACGTCAGGTACTGGATCGCCGACCCGACCGGTTACGAGCACATCCTGCCGGGCGCCGACGCCACCCAGTGGTACTGGGGCAAGAGCGTCGACATCACCACCGCCAAGCCCGGCTTCTGGAAGTAACCCCCACGCCGCGACCTCAACGGCCGCGCCAGCGCACTGCGCCGGCGCGGCCGGTTCGTTATGGCGCTGTCTAAGGGGGTGGCGCCGTAAGCCAAGATGATGGCGTCCCAGGCGTTGCTGTTCGGCTTGGGGCTGGCCGCACCGACGAGCCAGATGTTCCCGGTTCCGGGGATGGGCGCGATGGCCCGGGGGGAAAGCGCCTCAAGGTTTCCGATGACCGTCGTTAGGTAGGGGCCGATATAGGCGTTAGCCCAGGCCGAGCCGGTCCAGTGCGCCCACGGGCCGGCCCAGATTCCGCTCTTGCCGTCGAACGCGATGGGCGCCGAGTACATCATCGGGCAGAAGCCGGAGAATCCGGGCGGGCATACGTTCGCCGGGACGCCGGACTGCGTCCACCGGCTTCCCGTCCAATGCAGGAGCACGGAGGGGTGCTTGCCCGCCTCGAGGTCGGCGAGGATCCACAATTGCCCGTTCGGTGCGGCGGTGATCGCCTCGGTGTCCATGATTCGCGTGGCGGGCGCGCTGACCTTCCGCAGCACTCCGCTAACTGGCTCGTACATGACCGGCTGCCCGCTGGCGACGCCCTTGGCGTAGTTGTTGGTGTTGATCTTCGTCAGGCCGAGGAACCATACGTGCGAGCGGTTCGTGGTGACCCGGTCCACCAGTCCGGCGACGTTGGCCGACCGCCAGGTGGCGCCGTTCCAGTGCCATACCGTCGAGGTGCACGCGGAAAGGTTGTGGCTGGTGCATGTATTGCCGCCGACCGCCCAGACGTCCGCGCGGCCCAGCACTGCGACGTCGCTCACGTCGATATCGGCGGGTACCGTCATGGCTGCGAGGGCGGAGCCGTTATAGACGAGGGCCCGCGGGCCGGACTGTCCCCAATCCCAGCCGAAGAACCAGACGTTACTGGGCGCGGTGGCCACGACGGTGACCGGCGAGAAGCTCGGGAACTTGCTCGTGGACACCGTCGTCCACTTGCCCTTAGCCCAGTGCATGACGAGTGAGTGGGGGCGGCGTCAAACGGTCATAGCGACATCGATCTGATATTCTAGCGCCACATTTGACGAGGCGAGGGAATCATCAGCAGAAGCGAACCGCTCACCCTGAGGGAAAGGGAAGCGATCTCAAACGGGGTGGCGACGGGCATCT
>JAICYD010000013.1 GCA_025934375.1 Streptosporangiaceae bacterium | reverse complement strand
GGGGTCGAGGCGGTCGAGACGGCGGTCAAGGTGGCGCGCAAGTGGGGCTATGAGGTCCGCGGGGTTCCGCGCGACGAGGCGCTGATCGTGGTGTTCGATGGCAACTTCCACGGGCGCACCACCACGGTGGTGTCGTTCTCGTCCGACCCGGACGCGCGCGCGGGGTTCGGGCCGTACGCGCCCGGGTTCGCGTCCGTCCCGTACGGCGACCTCGCCGCGCTGGCTTCGGTCTTCGATGAGCTCGCCGCGCGGATCGTGGCCGTCCTCATCGAGCCGATTCAGGGCGAGGCCGGGGTGGTCGTCCCGCCACCCGGGTTCCTCGCTGGGGTACGGGCGCTGTGCACGTCAGCGGGCGCGCTGATGATCGCCGACGAGATCCAGTCCGGGCTGGGGCGGGCGGGCGCCACGTTCGCGTGCGCGGCCGAGGACGTGATCCCGGACGCCTACCTGCTGGGAAAGGCGCTCGGCGGCGGTATCGTGCCGGTCTCGGCGATGGTGTCCGCCCGTCGCGTGCTCGGGGTGCTCCGGCCCGGGCAGCACGGGTCGACGTTCGGCGGTAACCCGCTGGCGTGCGCGGTGGCCCGGGAGGTGATCGCGATGCTGGCGACGGGCGAGTACCAGGCGCGGTCGGCTTCCCTGGGGGCGGCCTTCCACCGGCGGCTAGCGTCGCTGCCAGCCGCCGCGGTATCCGGCGTGTCGGGCCGGGGACTGTGGGCTGGCGTGACGTTCAGGACGCGATCGGGGCGGGCCGTCTGCGAGCAGCTGGCCACCCTCGGGGTGCTGGCCAAGGAGACGCACGGCTCCACGATCCGGCTCGCTCCACCGCTCGTCATCACCGAGGAGGACCTGGCCTGGGGCCTGGACCGCTTCGCGGAAGCGGCCCTGGGCGGCCAGTAATCGCCGCGGTTACCGCGGCCAGCGGGCAGGTCGCCCGGCGGTCAGCGCGTCGCGTCGCGAATGCGGTGCAATCCCGGCTCGGGGTGGCGCAGGCACGGATGATCTGTTCCTATTCTCCCGCAAGTGCGTTAAAGTCACGTCGTGCCGACGTTCCGGATCAAGGAAGCTGCCACCCTCCTGGGGGTCAGCGATGACACCATGCGGCGCTGGGTGGAAGCGGAGCGGATCGACCAGGCCGACGACGGTTCCGGGCGGCTGGCCGTGGACGGGGCCAGCCTCGCCCGGTTCGCTCAAGAGCGCGCGGAGGGAGCCGCCCACCCGGCCGAGGCCAGCGGCCCGGGGGGCCAGTCGCTGCGCAACCGCTTCCCCGGCCTGGTAACCCGAGTGATCAAGGACACGGTGATGGCCCAGGTGGAGATCCAGGCGGGCACGCACCGGTTCGTGTCGCTGCTGAGCCGCGAGGCCGCCGACGAGCTCGCACTGGAACCCGGGGTGCTGGCCATCGCCGCCGTCAAGTCGACCAACGTGTCGGTCGAGATCCCCCGTCCGTAGCAGACCCCGCACCGAGTTGACGCGACACGCAAGGAGTCATGAATGCGTCGTATCACTGTTACTACAATGGCCCTCGGGCTTGCCTCTATCACTGCCGTCACGCTGGCCGCCTGCTCCTCAGGCACCTCCTCGGGCAGCGGCGCCTCCGCCCCGGCGGCGACCGGCTCCGCGCCCGCCGCCACGTCGGCGTCCGCCTCTTCCTCCCCGGCCGTGTCGGGGTCGATCACCGTGTTCGCGGCCTCGTCGCTGAAGGAGGCGTTCAGCACGCTCGGCCAGCAGTTCGAGGCGGCCAACCCAGGGACGAAGGTGACGTTCAGCTTCGGCGCGAGCTCGACGCTGGCCACGCAGATCACCAGCGGGGCGCCGGCCGACGTGTTCGCCTCGGCCTCGCCGAAGAACATGACGCAGGTCGTGTCGGCGGGCTACGCGACCGGCTCGACGAACTTCGTCAAGAACGTGATGGAGATCGCCGTGCCGCCGGCCAACCCAGGCCACGTTACCGGGGTCGCCGACCTGGGCAAGTCGTCGGTTAAGGTGGCGCTGTGCCAGCCGCAGGTGCCGTGCGGGTCCGTCGCCGCCAAGGTCTTCACCAACGCCAGGGTCACCGTCAAGCCGGTGACGCTGCAGCCGGACGTCAAGTCGGTCCTGACGCAGGTAGAGCTCGGGAACGTGGACGCCGGGGTGGTGTACGTGACCGACGTCAACGCGGCCCGGGCCAAGGTCAAGGACATCACCATCCCGGACTCCGTCAACGCCTCCACCGAGTACCCGATCGCCGCCCTCAGCAAGAGCGCCAACCTGACGCTGGCCCAGGCGTTCGAGGCCTATGTCCTGTCCGACGCCGGGCAGGCGGTGCTGACGGCGGACAAGTTCGAGGCACCGTGACTCCGCCATGATGGGCGCGGGATGCGGCTGACGGCGTGCGGGGCTTGCGCGGCAGGGGCCTCGCGGTGAACGCGGGAGCGCCGCGCGGTGGCCGGCCCGGGGGTCTGGGGGGCTGGTTTGCGCCCCCCAGGAGATTGAGTCCCCGCGAGCGGGCCAGGCTCACCGGGCGCGGTGCCTCCCCCGCGACCGCCGGGGGGCGGCTGTCGGTGCCCGCCCCGCTGCTGGTGCCCGCCGTCATCGCCGTCGCGTTCCTGGTGCTGCCGCTGGCCGGGCTCGTTAGGCACGCCCCGTGGGGCAGGCTCGGCCCCGCCCTCGCGAGCGCGGACGCGGTGCAGGCGCTGACCCTGTCCTTGTGGACGGCCACGGTGTCCACCGGCGCCTGCATCGTCATCGGCGTCCCGCTGGCGTGGGTGCTGGCGCGGGCCCGGTTCCCCGGGCGGCCCCTGCTGCGCGCGCTGGTGACGCTGCCGCTGGTGCTGCCGCCGGTCGTCGGCGGCGTGGCCCTCCTGCTGGCGCTGGGCCGCACGGGCTTCATCGGCCGCTACCTGGATGAGTGGTTCGGGCTGACGATCCCGTTCTCGCCCCTGGCGGTCGTGCTGGCCGAGACGTTCGTGGCGATGCCGTTCCTTGTCATCACCGTCGAGGGGGCGCTGCGCTCCGCCGACCAGGGATTCGAAGAGGCGGCGGCGACGCTGGGCGCGGGCCGGATGACCATCTTCCGGCGGGTCACGCTGCCGCTGGTGGCCCCGTCCCTGGCGGCCGGCGCGGTGCTGTGCTGGGCACGGGCGCTCGGGGAATTCGGCGCGACGATCACGTTCGCCGGCAGCTTCCCCGGAAAGACCGAGACGATGCCGATCGCGGTGTACTACGCGCTGGAGAACGACCCCGACGCCGCCATCGCGCTCAGCCTGATCCTGCTGGTGGTCTCGATCACCGTGCTCGTCTCGCTGCGCGAGCGCTGGATACGCGGCAGTGTCGTCCAATGAGCGGTGTCGTCCAATGAGCGGTGTCGTCCAATGAGCGGTGTCGTCCAATGAGCGGTGGTGCCCCATGGCTGACCTGACGCTGCTGGTCGAGGCGGCCGTGCGGCGGGGCGGGTTCACCCTCACGCTGGACGTCACGGTCCCGCCCGGCCAGGTGCTCGGGGTCCTGGGCCCGAACGGGTCCGGCAAGACCACCTTGCTGCGGGCACTGGCCGGGCTCGCCCCGGTGGCCACCGGCCGCATCAGCCTGGGCGGGACGGTCCTCGACGACGCCGCCGCGGGCACCTTCACCCAGGCGGCGCAGCGGCCAGTCGGCTACGTGTTCCAGGACTACCGGCTGTTCCCGCACCTGACCGTCACCGAGAACGTGGCGTTCGGGCCGCGCGCTCGCGGCATGGGGAGGGCTGCCGGGCGGGCGGCCGCCCGCGAGTGGCTAGCCCGGCTCGGCATCGCCGACCTGGCCGGCCGCAAGCCCGCGCAGTTGTCCGGCGGGCAGGCGCAGCGGGTCGCCCTGGCCCGCGCGCTGGCCGGCCAGCCGGAGTTGCTGCTGCTCGATGAGCCCATGTCGGCGCTGGACGCCAGGACCCGGCTGGAGGTGCAGGCCGAGTTGCGCCAGCACCTGGCCGACTTCCCCGGCCCGTGCCTGCTGGTCACCCACGACCCGCTGGAGGCCCTCGTGCTGGCCGACCGGCTGCTCGTCCTCGAGGACGGCAAGGTCGTCCAGGACGGGCCGCCCGCGCGGGTCGCCCGCCAGCCCGCCACCGAGTACGTCGCCCGGCTGGTCGGGCTGAACCTGTACTCCGGGAGCCTGGCCAGCGCCGCTGGCGAGCCGGCCACCGTCACCGTGGACGGCGGCGGCGCGTTCACCGTCCCCGGTTCCCTGCCGGCCGACGAGGAAGGCCTGCCCGGTATCAACGCCTGTCCATCGGGCAGGCCCCAGGGGGCACGAGGGGATATTCCGTTCGCCCCCCCGGGCCGCAGGGTTCTTATCGCCGTGCGGCCGTCGGCGATCGTGGTCGGCACCGAGCCGCCCCATGGCATCAGCGCCCGCAACGTGTGGCCCGCGCGGGTGGCCGGGCTCACCTTGCTGGCCGACCGGGTGCGGCTGGACCTGCGCGGGAAGCCGGACGCCTTCGTGGACGTCACCGCGGCGGCCGTCGCGGAGTTGTCGCTGGGCCCCGGTAGCCGGGTATGGCTCAGCGTCAAGGCCACTGACCTGGAGGTCTACCGCCCCTGAGGGCGGTTCGACTCACCGGCGGCGACCGGTGTCGTTAAATGGAGAAACTTGAGGGGTCTTTGTGCCGGGCGGCAGCACAAGTTATGGGGGGCCGAGTTGTTGCGCATCCCAGTGACCTGCGTCACCATGAGGCGGAAGATGGCCAGCGAACTGCGTAGTTTTCCCTGGAGGATGTGCATGAAGACGCGAGCCGCAGTGCTGCGGGATGTCGGCAAGGACTTCGAGATCGTCGAGCTCGACCTTGACGAGCCGAAGACGGGCGAGGTCCTCGTCCGGATGGAGGCCTCGGGCCTGTGCCACTCCGACGATCACCTGCGCACCGGCGACATCCCCGTCCGGTATCCGATCGTGGGCGGCCACGAGGGCGCCGGCGTGGTCGAGCGGGTCGGCCCCGGCGTCGAGCGGCTCAAGCCGGGCGACCACGTTGTCGGCTCCTTCCTCCCCGTCTGCGGCAAGTGCCGGTTCTGCGCGCGCGGCATGACCAACCTGTGCGACCTTGGCCGGCTCTTGCTGGACAACTCCCTGCCGGACGGCACGTACCGCTACCACGAGGGCGGCACCGACTTCGGCCAGATGTGCCTGCTCGGCACGTTCTCTCAGTACGCGGTCTTCTCCGAGGCGTCCACGGTCAAGGTCGACGACGACCTGCCGTTCGACGTCGCGGCGCTGGTCGGCTGCGGGGTGCCCACCGGCTTCGGCACCGCCGTCAACGCCGGCGAGGTCCGGCCCGGCGACACCACGGTCGTCTACGGCGTCGGCGGGGTCGGCATCAACTCGATCCAGGGCGCCGCGCACGCGGGGGCCCGCTGCGTCATCGCCGTGGACCCGGTCGCGTTCAAGCGGGAGACCGCCCTCAAGCTCGGCGCCACCCACGCCGCCGCGTCCGCCGAGGAAGCCGCCGCGCTCGTCTTGGAGCTCACCGAGGGCGTCGGCGCGGACCAGGCGCTGATCACGATGGGCGTGGTGACCGAGGAGGTCGTCACCGCGGCCTTCGACGCCATCCGCAAGCGCGGGATCGTCGTCATCACCGGCCTCGCCAACCCGGCCAAGCAGACGGTGCACATCTCCGGCTCCCTGCTGACCCTGTTCGAGAAGCGGATCCAGGGGGCACTGTTCGGCTCGTCGAACCCGTTCGATGACATCCCCCGGATCCTGGGCCTGTACAAGGCGGGCAAGATCAAGCTGGATGAGCTGATCACCACCCGGTACACGCTCGACCAGGTCAACCAGGGATACGAGGACATGATGGCGGGCCGCAACATTCGCGGCGTCATCATCCACGAGCACTGAGTGGCCGGGGGGTACGGCCCCCGGCCCATTTCCCGGGGGCTTCCGAGGCGACGTCCTCGTGGTTTAGACTGCCGCATTCCCCTCACGGCGAGGAGGCCGCTTTGGAGAGTGACCCGACTCACTCCGGGTACTGGCTGGGTGTGCACCATATCGAGCTAACGATCCCACCTGGGGCGGAGGACCAGGTCCGCGCCTTCTACGGCGACCTGCTGGGCATGACCGAGGTTGACGCGCCGGACTCCGGCGCGGGCGGCTGCCACTTCCGGTCCGGTGACCTGGAGTTCGACTTCGACGTGGAAGTGGGCGCGCGCACCCCGCGCCGGGCGCACCCCGGCGTGCTCGTGCCCGACATTGACGCCCTGGCCGTCCGGCTCACCGCGGCGGGGGTGGCCATCGCGTGGGACCGCAAGTTCCCCGGCTACCGCCGTTTCTACGCCCACGACCCGCTCGGCAACCGCCTGGAGTTCCTCCAGCCGGAGCCGGCCACCGCCGGCTCCGGCTCCTTAGTTAGGGCTGAAGCGCTCCTGGCTGAGGTCGGGCGCGGGGCGTGAGGTCGTCAGGCGCAGCATCGCCCGCTCGCGGGTCAGCAGCGACCGCTCGGCCTTCAGCCGCGCGACGGCGTTCGGCGCGGCGAGCAGGGCCTGCCGCTCGGGCAGGTCGATGATCATGCCCGCCGCGACGACGTATGACAGCAGGATCGGGTCATCGGGGATCTCGGCCACGCGCACCACCGCGCCCGCCCGGTCGGCCAGCGCGTTCAGGTAGTCCCGGAAGGCGGCCTGCACCGACTGCACGGCCCAGGCCGCCTTCGCCGCCTCCTCGCGTCCCGATTGACCCGGTTCACGGGGTGCTAGATCAGGCGATGCCAGATCAGGCGATGCCAGATCAGGGAGGGCCTGCTCGGGCAGTTCCTCGACCTCACCCTGGTAGTAGGGCAGGCTGTCATCGGTGCGCAGCAGCCGGAACCGGCGCGTCCCCACGGTCACCAGGTCGAACCGGCCATCGGGGTGGCGGGTCGACTCGCGCAGCCGCGCCACGCAGCCGATGTCGTGCAACTCGGGGGCATTGTCGATGCCGGGGGCACTGGCGGCGGCGACCTCGCGGCCCCTGCGGATCGCGATGACGCCGAACTCCCGGGCCGCCTCGGGCTTGGCGAGCAGGTCGGCGACCATCTGCCGGTACCGCTCCTCGAAGACGCGCAACGGCAAGATCATCCCCGGGAACAGGACGGCTCCCAGGGGGAACAGCGGCAGCAACTCACTCATAGTCCCTGACAGTATGCCGGGGCGGCCCGGCGGGGAACTCACCGCGCCCCGATGGCCGCCGGCCGCCGGGGCCGGCGCAGGCCGCTGAGGGCGACCAGGGCACCAACGGCGGCGACGCCGGTGATCAGGAACAAGGCCGGGCGGTAGGCGGCCAGGACCACCGCTGGCGAGGTGATCGCGCTGGCCCCGCCCGCGTCGACCACCGCGGTGACCACGGCCAGCACCAGCGCGCCGCCCACCTGGAACGACGTCTGGAACAAGCTGGCGGCCAGGCCCTGCTCGGCGTCCGGTATCCCGTCGGTCGCCGCCACGCTCAGCGCGGAGAACCCCAGCCCGAACGCCAGCCCGACCAGCAGCATCGTCGGCAGCATCACGGCCGGGTAGTCAGGGCTGACGCCGGCCCGCAGGAAGACGGCGTAGGCGAGGACCAGGCAGTCGAACGCGACCGCGGCGAGCCGGGCGGGCCCGAGCCGGCTGAGCAGGCCGCCCATGCCGACCGACAGCACCGCCACCATCGCGCCGGCCGGCAGGAACGCCAGCGCGGTGCCGATCGCGGACCAGCCGGCCAGGCTCTGCAGGTACTGGGTGGCGAGGAACTGGAAGGAGACGTAGGAGCCGAACAGGGTGACGGCCCCGATGTTCGCGCGGCGCAGCGAGCCGGAGCGGAAGATGCCGAACGGCACCAGCGGGTCCCGGCTGCGCGACTCGATTACCGCGAAGGCGGCCAGCCCCGCCGCCACCAGGGCGAAGGAGCCGAGCGTGCGGGCCGAGGCCCAGCCGGCCTGCTGCGCGGAGGTGACCGTGTACACCAGCATGAGCATGGTGGCGGTGACGGTCAGCGCGCCGGGCAGGTCGAACGGGCGCCGCCGGACGGCCGCCCGGGGGCCTCCCGGGGGATCAGCAGCCAGCCGGCCGCCAGCACGATCAGCGCCACCGGGGCCGGGACCAGCAGCGTCCAGCGCCAGTTGACCTGGGTCAGCAGCCCGGACAGGACGAGGCCGAGGGAGAACCCGCTGCCGCCGAAGACGGAATACAGGCTGAACGCGCGGTTGCGCATCGGGCCCTCAGGAAACGTGGTGGTCAGCAGCGACATGCCGGCCGGGGCGGTGAAGGCCGCCGCCACGCCCTTGGCGAACCGGGCCGCGATGAGCAGGCCGGGATCGCTGACCAGCCCGCCGAACAGGGACAAGTCAGTGATCGGAGACGGCATCTGCCGTTCTGGAGACCGCATGACCACCACCATATGCATGCGCAAGCAATACTTGCAAGCTCAATTAATGTACTTGCAACATTGCCGGGGTGGCGCTAGGATGCCGCCATGAGTGTCATGCCCGCGAGCGAGCCGGACGTCGTCGGCGCCTGGCGGGAGATGCAGGCCCGCCATGCCGCGGTGTGCTCGGCGCTGGAGCGGGAGCTTGGCGACCGGCACGGGCTGGGCATCAGCGATTTCGAGGTGCTGGACCGGCTGGCGGACAGCCCCGCGCGGGAGTGGCGCGCCCAGGACCTGGCCGAGTCGGTGCACCTGAGCCAGAGCGCCCTGTCACGCCTGGTTGACCGCCTCGCCCGGACCGGGCTGGTTGAGCGGTGCGCCTGCGACAACGACCGGCGCGGGATCTTCGTGCTGCTGACCGAGGACGGAACGCGCAAGCACGCCGACGCGGCCGCCACCCACCGCGCGGTCCTGGCCCGCGTGCTGCCCGCCCGGTTAGGCTGGCCCACAGCTCGTTGACCGCGCGGAGGACGACTGATGCCTGCCCTGCTCTCAGTGAACGTCGGGCTGCCGAAGAACGTCGGCTGGCAGGGCAAGACCGTGTACACCGGCGTGTGGAAGTACCCGGTGACCGGGCCGGTGATGGTCCGGCGGCTGAACATCGACGGCGACGGCCAGGGCGACCTGGCCGGGCACGGCGGCGAGCAGCGCGCAGTGCTGGTCTACCAGGTCGGCTCCTACCGGCACTGGGAGAGGCACTTCGGCCGTGGCCACCTGGAATACGGGCAGTTCGGGGAGAACCTCACCGTCGAGGGGATGGGCGACGACGAGGTTTGCATCGGGGACCGCTACCGGATCGGCGAGGCGGAGTTCGAGGTCACCCAGCCGAGGGTCACCTGCTACCGGGTGGGCCTGCGATTCGGCGAGCCGGAACTGCCCGCACTGCTGGTCAGCCACCGCCGGCCGGGCTTTTACATGCGGGTCATCACCGAGGGGCACGTCCAGGCCGGCGATGAGATCGTCAAGACCACGGCGGGACCGGGCGCGCTGAGCGTCGCCGACACCGACGCGCTGCTGTACCTGCCCGGCCGCGACCCCGCGACGCTGCGCCGCGCGCTGCGGATTCCCGCGCTCAGCCCTGGCTGGCAGGGGTCGTTCCGCGAGATGCTGGCCGCCGCCGGCACCGCGCCGGAGCGAGACGCCGGGCCGGCCTGGCCGGGGTTCCGGGCGCTGCGGGTGACCGCCGTGGTCCCGGAGAGCGCCGGCGTCTCCTCGGTCCGCCTAGCGGCCCCCGATGGCAGCGTGCTGCCGCCCGCCCGCGCCGGCCAGTACGTCACCGTGCGGATCCCGCGCGACGGCGCGACGGCCGTGGTGCGCAGCTACTCGCTGTCGTCGGCCCCCGGGGCCAGCGCGTACCGGGTGAGCGTGAAACGCGAACCCCACGGCGTCGCCAGCGGCTACCTGCACGACAAGCTGTCGCCGGGCGACACGCTGGAGGTCGCCGCCCCGCGCGGGGAGTTCGTCCTCGACCCGGCGGGCAGCGGCCCGGTCCTGCTCATCTCGGCCGGGATCGGCGCCACTCCGGTGCTCGCGATGCTGCAGGAGCTCGCCGCCACGCATGCCGGGCGCCAGGTCTGGTGGATTCACGCGGCGCGCGGGCCTCGCGAGCACCCCTTCGCCGCCGAGGCGCGGTCGCTGCTGGCGTCGCTGCCCGGCGCCCGCCAGTACCTGTTCTACAGCGCCGCCACCGACCAGGAGGCCCGCGACCACGGGGCCCGGCGCGGGCGGCTGACCGCGGACGCGCTGGCCCGGCTGGGGCCGCCCGGCGACGCGACCGCCTACCTGTGCGGCCCGGCCGCCTTCATGGCCGGCATGCGGCAGGCGCTGGCCGCCGCCGGCCTGGACGCGTCGCGCATCCACACCGAGGTCTTCGGCGCGCTCGACGCGAGCACCCCCGGCGTGGTCGGGCTGACCCGCCGCGCGCCGCACCCGCCCGACGGGCGCGGTGCCCTCACGGGCACTGCGCCCGTCGGCGGCCCCCAGGTGACGTTCGCGCGCAGCGGCATCTCCACGCCCTTCGCCATCCCGGGCGCGGGCAGCCTCCTGGAGCTCGCCGACGCCTGCGACGTCCCCGCCCGGTGGTCGTGCCGCACCGGCGTCTGCCACACCTGCGTGACCCCGCTGCTGTCGGGGAGCGTCACCTATTCCCCGGACCCGCTGGAGCCGCCCGCCGCCGCAGACGTGCTCATCTGCTGCGCCCGGCCGGTCACCGACGTGGTCTTGGACATGTGAGGGCGGCGATCAGCGGCCGGGAGAGGTCCCGGCCGGCCGTGGGCCGATGACTGGCACCAGGGCGCGGAACTGGCGACGGCGGGCACAGCCCTTCCAGACGCCGACGCCGTAGGCGCAGTCGTCGAGCAGCCGGGCGGCCGCGTAGCGGGCGGGGTCCAGCGGCGGCCTGCGCGCGGCCCAGTCCAGCAGCGGCGGGGTGATCATCAGCGCCGCGACCGGGAAGCGCAGCCGCGGGATGGCCGCCGCGAGCGGGATCGCCACCGGCCACCAGGTACGCGACAGCGCGCTGCCCAGCGGCCGCGCCGCCGCGAGGGTCCCGCCGCCGGCCAGCCGCGCGGCCATCGGCCAGGCGACGGTTTCCCCGGTGACCCGCGCGAGCCTGCGCGCGAGCAGCGCGGTCGCGGTGGCCGTGATCCCCGCCGCCGCGGCCATCCCCGCTCCCCGGGGCCGGATGGCCAGCGCCGCCGCCCACGCGCCCACCGTCCACCAGGAGGCGTACATCGGCCGGACGTCGCCGGGGTGCAGTTCCTCCAAGATGGCCGCCGAGGTGCCGTAGTCGACCCGGCGGGTGAACCAGGCGCCCAGTTGGACCCGGTGCTGATGGGCCATGACGGCGGCCGGCTCGTACCGCACCCGCCAGCCGGCGGCGGCCAGCCGCCACACGAAGTCGACGTCCTCCCCCACGTGCATGCCCGCCTGGAACCCGTCGCCCGCCGCCTCGCGGCGGACCAGCAGCGCCGCGCCGGGCACGTAGGAGACGCGCGCGCCCGGCCGGACGATGCTCGCCCGCGCGCCCATGTCCAGCGTGGACGACGCGCCCTCGTACCGGGCCAGCCAGGTCCGGCCCGCGTGGTCGAGCCCCGCCTCATACGGGACGACGCGCGGCGCCACCGCCCCGGTCCCCGGGTCGGCGAAGTGCGGCAGCAGCGCGTCCAGCCAGCCTGGCGCGGGCACGCAGTCGGAGTCCAGGAACGCTACGACCGGCGTCGTCGCGGCGGCCAGGCCGGTGTTGCGGGCCGCGCCCGGCCCGCCGTTGACGGGCCGCCGGATGACCCGCGCCCCCGCCCGGGCCGCGATCGCCGCGATGGCGGCCGGGTCCGCCGAGTAGTCATCGACCACGATGACCTTCCCCGTCGTCTCGCGCAGCCCGCCCAGGCACCTCGCCAGCTCGTCGTGCCGGTCCCGGACGGGCACGACCACGGTCACGTCCGCCGGAACGAGAGCGCCACCAGCCGCTACGCCGCCTCTTGCTGTTATCTCACTGAAGTCGGGGTGGGCGATCCCGGCGTCGAGAAGGCGGCGCGCCAGCGTGCGCGCGCTGACGCTGTCCGCCACCGGGACGCCCTGCAGCCAGCCGGCCACCTGCCGCGCCCCGGCCGCCGTGAGCCGCAGCACCCGCACCGGGGACCCGCCGACGAGCACCGCGCCCCCGGCCAGGCGCGTCCCGCCGGGCAGCAGCCGCGTCGCCGGATCGGGGCGCACCCTAAGCCCCGCTGGCACCAGCTCATCCAATGTCTCGGCCTATCTGCCTGGTGGCCGGTACTCGCTTATATGTTTGGGTTTTCCGGTGTGATGGCACCGGAAAACCCAAACATATATGATTAGCCGACTTCATCCGTCGCGCCGAGGCCACTCAAGGCGGGCGCGCCAGCGAGCAGGTACTCCCCCGCCGGCACCAGCTCATCCAATGTCTCGGCCTATCTGCCTGGTGGCCGGTACTCGGGACACGGCCGTCATCGGCCAGGCCAGACCCGGCCGAACGGTCACCTCAGGCGAACCCGGACTCCATTGCGCTCCAGCGCGGCCTCGCCGGGGCCTGGCGAGTGCCCTACCCTCGCGAGGGAGCGAAGCCCGCCAGCGGGCTCTCGTCGCACCCTCGCCCGGGCGGCCTGCTGCGGGCAATCGTCACCGAGACCGGGGACCGCGGGCTCGTTCGGTGGGAATGATCTTGTCCTGGCCTGGGGGCGACGCCGGAAGCGACCCCGGCCAGGGCCGCCTCGCCGTATCCTTGCACGCACTCCGGGTCGGGGCCGTCCAGCGGCAGGCCGGTGAAGAACTTGGCCGCCATGCAGCCGCCCCGGCAGGAGTCATAGTGCCCGCAGGACCGGCACGCTCCCCCGTCACCGGGCTCGCGCAGTCGCTGGAACAGCGGCGAGGCGCGCCACACCGTCTCGAACCCCCCCGCGTCGCGGACGTTGCCGGCCAGGAACGACTCGTGGATCGCGAACGGGCACGCGTACACGTCGCCCACCGGGTCGATGAGGCAGACGACCCGCCCCGCGCCGCACAGGTTGAGGCCGGGCAGCGCCGACCCGTAGGCGGACAGGTGGAAGAAGGAGTCCCCGGTGAGCACGTCCTCCCCGTGCGCGACGAGCCAGTCATACAGCTCGCGCTGCTGCCGGGGCAGCGGATGCAGCTCGTTCCACACGTCCGCGCCGCGGCCGGAGGGCCGCAGCCGGGTAATGCGCAGCTGCGCGCCGAACTGGTCGGCGATGGCCTTGAACGCGTCCAGCTGGGCGATGTTGTGCCGGGTCATCACGACCGACAGCTTGAAGCCCGCCATGCCCGCGTCGGCCAGGTTCCGCATCGCGCGCATCGCGGTCGCGTAGGAACCGGGGCCGCGCACCGCGTCGTTGACCTCAGCGGTCGCGCCGTCCAGGGAGATCTGCACGTCCACGTAGTCGCTGGCCGCCAGCATCCGGGCGGCGGCCGGGTCGATCTTGACGCCGTTGGTGGAGAACTTCACGCCCACGTGGTGCGCGGTGGCGTACTCGACCAGCTCCCAGAAGTCGGGCCGCACCGTCGGCTCGCCGCCGCCGATGTTGACGTAGAAGACCTGCATCCGCTCCAGCGTGTCGATGACCCGCTGGCACTCGGCGGTGGTCAGCTCGCGCGGGTCGCGCCGGCCCGACGATGACAGGCAGTGCACGCACGACAGGTTGCAGGCGTAGGTGAGCTCCCAGGTCAGGCAGATCGGGGCGTCCAGGCCCCGCTCGAACAGGTCCACCAGGCGGCCCGGGCGGGTGCCGCTGGCCGCGGCGGCGTCGTGGGTGATCGTCATGGGGCTGTCCCTTTCACGCGGGCCGCTCGGTGATCATGCGCGAGTCACGCAGCGCCGCCAGGGCGCGCGCGTACGCGGGCAGGTCGGCGTCGGCGACGCCGGCCGCCGCGCACGCGAACCGGGCGCTGGGGTGATCCGCCAGGATGCGGACCACCGCCAGCACGGTCTGGTTTTTCAGGAACGACAGCCGGCGGGTGCCGAAGTGGTACAGCAGCGCGCCGAACGGCTCGGGGCGCATGGACACCTGCGCGTCGAGACGCCACGGCCGGTCCAGGTCGAAGGCCTCGGCTGCGGACGCGGTCAGCGGGTTAGTAGACACCGCACATGCCGTCGATCGAGACTTCCTCGACCAGCAGCTCGCCCGTGCTCAGCTCACCAGTGGCCAGCTCACCAGTGGCCAGTTCCTCGTCGGGACGCTCCGCCATGTGGCTACCTCCTCTTCATCGGCGCTTGCCGCGACGCTTGCCGCGATCGGCGTACTCCATCCGCCCTTTATGGCACCCAGTGCCAGGATTGGCGGGTTTCGACGAGCCTAACGGCACTAGGTGCCAGAATCAAGATTTGGTACGGAACGGAACCGGCCGCCGCGTCATGGGCAGCGCTAAACTGGGGCATCCACAAGCGGACGAGGCGGTGATCCCGGTGCCCCCACAGCTGTCGGCGGCCGTTGGCCGCAGGCGGGCCACGTCCCGGCAGGAGCTTGAGGAGACGGCGTTCGGCCTGTTCGCGGCGCGCGGGTTCGAGGCCACCACGGTCGATGAGATCGCGGCGGCGGCCGGGATCGGCCGGCGGACGTTCTTCCGCTACTTCCCGTCGAAGAACGACATCCCGTGGGGCGCGTTCGAGCTGGAGCTGGACCGGATGCGCGCCCGGCTGCGCGCGTGCCCGCCGCAGGTCGCGGTCATGGACGCGATCCGGGAGGCGCTGGTCGACTTCAACCGCGTCGAGCCGACGATGGTGGCGCTGCACCGGCGGCGGATGGAGCTGATCTTGCGGGTGCCGGCGCTGTTCGCGCACTCCACGCTGCGGTTCACGGCCTGGCGCGAGGTGATCGCCGAGTTCGTGGCGGCGCGCACTGGCCACCGGGCCGGGCAGCTCGCGCCGCAGGCGATCGCGCACGCCGTGCTGGGCGTGTCCGTGGCAGCCTACGAGCACTGGCTGGATGACCCGGTGGCCGACCTCGGCGAGCTGCTCGACACCGCGATGCGCCAGCTCGCCGACGCGTTCGCCGGCCGCCTGGACGAGGCCGCTGAGCGGCAGGGCCGGCGTTAGCGCCCCTTGCTGTTATCATCTCCTCGCGAGCAGGCGCTTGCGCTGACTTGTCGCGTCCTGCTCCACCGGGAGCCGGGGTGCTCCGCCCGGGCCCCGCGCGGCGGGCGCCTGATACGGTACGCCTGCGATGACAGTACTCAGCAACGCGCGGTGGCCGGAGGTGGCGGCGGGGCCTCGCCGGCTGCTCGTCGTGCCGCTCGGGTCGGTGGAGCAGCACGGCCCGCACCTGCCGATGTACACCGACACCCGGATAGCGGTCGCGGTCGCGTCGCGGGCCTGCGCCGGCCGGCCCGGGGTGGGGATCGCGCCCGCGGTGACCATCGGCGCCAGCGGCGAGCACGCCGAGTTCCCCGGCACGCTGTCGATCGGGACGCAGGCGCTGACGCTGCTGCTCGTGGAGCTCGGGCGGCACGCCAGCCTCCACTGGCCGGCCATGCTGCTGGTCAACGGGCACGGCGGGAACATCGCGGCGATTAACAGCGCGATCGCGACGCTGCGCGATGAGGGCCGCCAGTGTCACGTGTGGCACGCGGGCCTGTCCCCCGCACAGCTCGCCGAGGCGGGAATCGCGGCGGGCGTCGCCGACGCGCACGCGGGGCGGTTCGAGACGTCGGTGATGCTGGCACTCGCCCCCGAGCTGGTCACGATGGATGAGGCGGCGCCCGGCGCGACCCAGCCCGTGGCCGACGTCATGCCCGCGCTGCGCGAGCGCGGCGTGCGCGCCGTCAGCCCCAACGGCGTCCTCGGGGATCCCACCGGCGCCTCGGCCGCCGAGGGCCGGCAACGGCTCAGCTCCCTTGTCGCCTGCCTCACGCAAACGCTGGAGGAAGTGCTCGCCCTAGGGGATTGACAACGACGCTGGCCCGGGCGGGCGTTGACAGGGCGCGGGCGCGGACGGATCTTCGGGAAGGGGCCTGGGAGATCACGTCGCGCACGAGGAGGCCGCTGCCATGGGAGACGATCACGCGCTGAGCGCCCGGCGGCGCACCCTGCTGCGCGCGGGGGCGGCCATCGGGGCCACCACCGTGCTGGGGGCCGCCGAGGCGGTCCAGGCCGGCTCTGCCCGCGCGCAATCACGCCACGGAAGCCGCCTGCCGTACCCCGACGTGGCAGACACCTCGCACGCCAGCGAGCGGGTGGCCCGGATCGTGAAGGCATTCTTCGCGGCCAAGAGCTTGCACCAGGGAGCGGCGATGGTGTCGTTCTTCGCGCCCGCGCCGGCCCCGGTGCTCTACATCGACGCCGGCCTCGGCTTCACCTGGCCGTCGCAGGCCGCGCTGCTCCAGGTCTGGACCAACCCGCCGTTCTCCACTGCCCCGGCGGACGCCCTGTCCTACCCGCTGCGGATCGTCGGGGACGAGCGGAGCGCGACCATCGAGTTCGTGGACACGCCGAAGCTGCTGGGGCAGGAGTTCCGCTTCCTGTCCTCGCTGACCTTTGACCGGCGGGGGAAGATCGTCCGCTGGATCGACTACTGGGATGGCCGCAGCTCGCTGACGGACCTGCCGATCGGCACGCTCGGTCCGTACCCGACGGACTTCCGCGACGGCCAGGGCAGCGCGGCGGCGGCGATCACGGCGGCCGCGACCCGGTTGCAGGCCGCGTTCGCCGCCGGCGACCCGGCCGCGGCGGCTGGGTTGTTCACGCCGGACGCGGTCTATGAGGACATGGCGCTGCACGCGCGCGTTGAGGGGCAGCCGCAGATCCAGCGCTACCTCACCCGCGCGCTGGCCAGGCTCCCGTACGGCCCCGGTGCCGCAGTCGCCAACGTGACCGGGTCCGGGCGCGGCGGCGGGTATGAGTGGCAGGCCGCCCCGCTGGCCGCGCCGCTGCGGCGCGGCCACACAGTGCTGGAACTCGACGGCGCGGGCATGATCTCGCGCTTCACCGTCATCTACGACGCGTTCCAGTTCACCGACGCCGCCTACCAGTCGCTCGGGCTGCTGGCCCTAGAGCTCTAGCTCGCGGCGGGCCAGCCAGCGCGGCCTTACTGGAGGTTTCCGGGACTGCCCGCCGGGGCGCCCGCGCCCTCCCTGATCACCGCCAGGTTGTCCCGGGCGGGGTACTTCGCCGCGGCGGGGCCATCGGCGAAGGCGCGCAGCACGTTGGCGGTCACCCGCCGGACGACGTCCGGGGTGCGGCCGCCGATGCCGTGCGGCTGGTCGCCGTAGATCGCCTCCACCCAGCGCATCGTGCCGCTGTTGAAGACGCCCGCGCCGCCGGGGCGCGTGTAATAGGCGCAGTCCCCGTAGCTGGGCGCCCCGTTCAGCCACAACGGCGAGTGGGACAGCACCTCGATCGGCCTGGGCACCGGGTAGGCCGGGTTGACCCGGTCATACTCCACCCCGACCAGGTGCGGCAGGCGCGTCCCGGCCCGCATCCCGGTCCCGGCGAACACCCAGCTCGACGGCGACGACACCACGAAGGCGGCGTCAACCGGGTAGCCCTCGTAGATCGTCCCGGTCAGCGACGACTCCGGGTCCGCGCCCGGCCCGGACCGGAAGTCGGCCGTCACCTGCGCGGCGTCCTTTCCGTACAGCGGGTCGGACATGTAGGAGGTCTTGTAGCAGACCACCAGCCGGTCGCCGCCGACGGCGGTTGGCCGCAGCCGGGTCCGGCGGAACATCGCGTTCGCGCCCAGGAACGCGATGTTCGTCCCGGCGTCGCGGGCGGCGGTCACGTGCGCGCGCTCGGCCGGCGTCCAGTACTCGTCGTGGCCCAGCGAGACCAGGGCCGACGCGCCGTCCAGGAGGCTGGGGTCGGCGGCGATGTCCATGCCGGTCACATAGGCCAGCCGCAGGCCGTCCCGCCCGGCCAGGTACTCGGCGAGCCGGACGGCGTTGCGCTCGTAGGTGAGGAACATGCCCGCCCCGTTGCCGGCGTAGGGCCGGTCCAGGCTGACCGCGTAGGACCGCTGGCCGTAGCCGCCGGACGGCCCGGTGTACAGGCTGTACCCGCCCCAGGTGTTGTAGGCCTGCCACGTCTGCACGCTGCTCTTCAGCACGACCGCGCCCGCGGTGGCCGGCGAGCGGATGGTCAGCGGGACGTACCGCTGCGCACCGCTGTCGGCGTCCAGCCGCAGCAGGTAGGCCCCGGCCGGCCAGTCGTCGGTCGGGATGTCCGTCACCGGGTCCCAGTTCGTGGTCACCGTGCTGGTCGCGCCCTCCACGGTGAACGCCTTCTGGGCGCCGCCGCGCAGCGCGGCCGACCGCCACACCCGTCGCGCGCCCGTCCCCTGGTACCAGCCGAGCCGGTAGGCGGTCACCGTGAACCACTTCGGCCGCGACGACACGAACAGCGGGACCGGCTCCCCAGCCAGCACGCTGGCCGTCCCCGCGTAGCCCTCGATCTCGCCGGCGGCCCCGAGGTCGCGGATCGCCCAGTGCTCATCGCCGGGCAGCTCGCTTTCCGGGGTCACCACCGGGCGTGCGGCCGCAGAGGCGGCTGGCCCCGGTGCCCTGCCCGTGGGCGCGCCGCTAACGGGGACAGTGCTCCCTGGCGAACCGGAACCCGCCACGCCGTCACCGGCCAGGGCCGCGGCGCCGATGGCCGCCGTGCCCGCCGCCAGCCCGATGAACGCTCGTCGGCTCGGCCCCCCGGTCCCGCGCAGTTCCACGAGGGATAGCGTTCCACGCCGCCACCTAAGTATGCGCGGGCGGCCGCCTGCCCGGCGCCTGGCCGGCCCCCTCAGCCAGGCCTGCGGCTAGGCCAGGGCCGACAGCAGCGGCAAGATGGCGGCGGGATCGTCGTCGGGGGCGGTGAGGACGACGCCGCGGACCATCGGGCGGGCCTTGGACAGCAGGTCGGCCGCCAGTTCGAGGCCGGCCGCGCGGGCCGCGCCCCGCCCGGCCTTCTCCAGCATCTCCAGGGTTGAGTCCGGGATGCTCACGCCGGGCACCTCGTTGGCCAGGTAGTCCGCCTCCTCGAACGAGCGCAGCGGCGCGACCGACAGCAGCAGGGGCACCCCGGTGCCCGACAGCGCGTCGACCAGCCGGGCCAGCGCGTCGGCCTCATAGACCGGGCGGCTGATGAGGAACTGCGCACCCGCCTTGACCTTCGCGTGCGCGCGGGCGATCTCGGCCTCGGGGTCGCGCGCACCCGGGTTGACCCGCGCGCCGATGCAGAACGAGGTCCGCGAGCTGAGGGCCAGGCCGTTGGAGTCGCGCCCGGCGTTCAGGCCGGCCAGCAGGGCGGTCAGCCCGACCGAGTCGACTTCCCAGGTCCCGTCGACCGCCGGGTAGTCACCGAGCACGGGCGGGCTGCCGGTCGTGGACACCACCGACCGCAGGCCCAGCGCGTGCGCGCCGAGCAGGTCCGCCTGCAGCGTCATGATCGTCTTGTCCCACGTGGTGACGGTGGCGATCGTCTCCACGCCGGTGGCCTGCTGCAGCTGCAGCGCCGTGCTGAGGGAATCCAGGTGGGCGCGGGCGCTCTCGCGCGGCTGGACCGCGAGCAGGCCGATCCCGCGCGCCTGCAAGGTCGCGGCGACCTCCTCGGCCTCCCCGGCCCGGGTCCCGGCCAGCGGGGTGATCGCGGCGGCGACGATGAAGGTGCCCCCCGCCAGCTGCTCGGCCAGGGATCCGGCCAGCGGGCGGGCCGGCACCGCGACCGCCTCGGCTCGCGCCACGGCGACCCTCGAGGCGGCGCGCAGCCGGGCCGCTCCCGAGCGCACGGCCTCCGGTCCGCTGCCGGGCAGCGACCTGATCGCCTCGGCGGCGGCCCGGACGTGGCCCGGCGTGGTGCCGCAGCAGCCGCCCACCAGGGTGACCCCGGCGTCGGCGAACCGGCCGAGGTAGCGGGCGAAGTACCCGCCATCGATGGAGAACTCGAAGCTGCGGGCGCCGACCCGGCGGGGCTGGCCGGCGTTCGGCTGGGCGCTGACGGGCACCGCGGAGTAGCGGATCAGGTCCTCAGCGACGGCCAGCATCCGTTGCGGGCCGATGGTGCAGTTCGTGCCGAGCATCGCCACCGGCATGCCGGACAGCACGGTGGCCACCTCACGGGGCGTCTCGCCGCCGAGGGTGTGCGCGTCGTCGGCGAAGGTGGCCTGGGCGATCAGCGGGATGTCGGTGACTGACGCCGCGACCGACACGGCCTCCACCAGCTCGTCGAGGTAGCCGAAGGTCTCCAGGATGAGCAGGTCCACTCCGCCCTCGGCGACCAGGACGGTGATCTGCTCGCGCAGCACCTCCATCCGGTCGGCGGCGCCGACCCGGCGGCGCTGGGAGGCGGTGACGGCGGGCGAGACCGATCCGGCGACTAGCACCGGCCGGCCGCTGGCGGCGTTCCCGTTGGCGGCCGCCCGCGCGATCCGCACCCCGGCCCGGTTGATCTCCTCGACCTTGTCGGGGAACCCGTGGTCGCCGAGCCACAGCCGGTTGGCGCCGAACGTGTTGGTCTGGATGATGTCCGCCCCGGCATCCAGGTAGCTGTCGTGGAGGGTGGCCACCAGCCCCGGGTCGGAGAGGTTCAGCTCGGGCAGCGACCGGTCCAGGGCGGCGCCCGCCGCGTGCAGCAAGGTGCCCATCGCGCCGTCGCAGACCAGGACGCGCTGACCTGATAGCACATCCGATACGAGGCTCATGAGCGCTCCCTCAGGGACTCGGTCGAACTAGCGGGCTCAGGCAAGGCGTCCAGGATCTCCAGGGCGACCTGCGCTATCAGCCTGTCACGATAGTTGTCCAGCTTGAGCCCGGTGATCTCCTCAATCCGCTTGATCCGGTAGGCCACCGTGTTGGGGTGGACATGCAGCAGCCGGGAGGCGCGTTGCGGGCTGTTGTTCTCCCGGAAGTAGCAGGCGAGGGTGGCCAGGTACTCCGACTTGTGCTCATGCTCGTGCTCGCTCAGCTTGCCGAGCACCTCGGCGGCGAACGAGCGGAGCTCGCCGAGGTCGGGCACCTGCAGCAGCAGCCGGTGGATGCCCAGGTCCTCGAAGGCGGCCACCGCGCCGGCCCGGCCCAGCCGCCATAGCGTCTGGGTGGTGCGGTGCGCCTGGTCGTAGGAACGGGCGATCTCCTGCGGGTCCCGGCACTGCCCGCCGATCCCGATGACCACCTTGGCGCCGGGGAACAGCTCGGCCAGCCGGGCCAGGCACGCCTGGCCCAGGCGGCGCGGGTCGGGCGACGCGGCGGCCACCACGACGACCTCCGCCTCCCGGGCGGAGACGATCGCCTCGGGCGCCCGGGTCGTCATGAAGTGCTCGATGGACTCCCGGATCCGCGCCCGCAGGGCATCGGCGTCCGCGGCCCGGGCGGGCGGGAGCTCGAACGCGATCGCCGCCACCTGGTGCTGGCGGGTGGCGTCATACCCTAGATGGGCGGCCCACCGCGCGGCATCGCCGACGTCCCGGCCGCGGCCGAGCAGCAGGCCCTCGACGAGGTCGTCGCGAACCCGGCGGGCGGCGGCGGCCACCACTCGCTCCCGGCCCAAGATGACCCCGCAGATGGTTGCGGCGTGCTCGGTGACCAGCAGCGACATGTCCTCGCTGAAGTTCTCCTCGGCCGGGTCCAAGGTGATCAGGTACGAGGGGACCTCATCGCCGACGAGGATCGGCGCGACGATGATCGCCGGGACCCCGCCCACATTGGGCAGCCGCAGGGCGCGCTGCGATAGCCGGGAGGCGCGCAGGACCTGCCCCAGCCGGGGATGGACGACCTGCTCGCGCACCAGCGCGGCGGCCTTGTCCGGGCCCAGGCCCGGCGAGGCGGCGGTCATCACGTCCATGAGCTGGCTGACCACCGCGACGGTGGCCGAGGCGCGCTCGGAGATCAGTTGCACGACTCCGGCGAGGTCAGCGTCCTGCATCGCGAGGCCAGAGAGGTGGCGGTAGATGGTCACCAGCTCGCGAAGGACAGCGTTCTCCCGGTCGACGTCCCGAGGGCTTTCCCTGGGAGTCGGCGCGTCAGTGAGCCGGCCCGCGGCCGGCAGCGTGTCCGGCATGATCACGAACTATACGTCGATGACTGGTCTGTGCCTTTGTGGTACGCCACAAAGGGAGCTTAACCGGCGTTGTTGGATGACGGAAGTCCATGCCCCGGAGCGCGCATGGCAACAGCTCAGCCGACTGTGCGCCCGCACAGCGGGCTTCCCCGGTTGTTTGGCCTGGACAACGATGCACCGCACCTCAAGCTGGGGGACACTCACGGCATGACGGATCAGCCCAAGCCCGGCCACAACGCGCAGCCAGCCGCGCCCCGGCACGTCGCGCGCTGCCCGGGCTGCGGCGCGGTCCTCGCTCAGGAGCCCGGCTGCTTCCGCCCGGGGGGTACGGGGGGGCGACCCCCCGTACCCCCCGGCAGTACCGCCGAGGCGATCGACAACCTCTACCGGGAGGTGACCAGGCTGCGGGAGATCGCGGAGCTGAAGGAGGTCAGCGAGCGCGCCGACCGGGAGCGCCGGCAGGCCGCGCAGGAAGGCCCCACCCAGCGAGAGCTCGTCCTCCAGGAGGAAATCCAGCAGCTCAGGGCCACTGTAGCCCGGCTTCGGGCAACCTCTCGGGTTACCAGCACTTGACAGATCCGCATCGGGCGCGCAAATAATCAGGCACCTTCATGTCCTGGAAGGAAGCGCGAGCATTGCTTGAGTATCGCGACATCTATGCGGGAGGGCGACTAGTCGGTTCTGCGTCGACGGACGTCATCACGATTGTCAACCCAGCCTCGGAAGAGATCGTCGGCGCGGTGCCGTCGGCGGTCAGCGCCGACGTCGATCACGCCGTCCGCGCTGCCCGGCGCGCCTTCGACGACGGCCACTGGGCCACCGGCGACCCCGCCCAGCGCGCCGCCGCGCTGGAGCGCCTGGCGGCGGCCATCGAGGCCCGGACCGAGGACGCGGCCCGCCTGGTCACCGCCGAGATGGGCATGCCGATCGCCTACTCCCGGCAGAACAACGCCGCCGCCCCGTGCGCGATCTTGCGCTACTACGCGGGCCTGGCCCGGAGCCTCGGCACCGAGGAGACCCGCGACGCCGTCAGCTTCGCGGGCCGGACCATGGTCCGCCGCGAGCCGGCCGGGGTCGCCGCCGTGATCGCCAGCTGGAACTACCCGCTGATGCTGGCCTTCTGCCACCTCGCCCCGGCGCTGGCGGCCGGGTGCACCATCGTCTTGAAGCCGGCCGCCGCGACCAGCCTGTCGGCCTACATCCTGGCCGAGGCGTTCGAGGCCGCCGACTTCCCGCCGGGCGTTTTCAACCTGGTCACCGGCACGCACGAGACCGCCAGCATGCTGGCCCGCCATCCTGGCGTCGACACCGTGGCGTTCTCCGGCCCGACCCCGCAGGGACGCCGCATCGCGGCGATCTGCGGAGCCGAGCTCAAGCCCGCGAGCCTGGAGCTCGGCGGGCAGGCCGCCGCCATCGTCCTCGACGACGCCGACCTCGACAAGACCGCCGCCAGCCTGGGCCTGCTGTGCTTCAGCAACTCCGGGCAGACGTGCTTCGCGATGTCCCGGGTGCTGGTGCCCGAGCAGCGCCATGATGAGTTCGTCGACGCGCTGGCCGCGCACGCCTCCAAGTTCGTGATCGGCGACCCGCTCGCCGAGGACACCACGATGGGCCCGATGGCCTCCGCGCGCCGCCGCTCCGACGTCGAGGGCCGGGTCCGGGCCGGCGTCGCCGACGGGGCGCGCATCGCCGCCGGCGGCAGGCGCCCCTCCTCCCCGGTGCGCGGGTACTACTACGAGCCGACCGTGCTCACCGACGTCACGGCGGCCATGGCGATCGCCAAGGACGAGATCTGCGGGCCGGTCGCGAGCGTGCTGTCCTACCGGGACGAGGCCGAGGCGATCGCGTTCGCCAACGACGGCTTCGGCCTGGCCGCCACCGTCTGGACCGAAGACCCCCAGCGCGGCCTGGACATCGCCCGCCGGACCCGGGTGGGCACGTTCGGCATCAACCTGTACGTCCCCGACATCGGCTCCCCGTGGGGTGGTCGCGGGATGAGCGGGCAGGGGGTCGCCTACGGCCCCGAGGGCATGGACTCCTACCTCACCACCAAGTCGGTGTTCCTCCCTCCTGTATGACCCCGGGGGCCGAGCCCCCTGCCGACCCCCGGCAAAGGGGGAAGCCCCCCTTGCCCCCTCCCCAGGGGACGAGCACAAGCCGCTCGCCCCTGGGCCTACCGCTGCGGCCCGGCGGGTAACTCGAACTAACGCTCAGCGTAAGAAAGGCGAGCTCGCCCCTCAGATCGTTAGCGATCATAATAGTTGTCGTGGCACAACTATCTGAGCGCTATAAATGGGTGGCCCTGTCGAACACCACGCTGAGCATGACGATGGCGACCATCGACGCCTCGATCGTCATCGTGGCGATGCCCGCCATCTTCCGCGGGATCCACCTGAACCCGCTGACCCCCGGTAACGTCACCTACCTGCTGTGGATGATCATCGGCTACCTGCTGGTGCAGTCCGTGCTGGTCGTGACGCTGGGCAGGCTGGGCGACATCTTCGGCCGGGTGCGCATTTACAACCTCGGGTTCGTCGTGTTCACCGCCGCGTCGATCGCCCTCAGCCTGGACCCGCTGACCGGCCCCGGCGGCGCGCTCTGGCTGATCGCCTGGCGGATGGTGCAGGCGTTCGGCGGCGCGATGTTCATGGCCAACACCGCCGCCATCCTCACCGACGCGTTCCCCGCCAACAAGCGCGGCATGGCGCTGGGCGTCAACCAGGTCGCCGGCATCTCCGGCCAGTTCGTCGGCCTGCTGCTGGGCGGCCTGCTGGCCGAGTGGGACTGGCGCCTGATCTTCTGGATCAACGTGCCGATCGGGCTGTTCGGCACGGTGTGGGCCTATGTCAGCCTGCGCGAGCTGGCCGTCACCCGCAAGGCGCGCATCGACTGGGTCGGCAACCTCCTGTTCGCGGCGGGCGCCGCAATGCTGCTGACCGCGATCACCTTCGGCATCCGCCCCTACGGGACGTCCGCCACCGGCTGGGGCAACCCCTTGGTCATCGGCGGCCTGGCCGGCGGGGTGGCGCTGCTGGCCACCTTCTGCGTGGTGGAGACGAAGATCACCGACCCGATGTTCCAGATGGGCCTGTTCCGCATCCGCGCGTTCGCGGCGGGCAACGTCGCCAGCCTGCTCGGCTCGATCGCCCGCGGCGGCCTGCAGTTCATGCTGGTCATCTGGCTGGCCGGCATCTGGCTGCCGCTGCACGGCTACGACTTCGAGCAGACCCCGCTGTGGGCGGGCATCTACATGCTGCCGCTGACCGCCGGGTTCCTGATCGCCGGGCCGATCTCCGGGACGCTGAGCGACCGGTTCGGCGCGCGCCCGTTCGCGACCGGCGGCCTGCTCCTGGCCGCCTGCTGCTTCACCGGGCTGATGCTGCTGCCGGTCGACTTCCCGTACCCGGCCTTCGCGGTGCTCATCTTCGGCAACGGGGTCGGCTCGGGATTGTTCGCCGCGCCGAACACGGCCGCGATCATGTCCAGCGTCCCCGCCCATCACCGGGGCGCGGCCTCCGGGATGCGCTCCACGTTCCAGAACTCCGGCATGTCGCTGTCCATCGGCGTCTTCTTCTCGCTGATGATCGCGGGCCTGGCCAACACCTTGCCGCGCACCCTGACCGCCGGGCTGACCTCCCAGGGCGTCCCGCTGGCGACCGCGTCCTCGATCGCCCACCTGCCGCCGGTGTCCACCGTGTTCGCCGCGATGCTCGGCTACAACCCGGTGCACAACCTGCTCGACCCGACCGGCCTGCTCAGCACGCTCCCGCCGCACTCGGTCGCCGTGCTGACCGGCAACCAGTTCTTCCCCACCCTCATCTCCGGCCCGTTCCACCACGGCCTGATGATCGTGTTCACCGCCGCCGCGATCATGTCGGTCATCGGGGCGATCGTCTCGCTGCTGCGCGGCAAGCCCGTCCGCGCGCAGGCCCCGCAGGCCGAGGAACTGCAGGCGGCACGGGAAGCCGGCCCCGTCGCGGCCGCGCTGAACGTGACCCCCTCCGCGCCGCGGCCGGCGCCCGCCGGCCACCCGAACGGGCGCCCGCTGAACGCAGCCGCCAGCAACGGGCACGGCGGGAATGGGCACGGCGGGAATGGGCACGGTGCCGGCCGGCCGGGAACCGGAGAGCGCTCCCCGGCCAAAACCGGGACCTGCGAGTAGAATCGGCGTCGTGCCCCGATACGAATACCGCTGCCGCGCCTGCGGCGACACCTTCGAGATGACTCGCCCGATGAGCGAGTCCTCCGCCCCGTGCGCCTGCCCCCAGGGCCACGACGACACCGTCAAGCTGCTATCGACGGTCGCGGTCTCCGGGGTGGCCTCCCGCGGCGGCCAGGCCATGCCGTCCGGTGGTGGTGGTGGTGGCTGCTGCGGCGGCGGCTGCGGATGTGGCTGACTTTTACTCAGAACGGACCCGGCTGACTGTCATCCGCGCCCACTGGGTCGTTGAGATGAGGCCGAGCAGGAGGACCGCGTAGCCGCAGCCGGCCATCACCCACCAGCCCGGATGGGCGGCGGTCAGGAACCCGGCGTGCATCGAGCCGCGCAGCGACGCCGCCAGCACCGACCCGACGATCGCGACGCCGAGCGAGGTCCCCAGCTGGCGGCTCGCGGAGTTCATCCCGGACGCGACGCCCGCCTGCGACTTCGGCACCCCGGACATGAACGTGTTGGTGATCGCCGAGGAGACCATGCCGACGCCGACGCCGAACAGCGCGTAGGTGATGATCAGGAAGGTCATCGTCGAGGAGTCGGTGAGCTGCGACAGCGCGGCGCTGGACAAGGTCAGCGCGGTGCCCGCGATGACCAGCGGGCCGCGCGAGCCCGAGCGGGCCAGCATCCGGCCCGACAGCGGCGCGCACAGCGCCATCGCGGCCGGCATCGGCAAGATCGTCAGGCCCGCGCGCACCGCGCTGTAGCCGCGCACGTCCTGCAGGTACAAGCTGGTGAGGAACAAGAAGCCCGCCGTCGCCGCGATGGCGCAGATCGCGACCAGGTTGGCGCTGGCGAACGGGACGCTGCGGAACAGCCGGAAGTCGACCAGTGGCTCCTCGCGGCGCGGCTCGTAGGCCAGCAAGATGGCCAGCGCCGCGGCCGACAGCGCGAAGAACGCGATGATCTTCGGCGAGGTCCAGCCGTACTCCGGCCCCTGGATGATCGCGTAGGCGAGCGAGCCGAGCATCACGATGACCAGGAACTGGCCCACCGGGTCGGCCTTGCGGCCCTTGGGGGCACGCGAGTCGGGGACGAACAGCGCGGTCAGCGAGATGGCCGCCAGGCCCACGGGGATGTTGACCCAGAAGATGCCGCGCCAGCCGACGGTGCCGATCAGGATGCCGCCGAGCACCGGGCCCAGCGCCATCGACAGGCCGAACACGCCGTCCCACACCCCGATCGCCCGGGCGCGCTCGGCGGGCCGGGTGAACGTGTTCGTGATGATGCCCAGCGCGGGCGGGTTCAGCATCGCCCCGCCCGCGCCTTGCAGCAAGCGGAACGCGATCAGCCAGCCCAGGCTGGGGGCGAGGCTGCACAGCCACGACCCGAGGGTGAACAGCGACAGGCCCACCTGGAAGATCACCCGGCGGCCGATCCGGTCGGCGGCGGCGCCGGAGAACATCAGCAAGCTGGCCAGCACGATGGTGTAGCCGGCGACGGTCCACTGCAGGCCGGCCACGGTGGTGTGCAGGCTCTGCCCGATAGCGGGGAGCCCGACGTTGACGATGGTGTTGTCCAGGCCCACCATGAACAGCGCGCTGCAGCAGACCGCCAGCACCACCGCGCGCTTTCCGGAGCCGATCGCGGCTCCGTTACCGGAGGAGCCCCCGGGCACCAGGTTCCCGCCCGGTGGGACCTGCCTGTCCGCCGCCCGCGCCGGCGCCGGCCGGATGGCCTGCCCGGCTCCGGGATCTCCCCCGCGACCCTTTGTTACAAATTGTAGCTTATGCGGAACGTTAGGTAGCTGATCATGGGCAGCAGCAGCCGACCGCATTGAGCACCATCCGGGGGGATCCGTCGTGATGTTACGGATATAACGTCCCATAGATGCAGACTGTAGTCAATAGCGTCACAGATAGTGTTCAATAAATTCTCGACAGTCATTCTGCCTGCGCGGCGAGTGGCAGCGGTTTAAATTTGCAGTGTGCCAGATGGGGGATACGTGAGCCGCAGGCTACTGCAGCTCGTCATGCCGGTCTTTCCGGACCGCCGCATGTTCCACATCCATGACCCCGAGGTGACCCCGGACGCCCCCGGCAGCCCGTTGCCGCCGGTCGGCGCGCTGATCTCGACGAGCCGCGAGCAGCTGTGGGTGGGCAGCCTGCAGCAGGACGTCGACGTCCGGCTCGTGCTCGAGGAATGGGACGGCCAGCCGCTGCTGCCCGACGCCTGGGAGGAGGAGGCCAAGGCCCGCCTGTACCTGCGCGGCCAGGTGTCGGTCGACATGGGCTCGGCGGGCATGGCGGTCCAGCGGCTTCGGCTATCTGGCGGCGTCGGCAATTACGAGGTGCGGGTGTACGCCCGCTACCGCGAAGCGGTCGTGCGGATGTACGCCGATCTGTTCAACCAGCACCGTGACCCGCTCAGCGACGACTTCCAGCGCGAGAAGCGCAAGCTGGAAGGCGTCGAGCGCTACCTCGTCCAGCTCTGGCGAGACTCTTAGCCTTTCCGGCGGGGGCACCATTCAGGGACAGCGGGTTTCACAGACTGCGCGCCTCACAGACAGCGCGTCTCACAGACAGCGCGAATAACCATCCATGGGGTAATTGTCCGTGCTGGCGCTCGCCACGGCTCGCGCTGCCTGATACCTGCTGTCGATCGCTGGGGGTCTACGGCCCTTACGGTGCCGCGTTGTCGTTGCCCTGAACGATGACGGCGGGATGGGCGGTCTGCGGGGTACTCGGCGCTTTCGCCGGGCGCAACGGAGCTAGCACGTAGACCACGACGGAGATCACCGCTATCAGCGACAGCATGCCCACGAGCAGGATGATCCGGCCTCGGGGGGTGCGCAGTCCGGCCGTCGGGCCGGGACGGCGCCTGAACGAGGACAGCCGGGTCGCCAGGCCCGGGTCCTCCGCGGCAAGCCGCCGCTCAATCTCGGCGAGCATGCGCTGCTCGTCCATCGACAGCGCCATAGCGCCATACCTCCGCGTTCCGCGCGCCAGTTGGGAACTCTCTAACTATCCCCCACGGCGGGAGGTTTATCCAATCGTTCTTAGTTTGTTCCCGGCCGTTTTCAGACCCCGCCGGAGCGGGCCGCGGCCCGCGTTCACGGCCGCCTCACACGGCAACCACAACATCACCCCACCCAGCGGGTACGAACAGATGTTTGCTATCATCGAATAGTCGTTCTATCCTGTCAAGCATGCGCTGGGACAGCCTGCGAATCGACGACGCCCCCGACGGAACCTGCGGCACAGACCGGGGCAGTACAGACGGGGGAGGCACGGGCGGGACTTGCGGCACCGGCACCGGCAGCGCCGGAGTCGCGGTGCCGCCCGCCAGCCTGCCCGAGCCGCCGCTGTTCGCCCGCAACGCGGTGACCCGCACCTTCGACACCCCGGGCTTCCGCGGCATGACCTTCTACGAGATCCACGCCAAGTCCATCGTCAGCCACGTCCCGCCCGCCTCCCGCATGTCCTTCCGCTGGACGATCAACCCCTACCGGGGATGCCAGCATGCCTGCGCCTACTGCCAAGGTGGGGATACGCCGATCCTCATGGCTGATGGGCGCACAAAGGCGCTCGCCGATGTCAGGGTTGGCGACCAGATCTACGGCACTGTCAAGGGCGGCTTCTACCGGCACTACACGGTCACGACAGTGCTCGCGCACTGGTCCACGGTCAAGCCCGCCTACCGGATCACGCTGGAGGACGGCACCCAGCTGGTCGCCAGCGGCGACCACCGGTTCCTGTCCGAGCGCGGATGGAAGCATGTCACCGGAGCCGGGCAGGGCCCGGCGCAGCGCCCGTTCCTGACGGTCAACATCAAGCTGATGGGCATGGGCGGCTTCGCCGAGAGCCCGAAGGACTGCGTGGACTACCGGCGCGGCTACCTGTGCGGCATGATCCGCGGCGACGGTCACCACGGCAGCTATAGCCACGCGTCCGGCGATGCCTGGCGGTTCCGCCTCGCCCCGGCGGACGCGGAGGCGCTCACCCGGGCCCGCGATTACCTGGGGACGACCTTCGGGGTGCCCACCGACGAGTCCGGCTGCTCACCGGCGATCGACAAGCGCCGGGAGGTGCGGGCGATTCGGGCGAGTGCTCGCGGCTGGGCGGACACGATCCTGCACCTGATCAGCTGGCCGGCGGAGCCGACCCCCGACTGGTACAAGGGATTCCTGGCCGGCGTCTTCGACGCTGAGGGAAGCTGCAGCCGGAGCATCTGGCGCCTGCGCGACGCCGACCCGCAGATCATCGAGTGGACCACCCGGGCGCTGGACTCACTTGGCTTCACGTACGCACTGGAGCCGACCCGGACCGGCAATGGCCTCGCCGGGGTGCGCCTGCGGGGCGGGCTGCGGGAGGTCATGCGGTTCTTCCACGCGACCGACCCGGCGATCACCCGCAAGCGGAGCATCGACGGGGTCGCGATCAAGAGCGACGCCAAGCTGAAGGTCGCCTCGATCGAGCCGCTCGGGCTTGAGGTTCCGATGTACGACATCACGACCGGGACCGGGGACTTCATCGCGAACGGGGTGGTGAGCCACAACTGCTTCGCGCGCAGCACCCATACGTACCTGGACCTGGACGCGGGCCAGGACTTCGACTCCAAGGTCATCGTCAAGGTCAACGCGCCGGAGCTGCTGCGGGCCAAGCTGGCCTCGCCGTCGTGGGGCGGCGAGCACATCGCGATGGGAACCAACGTCGACTGCTACCAGCGCGCCGAGGGGCGCTATGAGCTGATGCGCGGGATCATCGCGGCGCTGCGCGACGCGGCCAACCCGTTCTCGATCCTGACCAAGGGGACGCTGATCCTGCGGGACCTGGACCTGCTGCTGGAGGCGGCGCAGGTGACCGACGTGGGGCTGAACGTGTCGGCGGGGTTTGTCGACAAGTCGCTATGGCGGGCCATCGAGCCGGGCACGCCGGCGCCGGAGCGGCGCCTGGAGGCCTGCGCGACGCTCAACGATAACGGCCTGCGGTGCGGCGTGCTCATGGGGCCGGTGGTGCCGTACCTGTCGGACTCCCCCGCCCAGCTGGAGGCGGCGATCCGCCGGATCGCCGACGCGGGCGCGGCGCACGTCACGCCGATCGTGCTCCACCTGCGCCCGGGGGCCCGCGAGTGGTTCCTGTCCTGGCTGCGCACCGCCCATCCCGAGCTGCTCCCCCGCTATGGCGAGCTATACGGGCGCGGCGCCTACGCGCCGAAGGCCTACCAGGCGCGGATCGCCGCGCAGGTCCGCGACCTGGCCGAGCGCTACGGCGTCGGCCGCGCCTGGGCGGCCCGCCAGCAGAGCGCGAACCGCGACGCGCGCGGCATCCCGCGGCTGCCCGCGCCCGCCCCGGCCCCGGCGCCGCCGGCGCACGAGCAGCTGACCTTGCTTTGAGCCAGCCCGGCCCCCGCCCTCCCCACCTGGCCATCTCTTGTTCGAAGAGATTCGATCTCCTGGCTTTGATGTGGTAAAGAGCGCGATTTCGCGCGCCTTGCATCGCGACGGCTAACGGGTACCACAAACGGCTCGATGTAGTTACCCATGAGTATCGGAACGCCTACGGGGTTCACAGGTATAGGTGATGTCACGTTATGGCGAGATCGGTAGCACGCTACCGCTGGGGCGAGTGAGTATTGCCCTATGACGATTCCAGCGGAACTCATCGCCGAGAGCGCCGTTGACTTTCCCTGCCCGCCCCTCGGCGCGGCGGAGCTTTCGAGTGCCGAGGCCGAGCGCATGGCCAGCATGTTCAAGGCACTCGCGGACCCAGTGCGCCTGCGCCTGTTCTCCCGGCTAGCGGCCCACCAGAGCGGGGAAGCCTGCGTATGCGACATTCAGAACGTGGGCGTCTCGCAGCCCACGGTCAGCCATCACCTCAAGAAACTCCGGGAGGCCGGGCTCATCACCTCCGAACGCCGCGGCACCTGGGTTTACTGCCGGGTCGCGCCTGGCGTGCTGTCCGCAATGGCACGCATGCTGGACCCCCTGGAGTAACGCTCTGGTAACCGCCCGGAAAAGGAACGGGATAAATAGCCGTGTTTTCTGGGGGGCTTAAACCAACCTCCCAGGCCCCCCGGGCAAGGGGGGACGCTGTCCCCCCTTTCACCCCCCTGGCCCCGGGGTCGCCCAAACCGCTCCCCGGGAAGCGGCTGACCTGCGGGTCGGCTTGGGGGGCGCCGTCCGGGAGGCGACGACCGCGCCCGACCGGCCCGGTTACCGGGTCCGCCGCGGCTTGCCGGACCGCCCGCGGCCGCGCTCGCGAGCTCGCCACGCCTGGCGAACCTCCGTTCTCCGATGCGAGCCGGAGGCTCGGGTGAATTGGGCGCGGGTGTGATGCGTGCCGCACCCGCGCAGGGGGCTGCCGTCACTTGAGGCGCGGGGGCGGCCATTAGAATTGCCTTCCATGGCAGTCAGCACCGGGACCCGGATGAGCTCGTGGCAGGGCTGACGGCCGGGGGGCCGGGCACGGGCGAGGGGCCCGTGATGGAACGCCTGGCGGTCCGGACCGTTCCCTTGCCGGACCCCGGCGACTTGTTCGCCGTCCTTCCCCGCGGTCCGTTGATCACCGGTGCCGCTCCGCTGGCGGCGTGGGTCCGGCACGGCGCCGGGCTGGTCGGCTGGGGTGAGGCGGCCCAGGTGACGCTGACCGCCGGGACCGACCGGTTCGCCGCCGCCGAGAAGTGGCTGCGCGAGGTCTTCGACGGGACGCGGGTCCGCGATGAGGTCGCCGTCCCCGGCAGCGGCCCGATCGCGTTCGGCAGCTTCACCTTCGATGACTGCTCCGACGGCTCCGTCCTCACCGTCCCGCGCCTGGTGCTCGGCCGCGACGGCCAGGGCCGGGCATGGCTCACGACGGTCAGCCGGCCGGGCGACGACCACGCTACTGCCGACGAGACCGCGCTCACCCGCGTGCCGCCCGCCGATCCCGGCCCCGTCCAGTGGCGTGAGGGGGCACTGCCCGCGGGCGAGTGGGCGGCGGCGGTGGCCGTCGCCGTGGCCCGGATCGCCCGCGGGGACCTGCGCAAGGTGGTGCTCGCGCGCGACATCTATGCCACGGCCGAGCACCCGATCGACGTGCGCACGATCCTCGGGCGGCTCGCCGACCGTTACCCCGATTGCTACACCTTCGCCTGCGGCGGCCTCGTCGGCGCGACCCCCGAGCTGCTCATCCGCCGGGACGGCGATGAGGTGCGCTCGCTGGTGCTGGCCGGGACGATGCCGCGGGGCGCTACCGCCGGGGAAGACGCCCGGCTCGCGGCGGCGCTGCTCAGCTCGGCCAAGGAGGTCGAGGAGCACGACTACGCGGCGGCGTCGGTCCGCCGGGTGCTGGCGCCGCTGTGCGAGACGCTGGACGGCTCCTCCCCCGGCCCCGAGTTGCTCCGCCTGCCGAATGTCTTCCACCTGGGGACGCGGGTGGTCGGGCGGCTGGCCGCCGAGCGCTCGGCGCTGGCGCTGGCGGCGGCGCTGCACCCGACCGCCGCGGTGGGCGGCGATCCCACCGACGTCGCGGTGGAGCTGATCCGGGAGCTGGAGGGCATGGACCGCGCCCGGTACGCCGGGCCGGTCGGCTGGATGGACCCCGCGGGCAACGGCGAGTGGGGGATCGCGCTGCGCTGCGCCCAGCTCGACCCGGCCGACGGCCGGCGTGCCCGGCTGGTCGCGGGGTGCGGCATCGTGGCCGGCTCGGACCCAGCCGCCGAGGTGGCCGAGACGCTGGCGAAGTTCCGCCCGATGCGCACCGCCTTGGACCAGGCGCTATAGCGGGCGCGCTCCCCCGGCGCCCGCGCCTCTTCCTCCCCTGGCGATACCGCCCGCCCGCGGGCGCTGGATCGGCAAGAGTAAATGCAGAAGCATCCCAAAGGTGGTCAGCGCTACTATCCAGCCACATTCTCTGGTTTAACAGGAGCTTCTATGGCACTACGGGACAAGCTGGCCCAGCGAGCGACTCCGTTCCTCGAGCCCGGCGAGCAGATCCAGTCGGTCTTCCTGGCCCAGTCGGGGCCCTCGCCCTACTGGTCATTCCTCAGCTCGTGGATCGTCATCATCGCGGCCGGGTACGCCACCATCGTGGTGACCGACCGGGCAGTCGTGGTGCTTCGCAACGGCCGGCTCACGGGCAGCGTGGCCAAGAGCGTGATCGCGCGGCTGCCGCGGCAGCCGATGGAGAGTCCCTCGGGGCTGTGGGGCCAGCTCAACCTGGGCGGCAGTCGCTACTGGGTGCACAAGCGCTTCCACAAGGACGTCGAGGCCGCCAACGCCGCCATCGCGGGCAGCGTCGCGGGTCCCGCCCTGTAGGAAGACGCCGCGGGAAACCCTTTGAGCCCGCGCCCGGCGGCTGGCACACTACCGGGGTGATCGAAGACGCGGACTACACAGGCTACCGGGCGACCAACCAGGCCAACTGGGATGAGCGGGTGCCCGCGCACGTGGCATCACCCGGCTACGCGGTCCAGGACTTCCTCGCCGACCCCGGGTTCCTCAGTGAGGTCGTCCGGTTCGACCTGCCGCTGCTCGGTGACGTGCGCGGGCTGGCCGGGGTGCACCTGCAGTGCCACATCGGCACCGACACCGTCTCGCTGGCCCGGCTGGGCGCGGCGATGACCGGGCTGGACTTCTCCGTCCCGGCCGTCGCCGCCGCCCGCGAGCTGGCTTCCGCGACCGGCGCCAGCGCGACGTTCACGCGGGCAGAGGTCTACGACGCGCCCGACGCGCTGGGCCATGGCCGCTTTGACCTCGTGTACACCGGGGTCGGCGCGCTGTGCTGGCTGCCGGACATCCGCCGCTGGGCGGACGTGGTGGCGGCGCTGCTGCGCCCCGGCGGGCGGCTGTTCCTGCGCGAGGGCCACCCGGTGCTGTGGGCGCTTGATGACCTGCGGACCGGTGATGACCTGCTCGTCGTCCGGTACCCGTACTTCGAGACGGCCGAGCCTCTCACGTTCACCCAGCCCGGCACGTACGTGCCGACCGACGCCGTCTTCACCAACAACGTCAGCCACTCCTGGAACCACGGCCTGGGCGAGATCGTCACCGCGCTGCTCGACGCGGGGCTGGCGATCACGGGCCTGACCGAGCACGACAGCGTCCCCTGGGACGCCTTGCCGGGCAAGATGAAGCAGGTCGGCGGCGGCGAGTGGCGGCTCGCGGACAATCCGGCCCGGGTCCCGCACACCTACACGCTGCGCGCCCTGAAGGTGGGCGACTAACCCGCCCAGTTGGCCATCACGCGGCACCTGTCACCGGCGGGCTACGTCGCGCGCCGGGCGGCGCCTAGCCGCGCGTCCTCGGCGGCCGCGCGCGCCCGCTGGCTTGACACCCGCTCGGGCACCACGTCCTGGCGTGGCGCCGACGGGGCGAAGTCGAGCCGGCTGGCCCCCAGCCCCCGCAGGACCGCCCGCTCCACCAGTGAGAAGTCACCTGGCTCGGCGCGGTTGAAGTTCATCGGCTGGCGCAGCGCCAGCGGCGGGTTGGTGATGACCCGGGCGACGCCCAGCACGTTCTGGGACGTGGCGTGCAGCGTGTACGGGTGCAGCAGCACCACGTCGCCCGCCGCTCCGGTCAGCTCCACGAAGTCGCGGCACTGCCCGATCAGCTCGGCGTAGTCGAAGTCGCCGGGCAGCACTCCCTCGGGGTGCCGCGCGAGGAAGCGGGCCACCACTGGCACCGAATCGGCCGCCACGAACGTCCCGCCGCCCCTGGGGAGCATGTCGGTCCACAGCACGAGGGACAGCAGCGCCTGCTCCGGGGAATCGAGGAAGTGCCGGAAGAAGTCACCGTCCTTGTGCCATCCCGCAACGGCCGGCGATGGCGGCTGCCAGGGCCGGTCGTCCCCGACCCCGAGGTTGGCGATGAAGCCGTTACCCCATTTCCAGGGCAGCCGCACGCGCTGGGCGCCGCCGGCCAGCTCCACTGCCGCGTGCCAGGCGGCGGGCGCGAACGACCGCGCGTCGACATGCGAGCGCGACGACAGGTGGACGCGCTTCTCGGCCCAGCTTCCGGGGTCGTCGGGGTCATACCCGAACCGGATCCAGGCGTCCTCCAGCCATTGCCGCGCGCTGGCGGCGTCGAAGGCGCCCCGCACGGTCACGAAGCCCCGCTCCAGGAAATGCCCGGCTTGCGCGGCGGTCAGCGACCCAAGGTTGTCCCGCATGCGATCACCTTCCCGCTAGCCCGCTGCCTCAGGTCTACTATCGCCCACCCGGGCCCTGCGCGCGGACCAGGAAGCTCGTGACGGCGTCAAGCTGATCGGGGGCCTTCAGGGCGATGCGCTCCACGCCGGGCAGGGCGCGCCTGGCGAGGCCGGCCAGGACCCCGGCCGGAGGCAACTCGACCACCACGGTCGCGCCCAGGGCGGCCATCGTCTCCATGCACAGGTCCCAGCGGACGGGAGCGGCGACCTGGGCGATCACTCGCTCGAGCCAGTCGGGGCCGGAGGCGACCACGCCGCCGTCCCGGTTCGATAGCAGCGCGATCGCGGGGTCATGCACAGTGATGCCGGCCGCGGCGGCCGCGAGCGCTTCGGCCGCGGGTGCCATGTGAGCGGTATGGAATGCACCCGCCACCCGCAGCGGGCGCAAGCGGGTACCCGGCGGCGGGTCAGCGGTCAGTCCCTCAAGCTGGGCGAGGGTGCCGGCCGCCACGATCTGGCCCTGAGCGTTGATGTTGGCTGGGGTGAGGCCGTGCCGGGCGATCGCGGCCAGGACTGCGTTCTCCTCGCCTCCGAGCACTGCGATCATCGCGGTGGGGGCCATGCGAGTGGCCTCGCCCATGGCCCGGCCGCGAGCGCCGGTCAGTCGGATCGCGTCCTCGGGTGACACGACGCCCGCGATCGCGCCCGCGGCGAGCTCGCCCACGCTGTGCCCTGCGGCGATGCCGGCCCCGGCGATGTGCTCCGCGGCCAGCAGCGCGGTCGCTACCAGCAACGGCTGGGCCACCGCCGTATCGGTGATGTCGGCGGGGCTGGCGACTGTCCCCATCCGGATAAGGTCGACCCCGGCGAGCTCAGACCAGGCGCCGAGCCGCTCGGCCGCGCCGGGAAGCTCCAGCCAGGGACTGAGGAACCCGGGGGTCTGCGCGCCTTGCCCCGGCGCTGTTACGACCAACACCTCTGCACCCCAAACCCATGTTCCGATGCGATGCCCGCGGGCGGATACCCGGGCGGCCAGCCCCTCATTCACGGCGCATAATGGCGGCCGCGCTTAAGGATTGCACTGGTAGCCGCAGGCCCATTTTAGCGCGGGCGATAGAGCACGGAAAATCGTTCGACTGCGGGCCCGCCGCGGCCGGACGACTTGAGCATCAGGCGCTCTTCTTGCCAGAATCAGACAGTGGCTATGCATAAGATGATTAGGCGGCGGCGCGTCAGGAACTTTCTCCATGCCGCTCTCAGGATCATGCTTGAGCTGGGCAATTCGTGCGCACCCATGGCCGGGGTCTACCTTCCCGAATACGGCTGGCCCGTCGCCGATCTGAGCGATCAGGAGCCGGAAATTCTCTCTCCTGCTGAGAAGCGGGAATGGGATGCGCTCGTCAGCCACCTGCGGCGCCATTAAGCAAGGTGCCCGGCTGGCTCGCGTCGACAACCTTTGCTAATGAATCAGCGTCGCGCGAAGCGAAGGAATGCCAGGAACCCGAACACCACGAAGATTCCCGCGGTCCACGCCAGTGACATCCCGATGTAGTAGCCGGTGCTGTGCGGGACCAGGGCCTGCGCGTCGGGCCCCATGGCGAGGTTGCGCACCGAGTTGACCATTGGGGTCAGCGGCTCGAACTCACCGAACTGCTTCACCCCAGGAGGCATGCCCCCGATGGGCACGTAGGCGCTGGAAAGGAAGATCAGCGGCACCACGAGCAGCCCCATCGACTGGGCGCTCTGCGCGGTTCCGGCTACCAGCCCGACTACGATGAAGACCCATTCGAAGGCCAGCCCGAACAGCACGCACAACCCGAATGCGGCCAAGGCCCGCGGAACAGACCCGGTCAGGCGGAATCCCACAATGAAGCCGAAGATCGTGGCGGTCACGAGCGACCACAGCATCAAGGTGGCGTCGGCCAGCGCTCGCCCGGTCAGCACCGATACGCGCGGAATGGGCAGCGAGCGGAGCCTGTCGACGAAGCCGTGCTCCACGTCGTCGGCCACGCCGACCGCAGCCCCCGAGCCCGCCCACATGATGGTGGTGGTGATAAACCCTGGCACCATGTAGTCGACGTACGACAGGGCGCCTCCGCTTTTGATGGCACCGCCGAACGCGAAGCGGAACATGAACAGGAACAGCGCGCTCTGAATCGTGGTGAACATGATGAGCTGCGGGGTGCGGGCGAACTTGCGCACCATCCGCCCCGCCACGGTCAGGGAGCTGGTCCATAGCCCGGCCCCAGCGTTAACCGAAGCCTGGCGCGGATTCTGAGGCAGCGTGATTGCCGACGCGTTAGCCATGATGTCTCCTCTGTGCCTGCTGGTCAGACGCTGGCGGGCTGTTCCGGTGAGTCGGTGGTCTGCGCGGGCTTGCCGGTGAGGGTGAGGAAGACCTCGTCCAGGGTGGGGCGGCGCAACGAGATGTCCTCGACGGCGATGCCCTCTTGGTCAAGGACCCGCAGTGCCTCCATCAGCCGGGTGTTCCCGTCGTCCGCCGACACGAAGGCGCGACGGGTAGGGACGTCAACCCGTAGGTCATGACCGATCCTGCCGAGCACGCCGGAGACCGCCGGTAGGAGGTCGGCGTCGTGGACGTGCACCTCGATCATGTCGTCCCCGGCGAGGGTCTTCAGCTCCGCGGGCGTGCCTGAGGCGATCACCTTGCCGTGGTCGATAATGACGACATCTGAGGCGAGCCGGTCAGCTTCGTCGAGGTACTGGGTCGTCAGCAGGATGTCGGTGCCGGTGACGACCAGGCCCCTGATGGTGTCCCAGAGCTGGATGCGGCTGCCGGGATCCAGGCCTGTCGACGGCTCGTCCAGCAGGAGCAGCCGGGGGGTTCCGACCAGGCTGACGCCCAGGTCGATGCGGCGGCGCATACCGCCGGAGTAGGTGCGCACAAGCCGGTCGGCGTCGTCGGTGAGCTGCATCAGGTCCAGGACCCTGACCGCCGCCGCCTTGGACTCCTTCCTGCGCAGCCCGAACAGGCGGCCGACCATCTCAAGGTTCTCCCTGCCGGTCATCGCCTCCTCAACGGCCGCGAACTGACCCGCCAGGCCGATCACCTGCCGTACCCGGGCCGGCTTGCGCAGGGCATCGATTCCGTCGACGTACAGCGTCCCGGAGTCCGGGCGCAGCAAGGTGGCGACCGCCCGGACGAACGTGGTCTTCCCGGCCCCGTTAGGCCCGAGCAGCGCGACCACCCGGCCAGGCTGGGCCACCAGGTCCAGCCCGTCCAGCGCCTGCGTTTTACCGAACCGTTTCGTGAGCCCGTGCGCCTCAAGGATCGGAGCCATTGAAACGTCCTCTCATGCTGTGCGAGCCGCCGGCAGCGCGGGCTCCGCAGACGCGCGAGCCGGCCGCCACCCCCGCTAGGTCCCTGTCTACATGACGACGGAGAGCCGGCGAACGTGACCAGGCCGCCGCGGTAATGGCAACGGCGTCATGTGGCCCTTTAGCCCGCCAGACCGGAAACGTTGCCTGGGTCAGGTGCCAGCCACGTGCCGGGTGGCAACGCTGAACCGGTTGGTGGCGTTGGTGATAGCGATCGTCAGCAGGAGGGCAGCCAGGCTCTGCTCGTCGAAATGCTCGCTCGCGTCCCGCCACACATCCTCGGGCACCGGTGCGGGCCCTTCGAGCCGGGTGACAGCCTCGGTGAGCGCCAGCGCCGCGCGCTCTGCATCGGTGTAATAGGGCGATTCCCGCCACGCGTTCAAGGCAATCATCCGGACGTCGGTCTCACCCGCCTTCCGCGCCTGGTTGCCCGCCGCGTGGAGACACGAGCTCGAGCCATTGATCTGGCTCACCCGAAGCTGGGCGAGGTTCCGCATCTTCCTGGACAGCCTGCTCCTGTCAACAGCGGCCTTCACGTCGGCAATGGCCCGTGCCGCGCCCGGGAAAATTGATTCAGGATGCTGCATGCGCGCTTGCATCGTGGTCCCTCCTAAGGATCGGCAGACCCGGATTAACGCGTAGAAACGCGATCGGATCGGGGAATTGAATGCACCCGGTGGGCAGTGTACCCCGACTGCACCGGTAGCCCGCCAGCGACCGACTGCCCGGTTTCCGCAGTCGAACCAGAAGGACCCGGTTCCCGTCGGGCGCCGCCACTCGGCGACGTTGACCAGCCGAATCTGCCCTAGTAGGTTCTGACTGGCTGCGCCGAAATTCACGTGCTCATAATTTAGGAGGCGACCGCCGAGATGGGTATTTTCACGGACTACGAGATCGAGTACATGCAACAGCATCGCCTCGGATGCCTCGCTACTGTCACAAAGAGCGGCGATCCGCATGTCATCCCCGTCAACTACATGTACAATCCCGAGTTCGAGAGCATTGACATCATCGGCCGGGAGATGACCAAGTCCCAGAAATACAAGAACATCGTGGGGTTCGGCCGCGCGTCCTTCGTCGTCGATGACGTCGTTTCCCTCATGCCCTATCGAACCCGGTTCCTGCACCTGCGCGGCGCGGCGGAGATCGTGATCCGCAAGCCGAGCGATCCCCTCCCCACCCCGCCGAGTGCGCCGAAGATGCCACCGGAGATGATCGCCCTCAGGGCAAAGCTGATCTCCCTGGAAATGATCCGGGTGCACGTGGAGAAGATCGTTGCCGCCGGCCTGGGAGACGATCCGGCGGAAGTGGTGAGCCGCACGTACGCGCCCGATCACAAGCTCATAGGGACGCGCGGGTACAGCCAGCCCTACGGCGGCGACCAGCAGGCAGCCCCGAGGCTGCCTGCCTAGCAACGATGGCATTCGCCACGTTACGGAAATGCGAGGTAGAAAAATGCAGGCTCGGATGAGGAACCCTGCGATGGTGCTGCCCGGTGCCGTGGAAGCGCTTCAGGCGCTGGGCAGGGTCGGTATCCAGTCGGGTGGCCTGCCGATAACCACGACGGGCTTGGTGCAACTGCGCGCGGGGGTCGTCAGCGGGTGGCTGGACCCCAACTTCATCAGGCTGCTCGGCGAGGACAACGAGCGCATGCAGGCGGTAGCGGCCTGGCGCGACGCGCCATGCTTCACCGATGCCGAACGCGCGGCGCTGGCGCTGACCGACGCTGTCACCACTATCGCCGGCCAGGGCGATCCCGTCCCGGACGACGTGTGGTACGAAGCCGCCCGCCACTACGACGAGAAGTCGCTCGCGGCGCTGCTCGTCTGCATCGCCGTCATGGGGGTATGGAACCGTCTCAACATCTCCGTCCGTCAGCCGGCCGGCGAGATCGTCAACGTCGAGACAGTGGATTCCCGCGACGGCACCCGCATTACCCTGGAAAGCCGCGGTACAGGGCCCGCGGTTGTCATCGTCGACGGTCCCACGTCCTCTCGCACGTACGGCCCGTCGATGAAGTTCGCTTCGCTGCTCGCCGAGAACTTCACCGTCTACACCTACGATCGCCGGGGCCGGGGCGACAGCGGAGACACCGCGCCGTACTCGGTTGAGCGCGAGCTCGAGGACCTGCAAGCCGTCATAAAGGCGGCCGGCGGGGAGAATGTCGGGGTCTACGGCATGTTGTCGGGCGCGGTGCTTGCCCTGGAGGCCACCGCGGCCGGCGTCACCGGGATCAGCAGGCTCGTCCTGCGCGAGCCGAGGCTGGCCAGCGCGGACGGCCAGGAGGACCTGCGGCCCAAGCTCAGCGAGCTACTCAAGGCGGGCCGCAACGCGGACGCAGTCGCCTTGTTCCACGGCTCTGACGCGGTGTCGGACGAATTCCGGATCGCGCGCGGAGACCTGTTCTGGGAGGCCCTTGAGGCGGTCGCGCCCACGATCATGTACGACCTCACCGTCTCCGAGGAGTCATCGGCCGACCGCTATCGCGGCATTGCCGTCCCTACCCTGGTGATCGACCGGGACGCGAATGACCGGTCGCACAAGGACTCGCTCACCGTGGCCGACGCGGTACCCGGCGCGCAGCACCACAGCATTCCCGCCAGCTTCGCCGGCCGCACGGTCAGCGCACACGTCCTGGACCAGCTGACCAACTTCTTCAAATCCTGACAGTCCTGCCTCCCGCTGCAATGCCCCCGCCGGGTCATCCCGGCGGGGGCATTGCCATCCCGGGCCTGAGGGCACGTTCGCGGCATGGCCAGATGTCGCTCGAAATCCACGCACAGCAGCGTCGGGGGGTAACCTGCAGCAGCGGCCCGCCGCAGGCCACGTTCCACCGGATGCTAAATCGGCCTTCTTGTCACATCGGCGGGGTCTGGTCAGTCACACATATAAAGGACCACGACAAGAGAAATGTGACCAATGGATGAAAATGCTGAGCTCGTGGATCTGTTCGAGGCCCACCGAACCCGACTGCGAGCGGTCGCCTACCACACGCTGGGCTCGCCCAGCGAGGCCGAGGACGCCGTTCAGGAAGCCTGGCTGCGGCTGAGCCGCTCCGACTCCAGCAACATCCAGAACCTGGGCGGGTGGCTGACGACGGTTGTCGCCCGGGTGTGCCTGGACATGCTACAGTCGCGCCGGGAAAAGCCGATAGGGATACACCTGCCCGAATCAGCCGCGAACGACTCCGGCGGTATCGACCCCGAACAAGAAGCGCTGCTCGCCGACTCGATCGGCCCCGCGCTACTGGTAATCCTGCAAACACTACTGCCCGCTGAAAGGCTCGCATTTGTCCTGCACGACATTTTTGCCGTCCCGTTCGACGACATCGCGCCGATCGTCGGGCGCTCGCCCACTGCTTCCCGGCAGCTGGCCAGCCGCGCCCGCCGGCGGGTCCGGGGCGTGGCTCCCGTCCTCGGCACCGAGTTGCGCCGGCAGCGGTCAATCGTCGACGCCTTCCTCACCGCTGCCCGCGACGGCGACTTCGAAGCGCTGTTGAAGGCGCTCGACCCAGACGTCGTGGTGCGCTCCAACGGCGCCCAGGTGATTCGCGGTGCGGCGGCGGTGGCGGTACGCTCGTCCGGCTTCGCGCGATCCGCCCAGGTCACCTTGCCCGCCTTGATAGACGGGGCCCTCGGCATGGTCACGGCCGCCCAGGGCAGGCCGATCACGCTCACCGTGTTCACGATCACCGGCGCCAAGATCGCCGCGATCGACATCATCGACAACCCCGGCCATGTCGCTGAAGCCGACCTGACCATTCTCGACCAGTTGGCGGACTGACCGCCTCCGGCGGCCAATAGGAGCAAGCGCCCGGCGGCGGCGCCGCCGGGCGCTTGCTGCGATTGGCCGGTACCGGGCCTCAGCCCAGTCCGCTGATCTTCAGCACCTCGCCGGCCCCGGGGCCGGCGTTGCCGTTGGCGGCCACGTAAACCGAGCCGCGGGGCCCTACCGCAAGCCCGGTCGGCTCCGGCAGGCTGACCGGGAGCGTCGCTCTCGTGCCGGCTGCCAGGTTCACCCGGACCAGCGCCCCGGGGGTGCCGGGCGGGGCCAGCAACCCGCCGGTGCTGAACTCCAAGGCGAGCAAGTCGCCTCGGTGATCGAACGCGATGCTGGTCACCGCGGTCAGCCCGCCCGCCGCGACGGTTGGCGCATGGCCTGGCACCAGCCGGTAGACGGCCGCGGTGCCGGGCAGGCTGGGGACGCCGATCAGCGTGCCGACGTACAGCGCGCCGTCAGGACCGACCGCCAGGGAGGTCGGCACCGCCTGCGCGTCGACCGTCGTGCCGTTGAACGGCATCGGCGTGGTCGGCAGCCGGCCCAGCACGGACAGGCGGCCCTGCGAGCTGAGCCACACCACGTCGTTGGCGGCGGCGTCGGCGATCGCGTAGCCGCCGTGGAACGAGATGATGTCATACGGGTCGGAATCGTAGACGGTCTCCTGCCCGGGAAGTCCGCCAAGGGTTGCCGGGTCCTGCGGGTGGGCGGCCGCGAAGGCAGCGACGTCGGCAGCAAAATGCCATTCCCTCGAACTGGCCAGCGGCCGCGCCAGCAGCAGCTTGCCGAAGGCCTCCGCCCCTGGTCCCTGTATCGCCGTGGTGCCGTCCGGATTCACCGCCGAGTCCTGCATGAGCACCGCGAGCCTTCCCCTGTCGAACGTCACGGCGGCGGGTCCCGCCGTGCCGTCGGCACCTCCTGCGGAGGGCAGCCCGGACAGTACCGTCCGCGTGCCGAACGGGGTCACCACCACCACCGAAGCGGTCAGGCCCTCGCACAGGGAAAACCCGAACACCGTTATGCAGGTACTCCCGCCGTTCCCCGCCTCGGTGACGTACAAGCCGCCCGGCCCGACGGTGATCGCCCTGGGATTGTCCAGCCCGCTGGCTATCACCCGCACGGTGGGCGTGCTCGCGCCCGGCGTCGAGGCGCTGACCGGGGCCGCCGCTGACAGCCCCAAAGTGACGACGCCAGCAGCGACGCCCGCGGCCGCCACCGCGGCCCTTGCCCTGAATCGTTGGCTCATACTGCACCCTTCTCTTCGAATAGACGGTCACCAGATGGCGCGGTCTGCGTGCGGGGGCGGATCAAGGTGAGCAGGGGCGCGGTCATCACCGTGGTCAGCACCGCCATCAGCACCAGAACGCTGAACAGCCGCTGGCCGATCAGGCCCGAGCTGAGCCCGGCGTTGAGGGCGATGAGCTCGGTCAGGCCCCTGGTGTTGACGAGCGCGGCCGTGGTGGCCGCGTCGGTGTGGTCGAGGCCACCGGCGCGGGACCCCAGGTACGCGGGGGTCAGCTTGCCGATGCTCGCGATCGCCATCAGCAGCGCCAGCATGGCGAAGGCGGAGCCGCTCAGCTGGCTCACGTTGACCGACAGGCCGGTGACGACGAAGAACAAGGGCAGCAGCGCGTTGCTGGTGCCTTCCATGGTGCGCAGCACGTCCGGATCGGCGCCGCCGTCCCTGCCCGGCATCGTGAGACCGGCCAGTAGCCCGCCGAACACCGGGTGCAGGCCAAGCGATGCCGTCACCCAGGCACTGCCAAGGGTGAGGGCCAGCGCGACGGGGACCTGGTTCGCGAGCACGGCTCCCGGGCGGCGGATCCACCAGCGCAGCGCCGGCCGGACGCCGAGCAGCATGACCACAGCGAATCCGGTGACCAGCACGAGCACGACCGGCCACGACCGGTGCGGGCTGTTCGCCGTGCCGGCCAGTGACGCGGCCAGCGTGATCCACGCCGCCACGTCCATGATCCCGGCCGCGGTAGTGGCCGTCGCGCCGGCCGTGGTCCCGGAAAGGCCGCGCTCCCGCATGATCGCAGCCAGGACCGGCAGCGCGGTGATGGACGTGGCGACCCCTATGAACAGGACCAGGGAGTGGCCGAAATCGGACTGGCCAAGGCTGGCGTAGGCCGATCGGAAGGCCAGCACCGATCCCGAGCCGAGCAGCATGGGAACCACTAGCGCCCCCGCGGCCACCAGCGCCGCCGCCCGGTAGCCGTGGCGCAGCGACTTCCTGCTGAGCTCATATCCGACGCCAAACATGAACAGCGCCACGGCGACCTGGGATATCACGCTCAGGTAGGGCAGCGCCGCATGCGGGAACAGCCGGCTGCTGAGGTGACCGGGCAGGTGGCCGAGCAGGCTGGGCCCAAGCAGGATCCCGGCCAGGATCTGGCCGATGACCGCGGGCTGCCCGAGCCGCCTGGCGGCCGCGCCGAACAGCGACGACACGATCAGCACGAGCGCGGCGTCGCCGGTCACGACGGCGATCAGGTTATCCATTTCCGGGGCTCCTGGGCGCGATGCCCGTCATACGGGCTCGGCCTGGATAATCGACACCGGCGACGTGGTCGGGATGATGCTGGTTAGCCTGAATCCCTCACTGGCAAGGAGGTCGGCGTACTGCTGCCGGGTACGCTCCTTAGCGCCCAGCATTAGCAGGAGCCACATGTCGATGATGTTTCCGATATGACGCTCATTGCCTTCGGGGAGCACGTACTCGATCACGAAGAGCGCACCGCTGGGATTGATTGCGTTACGGACATTCTTGAGGACGGCGCGGATCTGCGGCTCGCTGAAGTCATGCAGCGTGTGCTTGAGCAGATAGGCGTCGGCGCCGGCGGGCACGGTTTCGAAATATGAGCCGTTCTCGATCGTGCAGCGGCCGGCCACCCCTGCTGCCTTGATGACGTCGGCGGCGTCGGCCGTCGCTTGCGGATGGTCAAACAGGATTCCCGTCGAGGCGTTGGCCCGGTTGAGGATACCCGCGAGAAGGGCGCCGCGCCCGCCGCCGAGGTCGACAATCGTGCGGAACCTGGAGAAGTCATACGCCGCGACCACGGGGTCGGTCTCCGGAGCGGAAAGGTTGCCCATTCCCTGGAAGAACGCGATCCTGTATTCGGGGTTCGCCATGAGGAACTCGAAGGCCCCCATGCCGCGCAGCGTGGGCAGGCTCGGCTCGCCGGTCCGCACCGAGGTGAGCAGGTGTCCCCAGTCTTCACGGAACAGCGGGTGCCCCATGAGCAACGCTATGCCGCGCATGGAATCCGGCGCATCGTCACGCAGGGCGCTGGCCATCGGCGTCAGCCCGAACCGGCCGTCCTCGCCCTCGGCGAATACCGAGTAGCCGGAGAGCAGGCGCAGCAGGCGGTATACCGCTTCCGGGTTGGCATCTGCTCTCTTCGCTATTTCGGCAGCCGCCAGCGGGCCGTCGCTCAGGATGTCGGCTATGCTAAGCCGGGCCGCGACATAGAGCGCCTGGGTTATCACCGATCCCTGCGTCAAGTCAAGCAGCGCAAAAGTAGCCGCCTGATCTCTTGTGTAGGCTGGTGCAGACATGAGCCCTCCTGAATTAGTCGCCTTTCCGGGCCAAGAATAGAACGACACGCTCGCCGCTCACAACGTCGGTTCGACCGCGACAATCTCGCAGTCGAACTCTGGCGCAGGAAAGGGATGGCCAGGTTGACTTCCGCTGCGCGAGCCTCGCACCCTAAGGGACGGCAAGGAAGCATCCTTGGCATAATCCTCATTCGAGATGAAGGAGCAACCTGTGGCTGATGCCAACAATAAGGATTACGATGCCATCGTAGTCGGCGGAGGCCCTGCCGGGTCCTCCTACGCCATGACGCTTGCCCGCCTGGGCCATTCAGTCCTGCTCCTTGAGCGGGAGCAGTTCCCGAGGTTCCACATCGGCGAGTCGTTGCTGACGTACACCGCGGATGTCCTGGACCAGCTCGGGGTCCTGGATCGGATGAGCGCGGCCGGCTTCGTCGTCAAGCGGGGGATCGAGCTCACCGGCACCGAGGGAACGTTCAGGCGCCTGCAGCTCGGAAAGGTGGGAGAGGGCCTGCGGGGGTGGACCCTTCACGTGGAGCGATCCGAATTCGACAAGATCCTCCTCGACACCGCCGCCGAGACCCCCGGTGTCACCGTCCTGCAGAAGGCCCGCGTCACCCGCCTGCTCAACTCCGGCGAGCGCATCAGCGGCGTCCGTTACGGCCACGACGGCGCGGAGCACGTCGCCACCGCGAGGTTCGTCATCGACGCGAGCGGGCGGGCCGGCGTGATCGCCAGGGGCCTGAACCTGCGGAAGGCAGACGACCACCTCAAGATGGCGGCGGTCTTCAAGCACCTCGGCGGCCTGGACGAAGGCAAGAACCCCGCTACGGAGGGCGACATCCAGCTCGGCCTGCACGCCGACGGGTGGGTCTGGGCCATTCCCATCCGCCCCGACACCATCAGCATCGGCTGCGTGGCGCCGGCCGAGATCCTGCGGGCATCGCGCCCCGAGGAGGTCTGGGACGAGCACCTGGCGCGGATCCCCAGGATCCGCGAGCGCATTGAGGGAACGACCGTTGTCCGTGAGCTTGCCGGCGAGAACAACTTCGAGTACCACTGCGACACCCTCGCCGGGCCGGGCTATTTCATCATCGGCGACGCGGGCAGCTTCACCGACCCTGTCTTCTCCGGGGGGGTCCTGCTCGCCCTCACCACCGGCCGCCGGGCGGCCGAGGAGACGGCGATATGCCTGGCCGGCGAGTCGGGCGAGGCCGAGGCGGCGGAGCGCTACCAGAACTTCTTCAAGACCGGCTACGAAACCTACTACCGGCTCATCCGCGCCGTCTACGATAACCGCTACGCCAGCGGCGGGCGCGAGCTGAGGGTGACCCCGTACGCCGACGACCGGCGCCTGGCGGGAGCGGGCTGGTGGGGCATCCAGGAGAAGCTGCGGGCCACGTCCGGCGGCCCGTTCGACACCGAGGAGGCCATCGAGCACTTCTGGCTGGTGAGGGCGCTCAACGGGGACTTCTGGTCCGGTAAGAACCGCTTCTTCCAGCGGCTGCGGGAAGAAAAGTCATGGCACCTGTTCGATGACTTCAAGCCGGTCTACGAGTGCCCGGTGCATGCCGGGGACTAACTCGCACAGCAAGGGGCCAAACAGTGGCCCCCGCCGCACCGCGGCGGGGGCCACTTCTTACGGCCGGAGTCCCCGGTGAGGGGAGCCGTTCACTGAATGCGGAAGACCACGTCATCCTCGCTGATCTCGGCACCGAGCGACCGCCCGCTGAGCATGGCGGCGACGTTCTCATGGAGGAAGACTCGCACGCCGTCGATCTCTATGACCTGGTCTCCCACGGCCGGCTGCGAAGTGATGAACAATTCGATTCCTCCGGCGGTGTCGCCGTGGACAATCCGCAGGCCGGAACTTGTCGGCAGTCCCGGCCTGCCCGTCAGCATCCGGATAGCCTCGACGGCGGGAGGGTTCAAGGTGAGCACAGCCATACTCCTAACGTTGTTCGGTGAGATCGGCGCTATGGGTTCAGCACCCATGCCGAGTCGTGCCTCGAAAACCCTATGTGCGGGTAATAGCCGGTCGCGGCCGGCGCCGACAGCAGCACGATTTTAGCCTGCGGCGCTTCTTTCCTGGTTGCGTCGATAAGTGCCCTGCCGATTCCCTCTCGCTGGAAGGGGCGGCTGACCGCTATATCGGAGAGGTAGGTAACGTAAGAGAAGTCCGAGATGCTCCTGGCGATGCCGACCATTTCCCCGGCCACGCGGCAGGTGACTATGAGATTGGCGTTCCGTATCATCGCGGCCATGCGCTCCGCGTCGGCTACCGGCCTGCGTTCGCCAAGGCCCGAGGATCGATAAATCGCGAGAACTTCCCCGATGTCCAGCTCGCTGCCGGCTACGCGGGCGATGTGCCAAGTCATGAAAGATTTTCCAATCGAGAAAGGATTACGTCATGGTGAACCAGGAAGCGCTCTGGCTGTAGCGGTCCCGGATCTATTCCCTCGGCCTTGAGCATGGCACGGAAATCGCCGCCGGATGCGCTGGTGCGGTCGGCCGCCGCCTGGATGCACCGGTAGGCCTTCTCTCGTTCGACGCCATTTTCAAGCAGGTCGGCGAGGACTGCCGAGCTGAACACCAGGCCGTTCGTGGCGTCGATGGCCGCTCGCATGCGGCCCGGGAACACCTCCAGCGTCTCCACGAGGTCGGCGGCGGCGGTGACCTGGAAGTGCGCCACGGTCATGCTGTCGGGCACCGCGACCCGCTCGACGGACGAGTGAGACAGGTCCCGCTCATGCCACAGCGCCACGTCCTCCAGCACCATTCCCGCATAGCCGCGCAGTATCCGGGCCAGCCCGCACAGCCGCTCGCTGGCCGTCGGATTGCGCTTGTGCGGCATGGCGCTCGACCCCTGGTAGGCAGCGGTCCTGTGCTCCTCTACCTCGCGCACCTCGGTGCGCTGGAGCAGCCGCAGCTCAAGCGCGATCTGCTCCACGCAGGCACCGAGCGTCGCCACCGCCTGGACCAGCTGGGCGTGGCGGTCGCGGGCGACGACCTGGCTCGGGGCGGGCTCTACGCCGAGGCCGAGCTCACCGCAGACGTACTCCTCAACGAACGGGTCGATCAGCGCGTAGGTGCCCACCGAGCCGGAAATCGTGCCCACCGCGACGGCCTCGCGCGCCGCGGCCAGCCGCCCTGCGCAACGGTCGATGGCGAAGGCGAAGCCAGCCAGCTTATGGCCGAACGTCGTGGGCTCGGCGTGAACGCCATGGGTGCGGCCGATGCACACCGTTCGCCAGTGCTCGGCCGCCTTCGCGGCCAGCACCCGGCGCAGCCGCGTCACCGCGTCGGCCAGCAGGTCGACCGCCCGGGCAAGGGTGTGCCCGAAGGCGGTGTCGACCAGGTCATAGCTGGTCATCCCCAGGTGCACCCACCGGGCGGAGTCCGCGGGGATGTCCTCGCAGAACGCCGCGAGGAAGGACAGGATCTCATGGTCTCGCTCGCGCTCGATCGCAGCGACGCGGGCCGCGGACGGCACCCGGGCGCGCTGGATGTCGGCGAGGGCATCCGGTGGCACCCGCCCGAGGATCGCCTGCGCCCGCGCGGCCAGGACCTCCACCCTGGCCCACGTGGCGTAACGCGACTGATCGGACCATAGGTCCGCCATTTCCGGCCGCGCATAGCGGGGTATCATTGCGGCTCCCATTCCACGGGTGAGGTATCAGTAGATTATCAGCGCGTCAACAGGACCGACCGCGGTATTTACGCCATGATGAGCGCGCGAGCCAGCGAAAGGGACGGTCGATGGAAGGCGGGATAGCGTTCATTTTGACATGAGCCGGCGCTCGATGCAAGCTCGCTTTGCGGTCGTTCGAGTGCGGGCCCTCCGTTGTTGAACTCGCGATCTGAGCCGGACCTACTGGAAAGGAACGGCTCTACTTGCGCGGCATTCAGGAGGTGTCATTTCCTAGTCCCGTGTCAGGCTTGATCAAACCGGGTAATAAGCCCGCGGCGCACCGGGCCCGTCTCGGTATTCGCGAGACGCGGGAGTTCCTGCGCCGCGGCGATTCTACCGTCACCGAGCTTGTCTCGTCGGCGCTCACAGCCATTGGCGAGGTCGACCCCGGGCTTGGCGCTTTCGTGGCGGTGGCCGGCGAGGCGGCCGTGCGGGAGGCCGAGGCGGCCGACCGCCTCATCGGCACGCTTGGCAACGCGGCCTGGCGGGACCGGCCACTGCTTGGCGTGACCCTGTCCGTCAAGGACCTCATCCAGACCGAGCAGCTTCCCACGAGGCGGGGCTCCCTGGTGGCCAACCGCCGTCCCGTAACGGACGCGCCGGCCGTGGCCCGCCTGCGGTCCGCGGGCGCGATCGTGGTCGGCAAGACCACGACTTCGGAGTACGGGTGGAGCGCGAGCACCGTGTCCCGGGTGACCGGTCCCACGAGGAACCCCTGGGCGCCCGGCCGCTCGGCCGGCGGCTCAAGCGGGGGCAGCGCCGCGGCCGTGGCGGCGGGCCTGTGCACCGCCGCGCTCGGTACCGACGGCGCGGGCTCGATCCGCATTCCCGCGGCGTTCTGCGGCGTGGTCGGCTACAAGCCGTCGTTCGGCCGTGTTCCCTATGTCCCGCCCTGCGCCGACCGGCTGGCGCACGCGGGCCCGCTGGCCCGCAGCGTGGCTGACGTCGCGGAGCTCATGGCGGTCCTCGCCGGGCCGCACCCAGGGGACCCCGACTCGGCGCCGGGCCCGGGCGCGAGCCTGAGGGGGACTGCCGCGGCACTGCGCATCGGCTGGATGGAGTTCCCGCGAACGAGCGCCGAGATCCGCAAGGTCACCGAGCGGGCCTGGCCCGCGCTCGCGGCGCAGGGACACCGGGTCGAATTCATCGACGTGCCGTTCGATGACCCGTACCCGGCGCTGGTGGACATCCTCGCCGCGGGCGCGGCGGCCGCCACCGCGCCGGCCGACGAGGACAAGCACGATCCGGGGCGGCTGCGCCTCGTCCGGTACGGGCGGACGGTCAGCGGGGCGGCGCTGATGCGCGCCGAGGAGGCGCGGCTGGCCCTGCGGACCCGGCTGCGGTCGGTCATGGATCGCTACGACCTGCTGGCGATGGCGACGGTTCCCGTCGAACCCTTCAGCGTCGGCGCGATCGCGCCGCCCTGGGCGGAGGCGGACGAGCTGCAGTGGCTGGCGTGGACGCCCGCGACCTACCCCTTCAACATGACAGGCCAGCCCGCACTGTCGGTTCCCGTCGGCCTATCGCCGGCGGGCCTCCCGGTTGGCCTCCAGCTCGTAGGGCCGCTGGGCGGCGATGACCTGGTGCTTTCCACGGCCAGCGGCCTGGAGGCGGACCTCGGGCTACCCATGGCACCCCTGGTCGCGACATGAAAGGCCACTGATCATGACTTTCCGACCATGGTCCAGGCACGGCGAAGAAGGCTGCGTGGGCGCCCCTTCGTTCGTGGCCGAATTCGGACTCTGGAGCGATCATCAGGCCGCGGTTGCCGAGCGGGTAGAAGTGGAGCTGAACGGGGTCGACCTGGTGCGGGTCGTCTATTGCGACCCGCACGGGCTGGCCCGGTCCAAGACGGTGCCCGCGGCCATGTTCCGCGCGGTCTTGCGCAACGGCATGGACTTCAGCGCCGGGCCGTTCGTGTTCGATACCGGGCACGCGGTGGCCGTCGACTTCACCTCCGACCCCGGAGTGGGCGTCAGCGAGCTAGCCGGCGCGGGTGATTTCGTGCTCGTTCCCGACCCCCGGACGTTCCAGGTGCTGCCGGGAGCCGGGCCCCGGACGGCCTGGGTACTGGGAGATGAGTACCAGCGGGACGGCCAGCCGCACCCGCTGGCGAGCCGGGGCGTGCTGCACCGGGTGGCCGCGCAGTACGCCAAGCGCGATCTGGTCCCGGTCATCGGGCTTGAGGTGGAGTGGTACCTCACGCGGCTGCTTCCCGGACCGCCCGGCAACGCCGGGAACGGCTTCGGCCTGCAAGGACCCGCCCCGGCGGTGCAGGCCATGAACGCCGGCTACCAATTCAACCTGGACGCCTACTACGACTCGGTGGCCGAGGTAGCCGACCCGGTGGCGGCGATGCTCATGGCGCTGGGCCTGCCGCTGCGGACGATGGAGCACGAGTCGGGCCCCGGGCAGCTGGAGACGACGTTCACCCCGATGCGCGCCCTGGACGCCGCGGACGCGATGCTGCTGTTCCGTACGCAGGTCAAGCAGTTCTGCGCGCGGCGCGGATACCACGCGTCGTTCATGACCCTCCCGCGCGTGGACAGCTTCGACCCCAGCGGCTGGCACCTGCACCAGTCGGTCACCAGCACGAAAACGGACCGCAACGTCTTCGCCGCGGATGGCGCCCAGGGGACGATGTCCCCTGACGGGGAGGCCTACATCGAGGGGCTGCTGGCCCGCGCTCACGAGTACTGCCTGCTCTCGGTTCCGACGGTGAACGGATACCGCCGGCTCGCCCCCGAATTCTCGCTGTCCCCTACGGAGCCCAACTGGCGTTACGAGGACCGGACCGTGATGGTCCGGGTGCTCAGCGGCGGAAGCTCGACGCACGTCGAGAACCGGATCGGGGAGCCGTGCGCGAATCCCTACCTGGCGATCGCCTCGCAGCTGTCGGCCGGGCTCGACGGGCTCACCGCGGGCCGGCCGCTGGCCGGGCCCCGTCCGGGGCTGCCACGGTCGCTGCGCGAGGCCCTGCGCGCGTTCGGCGACAGCGGCCGCGCCACGGACCTGCTCGGCGAGCCGCTCAAGGCGTGCCTTCTGAAGCTGAAGGAAAGCGAGGCGGCGCGGTTCGACGCGTGGTGCGCGGAAGAAGGCCCTGCCTCGGGCGGCGTAACGGAGTGGGAGCAACGCGAGTACTTCCGGGTCTTCTGAACCGCGCCACGCTCAATAACCGAAAGGAAAATACTAATGTCGCGATATGACTGGGGACGGACCAATCCTGCGATCGAGCGGCTTAAGGAGGCGGTGGACCCGGGCCGACGGAAGGTGATCGGCCATCCGCTGTACCGCCAGTTGAATACGACGGACGCGGTGGTGACGTTCATGGAGCATCACGTGTTCGCTGTCTGGGACTTCATGTCCTTGCTGAAGAGCCTGCAGCGCAGCCTCACCTGCGTTCAGATGCCGTGGGTGCCGACCGGGCCGATGGTCAGCCGGCGGCTCATCAACGACATCACGCTGGTGGAGGAGAGCGACGAGCTTGACGGCGGCTTCATCAGCCACTTCGAGTTGTACCTGGGCGGCATGCGGCAGGCCGGAGCGGACACCACGCACGTCGACGCCTTCATCGACTTGCTGCGCGCCGGCCAGCCCGTCATCCCATCGCTCCGCGCGGCGAACGTGCCGGAGCCAGCGGCCGGATTCGCGGCCGCAACCTACAAGTTCATCTCCGACGCGCCCGTGCACTGCCAGGCCGCAGCGTTCGCCTTCGGCCGCGAGGACCTGATCCCCGAGATGTTCGACCAAGTGGTCGGGCTGAATGCCGAATCAGGCAACCTGTCTACCTTTGTCGACTACCTCCGACGGCATATTCAGGTCGACAGCGAAGAGCACACTCCCATGGCGATGCAGATGCTTGTCGACCTGTGCGGCGACGATGACCACAGGTGGGCGGAGTGCCAGGAGGCTATCAACCTCGCCTTCGCGGCCCGGGTGCGGCTGTGGGATGGCATTCTCGGGCAGATTTGCGAGCGCTGACATGCCCTGGGGTAAGGGGTCCCCGGCCGCCGCGGGTGACGGGCGGGCAGGCCGAGTCGCCCACCGCGCCCGTAGCGAGACCTGGAAGAAACCGCCACGGCGCATCGAGGCGTCAGAGTGCATCACCTGCGATACCTGCCTGCGCAACTGCCCGCCGGAATTCGGGGCGATATTCGACCGCGGCCTCGACGTCATCATAGTTCCTGAACTGTGCTCGGGCTGTCCGGTCTGCGTGATGGTATGCCCGGTTGACTGCATTTACGTGGACGAGGAATGGAAGGAGACCGATCCCGACATGTGGAATCACATCGAGCTGACAACCGAGGGCCAACCATGACGCTGCCGATCGAGCGAGGCGCCGCCACTTCCCGCAGGGCCGCCCTGGCCCAGGCGCGGCAGAGCCGCCGGCCCAGCCGGCTCGGCTCGGCGGCCGGGGCGGCCGCCGAGCCCGACTACCCGGTCCCGGCCGACGCCGGGTTCCCCGGGCTGCTCGGCCGGAGCTGGAAGCAGGCGGTCTCGGCTCCCGACCTGGCTACGGCGGTGGACATCTTGCTCACGCTCGGCGGTCATGTCCCCGCTGATGTCCAGCTGCGCGCCTTGCGCCTAGCGGATGAGTGCGCGCTGAAGGTCTTGTGCGGCAAGACGTGGCGCCGGGAAGACGATGGCGCTCCCGGCTTGGGCGCCGCTGCGGGCAAGCCGGAGTTCCTCGGCGAGATCGGGCTGACCGTCAGCGGACAGGTAGTGCTGCGCGTGCCCGGTCGCGGCCCCCTGGCGGGCCATGAGAATCTCGTGGGCGGCGTGCTGCGCGTGCCGTGGCCGGCCGGCGCCCTGCGTGCCTACCGGGCCACGCTGAACCGTCTTCGCGGGCGGTCCGCCGATGCCGTCGCCGACTGCCGCCAGTGGCTGGCCGCGGCCGGCCCCGGCGGCCGGGCGGGCATGCTCGAGGACCTGAAGGAAGCCGCCCGCAGGACCGCGCCTTTCGTCTTGTACCAGGGGGACAGGCAATACACGAACTTCCGGGACAGGAACACGCTGACCGGAAAGACGCTGTGGCCCGGCCACCCCGACTGCGCGCTGAGCAGCTTGGTGGCGCTGCCCCTCGACCTATGGTCGGACGGCGATGTCGTGATGGTGGTATCCCTTACGCTCCTCGTGCGGTCGGCGGGGTTCGCGCGGATCGAGGAGGCCAACGGCACGCAGCTGACGATCGATCACGTCGCGCACCTGCTCGAGCAGACCCGGCTCAAGTACGAAAGCGTGCCCGGCGGCCAGCGGGTGCCGCCGGCCTCCTCGGCCCGGGTGGCGGCGCTGGCCGACCTCGCCGGGGCACTCAGCGGGCGCCGCCGGGAAATCGGGATGGTTGCCCAGCTGTACCGTGAGATACACGGGCCGCTGATGCACAAGATCGAGCGCATCGCGCCCGCCCGGTCACACGCCGCGCGGCAACGGGAAGGCGGGCTCTGCGCGCGCCTGAGCGAGCGGCTCCCCGCCGCGGGCGCCACCTTCGGCGAGCTCGGCGCGAGCATCGCGGCGTCGCCGGCGTGGCTGGCCGAGCCGCATGGCGAGTTCGCGACGGGGCTGGAGTCGCTGCTGTATGAGACCGTGGCGGCGTCGACGGCGGCCTTCGGATGCGACATGGCCATGAGCCGGGGCAGCCGCTCGCTGACCGCCCTGGTGCGGGCGCTGCGGGCCGAAGACTGGGCGCAGATCGCGCAGTGGGACCTGCCGCACTTCTACTGTTGCGTGGTCCCGGCGGCGCAGGCCCACCGCCATTTCGGCGACTCGCCGGCCTGGCTGGCCGACATGGCGTGGGCCATCTCTTCGCGGATGCAGTACAACTCGTGGCACTTCCTGGTCGGCAATCTGCCGAAGGTCCCTGAGGTGGTCGCCCGTGATTACTTCGTGCCGCCGACCATCCCCGATATCGCCTACTACTCCGATCAGCATCACCACGGCCATGTCGCCGCCAAGGTGCGCTTCAGCATCCGCAGCCCGCAGGCGGTCGAGGTGCTCGGCCGGACGTTCAACGGGTTCGTCGATCTCCGGCTGCTGCGCTGCGAGGGCTCGCCGTTCGACGAGCAGGACATGCTCGCCGCGCATCGCGCGTCGGCGTTCATCGCCACGGTGACCGGTGCCGCGGCGGCCTTGGCCGGCGACGGCGCGGACATCAACATCACCGCGTTCGACTCCCAGTGGCACTGGGCGAAGATCGAGTCGCCGCCGGCTCAGTGAGATCGCCGGCCATCTGCGAAATCCGTGGCGGCGGCCGCCGCCCCGGCGCGACGATCGCCCCGGTCACACTTTGCGGCGCCGGTCCGTCATAGATATGAAACCAGGCCCCGGGGAGTGGCCCCGGCCGGGAGATCGGCATGCGGCGGCCGGTTCTCGTCGATAAGCAGCTGACCGAGAAGGGTACGTTTGTGACCAGCATCGTCCGATGGTCTCTCAACCATAAGCGTCTTGTCGTCGTAATCTGGATCCTGCTGACAATCGCCGGGATAGCCTCTGCCAATAAGGCCACGAAGGCGCTTAGTGAGCAATATTCCAACCCGGGTCACGAGAGTTACACGGCTAATCAGGCTATCGCCGCCAGGTTCGGGAACGGCGGCTCTGGCGCGCCGATGCTCGCGGTCGTCACCTTGCCGGCCGGGGCGAGCGCCACTTCGCCGACGGTGTCCGCGGAGCTGCAATCGGTCGATTCGCGTATCGAGCACGCGGTGCCGGGCGCGCGGGTCGCTTCCCTTGCCTCGACCGGCAATCCGGCTTTCGTGTCTCACGACGGCCGGACCACGTTCGTGATCGCCTACCCGCCGCCCACGCCGGGCGCGTACGGCACGAGCCCGGCCGCCGTGAAGGCCGCCAATGCCGCGCTCCGGGGCGTAACCGTCGAGGGCGCCCCGGTTCGCCTCACTGGCCTTGACGCCCTGGCCGCGCAGACCGGGTCGCGGGGCGGTCCGAGCCTGCTCGCCGAGTCGATGATCGGCGGCATCGGAGCCCTGGCCGTGCTCGTGTTCGTCTTCGGTTCGTTCCTTGCCGTCGTTCCGCTGATGGCCGCGGTGGTCTCCATCATGACCAGCCTCCTCATCATCTGGGGACTGGCGAGCCTCACCGCGATCTCGTCGATTGTGGAATACCTGATCGCCCTGGTCGGCCTCGGTATCGCGATCGATTACACGCTTCTGGTCGTGGTGCGCTGGCGAGAAGAGCGGGCCCGGATCGGGCACGGCGACGAGGCGATCATCCGTGCGATGAGCTCCGCGGGCCGGGCCGTGGTCTTCAGCGGCACCGCCGTCGCGATCGGCCTGCTGTCGCTCATCGCGATACCGGTCCCCTTCCTGCGTAGCGTCGGGTACGGCGGGCTGCTGATCCCGCTGATCAGCGTCGCCGTCACGGTCACCCTGCTCCCGGTTATCCTGGCGACGATCGGTCCGCGGCTTGACTGGCCTCATATCCGCCGCGACGACAAGGCCAGCCGTTCCTGGACGAGCTGGGCCGGGTTCATTGTGCGGCGCCGTTGGGCCGCCGCGGGCATCGCGCTGGCCGTGCTGGCGCTGCTGATCGTGGCCGCGACCGGGCTGACGCTCGGCCCCGCGGACGGCAACTCCGACGCGATCAGCCAGGCCGGCCAGGCCAAGGCTGGCCTCACCCAGCTCGAGCAGTCGGGCATCGGGCAAAGCGCGCTCACTCCCATCGAGATCCTCGCGTCGCCCGGCCCCGCGCCGGGCCTTGCCCACCAGCTCAGCGGCCTACCGAACGTGCAGGGCGCGATCGCCCCGTCCGCCGACAGCTGGCGCGCGGGAAGTACCGCCATCGTCGATGTCTTCACCCACAACGACAACGACGCGACAGTGGCCCTGGTCCAGGACACCGCGCACGCCTACGGTCCCGGGATCACGGTCGGCGGGATCGATGCCCAGAACCGCGATTTCAACAGCGCCGTCTACGGCAGCTTCCCGTTGATGGTGGTCGTTCTCGCAGTCCTGGCCTACATCCTGCTCGCCCGTGCTTTCCGGTCGCTGCTGCTTCCGCTCAAGGCGGTCGCGCTCAACATCGTCAGCGTCGCGGCCGCCTGGGGGGCACTGATCCTGATCTGGCAGAAGGGGTACGGGTCCAATGCCCTGTGGGGAATCCCCGCGACCGGGTCCATACCGAACTGGGTTCCGGTGATGGTATTCGCGTTCCTGTTCGGGATCTCGATGGACTACGAGGTGTTCATCCTCTCCCGGATGCGCGAAGAGTACGACGCGACCGGCTCGACCGACACCGCCGTCGTCCGCGGAATCGGCCGGACCGGCCGCCTGGTTACCTGCGCCGCGCTGATCCTCTTCCTGGCCTTCGCGGCCATGAGCACCACGCCCAACACGCTGGTCAAGATGATGGCTACCGGGCTGGGCGCCGGGATCATCCTGGACGCCACCATCATCCGCGCGCTGCTGGTGCCGGCCACCGTCTCGCTGTTCGGCAGGTGGAACTGGCGGCTTCCCCCGGCGGCGGCGCGGCTCCTGCGAGTCCCGCCGTCGCCGATGCCCGTCACGGCTCCCGTATCACTCGACTCGGCCCGCAGCTGACAAGGACCCGGCGCCGAAACGACGGAGCCCGCGTTGCGCGGCTCCGGCGTTTCGGGCATTCCGGGTCGGGCTAAGCGTCACGACGCGGAAGGCGAGGTGATTAGGCGCGGGAGCCCCGGTGATTATCAGGGAGCGGCGCGCCGAACCACTGGCTGAGCGCGTCGCTCAGCCGACGTTCGCCACATCCGGCCCACGCGATGTGCGCGTCCGGGCGCAGCAGCACATCGGTGACCCCGTCGCCGGGCGGCTGGGCCACGCGGACTATCCGCAGCGGTGCTCCGTTCGGGAGCGACACCGACTGCGCGGCCGGGGTGCGCCTGACGGGATTATCCCCGGCCGCCTGCCCCGGGTCCGCGAAGCGGACAAGCACGCCCGTTGGGGCTGCGGTGAGCAGATCGGGGGACAGCACGCCGGGTACGCGCCCGGGCCTCAGGTGTGCCATGTGCCGGCCAGCCAGGCCGTCATCGCCCTGCGTTCCGTACCGGTCATCAAGGCCCGCGCAGAAGAGGCCGATGAGGTGCTGCGCTCCCTCGATCGCGATCAATCCGGACAGCACGTGGCGCAAGGGCTCGACTTCGGCTCCGCCTAGCATCAGCGTTTCTTGCGCGGCGACGTGCCTGATCACCCTGGCCGCCGCGGCCCGCCGCTCGGAGTCATAAGTGTCCAGAAGCCCTTTTGGCGCCCAGCCCGTTACCGCGGCGGCCAGCTTCCAGCCCAGGTTTACCGCGTCGCTCAGGCCGACGTTCAACGCCTGGCCGCCAATGGGCATGTGCCAGTGGGCGGCGTCCCCGGCCAGCAGGACCCGGCCGCGCCGGTAACAATCAGCCTGGCCGTAAGAGTTGTCGAAGGAGTCCGCCCACAGGGCTTCGCGGCGGGAGATATCCTCGCCAGTCACCTTCTTCCAGGAACTGGCGACCTCGGAGAACGCGGGCGGGGACTGGCGCCTGACCGGCTCATGGCCGCGCACGTGCATCATGACCCGGGTAACGCCACGGCGCGTGTTAGCCACCGCGAATCCGCCCTCGAGTCTTTCGAACCGGCGATCGCGGATGCCGGCGTCGACCACGTCGGCCCGCAGCAGCTCCCTGGTCGCGGTCCGCTGTGACGCGCCGAATCCAGCCAGCCGGCGAACCGTGCTGCCGGCGCCGTCGCATCCGACCAGGTATTCCGTCTCGAGCACGACGCGGCCCGCCGGGCCGTCGAACGCGCAGGCGACGCGATCGCCGGTTTCCCTGATCCCGGTGAGTTCGCGAGACCTGAGTAGCGTTACCCCCGCTCGCTGCGCCTCGTCGCCGAGGACCTGCTCGGTGACGTACTGCGGCACCTTGAAGTGGCCGGCGTAGTCGCTTGGGGCCGCGGACAAGTCGATGGGAAACCCCGCGAAGTGTGTTTTCACCTCACGCTGGGCGGGATCCAGCAGGGAATCGAAGCCGCGGGCGTGAAGTAGCTCGGCCGTGCAGGTGTTAAGCAGGCTCGCCCGGGACTCCCGCATCGGGGCCGCCAGGCGCTCCAGGACGGTCACCTGCACGCCTGACCTCCCGAGCTCACAGGCAAGCATGAGCCCGACCGGCCCGGCCCCCGCGATCAGCACCTGAGTGCTCATGGCGGCGTAATCCTAGCGGGGGGAGTCCGCGGACACGTTGAGCCGCCAGGAAACCCCGAACCGGTCGTTCACCCAGGCGAATCGCCTGCTGAACCCGTAGTCGCCCAGCGGCATGAATATTTCCCCTTTCTCGGACAGCGCGGAATAGAGCCGCTCGATTTCGTCCTCCGTCCCGCACTGCACGTACAGCGCGATCGCCGGCGTGAACCCGAACTCGTGCCAGGGGCCGTGATCGGACCCGCGCGCGCCGGCCGGCGGCGCGTTAATGGCCATGAACTCCTGGGCCCCGAAGCTGAAGATCGCGTGTTGCAGCGTGCCTGCCGTCCAGCCGGGCTCACCCGGCTGGGCTCGTATGACGTTGATGACCCTGGCGTCATCGAAGAGGGACAGGTAGAAGGTCATTGCCTCTTCGGCATTATTCTCGAATGTCAGGAAGATCGATATGTTCGGTGTTTCTGCGGAAGGCACGGACTACTCCTCGTTTTTCTGTGGCGGTATTTCTCGTGCTCGCATCGCGGCCTGCCGCGCTAGGCCCGCGGCGGGTTAACGACGGGGCCTGGGTACTGCGGCGAGCCCAGCCAACGGCGCAGGGCATCCTCCAGTTGGCCGCCGTCCGGCGTTATCCAGGCGACGTAGCCGTCGGGACGGATGAGCACCGACTCCACCGGGACCCCGCCACTCGCCCATGCCTGGCTCCACTGCCCGGTGACCATGTCGACCCGGTCAGACCACCTGGCGGCGAGCTGAGCCGTTCCATCCTGGTGGCTGGTGCTGACGAGGACGCCCCGTGCCTTGTGCATCAGTTCGGCGATGTTCACCCGGTGGCCGCCGGGCAGCGTCACCTGCTTATTCGGCGGGATGCGCTTGCCGAGCAGCGGATGCCCCGACGCGCCCATGTCGTAGCGGATATCGAGTCCGCTCACCATCGCCGCCAGGTGGCACGCGACGGACGGGATCGCTACGAGCTCGCCCATGACCGCCCGCAGCGGGTCCATCTCGTCCCCGTTAAGGTAAATCGTCCTCTGGGCCAGCGTGTTGCGCAGCACCCTGGCACCCACCGGATGACGCTCGCCGTGGTAGGTGCCGATCAGGTCCTCGGGGGCCCAGCGCTTAATCGTGGCGGCCAGCTTCCATCCGAGGTTCACGGCGTCCTGCACGCCGACGCTGAGGCCCTGCGATCCGACTGGCAGGTGGATGTGGCCGGCGTCGCCCGCGACGAACACCCGGCCCCGCTGGTACTCGCTGGCCTGGCGGGTCGCGTCGGTAAAGGCGCTCACCCACAGGGGCTCCGCGTCATGCACGGATTCCCCGGTCATGCGCTGCCACGCGTCGGCCACCTCGGTGAACGTCACGACGTGGTCGGGAGCGGGCGGGGGGGCGACGTCTTCGTGGATGGTGATCCGCACCGCTGCGCCTTCGAGGGGGAAGGACATCACCATGCCCCCGGGAACCCTTTCCCCGACATACCTCGGCCGCATCGTCTTGCCGACGATCTCCGCGAGGTACATCCCGCGGGTCGCCTCGGTGCCGGTGAAATCGATGCCGGCCAGGTGCCGGGCCCTGCTCCGGGCGCCGTCGCAGCCGACCAGGTACCGGGCAGTGTGCTCACCGCTGCCATCTGGCCCGTCGACCACCGCCACCACGCGGTCCCCGGTGTCTTTTAGGTCGGTCAGCGTGTATCCCCGCATTACTGACGCGCCTAGCTCGCGCGCCCAGTCCTCGAGGACCTTCTCGATGCGGTGCTGAGGTATGCTTCGCACGCCTAGGTGGTGCTCGTCAAGCAGCGCCGGGTCGATCCGGATTCCGGCGAAGTGCGCTTGCGTGCCCATCTCGACCTCCCCGAACCGGGCAAGCAGGCCGCGCTGGTCAAACACTTCCGCCGCTCGCGAGGTGAAACCAAGGCCCCTGGTTTCCCCGCAGGGATGCTCCCGCTGCTCGAAGACAATGACGTCGGCACCGCCGAGCCGGAGTTCGCCGGCCAGCATCAATCCGACTGGCCCGGCACCGATGACTATGACGTCAGCATTCATTTCGCGTAATTCCTTTGCAGTCTCGGCGACAAGGCCCTGGCGGCATTGGCCAGCGCCAGGAACGGCCCGTCGTCCTCGCTTTCCTCGGCGTGCCATTGCACCCCGACGGCGAACGGGTGATCGGTGGCCTCAATGGCCTCGATCGTCTCGTCCCCGGACCAGGCGGTCGGGATCAGGCCGGCGCCGGGCTGGTCGACCGCCTGATGGTGATGGCAGGGCACGATGGCCGCCTTCCCGTCGAAGATGGCGGCGATATGGCTATCTGGCCGCAGCCGCAGCGGCTGGGCACCGTAGCGGGCCAGGCCCGGCAGATGATCGTCATGCCCGACGATGTCGGGCAGATGCTGGTGCAGCGTGCCCTTGCGGAAGACGTTCAGCACCTGCATGCCGCGGCAGATGCCCAGGACCGGCACTCCGGCGCGCAGAGCCGCGCCGGCCAGCTCGAGCTCGGCGGCGTCACGGCCCGGATCGATTTGTCCAGTTTTCTGGTGAGGCCGCGCCGAATACGTCGCCGGGTCCATGTCCGGGCCCGCGAGCAGCAGCAATCCATCCAGCGCGGCGACGGCGGACCCGCAGCCGGGAACCGGTGACACCAGCACGGGTGCGCAGCCTGCCGCCATGAGCCGGCTGATGAACACCTGCGGAACGAAGGTCACCTTCCGGTCGGCGCCCCCGAGGTGTACCTGTCCCGCATGTGCTCCGATCCCGATTACCGGCCGTCCCGCCGTATCCATGATCGTCATGAGCCCTGCAGGGAAGCCGACCGGGTATGCACCACCCGGTAGGAGTTCCAGTCGCTGGATGTGATCAGTGAGTCCAGCCGGGCCTTCGTTGACCGCCGGATGTCCCGCTGCTCGCTTTCCGGCAGGCCGCGGAAGGCGTCGTGATCTTCTTTGCTAGCCCATTGCGAGTACATCACGGCGAACTGCCCGTCGTAACCGCGCGCGCCCAGGCCGCGCAGCACGCTGTGCGACCGGTATCCGGGGACATTAACCAGCCATTCCTGCGATGGCCCCAGCGTGTCAACGACTTCGTCCAGCCGCTGGGGGCGGACTCCGAAGAACTCGATGACCGTGTAGTCGTCGCGCTGCGGAGAGATCTCCGTGACCCCGCCGAGTGAGGGATGCCGCTGGGTGAACACGGCCTCGGTTCGCAGCAGCTTCATCCACTTCGTCTTCTCCTCGAACAGCGGGACGGTCCGGTGCCGGAACACGTCACCGGCATAGCGCGCCTGGAGATCCTCGCCGCTGCGCCACTGGATGAAGTTCGCGGTGCCCGGCCAGGCCAGGCCGCTGTGCACGGTGCTGGAGATCCATCCGGGGAAGGCGGCGGTGTCGACGATCTTCCGCATCTCGTCGAGCAGGAAGTCCTGCTTTTGCTGCGAGTCGGTTGAGAACAGGTTGATGACGGTCAGGACGGGCTCGTCTGTGGTGATGATGGGCATGACCTCTTGTCCCTTCGGGTCAGCGGGAATTGGGCACAACGGTTCTGATGAGGCTCTGGGGGGCATGCGGCGCCCCCGTGCGTTACGGACATGGCCGGCCGAACCAACGGGCTAGCGCGCCGGACAGGCCGTCGGCTTCCTGGCCGGGCCGGCCTGCCCACGCCACATAGCCGTCCGGGCGGACCAGCAGGGCGGCGACATCGTCGAGCGGGCTGCCCGCACGCGGCCTCGCCGTGATGACCTTCACACGATCGGCCCAGCCGCCGGCGGCGTCTCGCAGGCTGACGCTGTCGGCCAGGTCGAACAGCACGCCACGAGCGGCATGCAGCTCTGCGAACGTGGTCGTCTTTCCCGGCTGGCCACTCCCGGTCACGAGGTCGACGCTGGGCACGCGCCGCCCGGCCAGTGGATGGTCGCAGCCGACGTCATAGCGGATGTCCAGCCCGGTGACCATTCCGACCAGGTGGCGCTGGACGTCCGGGTAGGCGAGCAACTCGGCGAGCACCGCCCGCAAGGGCTCCATCTCGTCGCCGCCGAGATACAGGATGCGCTGGGCGAGGGTGTTGGCGAGGATGCGGCCGCCGACTGGATGACGCTCTCCGTGATAGCTGTCAAGCAGGCCCTCTGGTGCCCAGCCGCGGATCGCCGCTGCCAGTTTCCAGCCGAGGTTGACCGCATCCTGAATGCCAGCGCTCATGCCCTGGCCGCCGATTGGCATGTGCACGTGCGCCGCGTCGCCGGCGATGAAAACCCGGTCGCGGCGATACTCGCTCGCCTGCCGACTGGAGTCGGTGAACCAGCTCACCCAAAGCGGCGTCCCGCCATGGATGTCCTCTCCGGTCAGGCGTTGCCACGCCTTGGCTACGTCAGTGAATGCCGGCGGGCGATGGCCTGGCCGTCCCGCGTCCCTGTCATAGACCACGACGCGGTTGACCTTGGGACCAAGCGGCAGCACCATGACCATGCCACCGGGGACCCGCTCCCCGGAGAAGCGTGGCCGCAGTTCGCAGCCGACCACGTCGGCGAGCCACATCTCGATGACAGCGTCGGTGCCGGGGAAGCCGATGCCGGCCAGGCCGCGGACGGTGCTGCGCCCGCCGTCGCATCCGACCACATAGCGGGCGCGCAGGCTGCCGCGACCCGCAGGCGAGACCACAGTGACGCCGGCGCCGTCATCGCCGGCGCTGAGCTCGACGACTTCATGGCCGCGATGCAGCCGTGCCCCGAGGCCGGTGGCCCAGTCCGCGAGTATGGATTCGGTGAGAGACTGCGGCTTGCCCCGGGCACCGTATGAGCCACCGTCCAGCACGCGGTAGTCAATGGACAGGCCGCCGAAATGACCAATCGGTATGGTCTGCAGCTCACCGAAGCGAGGCAGCAGCCCGCGCTGGCCGAATTCCTCGATGGTCCTGGCCGAGAACCCCAGTGCCCGGGACTGCCTCATCGGCTCGGCCAGCCGGTCAAGGACGGTGACCGCGATCCCCGCGAGGCGCAGTTCACCAGCGAGCATCAGCCCGGTTGGCCCGGCGCCGACGACAATCACATCGGTATCGAGCGCGGTCATGTGGCCTCCTTCGTCCGCGATGGGCAGCCCTCGGAGTCCCAAGATCCGCTTCGCGCGCTCTCGGGATCCAGTGGCCGCGCGTCAAGCACGTCGGCTAGCCGGCTCCAGGCCGTGGCGCACGTGCGCGCCAGCTCGGAGATCACCGGTGTCCAGTGGTCGGGGACGCTGTCGCAAACGGCCTTCGCCCCGTCCGCGTCAATCGAGTACCGGTGAAGCCAGTGCAAGAGGTAGCGGCCAGCCTCGCTGAACTTGAGCGAGGGATCGTGGTCCAGCTTCGCCAGTACCACCCGCCGATCGGCAGGCGTCTCCTTGTACCTGGTGCGCTGCGCGCTTGGCGGGTGCGCCGGGGTGGCCGCCGCGCGCGTGTGTCCCTTCGCGAGCCGGTACCGGCTGGGGACCGGATCCTCGCCCCGGTTGATCCGCTGCCGGACGTCTTGCACGGTCGCGAGCGACAAGCCCGTCTCCTTGGCTATCTCGCGCAAGCCCGTATGGGACCCTTTGGCGATCAGGTCGGCGGCCTGCTCGCGCTTTTCCGTCGTGTCGAGCGGCCGGATCCGGCCGTCACGCCCGCGCCGGATGCTGGACTGCGGTGTCGCGGAGACCGAAAGGGCCCGGATCCGCGAGACGGTCTTGTCAGACAGGCCGGTCACGGCCGCGACGGCCCGGTCGGACCAGTCCGGATGGCTGGCGATGATCTGGATGGCGGCCGTGGTGCGGTCGTCCTTGGACAGCGGCAGGCCGTGGCTGATATTGGCCTTCACCGCCAGGATGAACGCTGATTGCTCATCGCAGTCGAGCATCCGGGCCGGGATCTCGCTGAGGCAGTTCAGCCGGGCGGCGCGGACCCGGTGCACCCCGTCGATCACGCGCATCGTGGGCGCGTGGACCGTGATCGGCGGCAGCGGGCCGCTGGCCTGCGCGAGCATCCGGACATGCTCTGGATCCTCTCCGCCAAGCCTCGGCGAGAAGTCGAACAGCAGCGAATCGATCGCTACCATGACGGCCGGATGCGATTCGATCCAGGCCGAAGACAACGCCGCCGATCCGGGGAACGTGGCCTGATTCGAATGCGCCGACGAATCTGGGGATGCTCCCGTCCCTGATTCAACGGATGAAGCTGGAGTGGATGTGCTGTCTGCTGGCTCCGGTGGTCTCCGCCTTTCGGCCCCCATTGCAGGCATTTCCTTTCATGGCTTATCGTCGTTGGTCGGGTCTGCCGGTGCAGCCTTGACGCCTTTCCGCTACGCCGGATCCAGGCGCCATTGCCTTGACGAGCTGACTGATAACGGCGCTGAGCCCGTCAGCGAAACTATAAACAAGCTCACAGCAAACTAGATCTAAACGGCACCTGCATTTGCATCAAAGATCGCCCCGTGATGATTAGCATGTCCACGCCGGTGATGATCCACTTGCCGTCCCTCGCGGCGCCTCACGCCCTCACCGCCGCATGTACATGTTTTGGTACCGTATGCCGTGATTGGCCAATGCGTCAACAACAAACGTAAGCATCATTGATGGCCATTGTGGCTCGTGTTACTTACTGAGCCTTTTCCGGCCGGACCGTGATAGATTGATTACGATCTGACCAGGCAGTCAGGATTGCATCTAACACAAGCTGTGGCGGATGTGAACTGGTGACTCATGCGTGATCCCGCGCCTGCCGGGGCCGCCGGACTTCGTGCCGCGACCACGCCGCCGGGTAAGCGGAACCAGGGCCGGTGCCGCGGCTCGCGGAAACTTTCAGCGCGCCCAGAGGGCCGGCACCGATTCAGCGGCGGCTACTGCTAAAACTAAAGATCCTCACAAGGTGATCAGGTAAGGAGGCCGTGCGGCAGCCCGAGCGGGCGGGCAATCCGGTAAGCGGGAGGCGGTGTTCCCGCAGAACCGAATCAGCTGCCGCGGCGATGTTCGACTGCGGTGCCTCCGCGGTCAGACGCAGTCTTTTGTGCGGACCGCTCCCGCTAACTAATCTAGCTGCGAAAGAAGGGCCGCGGTTGCGCCCTTGCTTAATTTAATTTCCCCTCATGGCTGCCATGAGCCTATTCTTACCCTGGTGCCAGACCGCAACCGGCCGCACTAAATATCAGTGCCTTTAGCTGCCGGAGACTGGCAGTAACGGAGAGTTCACTTTCCCTGCAACCTGGAGGCCGCAGAAATGGAAACCGACGTTATCGTGGTCGGTGCCGGGCCCGTTGGATTGATGCTGGCCGGCGAGCTTCGCCTGGGCGGGGCTGACGTCACGGTCCTGGAACGGCGAACCGTCCCCAGCGGGGAATCACGAGGCCTCGGCTTTACCGCCGTCGCCATGGAGGTATTCAACCAGCGCGGGCTGTACGACAGGCTGGCCAATGCCGAGCCGGCCAGGCAAGGGCATTTCGGCGGCATACCGCTGGACTTCGGCGTGCTCGAAGGCGCGTTCTTCACGGTCCGTGGTGTCTTCCAGTACCAGGTCGAGCGGATCCTCGAAGAGTGGGCGGCCGGCCTCGGCGCCACCATCTTGCGCGATCACGAGGTACTCGACCTTGCCGAGCAGCCCGACGGGATCGTCGCGGAGATATCCGGATCCGCCGGCCGTTCCACCGCGAAGGCCGCCTTCCTGGTCGGCTGTGACGGCGGGCGCAGCGCCGTCCGGCAGCGGGCCGGGTTCGACTTCACGGGAACGGATGCCACGCGCGAGATGTACCTCGCGGACGTGGCCGGGCGTCACATCAAGCCGCGGTTCATCGGCGAGCGCGTGCCCGGCGGCATGGCGATGTCGGCGCCGTTGGAGGCGACGGTCGACCGCATCATCGTCTGCGAGGACGGCACGCGACCGTCACCGGGACGCCAAGGCGTGACGTTCGACCAGGTGGCAGACGCCTGGCAGCGCTTGACCGGCGAGTCCCTGCACGGCGCCGAGTCCAGGTGGGTCAGTGCCTTTACCGATGCCGCCCGCCAGGCCACGCAGTACCGCCGCGGGCGCGTGCTGCTGGCCGGAGACGCCGCGCACGTTCATCTCCCGGCCGGCGGTCAGGGACTCAGCCTCGGCATTCAGGACGCGGCTAACCTGGGCTGGAAGCTCGCGGCGACAATCCGCGGCTGGGCGCCTGACGGCCTGCTCGACACCTATCACAGCGAGCGGCATCCGGTGGGCGCGAGGGTACTGCGCAATACTCTCGCCCAGGGGATGCTCTACCTCACCGGCGCGGAGATGGACCCTCTCCGCTCGGTACTGGCCGAGGTAGTCGCCATCCCCGATGCGGCGCGCCACCTGGCCGGGATGGTCAGCGGCCTCGACATCCGGTATGACACCGGCCAGTCCCCGGAGCATCCCCTGGCGGGCCACCGCATGCCTGACAGTGAACTGCAGCTGCGCGACGGCAGCCGGACGCGGGTCCCGGCACTGCTGTACTCGGCGCGCGGAGTTCTCATCAGCACCGCCGATCCCGCCGGGGTCCACTCGGCCATCGCGGGGTGGCAGGACCGGGTGGACGTCGTCCCGCTGAGCTCGTTCCCGCTGGTGGCAGCCGCTGGTGACCAGGTGACGATGGCGGCGCTGATCCGCCCGGACGGCTACGTGGCCTGGGCGGGACCTGGATACGGGCCTCTGGACGAGGCACTGGGCCGGTGGTTCGGCCCGCCCCGGCCGGCCGGCCGGGGCCAGCCGCCATCTGGCCCTGACCGGGTCAGTGCCACGGCATGAGCATGTGAACGCCAGGAAGACCATCGGAGGGTAATGTGCACAGCACCTTGATCGTGGCCAGGATGCAGCCACACGACGGCGCGGGCGTAGCCCGGCTGTTCGCCGAGTTCGACGCGACTGGCATGCCCCATCTCATGGGGACCCGGCGCAGGCAGCTATTCGGCTTCCACGGGCTCTACTTCCACCTCCAGGATTTCGACCACGATGACGGCGGCGAGGCCATCGAGGCTACGAAACAGCACCCGTCATTCGTCCAGATCAGTGGCGACCTCAAACAGTACATCGCGCCTTATGACCCGCAATCCTGGCGATCCCCCAAGGATGCGATGGCTCAGCGCTTCTACCACTGGAGCGCCGGCTAATCGGCGGTGGTCCGGGAAATTCGACGGGTTCTAGCAGGAAGGCAAGCGCATGCGACGCCGAGTGGTGATAGTCGGAGTCGGGGTCGTCGCACCCGGTGGAATCGGGACAAAGGAATTTTGGAACCTGCTGGTTAACGGGCGCACCGCTACGCGGCGAATCTCGTTCTTCGACCCCGCCAGGTTCCGTTCGAGGGTCGCGGCGGAAATCGACTTCGACCCGGCGGCCTGCGGGCTGACGCAGCGGGAGATCCGCCGGATGGACCGGGCCGCCCAACTCGCCGTGGTGGCGGCCCGGGAGGCTATCGCGGACAGCGAGCTGGCATTCGCCGGCACCGATCCCGCGCGCCTGGGCGTGACGGTGGGAACGGCCGTCGGCGCCACCATGAGCCTGGAGCAGGAGTACCGGGTGACCAGCGACGACGGCCGACTGTACCTGGTCGGCCACGAGTACGCCGTGCCGCATCTGTATGACTGCCTCGTCCCGAGCTCCTTCGCCTCGGAAGTCGCGTGGGCATGCGGCGCGGAGGGGCCGGTCAGCGTGATATCGACCGGCTGCACCTCGGGCCTGGACTCCGTCGCGCACGCGTGCGAGCTCATACGCGAAGGCTCGGCCGACATCCTGATCGCCGGGGCGACCGACGCGCCGATCTCGCCGATCACCGTGGCCTGCTTTGACGCCATCAAGGCCACCACCGCGCGCAACGACGACCCGGAGCATGCCTCCCGTCCGTTCGACCGGTCTCGCGACGGCTTCGTGCTCGGCGAGGGCGCGGCCATGTTCGTGCTCGAGGACCTGGAAGCGGCGCGCAGGCGGGGGGCGCGCATCTATGCCGAGATCGCCGGCTTCGGCTCCCGGTGCAACGCGTTCCACATGACGGGGCTGCGCCCAGATGGCGCCGAAATGGCGGCCGCGATTGCCGCCGCCCTTGACGAGGCGAGGCTGAACGCATCGGATATCGACTACATTAACGCGCACGGCTCCGGCACCAAGCAGAACGACAGGCATGAAACCGCGGCCTTTAAGATCAGCCTCGGGCCCTACGCGTACGACGTCCCGGTCAGCTCCGTCAAATCGATGATCGGTCACTCGCTGGGCGCGATCGGCTCCCTGGAGATCGCCGCGTCAGTGCTGGCCATCCAGCACAACGTGGTGCCCCCGACAGCGAATCTGACGACTCCGGATCCCGAGTGCGACCTGGATTACGTTCCGCGGACCGCGCGGCAGTGGCAGACCAGCACGGTGCTGAGCGTCGGCAGCGGCTTCGGCGGCTTCCAGAGCGCGATGGTGCTGCGCCAAGTCGATGGCCAGGCAGCATGACGCAGCCACCAGTGGTCACCGGGATCGGGGTGGTCGCTCCGAACGGGCTCGGCACCGCGCGCTACTGGTCCGCGACCCGGGCCGGGGAATCAGGAATCCGCCCGGTCGCACGCTTCGACGCCAGCCGATACCCCAGCCGCCTGGCCGGCGAGGTCGCGGAGTTCCGGCCACAGGAGCACCTGCCGGCCAGGCTGCTGCCGCAAACCGACCACATGACCAGGCTCGCGCTGGTGGCGGCCGCCTCGGCACTTGAGGAGGCGAAGGCCGCGGACTGCCCGGGTGACCCTCTTGAGCGGGGGGTCATCACCGCGAGCACCGCTGGCGGCTTCGAATTCGGACAGCAAGAACTGCAGAACCTGTGGCGGCTCGGCAACGAGTACGTCAGCGCCTATCAGTCTTTCGCGTGGTTCTACGCGGTGAACACGGGCCAGATCTCCATCAGGCACGGGTTCAAGGGCCCCAGCGGCGTCATCGTCACCGACCAGGCTGGCGGGCTCGACGCGATCGCGTCTGCCCGGCGGCAGTTGCGGCGCGGGAGCAGGCTGATCCTGGCGGGCGGGGTGGACGGCTCAATCTGCCCGTGGGGCTGGATCGGGCAGATGGCGAGCGGCCGGCTCAGCCAGGGCGATGACCCGCAGACGGCGTATCTCCCGTTCGACGAGCGCGCGTCGGGGCACGTGCCGGCCGAGGGCGGCGCGATCTTGGTCATCGAGGATGGGCAGGCCGCGCGGGACCGCGGTGCCCCGGTGGTGTACGGGGAGATAGCCGGGTACGCGGCGACCTTCGACCCTCCCCCGGGCAGCGCGCGGGAGCCGACGCTGAGACGGGCCATCATGGGCGCGCTAGCCGATGCCGCCATGAGCCCTGCCGACATCGACGTCGTGTTCGCGGACGCCGCCGGGGTGCGGGACATGGACCAGGCCGAGGCCGACGCCATCACCGCGGTGTTCGGGGAACGGGCGGTGCCCGTCACCGCGCCCAAGACGATGACCGGCCGCATGTACGCGGGAGCCGCCGCGGTGGACGTCGCGGCCGCCCTGCTGTCGATCCGCGATGGCCTGATGCCGCCGACGATCAACGTCCGGCCATCGCAGCGCTACCCCCTCGATGTGGTGACTGAGGTACGCCGGCCCCGGCGGGTGCGGGCGGCGATGGTGATCGCCCGGGGTTACCGGGGATTCAACTCCGCTCTGATTGTGCGCGCTCAGGACGGCGCGAGCAGTAGGGAAGAAAAGGGTGAGTTAGTAATGGCAGCCAGCAGATTTGAATATAACGACCTCAAGCGAATCCTGCGGGATTGCGCCGGCGAGGAGCCGGAAGACTCATTCGAAATGACAGCACTCGATGCAACGTTCGATGAGCTGGGTTATGACTCGGTTATCCGCATGGAAACCCTGGCGAGAATCGCCAGGGAGTACCGGGTGACCATCGAGGACGACGCAGTAACCGGGGACACGACACCGCGCCTGCTCATTAACTTGGTCAATGCCAGCTAATCCGCTTGGCTCGAAACGGGGACGAGGAGTCACTGCGATGACCACCATGTCATCGGCGGATATCGGGACCGCCGCAGAGCAATGGGTCATGTGCCCTGGCTGTAGCGCGATGCTTTACGGGAGGCGGCTATCAAGGAACCTCAAGGTCTGCCCGGAATGCGGCTACCATCATCGGCTACCGGCTGACGAGCGCGTCCGCCAGCTCTTCGACCCTGACAGCGCCGAGATCCTCGACTTCCCGGCCAGCACCGAGGACGTCCTGGCGTTCGCCGACACCAGGCCCTACCTCGAACGGCTGGAACAGGCGCGCCGTAACACGGGCCTGCGGGAAGGCATCGTCGTCGCCGCGGGCCGGATCGACGACATGCCGCTCATCGCCGCGGTCATGGATTTCCGCTTCCTCGGCGGCAGCCTGGGAGCCGCGGCCGGCGAGCTGATCACGAATGCCGCCGAGACGGCCCTCGAGCATCGCCTGCCACTGCTCATCGTGACGGCGTCGGGAGGCGCCCGGATGCAAGAGGGGCCGATATCCCTCATGCAGATGGCGAAGACCAGCCAGGCGCTCGCGCGCCTGGATGAGGCTCGCATCATGACGATCGCCCTGATCACGGATCCGACCTATGGCGGTGTCGCCGCGTCGTTCGCCACGCTGTGCGACGTCATCATCGCCGAGCCAGCGGCGCGCTTTGGCTTCGCCGGGCGCCGGGTCATCGAGCAGACGATCGGCCACGAGCTTCCCGAGGGTTTCCAGACGGCGGAGTTCCTCGCCGAGCGCGGCATCATCGACATGATCAAGCCGCGCCAGGCGCTCCGGGAGACGCTGCGCAGGCTGCTGCCCGGCAGCCCTCCTGTCGCCGTCGCGGATCTCCCGCAGGTGCAGGACGTCCTGATCCGCGACGCGGCTCAACTTCCCGGGATGGACCCGTGGCAGTCCGTCCAGCGGGCGCGGGATCTCGGCCGCCCGACCACGCTGGATTACATCGAGCGGGGCTTTCGCGACTTCGAGGAGTTGCACGGGGACCGGATCGGCGGCGAGTGCCGCGGAATGGTGGGCGGGATCGGGAAGCTCGCGAACACCACGGTGGTGGTCGTCGGCCACCAGCGAGGGCACACGGCGAGCGAGCTCACCGCCCGGAACTACGGCATGCCGAGCCCGGCGGGATACCGGAAGGCGGCCCGGCTCATGCGACTGGCGGCCAAGCTGGGCCTGCCGATCGTGACGTTCATCGACACCCCCGGGGCCTACCCGGGGGCCGAGGCTGAGGAGCAGGGGCAGGCCGGGGCGATATCGCAGTGCATCGGCATGATGACCAGCCTTCCGGTTCCCATCGTGACGGTCATCATCGGCGAGGGGGGAAGCGGTGGAGCGCTGGCCCTCGCGGTAGCCGATGAGGTACTGATCAATGAGCACGGGGTGTACTCGGTGATCAGTCCCGAGGGCTGCGCCTCCATCTTGTGGAACGACGCGTCGATGGCGCCCGCCGCCGCAGCCGCGCTCAAGGTGGACGCGCGGAACCTGCTCCTGCTGGGCGTGGTGGACGGGGTCATCGGTGAGCCCGCGGGGGGCAGCCAGGCCGACCACCAGGAGGCGGCCCAGCGCGTCGCGAGCGTCCTGCATGCCAGCCTGCGCCGGCTGGCCGGCCTCCCCCCAGCGGAACTGGTCAGCGCCCGCCGGGAGAGGTTCCGGTCGTTCGGAGCGCGGCGGCCCGGCGGGAGGACGTCATGAACGACCGGCCCGACCTGGCCCAGGTGCAAGAACACGTGGTCGGGTTCCTGGGCAAGCTCAGGCAGCAGCCGAGCAGCTTGCACGTTCAAGCCGGTGACATCACGGTGGACATCACCTGGCCGGCCGACGTACCGCGCCCCGGCCACCACGCCGCTGACGGTCTCGCCATTGACGCGATCTCCCCTAACGGCCACGCCCGCGATGGCCACGCCGGCCACGAGAGCACTCATGCTGAGCCGCGGGAATACCTCACCTCGCCCGCCGTGGGAGTGTTCTACCACGCCAAAGAGCCAGGGGCGGAGCCGTTCGTCTCGGTGGGCAGCGCCGTTGAGCCAGGGCAGCAGGTCGGCATCGTTGAGGCCATGAAGCTGATGCTCCCCGTGGAGGCCGACCGGGCCGGAATCGTCATCGATGTACTCAAGGCGAACGGAGCCCCCGTCGAATACGACGAGCCGCTGTTCGCGCTGACGTCTGCGGAGGACTGAGGTCATGTTCGGCAAGGTGCTGATCGCCAACCGCGGGGAGATCGCCATCCGGATCGCCCGTGCGTGCCGTGAGCTGGGCATCAAGACGGTCGCGGTCTACTCGACCGAGGACAGGGACTCGGCGATCCGCGGCTATGCCGACGAGGCCGTCCACATCGGCCCGGGCCCGGCAAAGCGGAGCTACCTCAACATGGCCGCGATAATCGAGGCGGCCAGGCAAACCCGCGCCGACGCGATACACCCGGGGTACGGGTTCCTTTCCGAGGATCCGGACTTCGCCGAGGTCTGCCAGGCCAACGACATGGTCTTCATCGGGCCGCCGGCCGAGGTGATTTCCCAGCTGGGCGAGAAGTCGGCGGCGCGCATGGTCATGGCCGGCACCGGCCTGCCCGTCCTGCCCGGCAGCCGTCATCCGATGCGATCACCGGAGGAAGCGTGCGTGATAGCGGACGAGACCGGGTTCCCCGTCATCATCAAGGCAGTGGCGGGCGGCGGCGGGCGCGGGATGCGGGTGGTATACGACCGGCGCGATTTCCTCCGCGACTACCGCAGCACCGCTGCCGAGGCGCGGGCGCTGTTTGGTGATTCACGGGTATACCTGGAGCGTTACCTGCCGTCCGCGCGGCATGTCGAGGTGCAGGTACTCGGCGATGCCCACGGCAACGCGATCCATCTCGGGCTTCGCGACTGCTCCGTGCAGCGCCGCCATCAGAAGCTGGTGGAAGAATCCCCGGCGCCCTCGCTGCCCGCGGACATCGCGCGCCGCATGGGAGAGGACGCGGTCGCCGGCGCTAAAGCCTGCGGATACGTCGGCGCGGGCACCTTCGAATTCCTCCTCGACCCGGACAACGACTACTTCTTCATCGAGGCCAACTGCCGGATCCAGGTCGAGCACCCAGTGACCGAAATGGTGACCGGCATCGACCTGGTACAGGAGCAGCTCAAGATCGCGGCTGGCCATCGGCTGGGCCTGCGGCAGCAGGACGTGGCCAGCCGCGGGGCGGCACTGGAATGCCGCATCAACATGGAGAACCCCGACAGGTCATTCGCGCCCTGCCCGGGCCGGATCGACTCGCTCGCGCTGCCGGCCGGCCCGTTCGTGCGAGTGGACACGCACGGCTATGCCGGATACCGCATGCCAGCGATCTACGACTCCCTGCTAGCCAAGGTAATCACATGGGCGCCGACCAGGGACGACGCGATCGCGCGGATGGAAAGGGCACTGAGCGAATTCGAGATCAGCGGTCCCGGGATAAGCACCACGGCGCGGTTCCTCGGGCGCGTTCTGGCTGCCGAGGAGTTCCGCGCGGCCAGGCACGACACCGGGCTGGTTCCGCGGCTACTCGGCACGTCGGCGGCCGGCCGGCCAGCGGCGGCGTAGCGAGATTCACTCACGACACAGGAGGCAAAGATGTCCGGACCGGCACAGCGGGCAGCGATCGTCACTGGAGCGACCAGCGGCATCGGGTTCGCGGTGGCTGATCTGCTCGCCAGGCAGGGGCACCGCGTTTTCGTCTGCGCGCGGGATGCGGATGAGGTCACGCAGGCCGTGAAGGCCCTGCGCGCGCAGGGCCTCGACGTGGACGGCACCGTGTGCGACGTCCGGTCAGCGGCGCAGGTGAGGGAGTTCGTCGAGGCTGCCGTCGCGCACTTCGGCGCCATTGACATCCTGGTCAACAACGTCGGCCGCAGCGGCGGCGGCGTGACCGCGGACATCGAGGACGATTTGTGGCTCGACGTCATCAATACGAACCTCAACAGCGTGTTCTTCATGACTCGCGACGCGCTTTCCGTTGGCGGGATGCGCGATAAAGGGTGGGGCAGGATCGTGAACATTGCCTCAACCGCCGGCAAGCAGGGCGTCGTCCTCGGGGCGCCTTACTCGGCATCCAAGCACGGCGTCGTCGGCTTCACCAAGGCGCTGGGGAACGAGCTCGCGAAAACCGGCATCACGGTAAACGCGGTTTGCCCTGGTTATGTGGAGACGCCAATGGCCAGGCGGGTTCGGCAGGGTTACGCGAACGCCTGGAAGAAGACCGAGGAAGAAATACTGAAGCAGTTCGAGGCGAAGATCCCGCTAGGCCGTTACTCCACGCCCGAGGAAGTGGCGGCGATGGTGGGCTACCTGGTAAGCGACGCGGCAGGCGCCGTGCTGGCCCAGGCGATCAATGTCTGCGGCGGGCTCGGAAATTTCTGAGGAGGACATCATGAAGGCAAAGGACGCGCCGGATGCCGGCGCCGTGCATTACGCAGAACACGAGATTACCGTGTCCGCGCCGGCCGACCGCGTTTACGCGTTTATCGCCGACGTGCAGAAGTGGCCGCAGCTGTTCGGCCCGACCATCCACGCCGAGCAGGTCGGGCAGGACGGGCAGTCGGAGCAGATCCGCATCTGGGCAACCGCCAACGAGACCGTTAAGACCTGGACGTCGCGACGCAAGCTCGACCCCGCCGCCAGGACCATCACGTTCCGGCAGGAGCGCTCCCAGCATCCGGTCGGCGGCATGGGCGGAACGTGGGCAATCGAACCGCTGGCTGAGGATGAATGCCACGTCCGCCTGTCTCACGACTACTTCGCTGCCACCGGCGAGCCCGCCGATCTTGACTGGATCGCCAAGGCGGTGGATCGCAACAGCACAGCAGAGCTGCGGGCACTGAAGTCCGCCGCGGAGGCGGACGACGCACGTACCCTGCTCACCTTCGCCGACGCCGTTGACGTGGACGGCGCCGCCGCCGACGTCTACGACTTCATCAACGAGGCGGGCCTGTGGGAGAAGCGGCTGCCGCACGTGCTCAGGGTGAACCTGCAGGAAGACACGCCCGGGCTCCAGATCCTGGAGATGGACACCCGGGCCGCAGACGGGTCGGTCCACACCACCGCGTCCGTCCGGCTCTGTGAGCCGCACCACAAGATCCTGTACAAGCAGGTCGTCCTGCCCGGCCTGCTGACGCTGCACACCGGGCGCTGGCTGATCGAAAAGCGCGCTCCGTCACGCGTGTCGGTGACGTCGGAGCACACGATCAGGATCGACGAGTCGCGGATCACCGCCATCCTGGGCGAGAACGCGGACCTGGCCTCGGCGCAGGAATTCGTGCGCGGGGCGCTGAGCGGCAACAGCCTCGCCACGCTCAAGCACGCGAAGTCCTACGCGGAGGCGTCAGGTAAAGCCGCCGGCCGCTAGGCCCGGCTCGCCCGCGGGCCGGCTCCCGAGATGCGCTATTCGCGCCGTTGGTGGGCCCATTCGCCGGGGACTTGCCTGGTGGCGACGTTGACGCGGTTGAAGACGTTCACGGTGGCGATCCACAAGACCAGCGCGGCCATCCCCTTCTCGTCGTAGTGCTGTGCGGCCTCGTCCCAGATCTCGTCAGGTACGGGATCGGTCCGGTCGCTGAGCCGGGTGACGGCTTCCGTGAGGGCCAGGGCGGCGCGTTCCGCGTCACTGAAGTACGGCGTATCCCGCCAGCCGGGCAGCGTGAAGAGCCGCTCGTCTGTCTCGCCATCTTTCCTGGCCTTGGTCGCGGCGCCGAGGCAGACGCTGCATCCGTTGATCTGGCTGGCTCGCAGGTGAACCAGGTCGAGCGTTCGCTGCGGCACACCACCTTGTTGTACGGCCTCGTTCAGCGACTTGATCGCGGTCATCGCGTCGGGAATGACGATGGCCGGGCTCTTCATGCGGGCTTGCATGAGCGTGCTCCTCCTTGAGTCGAGATCGTGCGTGCAGGGATGATCGGGTGATTGCGGACAGGCGGTGGGACCGAACGAGCTACTAGGCGCTCTTGACCTGCGAGGCGGGGTCCAGGCCGCCGCGGTGTTCCCCCAGCTCCTCGGTCAGGAACTGGTCCCAGGTCCTGATCCCTTCGGTGTGCCCCGGCCCTGGGAGCAGGGCGCCGTTGCGCACGGCCTTGCTTCCGGGTACCGGCATGGGGACCACCCACTTGCGCTGATGGGTGGCCGCCAGGTAGCTGCGGAACAGGTCCTTCCAGCTCGATACCTCCGGTCCCGACATGTCCGGGGCGCGGCCGGCGGGCTCGCCAAGCGCGAGCCCGACCAGCCGGGCCCCGACCTCACGGGAATCGACCGGCTGGACTGTAAAGCCTCCAGGTACCGGTGCCACCAGCGGGAACTTCGCGAGCTTCCGGGAATTCTCGAAGCAATAGTTGTAGAACTGCGTCACTCGCAGGATCGTCCACGGCAGGCCGCTGTTCTCCACGATCCGCTCGACCTCGAGCTTGGTCTTCACGTATCCCCACTGCGCCATGAGGTCGATGCCGACGATGGACGGCTGCACGAAGTGCGGAGAGCCGGCCCTGGCCGCCGCGGCCACCAGGTTCCTGGTCACCTGCGCGTCGCCCTTCGTGGCGGTTGCGCAGTTGATGATCGCCCCGGCGCCCCGCACGGCCGGGTCGATGCCCTCGCCCCGCAGAAGGTCTCCCGCGAAGAATGTGACCTGTGGCAGAGTGTCGCGCTGACGGCGGGCCAGCACGCGCACCTCGTGTCCGGCATCGACCAGCCGGGCAACGACAGATCGCCCCAGGCGGCCGGTACCGCCCGTGACGAGGACTGGCGATGTCATGCGCTTCCCCTTACCTTCGGCCCGGCCCGCGCGGGAGCCGGTGACGTCCACCTGACATGATCCCTCTGTTCTATGACGGCAGTCGGCAGCGAAATGTGACGGGCGGCCCGAGTCGCTGGCTGGTGGGGCCACGGACGGCCGCTTGATGCCGGGCGGCTACGCCACGCACACTCCCTCGACCGCGACCTTCTGAAACAGGTGCGGGCAAGATACAGTCCCATCGGGATAGCCCTTGATTTTCTCGCGGAATTCTGGGTTGGCATGAGCTTGCCGCAATGCCTGGGCAGATTCCCAGACCGAGACATTCACGAGGGCATTGCTACCAGCGATACCCCGGTGCAGCTGCGTGGAAACCTGGCCAGGGCAGCGCTTCATGTACCTGGCGGTCTCCTGCCACAGCTCAAGGAATTTCTCCATGCCTCCCTCCGGGACGACGAAGGTGTTGACAAGGACGACCGGTCCCTTGTCCTGGGTGAGGAGCTGGGACTGGAACGGTGCCGAAGGGTCGAGATCGTCGAGCCTGACCATGGTGTTTCTCCTCCCGTGGGAAAACGGCCTCGCCCGGCCAAAAGCCTGGCCGGCCTGGCGGAGCTTCCGTACCGCCGGGCACGCGCGATCGCCGCCTTCGACTTCCTGGTGACCGTCACGCTCCCCGGGGCAGGAGCCGGTCAGGCCACTTGGCCCGTCTCGCCTATGACGGATGGCAGCCGGGGAATGTGACGGCGGACTGGCTCGATCGACGCTGCCCGCCGAGACGAGCGGCTCCGCGGCAGCGAGGGCGCCCATTTCCCGGCGTGCTCAAGCAGAACCTGCGAGGGCGGATTCAAACTGGTCAACGGAGCCGTGTTCGGAGTACCGGAGTATACCGGCGCCAGCTGGCGCCTGACTGCCCCCTTTCCGCAGTCGAACTCAGCAGCCAACGGAAATCTGACCTTTGGTTAATAGCCGTACGGAACGGTAGAATTAAAGCGCCATGAAGCGGACGATTCGACTGCCGCGAGGACAGAGGTTTACCGGCACCGCCCTCCGGTTCTTTATGAAGATATGCGCCTCACCATCACCTATGGTGGGATTCTATCCTCCCCAATACTACAGCCTTTATGGATGTGACAGGCAGCATGGCTATCGCGCGGCACTGCCCGATCAGGCCGGCCACGGCGCCGCCGCCCCGTTATCCCGCGGGGGCTACTCCGCGCGCAGCACCTGGGCGAGGCGCAGCCGGCTCACGGTCATGCCCGGGACGGCGGCGATGGCGACGGCGAGCAGCGGCGCGGCGGCGGCCACGGCGAGGAACGGGCTGGGCGCGACCACCGGCTCAGGCTGGATGCCGAACTGCCCGACGAAGGCCTGCCAGGCCAGCCGCCCGCAGGCGATCCCCAGGGGGATGCCCACGGCGAGGGCGGGCGCCGCCAGCGCGGCGGCCATCCAGGCCACGGCCGCCCGGGCCTGGCGCGGGGTGAACCCGATCGCCCGCAGTACCGCGATCTCCCGGCGCCGCTGGCGTACCGAGGTAAGCAGCAGGTGCGCGATGGTGAGCAGCGTCAAGACGCCCAGGGCGCCGGGCGGCGGGATGGGCACGCCCGGCGGGACCATGGTCGCGCAGGCCATCGGTCGTCAGCTCGGCCCCGCTTCCCAGCTGGGTCTCATCACCCATGGCCGGGAAGACCGCCGTCCCGACCACCGTTCGCGGGGCGGGCTTGCCCATCCCGGGGATGTCGACCATGACGGTCGCCCCGACGCGCGCGTGAACCGCGGCGAGTGTCCGCTCTCCCAGGACGATCTCGTTACGGCCACGCGGCGGGCGACCGCGGGCCGGCACCGCGGCCAGCGTGTCGCCGGGGTTCCCGCTCGTCGTGATCACGCCCACCTGAATGCCGTTGACCTGCACCGGGACGCCGGTGTAGGCCGCTGACCAGCGCGCGGCCCCGCCGTCGCGGGCGACCTCGGCGGCGACGCTGTCCACCGGGCCGTTTTGCAGGTTCACCACGAGCGCGTCCCAGGTCACCCCGTACAGCCGGGGGGTGGCGAGCAGGTGGTTCAGGCTCGTGGTGAAGACCAGCGCGACGCCGAGCCCGATGACGCCGACGGTGGCGGCGGCGACGGTGCTCAGGACCGGGACGGCGGCCCGGCCGGCCCCGCGCCGCAGGGCCAGCCGGATCCCCATGGCGAGCGCGACCGGATGGTAGGCGCGGGTGATGCCTGACCAGCGCGCCTGCCCGGCCAGGCTTGGCTGGTCGCCGGCCGGCCCGGCCCGCCTGGTGGCCGCCCGGCGGGCCGGCCACGCCGCGCAGGCGACCATGGCGGCCACGACCGCGGCCATGCCGGCCAGCAGGGCGGGCCAGTCGGCGTCCACGCCAGGATGCAGCTCGGCCACGGCGGCCAGCCCGACCGGGAACAGTGGCGACAAGCCGAGGGCGACCGCCAGGGCCAGCACCGCGCCGGCCGCGCCGATGATGGCGGCGCGCGCCAGCCCGGCCACGGTGAGCTGCGCGGGGCTCATCCCGACGGCGGCGAGCACAGGAAAGCCGGCGGATTCGACCGCGGTGAGCCGGATGAGCAGCTGACCGGTGATGATAAGGCCGAGCAGCGCCAGCAGCCCGGCCAGCAGCCACAGCGTGACCGCCTGCAGGTGGATGGAGCGGCGGGTGTTCGCCGCCTGCGGCGCGAGCGGGTACTCGCTGAGCGCCTTCCCGCCCGCCATGCGGCTTATCCCCGCCTCGACAGCGGGCAGGTCCGCCGGCCCGTGCCGCAGCCACAGCGCGAGGTTGCGGGTGCTCGTCACGGTGGCGCTCATCCGCTGGCCGAACGCGGGCGTCGTCCACACGATGTCGATCGCGGTCCCGTACTGCGGAGGGAACTCGCTGGGGGCGGCGTCCACGCCGACCACCCGGAACTGCGCGCGCACCGGCCGTCCGCTGGCGCCCAGGAACGTCACCGGCAGCAGGTCGCCGACGCCGACGTGCAGGGACTGGGCGGTCGCGAAGGAGATGTCCGCCTCGTCGGCCCGGCCGGCGCTGGCAGCCGCCCCGCGAGCAGTTTGCGGTGCCACAGCGCGCCCGGGACCGTGGCATCAGCCGGGGCCATCACGCCGATCTCCACCGGGTTGAGCGTGACGAAGCCGGTGAACGACGTGACCGCGCTGACCTGGGGCAGCGTTCTCGCCTGGGTCGCTGAGACGGACGCGAAGTCCTTACCGGCGTCCAGCCCGATCAGCTCGGCGGGCGGCCGGCTCCAGGCCTCCAGGCTCGGGTAGGCGGCGTCCGCGCGCCGCGCGCCGGCCGCCAGCGCGATGACCAGGCCGCCGGCCAGGCCCGCCACCAGTGCCAGGGCCAGCCAGGACCGCCAGCGCGCACGCAGCCCCGAGCGCGCCACCAGCCATGCCGAGGTCATGCGTTCCCCCTCTTCGTCTTCGCCATCCCGGCCGTCCGGTTCGCTGTCATGGGCCCCGAGGTCACTCAGCCCGCAGCAAGGTGGCCGCGGGGATGCGCCCGGCGGCGCGGCCGGGGAGGAAGGCCACGAGGGCGGCCAGGGCGAGCGCCCCGCCGATGACCAGGGCGACGTCGGGCACCGGCACCGCGGGATACGGGATCACGTCGATCTGCCGGGCGAACAGCTGCCACAGCGACCTGCCCACGGCGACGCCCGCCGGCACCCCGATGACCAGGCCCGCGGTGACGGCGGTGGCCGACTGCCAGGTGACGGTGGCGGCTAGCTGGCGCCGGGTGAATCCGACCGTCTTCAGGATCACCAGGTCCCGCCGCCGGCGGCGCACCGAGGCCATGAGGGTCAGCCACAGCGAGGTGACCGCGGCCACCGCCAGCGTGCCGGACAAGACAGCCGGGGCGGTGCCCATCGACTCGTAGTTGACGATCTCGGCGGGCCGCTGCGCCCCGATCACCACCCCGCCGTCAGCGGCCGGGACGAGCCGCTGCAGCCGGTCGCGGGCCGCCGCGACGTCCGCCCCCGGGCGCAGCGTGACCAGCACCTCGTTCGGCTGGCCGGGGTCCGCCCCCGGAATGACCTGGAGGGGGACCACCGCGCCGGTCCCCATCTCGGTGTGCAGGGTCTCGGCGACGCCGAGCGACGGCAGCGTCGCGGTGCCGACGACCCGCAGGGCGGACGGCCGCCCGCCGGGGCTTTGCACCGTGACTACGTTGCCGATTCGCGTGCCCAGCGCCGCGAGGGTGGACGTGCCGAGCACCACCTGACCGGGGCCGGCCAGGGCATGGCCGGTCAGGACCGGGGGCGTGATGGGCGCGTTCGGGCTCATGCCGATGAGCGGGACGGTCTGCCCGTCGATCCGGGCCGCGCCGTAGTAGATGCCGGTCCACGCGGCGACCGCCGGGTCGCGGGCCATCGCGGGCGCTACCCGGGCGCGCGCCAGGGAACCGGAGGTTGTCCCCGAGCTGAGGTCGAACGTCCAGTTCCACCCGTACAGCGCCGGGTGGGCGACCAGCGCGGAAAGGCTCGCGCCGAAGGTCACCGTGGCGACGGTGACCATCGCCGCCAGCACCGTGCCGGCGATGACCGACCGCAGCGGGATGGCCGAGCGGTCGGTGGCCGGCTCCAGGGCCAGCCGGATCCCCTCGGCGGCCGGCACGGGCAGGCCGCAGGCCCGGGCGGCCCGCACGACGCCCGCGGCCAGGCCCGTCCTCGCCGGGGGCGGGCGGCCCGGTGCGGTGCCTGCCGCCAGGCCACGGTCACCGCGACGGCCGACAGCACGGCGATGAGCAGCCCGGCGCCCGCCGCCAGGGCGGCCCCGGCGGCGGCGACCCCCGGGTAGGGGTACACGGCGCGCACGGTGCCCAGCGGCGCGACCGGGGACACGGCGACGGCCACGGCGACGGCCAGCAGCGCGCCGGCCACGATCGCGCCGCCGGTC
>JAICYD010000191.1 GCA_025934375.1 Streptosporangiaceae bacterium | reverse complement strand
GCGGCGGTGAGCGCCGCTCCCGCCGTGAGCGCCGCCGCGAAGTGCCGGTCCAGCCAGCGCCCGGCGGGGATCGCGAGGATCACGAATAGCAGCGGGTTCACCACCGCCAGGTCGCCGACCGCGCCGGTGGAGACGTGCAGCGCGGCGCTGGCCTGGTCGGTGACCGCGGCGAACGTCAGCCACAGCAGCTGCGTGCACGCGACGAGCAGGCTGAAGGCGACCAGGATCGTCCAGCGGCTGGCCCTCACCGGCAGTGCCGCCGGGGACGGCGCCGCCGCCACGTCACACCCCCTCGACGAGCGTGAATACCTGCTCGAAACGGGTCAGTGCGTCATCGATCACCGCGTCAGTGTCGGCCATGGACGTATACATACGCGACCCGGCCAAGGTGATCAACCCGTGGGCGGCGTACGCGGCGCCCATGCGCTCCATGAGCTCCTTGCGCGCCTTGTTCTCGCGCAGCAGCTTGACCGGGTGGTGCATGTCGAGCAGCATCACGCCGCTGCACTCCAGGTGGACGATCGAGCCCTGGTTGTAGGCCACGTACGGCAGCCCGTACTTGTCGATGAGCCGCTGCAGCCCCTTCGCCAGCCGGTCGCCGGCCCGCCCGGCGATGACCGGCGCGTTGGTCCTCGCCATCTCCTCGATGGCGAAGTAGCCGGCCGCGCACGACAGCGGGTTGGCCGACAGCGTCCCTCCGACCTGGATGTGCGCGCCGCTCTTGCCGTCCAGGCCGGAGCCGAAGACCGCCATCACGTCGGCTCGCCCGCCGACCCCGCCGGCCATCGGGTAGCCGCCGGAGACGGCCTTGCCGAGCACCGTCAGGTCCGGCAACACCCCGAAGTACCCGGCGGCGCCCCCCATGCCGACCCGGAACCCGGTGACCACCTCATCGAAGACCAGCAGGGCACCGAACTCATCGCACAGCTCGCGGACCCGCGCGTTGAAGTCCCGCGGGGCCGGCCGGGTGCCGGACTCCGGGCCGAGCGGCTCCACCACGATGGCCGCCGTGCCGCCGAGCGCGCGGTTCTCCGTCAGCTTGCGGCGCAGCGCCCCGATATCGTGCGGGAACGCCTCGCGGGTGTGGCTGGTGGCGCCGAACGGGATGCCCTTGGCGTTCATCCGGTAGGTGCCGGGCACCCGCAGGCCGTAGACCAGCGTGTCGGACCAGCCGTGGTAGGCGCCGCCCACCTTGATCACGATCTTCTTCCCGGTGAAGGCCCGGGCGGCGCGGACCGCGGCCATCACCGCCTCGGTGCCCGAGCCGAGCGAGCGGTACATCTCGATGTGCGGCATGAACCGGTTGACCGCCTCCGCCAGCTTCAGCTCGTACTCGTGGAACAAGCCGGTGACCGGGCCGGATTCGGCGATCACGGCGGCGACCCGCTCGTTGACGGGGGCGTAGTTGCTGCCCAGGATGGTCGGCCCGCCCGCCTGGAGGAAGTCGATGTAGGTGTTGCCGTCGCGGTCAGTCAGGTACGGGCCGTCCGCCCGGTCGATCGCGAGCGGGAAGGGGTAGTTGAAGGCGAGGTTGTGCTGCACGCCGCCAGGTATGCGCGCCTTGGCCCGCTCGGTCAGTTCCCTGCTCGCGGTGCACTTGTGCTCGAAGTACCCCAGGACGTCGAGCATCGCGTCGTGCCTGATCCCGCGGACCGGCTGGTCAACGAGGGCCGCCAGGCGGCGCATGATGCCCGGCACGTCCGGGTACTCGCTGATCGCGTAGGCGCCCTCGCCATCCGGTGGTGCCGTCGCCGTTCCCGCCGTCACGGCGGCCGGCGCAGTGGCGGCGAGCGCTTGCGCGACCGCGTCGGCGCTGGGCAGTTCCTCCCCGGCCGGCGCCCGCAGCGCGGGGACGCCGCGGGTGATCTGCGCGGCGATCCGCTTCTCGTCGGCGCGCAGCTTGGTGAGGGCGATCTCGCGGATGGCGCCGGGGATCGTGTACACCTTCCCCGCCTCGGTGGTGAGCGCGAGCAGGTAGGCGATCGAGACCTTCTCCAGCAGCGCCATGTTGAACACCGCGCGGTCGGGGTCGGTGCCGAGGGCCACGATGCCGTGGTTGGCGAGGATGAACGCGTTCGCGGCGCTGGCCATCTTCTTGCGCACGTTCCTGGCCAGGAACGCGGTACCGGCCGGGGCGTAGTCGATGATCTCGACGCTGCGGCCGAGGAAACGGACCTGCTCGTCGGTCAGCGCCGGGATTGGCTTGCGCAAGAACGCCAGGGCCGAGGCGTACGGCTGGTGGGTGTGCACGACCGCGTGCACGTCGGGGCGCTCGCGGTAGATGCCGGCGTGCATGCCGCACTCGATCGAGGGCGCCAGCCCCGAACCGCCGGTCCCCGGCACCTGCTTGCCCGCGAAGTCGACGATGGCGATGTCGTCGGCGCGCATCCGGGCGTAGTCATAGTTGCTCGGCGTCACGGCGTAACGGTCATAGCCGGGAACGCGCACCGAGGCGTTGCCCTCAGTCGCCTTCAGGTAGCCGCGTTCGAGTAGCGTGCGGCACATCTCAACGACGTGCTCCCGGGAGCGAAGGTGCTCCATGACGCCTCCCTCTGATCGCGGTGCCTCTGGGTTACCGGGTGTAGTACCCATTCTCTGGCTAGCACCGGATGCGGGTCTACCGACCCCTGTGCGTGAGTTTCCAGCCGATAATTAGCACGCCGTGATAAAAATAGATAATGGCGGCCACGGAGTCGACGGAGCCCACCGAGCGGGCGGAGCGGGCGGAGTACGCGCCCGCCGCTGCCACGCACTCCGTCCCGTGGCGGCGGCTGCCCGCCGACGTGGCCCCGGCGCTGCGCGCGGTGCTCAGCCAGATGGCCCGCGAGGTCTCCGCCGAGGTGATGGCGTCGGTGCCCGCGTTCGCGGCGATCGGCGGCAGCGCCAAGTTCAGCCGCAACCTCGACACCGCCGTGCGGGCCGGTCTCGAGCGGTTCGTCGACCTGGTGGCCACCGGCCAGGAGGCGCTCACCCCGGTCGTCAGGGAACTGTTCACCGGGCTGGGCGCCGGGGAGGCCCGGGACGGGCGCGGGCCGGAGATCTTGCTCTCGGCGCTGCGCGTCTCCTCGCGGCTGCTCCTGCGCGGCGCCGTGGACGCGGTCACCCGCTCCCGCCCGGTCGGGGTGCGGGAGGTGATGGACCTGTCCGACGCCATCACCGGGTTCATCGACGAACTGGCCGCGGCCTGCACCGACGGGTACGCGAGGCAAGTGCGGGAAGACGCCGGGGAGAGCGACCGGCGCCGCCGGCACCTGGCCGGCCTGCTGCTGCGCGGCGGTGCCTCCTGGCCGGTCGTCGCCGCGGCCTGTGCCGCGATCGGCTGGCCGCCGCCGGACCAGGTCACCGCGGTGATCTTGCCCGCCGCCGAGGCGCGCGCGGCCCGCTTCCGATTCGGCGCCGACGGGGTGCTGTCCGAGCGGGGCGAGGAGGCGGTGCTGCTGTTGCGGGAGGTCCCGGCCCGCGCCGAGCTGGCGGAGGCCCTGCACGGCCGCGGCGCCGTGGTGGGGCCCACGCTCGGCTGGGCGCAAGTGCCCACCGGGGTCCAGCTCGCGGAGTTCACCACGCGGCCCGGGCCCGGCCAGGCCCCCGCCTTCGCCGACGAGCACCTCGCCGGCCTGGCGCTGCGCGGCCAGCCCGCCGCGCTGGCGGTGCTGGCACAGCGCCGGCTGGGCGGCCTGGGCGGGCTACGGCCCGCGCAGCGGGAGACGCTGCTCGCCACCTTGTACAGCTGGCTGTGGCACTGGGGCTCGCGGCCGGAGGTCGCCGCCGGGCTGTTCGTGCACCCGCAGACGGTCAGCTACCGCATCGCCCAGCTGCGCGAGCTCCTCGACGCCGACCTGGATGACCCCCGGGTCCGGTTCGAGCTCCTGCTCGCCGTGAGCAGCGAGGCCGGCGGCCAGCCGCCGGGCGATCCCGGCCGGGCTATCCCATCGATCCCGCGCCCCGGTTAGCCCCTGGGCTCCGCGCCACGGCCACCGCCCGGGATCCGGCGCTCCCCCGTCGCGACTACAGGTAATTATGAGATTGCATTTAGTGAGCAAGGGAAATAACGAAGGGGTGCTGTCAGCGAGGGCTATCTACGGGGAGATCTTCCGTGACGACGAGGCATTCCGCCTGTTCTGCTCCATCGCGGCCAGGGGCGAGGCCCAGGGCGGCTGGGAGAACGGCAGGATCGCCGCCCTCGTGCCGCAGTCCTGCCGAGACCTCGCGCCCAAGATCGCCCGGCACGGCGCCGATGAGGATAAGCACGGGCGCATCTTCAACGCGCTGCTGCGCAAGCGGAACCTCGCCCCGGTCCCGGTTCCGGCCGAGGCCGACTACACGATGCGGCTGGAGAAGACGGGCATCGGGCTGGCCCACAGCAAGCTACGCGCGGACCGGCCGCTGACCGAGGCCGACATCATCGCCTACCTGGCGCACAGCAGGGTCACCGAGCAGCGGGCGTCCGAGCAGATGCGGGCGCTGCGCCGCTATTCGGCGGGTTACCGCGACGTCAGCCGCGCGGTCACGATGATCTCCGCCGACGAGGACAACCACCTGGCCTACTGCCAGGAGGAACTGCTGCGGCTGGCCGCCTCGGGCCACCGGCGCGCCATCGAGTCCCTGCTGCGCGCCACCGCCCGCGCCGAGATCGCCGTCTATCGGGACGTCAGCCGGGCGGTCATGGCCCACCTGGCCGCCACCTTGCACTGGCCGAGCGGTAAGTCAGCCCTCATCGCCCGGGGAATCGACGCCGTCTACCTCTACGAGCGGCTCGTCGGCTGGCGCCGCATGACCACCCTGCGCATGCCCGCCCGCCGCGACCCACTCGGCCCGCCCGTCCCCGCCCGCGCGGCCCGTCCAGTGGCCTGACCCCGCCACCGGGCCTACCTGGAGGGGCTGGGCGGGAACTTCGACCCCGACGAGTTCCTCCGGACCATGGCCGCCGCCGTCGGCCAGGACGCGGCTGCGAATACGCCGTGGGCTTCCGGCGCTACCCGATGGGTTAGGCTCGCGCTGGTGGTTGAGGACGTTGACTGAGGAACCCGCGCTGGGGACGGTGGCGGCGCTGCGCCGTTACCCGGTCAAGTCGATGCTCGGTGAGCAGCTGGCGGCCTGCGAGGTGACCGCCCGGGGGCTGGCCGGCGACCGGGAACTGGCCCTCGTCCACCGGGAGACCGGCAAGGTCGCCAGCGCCAAGAACCCGCGAGTTTGGCGCGGCCTGCTCAAGCTGGCCGCCGCCAGCGGCCCCGCCGTGAAGATCCTCTTCCCCGACGGCACCGCCATGGCCAGCAACGATCCCGGCCTCGACGCCGCCTTGTCGCGATTCCTGCGCCAGCCGGTGACGCTGACCGCCACCCCTGCCCCGGGCGCCGTCCTTGACCGGGCCGACCCCGATCAGGTGCTGCGGGACGGCATCCGCGCCCGGGTCCATGTCGAGGTCGGCCACCTGGGCGCCGCCGCCCCCGAGGGGACCTTCTTCGACTTCGCGCCGCTGCACCTGCTCGCCACCTCCACCGTGGACCAGGTCGCGAGGCTCAGCCCGCGCGGGACCGTCGAGCCGGAGCGCTACCGTCCCAACATCATCATCCGCATGACCGCCCCCGGGTTCGCCGAGAACGAGTGGACCGGCCGCGACCTGCGCATCGGCCCGGACCTGGCCATCCGGGTCATCGCGCTCACCCCGCGCTGCGCCATCCCCACCCTGGAGCACGGCAGCCTGCCCCGCGATCAAGGCGCGCTGCGGGTGCCCGCCGCGCACAACCGGGTCAGCGCCCGGGAAGGCCTCAGCCCCCAGCCCTGCGTCGGTGCCTACGCCCAGGTCCTCCAGCCCGGCCACCTCAAGGTCGGCGACCTCGCCTCCCTCGCCTGACCATCAGGCGTCGCGGGCGGTGAGGGCCCAGGCGCCGGCGGCCAGCGCGGCCGCCGCGTACGCGCACAGCAGGGCGAAGATCAGCCAGGGCGACAGCGCGTGCGCCAGCGGCTTGACCGCGGTCATCGCGTTGGCCATCGGATGCGGCATGAAGTTCTGCGACGCGTCCTGGACCGAGGCGCTGAACGGGGCGAACAGCAGCGGCAGCACGAACAGCACGCCGACGACGGCGCAGATGGCACCCGCGGTGTGCCGGACCAGCGCCCCGGTGCCCAAGCCGATCAGCGCGACCAGCGCCGGGTAGGCGCCCGCCATCACCACCGCGCGCAGCACCCCGGGCTGGCCCAGCGTGGCGTGCGGGGCCGAGGCGGCCAGGGACGCCTGGCCGGCGGCGAACGCCGCGAAGGCGCAGACCTCCCCGGCCGCCAGCGTGACGGCCCCGAGCACCGCGGCCTTCGCCGCGAGTACCACCGGGCGCCTGGGCACCGCCGCGAAGGTGGCGCGTATCATCCCGGAGGAGAACTCGGTCGTCATCACGAGCACGCCGAGGGCGCCCAGCAGCAACTGGCCCAGGATGAGCCCGATGAAGCAGTCGTGCGTCGGGTCGAACGCCGCCCGGTCGGCGGCGGACAACTGCCCGTAGCCCTCATGGCTGAGCGCCACAATGGCCAGGCCGATCATGGCGACCGCGAAGATGGCCACCATCCACCAGGTGGAGCGGACCGTGCGGAGCTTGCGCCACTCCATCAAGGCGACGTCGCCGAATCCGTACCCGGGGGCGGGGCTGGCGGCCCGGTGGCCGGAAGTCGTCGCGGTGGTCATGACAAGCCTCCTGAATAATCGGTGACACCCTCAGTGAGCTGGAAGAACGCCTCTTCCAGGGAGCCGCCGGGTTTCAGGGTGGCACCGTGGGCGGACAGCTGGGCGACCGTGGTCTGGGCGAGCAGCCGCCCCCGGCCGATCACGATGAGCGCGTCCGCGGTGTAGGCCATCTCGCTGATCAGGTGGCTGGAGACCAGCACCGCCCGGCCCTGGGCGGCCAGGCCCCGCATCAGGTTGCGGATCCAGCGGATGCCCTCGGGGTCCAGGCCGTTGACGGGCTCGTCGAGCAGCAAGACCCCCGGGTCGCCGAGCAAGGCGGCGGCGATCCCCAGCCGCTGGGACATGCCGAGCGAGAACTTCCCGGCGCGGCGGTCCGCGGCCTTCTCGATGCCGGTGAGCGCGAGCATCTCCTCAACCCGCTGCCGCCCGATCCCGTTGCTGGCCGCCAGGGCCATCAGGTGGGCGCGGGCCGTGCGGCCCGGGTGGAACGCCTTGGCCTCCAGCAGCGCGCCCACCTCACGCAGCGGCCAGCGCAGGTCGCCATAGCGCCGGCCGCCGATCCGGGCCTGCCCCGCGTCCGGCCGGTCGAGGCCCATGATCATGCGCATCGTGGTGGACTTGCCCGCTCCGTTCGGGCCCAGGAACCCGGTCACCGTGCCGGGGCGGACCTCAAAGCTCAGGTTGTCGACCGCCTTGGCGGACCGATACGCCTTAACGAGGCCACGCGCCTCAATCATTGTCATGCCGACCACTGTTTCGCGGCGGCGCCGCGGGGGTCACCGGAGCGCTCCGGACACTTGGGGTATGGCCAGCCATACCGCCGGGGTGCGGTCAGGCTCGCAGGTAGGCCAGGACGGCGAGCACCCTGCGGTGCTGGGCGTCGTCGGGCGGCAGGCCGAGCTTGGCGAAGATGTTGCCGATGTGCTTTTCCACCGCGCTGGCCGACAGCACCAGCCGCTGGGCGATGGCCGTGTTGGAATGCCCCTCGGCCATCAGCGCCAGCAACTCACGTTCCCGCGCGGTCAGCGCCGCCAGGGGGCTATTGTCCCGGCGCTGCCCGGCCAGCACCTGGGCGATGACCTGGGGGTCAAGCACCGTCGCGCCGCGGGCGACCCGGTGCAGGGCGTCCAGGAACTCCTCGACCTTGGCGACCCGGTCCTTCAGCAGGTAGCCGATCGCGCCGGAGCCGTCGGCGAGCAGGTCAGCGGCGTAGGACGCCTCCACGTACTGGCTGAGCACCAGCATGGGGGCGCCGGGCAGCCGCGAGCGGGCGCTGATCGCCGCGCGCAGCCCCTCGTCGGTGTGGGTCGGCGGCATCCGCACGTCCACGACCGACACGTCGGGGCGGTGCGCGAGCACCGCCTCCAGCAGGGCGGGCCCGTCCCCGACGGTGGCCACTACCTGGTGGCCGTCCTCGGTGAGCAGCCGGACCAGGCCCTCGCGCAGCAGCACCGCGTCGTCGGCCACCACGATCCGCAGGCAGCCGCGGGGCCCGGGCAGTGCCTTGTCCGGGTTCAGCAGCACGGCAGCTCCGCGGTGATCGTCGTCGGCCCGCCGCGCGGGCTGGTGACCAGCAGCCTTCCGCCGGCCGCGTGGACCCGGTCATCCAGCCCGCGCAGCCCGTGCCCCTTGTCCAGCGCCGCGCCGCCCGTCCCGTCGTCGGTGACCCACGCGCGCAGCGTTCCCCCGCCGTGCCGCACTCCGATCACGCACCGGCGAGCGTGGCTGTGCTTGGCCACGTTGGTCAGCGCCTCGGCGACCACGAAGTACGCGGTCGTCTCGACGGCGGCGTCCAGCCGGGCGTTCAGCGGGTCGGCGGCCACCTCGGCGGGCACGGTGGAGCGCGCGGCCAGGGCGGTGAGCGCCTCGCGCAGGCCGCGGTCGGCGAGGACCGGCGGGGCGATGCCGCGCGACAGCGCCCGTAGCTCCTCCAGTGCCTCCTGGGCCTGGGTGATCGCGTCGGCCAGCGCCTCCCGGACGGCCTCCGGCTTGCTGTCGAAGTGGTGCTGGGCGCGGCCCAGCTCCATCGCCAGCCGGACCAGCCGCTGCTGGGGGCCGTCGTGGATGTCGCGCTCGAGTCGGCGCAGCGCCGTCGCCTCGGCCGACACCGCGGCGACCGTCTGCGCGCGGGCGGTGTCCCGCTCCTGCTCAAGCCCCCTGATCCGGCGAAGCAGCGCGGACGCGTCCCACAGCAGCACCTGCCCTAGCCCAGCCTGGGCACCGACGCACACCCGGGTCACCAGCGGCAGGGTGACCAGCAGCAGCAGGCCGAGCGCGGTCGCGAAGGCGACGTGCTGGCCCCACGACGCCAGCCGCAGGCTCACGGCGATGTGGGACTGGGCGGTGCCCGCGTACAGGGTCGCGGGCAGCTGCCACCCGGGTGACGGCGGGTTGCGCAGGGGGAACGTGATCGAGGCGACGCCGATGAACCACCACAGTCCCGTCACCACCCAGGTGACCAGGACGACTGGCAGCACCGCCACCGCGTGCGCCGCGTCGAGCCACAGTCCCGGGTCGGGGGCGGTGGCTGGCTTCTTCGGCCCCGGCCGCTGGCCCGCGTTCCCCGCGCCGGCGATCAGGGCGCCCACCGTGGCGATCCGCCACCGTTCCAGGTCGGCGGACCACCGCACCAGTGCCCGGGCGCCGGCCACGACCGGTGACCCGCCCGGCACCAGCAGGCCCAGTGCTCCAGCGCACAAGCCGCCGAGCACCAGCAGCAGGCCCGCGGCGGCGGTCACCGGCGCGGTGAGCAGGTACAGCGACTCCACCAGCGCGCGACGTCCGACGCGGGCCAGGAACCTGACGCCCGGCCGCCATCGAGCGCGGGCCGCGGAGGGGAGGGACACGGCCATGGCGCCAGCATAATCGGGGCCTGCCCGCGAACGGTGCCGCCGCGGCCAGCTCCGCGAAGGTCACCGCCCACGCCGCCAGGGCCGGCCAGACCGCGGCCTCCCCGGCGTGCGCGATCAGCGGCAGCCCGGCGGCGGCCCCCAGTTGCATCCCGGCCATGGCATACATGCCGATCGGGAAGACCACCACCCACATGCCCGGCCAGTACCGTGGCCATCCCCGCGCCCGCAGCCGGGCCAGGGTCATCGCCACCAGGAGCGGGACCAGGCAGGTGGCCACCGCCCAGTCGGCGATCGCGACCCCGGTGATCAGCGGGCGCCCGGCCGCCACCGCCGCCGTGCCGGCCAGCCGCAGGATCCGGGCGGCGGCGAAGACGCTGATCGCGGCGGCGCCCATCGCCACCCAGTACGGTGCCCGGGACTCCTGCGGGCCGGGTCGCGCCATCGTCAGCCGCGTCACCACGAGGGCCGAAGTGGCCAGGTAGAGCACTATCCCCACGGACCAGGCGGCGATCGCCGCGACCGCCGCGGGCCCGGCCGGCAGCACGCCATCGGCCGCCAGGTACCCGACCGCCACCGCCAGCGACTGGGTGGCCACCGTCCACAAGTACCAGGTTCCGTTGATCTGCGTGATCGCCAGCCGCTCGCGGGCCGCGCGGATCGCGAGCCGGGCCGGGACCAGGCCGGTGAGCATCAGCCACCCGGCCAGCGCGGCGCCCGCCAGCGCCGCCGCCGCGGTGCGCTGCCCGGTCGCGGCGAATCCGCTGACGAGCACCGCGCACGCCGCGACCAGGGCGTAACCAGTGAACGCGCGGACCGGGCTGGTGAGGTCGGCGCGCAGGCTGGCCGGCGACCGCGCCGCCCGCAGGCAAGCGGCGGCCACCAGGAGCGCGAACCCGGCCACGGAAATCCCGAGCAGCACCGTCGACAGCACCGGCCAGCCGGCCTGGCGCAGCCCGCCCGACACGATCCCGGTCGCCATCACCATCGCGAAGCTGCCCAGGTCAGCGCCGTGTGCCAGCCTCGCGAAAGATTGAGCCACGTTCGCTGGCGCCCACTTCATCTCCACATCATATCGTGATACGATATAAATTCCCACGCACCCGTCTTCGGGGAGGGGTGGTTAACATCTCGGGCTACAAGTTCCAGGCGATGGTCAAGCCACTGGCCGGCCAGGGCGCCCCGGTCGCGCTTGACTCTGCCCTGCATCGGATGGTGGTCCACGCCGATGCCTGCGCGACCCACGGTGACCGAATGTTCAACGCGCTCGTCAGCGGCGAGTCCAGCATGGGCTCCTACACCATCGTCACGCTGCGGCTCGACGGAGACGACGTCTGCGACTACCTCAGCGTCGGCGAGCACTTCCGCCTGTGGCTGGGCATTGATGTCGCGGAGGGGGTCATCACCCGCCGGCTCTGGGTTTGACCGGGTTGGCCCGGATTAGGGCTAGATCACGGCATGACCCCCGGCCGCCCGCCGGGATCCGCGGCCGGCAACCACCCTTGGCGGATGATGCGCTCGCCGCCGCGAGGTGCCAACACTGGTGGCCGATGACCGATCTGGAGGGTGCTGCCATGCTCAACGATCAAAACCACGTAAGAGGTCCCCAGCTCGAGTCCGGTCCGATGATCACGGCGGCCGTGCTCGTCGGAGCGGGCGCGGTGCTGGCCTTCGCGGGCTTCGCCGTCGGCGGCTCGCACATGCTCCAGGCAGTGCGGCGCTGGGTGAACGAGATGGAAGTCTCGCCCAGCGATCGCGCCAAGCTGGCGCTGGCGCAGGCGAAGGCGGCGGCCGCGGCGGGCGCCGAGGCGTGGCAGAAGGCGCCGCAGCCCGTCTGAGGCGATGACCGGGGCGGGCGGGCTGCCTAG
>JAICYD010000097.1 GCA_025934375.1 Streptosporangiaceae bacterium | reverse complement strand
GTCGTCGAGATCATCGTCAAGAAGGACGCCCGCTGCCGGTACACGACCATCCAGAACTGGTCGAACAACGTCTACAACCTGGTCACCAAGCGCGCCGTCTGCCAGGCGGGCGCGACCATGGAGTGGATCGACGGCAACATCGGGTCCAAGGTCACGATGAAGTACCCGGCGGTCTACCTGATGGGCGAGCACGCCAAGGGAGAGACGCTGTCGGTCGCGTTCGCCGGCGAGGGCCAGCACCAGGACGCCGGCGCCAAGATGGTGCACTGCGCGCCCAACACCAGCTCCACCATCGTGTCCAAGTCCGTCGCCCGCGGCGGCGGCCGCACGTCCTACCGGGGCCTGGTGGAGGTGCAAGACGGCGCGGCGCACTCCAAGTCGACGGTCAAGTGCGACGCGCTGCTGGTCGACACGATCAGCCGCTCCGACACCTACCCCTACAACGACATCCGCGAGGATGACGTCGAGATGGGCCACGAGGCGACCGTCTCGAAGATCTCCGAGGCTCAGCTGTTCTACCTCATGTCCCGGGGCCTGACCGAGGACGAGGCGATGGCGATGATCGTGCGCGGCTTCGTTGAGCCGATCGCGCGCGAGCTCCCGATGGAGTACGCGCTGGAGCTCAACCGGCTGATCGAGCTGCAGATGGAAGGAGCTGTCGGCTAATGGCACCCGTCAGCGGGGCGGTGGAGACCGCCCCGGTTGCCAGCGTGCACTCGTTCGGGTCCGAGAACCCGGCGGACTTCCCCGTGCCGGGCGGCCGTGAGGAGGAGTGGCGGTTCACGCCGCTGCGCCGGCTGCGCGGCCTGCACGACGAGGCGCCCCTTCGGGGGGTGCCGGGGGGCCGCCCCCTCTCAGCCGGGGACGGGAGCTCAGCACAGCCGGGGGATGGGCTCGCCTTCGCGTGGGACGCCGCCCCGGAGGTCACGGTCTCCTTCGCGCAACGAGACGTGGCGTCTCCGGCGGCATCGACCTTCCTCCCGGCGGACCGGGTCAGCGCCCGCGCGTTCGCGGCGGCGACCCAGGCGCTGGTGGTGACCGTCCCCAAGGAGGCGGTGGCCTCCCGCCCGACCGTCATCACGGTGACGGGCGACAGTGCCTCCTGGGGGGCAAGAACCAGCCCCCCAGGCCCCCCGCATGCCGCTGAGGGCACGGATCGTTTGGCCCAAGATGGCGCCGTGGCGGGTCATGTCGTGATCGACGTCCAGCCGTACGGGCGGGCGACGGTGGTCTTGGACCAGCGGGGCAGCGCCACGTATGCCGACAACGTCGAGATCGTGGTCGGGGACGGCGGCGACCTTGAGGTCGTCTCCATCGCCGACTGGGCCGACGACGCGGTCCAGGTGTCGGCGCACCACGCCACGCTGGGCCGCGACGCGCACTTGCGGCACGTCGCGGTGACGCTCGGCGGCTCGCTGGTGCGGCTCTCGCCGTCGGTTCGGTACGCCGGCCCCGGCGGGGACGCCGAGCTGTACGGGATCACCTTCGCCACAGTGTCTTCAAACGCAGGGGGCCAGCACCTGGAGCACCGGCTGTTCGTCGACCACGACGTGCCGAACTGCCGGAGCCTGGTCCGCTACAAGTCGGCGGTGTCCGGCGACGGCGCGCACGTGGTGTGGATCGGCGACGTGCTGATCCGTCCGGAGGCGACCGGCACCGAGACCTACGAGTACAACCGCAACCTGGTGCTGTCGGACAAGGCGCGCGCCGACTCGGTGCCGAACCTGGAGATCCTCACCGGCGAGGTCGCCGGGGCCGGGCACGCCAGCGCCAACGGCAGGCTGGAGGAAGAGCACCTGTTCTACCTCATGGCCCGGGGCATCTCCGAGGCGGAGGCGCGGCGGCTGGTGATCCGCGGCTTCTTCGGCGAGCTGATCGACAAGATCAGCGTGCCGGAGCTGCGCGAGCGCGTCGCCGCGGCGATCGAGCGGGAGCTGGCGTGACCGGGGACGAGCGAGGCTTGGTCTTCAGCCGAGCGGGAGAGCACTATAAGCGGGCCTGCGCGCTGTCGGACCTGTCCGAGGGACAGTCGCTGGCGGTCGAGATGGAGGGCGAGCCGGTCGCGATCATCCGCACCGAGGGCGAGGTGTTCGCGATCCGCGACGTGTGCTCGCACGCCGAGGTTCCGCTGACCGAGGGCGAGGTCGACGGCTACACGATCGAGTGCTGGCTGCACGGGTCCTGCTTCGACGTGCGCACCGGCGAGCCGACGAACCTGCCCGCCACCGAGCCGGTGCCCGTGTACCCAGTGAAGGTCGAGGGCGATGACGTCCTCGTTTCGATAAAGGAGTCATAGTGTCCACCCTGGAGATCCGCGACCTGCACGCGGCTGTCACCGAGAAGGACGGCTCGCTGCGCGAGATCCTGCGCGGCGTCAACCTGACCGTCGCGGATGGGCAGACCCACGCCATCATGGGGCCGAACGGCTCGGGCAAGTCCACCCTCGCCTACGCGGTCGCCGGGCACCCCAAGTACACGGTGACCGCCGGCAGCGTCACGCTGGACGGTCAGGACGTGCTGGCGATGGGCGTCGACGCGCGCGCGCGGGCCGGGCTGTTCCTGGCGATGCAGTACCCGGTGGAGGTGCCGGGCGTGTCGGTGTCGAACTTCCTGCGCACGGCGGTGACCGCGGTGCGCGGCGAGCCGCCGAAGCTGCGCGAGTTCATGAAGGAGATGCGCGGCGCGATGGGGGAGCTGTCCATCGACTCCAAGTTCGCCGAGCGCAGCCTCAACGAGGGCTTCTCCGGCGGCGAGAAGAAGCGCCACGAGATCCTCCAGATGGAGATGCTCAACCCCAAGATCGCGATCTTGGACGAGACCGACTCCGGCCTGGACGTGGACGCGCTGAAGATCGTGTCGCAGGGCATCAACCGGTTCGCGGCGCAGCCGGGCCACGGGGTGCTGCTGATCACCCACTACACCCGCATCCTGCGGTACGTGAAGCCGGACTTCGTCCACGTCTTCGTGGGTGGCAGGATCGTCGAGGAAGGCGGCCCGGAGCTGGCGGACGTGCTGGAGAGCGAAGGCTACGAGCGGTTCACGGCGGCGGCGACCGCCTGACGGCGCAGGCCCAGCGAGGAGGCAGACAATGAGTATCACGGGTCCGCTGGACACCGTGTTTCTAGACACCGTGGCGATCCGCGCGGACTTCCCGATCCTGTCCCGGCGGGTCCGCAATGACAAGGCGCTGGTCTACCTGGATTCGGGCGCGACCTCGCAGAAGCCGGTCCAGGTCCTGAACGCCGAGCGCGAGTTCTACGAGCGGCACAACGGCGCCGCCCACCGCGGCGCGCACCTGCTCAGCGAGGAGGGCACCGAGATCTACGAGGGTGCCCGGGCGAAGGTCGCCGCGTTCATCGGCGCCGCCCCCGGCGAAGTCGTCTTCACCAAGAGCGCGACCGAGGCGGTCAACCTCGTCAGCTACTCGCTGGCGCCGTCGATCAGGCCCGGCGATGAGATCCTCATCACCGAGATCGAGCACCACGCCAACCTCGTGCCCTGGCAGCAGCTGGCGCAGCGCGCCGGGGCCACCCTGAAGTGGTTCAAGGCGCTGCCCGATGGCCGGCTGGACGTGGACCCGTCGCTCATCACCGGGCGGACCAAGCTCGTCGCCCTGACCGGCCAGTCGAACGTCACCGGGGTCATCACTCCGCTCGCGGAGGTCGCCCGGCTGGCGCATGAGGCCGGGGCGCTGGTCCTCGCCGATGGCGCGCAGCTGGTGCCGCACCACCCGGTGGACGTCAAGGCCCTGGACGTGGACTTCCTGGTCTTCTCCGGGCACAAGATGCTCGGCCCGCTCGGCCTGGGCGTGCTGTACGGGAAGCGCGACCGGCTGGAGGCGCTCCCGCCGTTCCTGGCTGGCGGGGACATGATCGAGGTCGTGCGGATGGAGGGCTCCACGTTCCAGCCGCCGCCCGCCCGGTTCGAGCCGGGCGTGCCCCCGGCCCCGCAGGCCGCGGGCCTGGCCGCCGCCGTGGACTACCTGACCGCGCTCGGCATGGACAACGTCGCCGCGCACGAGGAGTCCCTGACCGCGCACGCGCTGGACGCGCTGCGGGAGATCGGGGGCGTGCGCATCATCGGGCCGGACACCACCAAGGACCGCGGCGGGGCGGTGGCGTTCGAGGTCGATGGCGTGCACCCGCACGACGTCGGCCAGGTCCTGGACGAGCTGGGGGTGGCGGTGCGGACCGGGCACCACTGCGCCTGGCCGCTGCACCGGGCCCTGGGGGTCCAGTCCTCGGCGCGGGCCACCTTCTACGTCTACAACACGCACGACGAGGTCGACGCGCTCGCGGACGCGATCAGGTATGCCCAGCGGTTCTTCGGACAGAGGTAGCCCGATGAGGAGGCGGAACAGCGTCATCGCGCGACGTGTTCCATGATGCACTATGCAGCTTGAGTCGATGTACCAGGACATCATCCTGGACCATTACCGCAACCCGCACCATAAGGGGCTGCGGGACCCGTTTGACGCCGAGGTGTATCACGTCAACCCGACCTGCGGGGATGAGGTGACGCTGCGCGTCCTGGTTAAAGACGCGGACGGCGAGCCGGTCGTGGAGGACGTCTCCTACGACTGCCTCGGCTGCTCGATCAGCCAGGCCAGCGCCTCGGTGATGGCCGACCTGGTGATCGGCAAGCCGGTCGCCGAGGCGATGCGGGTCGGCGAGGCGTTCCTTGAGCTGATGCGCTCCGCGTCCAAGGGACAAGACGAGCCCGATGCCCTGCTCGATGACGACACTGTGCTGGAGGACGCGGTCGCGTTCGCCGGGGTCTCCAAGTACCCAGCGCGGATCAAGTGCGCGCTGCTCGGCTGGATGGCCTGGAAGGACGCGACCGCGCGGGCGCTAGCGAAGGACGGCGAGGATGACTGACAACGTGAGCACCGAGAGCGCGGGCGGCGCGACCGAGCAGCTTACCCAGGAGCAGGAAGACGTCCTGGAGGCGCTGCGCGACGTGGTCGATCCCGAGCTTGGCATCAACGTGGTGGACCTTGGCCTGGTCTACGGCGTTGACGTGGACGCGGCCAAGATCGCCACGGTGGACATGACGCTGACCAGCGCGGCGTGCCCGCTCACGGACGTGATCGAGGATCAGGCGCGCGAGGCGCTGGAGGGCATCGTGGCCGACTTCCGGATCAACTGGGTCTGGATGCCGCCCTGGGGCCCGGAGAACATCACCGAGGACGGCCGCGAGCAGTTGCGCGCCCTCGGGTTCAACCTCTGATTGCCCGCTCCGCTCGCCACGGCTGATCCGCGCCTGGTGAGTCACAGCGGTTAACCCCGCTGCCGGCTAAGCGGCCGGATTTCCCGCGAGGCAGGTTCTCAGTTCGGCGACGGCGTCGGGGTGGACGCTGAGGCTCGCCCGGCTGCCGGGGTTGATCGCGATGCCCAGCTCCGGCGGCAACCGGGCCGCCAGCCCGGCGAACGGCACGACCACGTGCCGGATCACCGCGGTTTCCCCTAGATGGTCCCATGGGTCGCGCCGCCAGGCGGGATCGCCCGAGCGCACGGGGGCGGTGGCGCTGGCCGGGCCGCTGCGCAGTCGCCGCGGGTCGGCCCAGGTGCCCAGCCGCTGCACCGAGGTGAAGGCGGGCACGAACTCGCCTTCGAGGGTCACGATGACCGGCAGCGTCAGGGCGGAGCCGTCGGTGACCGGCTTGGGGCCGTCTGGCAGCGGCAGCCACAGCCGGGCGCGGGCCAGCTCGCCGAGGAGGTCCTCCAGGAGGGCGATGTCCCGCAGCGCGCCGGCGATCGCCTGCTCGATGACCTCGCAGGAGGTGACGGGAACGGGCGGCGGCGCGAGCATCCCGTCCCAGGCCAGCACGCCGGGCCGGACAAAGGTGCCACCCTGCGGGATCATCGTCGTCACCTCCCCTACTTCGATGATGCTCTACGCATAGTAAGCATGCTGGGGCACGTAGTGAAGGGTGTTTGGGCTCACGGAGCCTCAGGTATCCTGATGGGCGGGGTTGCCACTCGCGGCGTGACCGACGGGCCCGGGGGCTAAGTCGTCTCGTCTATATAGCGCTGGAGTGAGAAGTGATCGTCGCCAGCGGCATCGAGCTGCGCGCCGGTGCCCGGTTGCTGCTGTCGCAGGCCTCGTTCCAGGTAGCCGAGGGCGACCGGATCGGCCTCGTCGGTCGCAACGGCGCGGGCAAGACCACGCTGTGCAAGGTGCTGTCGGGGGCCGGGCAGCCGGCCGCGGGCAGCGTCCGGCGGTCGGGGCCGGTGGGCTACCTGCCCCAGGACCCGCGCACCGGGGACCTGGACGTGCTGGCCCTCGACCGGGTGCTGTCGGCGCGCGGACTGGACGAGGTGCGCGCGCAGATGCGCAAGGCCGAGGCGCAGATGTCCGACCCGGACGCGGGGATCGCCGAGCGGGCCATCAAGCGCTATGGCACCCTTTCGGACCGCCTGTCGGTGCTCGGCGGTTACGCGGCCGAGTCCGAGGCGGCCAGCCTCACCGCCAGCCTCGGGCTGGCCGACCGCGTGCTGCAGCAGCCGCTGCACACGCTGTCCGGCGGCCAGCGGCGGCGCGTCGAGCTGGCCCGGATCCTGTTCGGCGACTCCCAGACCCTGCTGCTCGACGAGCCCACCAACCACCTGGACGCCGACTCGATCGCCTGGCTGCGCGACCACCTGAAGAACTACCGCGGCGGCCTGATCGTCATCAGCCACGAGGTGGGGCTGCTGGAAGCGGTCGTCAACAAGGTGTTCTACCTGGACGCCAACCGCTCGGTGCTGGACGTCTACAACGTCGGCTGGAAGACCTACCTGCAGCAGCGCGAGACCGACGAGCGGCGCCGCCGCCGGGAGAAGGCCAACGCCGAGCGGCAGGCCAGCGCCTTGCAGCAGCAGGCGGACAAGATGCGCGCCAAGGCGACCAAGGCCAAGGCCGCGCAGAACATGCTGCGCCGCGCCGATAAGCTGCTCGCCGGGGTCGAGGCCGAGCGCGCCGCTGACCGGGTGGCCAAGCTGCGGTTCCCCGAGCCGGCGCCCTGCGGGCGCACCCCGCTCGGGGCCGAGGGCCTGTCGAAGTCCTACGGCTCCCTGGAAGTCTTCACCGATGTCGACCTGGCCATCGACCGGGGCAGCCGGGTGGTCATCCTCGGCCTCAACGGCGCCGGGAAGACGACGCTGCTGCGCCTGCTGGCCGGGGTCGAGGAACCCGATACCGGCAAGGTCATGCCAGGGCATGGCCTGAAATTGGGATATTACGCACAGGAGCACGAGACGCTCGATACCGGGCGGACTCTGCTGGAGAACATGAAGACCGCCTCGCCGGAGCTGACCGAAACCGAGCAGCGCCGCGTTCTCGGCTCATTCCTGTTCTCCGGCGATGACGTGGATAAGCCGGTCGGCGTCCTTTCCGGCGGTGAGAAGACCCGGCTGGCGCTGGCCCTGCTGGTCGTTTCCGGCGCGAACGTGCTGCTGCTCGACGAGCCCACCAACAACCTCGACCCCGCCAGCCGCGAGGAGATCCTCGCCGCGCTGCGTGGCTACCGGGGGGCGATTGTCCTGGTGACACACGATGAGGGAGCGGTTGACGCGCTTTCGCCCGAGCGGGTAATCGTCTTGCCAGAAGGCACTGAAGATGCCTGGAGTGACGATTTCACCGAGCTGGTGGCGCTTGCGTAAACTGCTGCTTCGCCGTGGGCCTTTGCCTGGCCTTTCTAGGTTCGGCTGACGTTTGCCTCAATGTGGGTGGCCAACCACGCCTTGATGCGTGATCATTGCCATTGTGGCGTAACGCAATCGGCGGCCCACCCTACGGGAGGTAAAACGTGGCCGAGAACCTCAGGAAGGGGACCCGGGTAACCGGGCCTGAGCGAGCCCAGATGGCGACCGACCTTAAGAACCGCTACGACGCCGGCGAGTCCATCCGGTCACTGGCCATCGCGACCGGCCGGTCGTATGGCTTCATCCACCGGATCCTCACCGAGCACGGCGTGAACCTGCGCGGCCGCGGCGGCGCGACCCGGGTGCGCGCCGCTGGCTAGCAGTTCGCCACGGGCGCAAAAGGAATTGGGAAGGTCCCGCGGCCGGCAGTAGGTTGTGAGGATCATGTACGGCAGGGTCGCATTCCACGGGCCGGGCGGGTTCCGCATGGATCCCTCGGTCACCAAGCAGAAGCTCAAGCCGGGCACCGTCCGGCGCATCGCCGGCTATGCCCGGCCCTACCGGGGGCTGCTGACGGTGTTCCTCCTCGGCACCGCTCTCGATGCCGTCATCACGGTCGTGAACCCGTTGCTGCTGCGCGAGGTGATCGACCACGGCATCATCGCGCGGGATGAGACCGTCATCGTCGTCGTGGCCATCGCGGTCGTCGGGGTCGCGCTGCTGGACCTGGTGCTCGGCTTCGTCAACCGGTGGTGCTCGGCGCGGGTCGGCGAGGGCCTGATCTACGACCTGCGCACCCAGGTCTTCGGCCACGTGCAGCGTCAGCCGATCGCGTTCTTCACCCGGGCGCAGACCGGGTCGCTGGTCAGCCGGCTGGACGGCGACGTGGTGGGCGCGCAGTCGGCGATCGTTGGCACCTTGTCGTCGATCGTGGCCAACATCCTGTCGCTGGTCGTCCTCCTGGTCACCATGTTCTACCTATCGTGGCTGGTGAGCGTCATCGCGCTGGCGCTCATCCCGCTCTTCCTCCTCCCGGCGCGGATCCAGGGCCGCCGGATGCAGCGGCTGACCCGCGAGTCCATGCAGCTGAACGCTGAGATGGGCTCCATGATGACCGAGCGGTTCAACGTCGCCGGGGCGATGCTGGTCAAGCTGTTCGGGCGTCCGCGCGATGAGGCGGCGCGGTTCTCCGCCAATGCCGCCAAGGTCCGCGACATCGGCGTCACCCAGGCCATGTACGGCCAGCTGTTCCCGATCATGTTCACCCTGCTGGCGGCGATCATCACCGCCTTGGTCTACGGCGTGGGCGGCTCGCTGGTCATCCGCGGCACGTTCGAGCTCGGCACGCTGGTCGCGCTGTCACAGCTCATCGGCCGCGTCTACGGCCCCATCGCTTCCCTGTCCAACGTGCAGGTCCAGGTCATGACGGCCCTGGTCAGCTTCGACCGGGTCTTCGAGGTGTTGGACCTCGAGCCGCTGATCAAGGAAAAGCCCGATGCCGTGCCGCTGCCGCGCACCGTCGAGGCGGTGCCCCCCGAAGCGACAGTGCCCGCCGGAGTGACAGTGCCCGCCGGGGAGGCAGTGCTCCCCGGGCAGACGGTGCCCATCGGAGAGGCAGTGCCCATCGCAGGCATGGCGGCCGTCGATCCGATGGCCTCGACGCCCGTCCCGAACGGGCACCTGGCGCCTGCCTCGCCCGGCATCACCTTCGATCATGTGAGCTTCCGCTACCCGACCGCGGCCGAGGTGTCGCTGGCCTCCCTGGAATCGATCGCCCTGAAGGTCCCCGAGCGGGCCGACGCGGCCGCCGGCGTGCTGCACGACGTGTCCTTCACCGCGCCGCCGGGCCAGCTCACCGCGCTGGTTGGCCCGTCGGGCGCGGGCAAGACCACGATCACTGCGCTGGTCTCCCGGATGTATGACCCCAATGACGGCGCGGTTCGCATCGCCGGGCACGACCTGCGGGACGTCACCTTGGAATCACTGCACGACGTGGTTGGCGTGGTTACCCAGGACGCGCACCTGTTCCATGACACGCTGCGAACCAACCTGCTGTACGCGCGGCCGTCGGCGACCGAGGCCGAGGTGGTCCAGGCGTGCGAGGCCGCCCAGGTCTGGGACCTGATCTCGCTGCTGCCGGACGGGCTGGACACGATCGTCGGCGACCGCGGCTACCGGCTGTCCGGCGGGGAGAAGCAGCGGGTCGCGCTGGCCCGGCTGCTGCTGAAGGCCCCCTCGATCGTGGTACTGGATGAGGCGACCGCGCACCTGGACTCAGAGTCGGAGGCGGCCGTGCAACGGGCGCTGAAGACCGCGCTCACCGGGCGCACCTCGCTGGTCATCGCGCACCGGCTATCCACCATCCGCGAGGCCGACCAGATCCTGGTCATCGACGGCGGCCAGGTGGTCGAGCACGGCAGGCACGAGGACCTGCTCGCCGAGGGCGGCCTGTACGCCGAGCTGTACCACACCCAGTTCGCGGGGCAGGAGCGCGTATCCCCTGGGGGATGACCATCAATCCCCGGACCCCGGCGACGCGGGCCGGCCGGCGATCATGTGGTCGCTACAAGTACCCCAGGCGGCGCAGTTCCTCGCCGGCGACCTTCTCGATGTCGGCGACCTGGCTGATCGCCAGGGTGCGCCGCCAGCTTGCGGTGTCGCCGCGCGCCTTGCGGTTGGCGGGGGCCACTGGCGCGGCGATCTTGGCGCCGGTGAACTCCGACAGGGCCGCCGCGGCGGCGCCGGGGGAGCGGACCATATCCTCATACCGCAGCGTCTTGAGCTGGCCGTCCGGCGTGGCCTGGCGCAGCCGGGCCGCCTGCCGGATCGCCCACCGCCACCGCAGGGCACACTTGCCGGCGCTGGAGGCGTCCTTCCAGGAGGACCGGTCCACCTCGTCTTCCACGCCGTAGAACGGGTTCGGGAACTCGGCGTCGATGTTGGCCACGCTCGGCCGGAACCACGACATGATGGCCGGGTCGGCCAGCATCTCGGCCGCCACGTCCCGGCCATCCCGGACGACCTGCACGATCTGCGCGTCGGGGAACGCCGCGATGAGCTCCTCCGCGCAGTAGGCCAGGTCGGGGGACGCGTCGCCGTAGCGGGCGAGGCCGCGCACGTCGGCGCAGGGTCCGACCTCGCCGGCGGACAGGCCCGCCGCCGTCCGGCACTGGGGAGCGCACTGGACGCAACTAGCGGAGTTGACCTGCCACGCCTGCGCGAACGCGTCCCGGATCACCGACAGGGCAGCCGTGCCGTGCCCGTGGTACAGCGAGGGCCGCCGCGCGAACGCGTGAACCGCCTGCAGCACGGCCGACTGGCCAATCGTGACGTGGAAGGAGGGCGACAGCTTCAGCGCCTGGCCAACCTCGGCCACGCCGGAGTGCGGCGCCCCGAGGACGAAGACCGGCTTGGTCACCTTCCGGGAGTTGACGATGAGGATATAACGCGAGGACATAGGGCGCCGTTAGCCACCTGGACGTAAGCGGGGCGGGCACGGGCTCTAGCCTCCTGGATGGTGCTGGGCGTTCTCCCCGATACGGTACTCGGTGCGCCGACCGCGTACGCTAAATCCGTGCGCCTGCTACCCCGCGTCGTTCTGGCTACCCTGGCCGCCGCGTGCGTGATCGCCGCCACGGGGTGCTCCCAGTTCAACAAGGCGCTCGGCCAGCAGGAGGCCATGGTGTCCTTCAAGAGCGGGACACCGGACTCCGAGCGCCTGGCCGTCCGGGCCGCCTGCGGGAAGCTGCCCAACGTCACCGCCGTCCCGCTGCCCTCCGACGTGCCGCGATCGGTGAGCCTGAGCCAGGTTGTCTACCGGGTCGATCGCGCGTCCAACGCCGACAAGGCCCGCCTTCAGGTGTGCGTGTACAAGTACCCGTCGGTATCGGGCATGAATTTCCAGGACTCCTCTGACATCGGCGGCTAGGCCGACTTTCGCGGAGGATTTTCCGGTTAGGTAAGTGCGTGCCAGGCGGGAAGCCGCCCGGCCGAGGGTCACTCCGGACGCCGGCTGGAAGGCCGTCAACGGGAGGTGCCGCCGCCCGCCGTCGGGCGAGCGCCGGGCGCGGGGGCACCGCCGAGCCGCTGAGGCGGCCGCTTGCATTTCCTACTAAATCGGTTAGCATATGGTGGATTAACTTCCTAGTAAACAGATGGAAATAGGTGTAACGGTTCATGCGACGGATAGTCATCGCGGCAGCCGCCGCTCTCGGCGCCACCGTCCTCGCGGCAGGCTGCTCTTCCTCGTCTCCCTCGTCGTCCTCGTCTTCAGCGGCCGGCGGGGCCGGCTCGTCGTCAAGTGCGGCTTCCGGGCCGGTTACCGTCCGGCTGGGGTACCTGGCCAACATCACCCACGCGCCCGCCTTGATCGGGGTGAAGAACGGCTACTTCGCCACGGCGCTGGGGTCGGCCGGAACCCTCAAGACCACCGTGTTCACCTCCGGGACGCAGGAGACCACCGCGATCTTGGCTGGCCAGCTGGACGCCGCCTACGTGGGGCCGAACCCGGCGATCAACGCATGGCAGAAGTCCAAGGGCACCGCCATCAAGATCGTCTCCGGCGCGGCCGCCGGCGGGGCGTCGGTCGTGGTCAAGTCGTCGATCACCACCGCCGCGCAGCTGAAGGGCCAGACGATCGCCACGCCGTCGCTGGGCAACACCCAGGACGTGGCCGTCCGTTACTGGCTCAAGAAACAGGGCCTGGCCACCAGTGCCACCGGGGGCGGTGACGTGTCCATCAAGCCGACCTCGCCCAACTCCGCGGCCGTGCTGGAGTTCAAGTCCGGCCAGCTCGCCGGGGCGTCCGAGCCGTCACCGTACGACGTGCAGATCGTCAAGGCGGGCGGCAAGGTGCTCTACACCGAGCCGGGCGTGACCACCGTGCTCATGGTCACCCAGTCCTTCTTGTCCGCGCACCCGGACATCGTCAATGACCTGCTGAAGGCGCAGATCCAGGCCAATGCCTTCATCAAGTCCAACCCCGCGCAGGCCGAGCAGGTCGCCAACGATCAGCTCGCCGCCTACACCGGCAGGCCGATCAAGGCCGACATCCTGGACCCGGCGTTCAAGGAGATCACGTTCACCAACGACCCGAACGTGGCGTCGCTGAACGACGACGCGAACCAGGCGGTCAGCGTTGGCCTGCTCAAGCCGGTCAAGCTGGATGGGATCTTCGACCTGGGCCCGCTGAACGCGCTGCTGGCCGCGGCCGGACAGGCACAGGTAGGCGCGTAGCGGATGAGTGCCACCACATCGGTGACGGAGGCGACGGCGGCGGTCACGCTGTCCGGCGTCTCCAAGGTGTACGGCAAGGGCGGCGCCGTGGTGCGCGCCCTCGATGAGCTCTCGCTCACTGTCGCGCCAGGGGAGTTCACCTGCCTGATCGGCGCCTCCGGATGCGGCAAGTCCACGCTGCTGTCGCTGGTGGCCGGGCTGGAGCGGCCCACGACCGGCGCGCTCCAGGTCGGGGGACGCGTGGCCCTCATGTTCCAGGAGGCCGGCCTGTTCCCGTGGCTGACCGCGGCCGGCAACGTCGAGCTGTCGCTGCGCCGGCTGTCCCGGGCCGAGCGCGGGCGGCGGGCGGCCGAGTTGCTCGACGTGGTTCAGCTGGGCGGCTTCGCTGACAAGCGGCCACACGAGTTGTCGGGCGGGATGCGGCAGCGGGTGTCCCTCGCCCGCGCGCTCGCCCAGGACGCCGACGTGCTGCTCATGGACGAGCCGTTCGGCGCCCTGGACGCCATGACCAGGGACGTGATGCACGACGAGCTGGATTGGATCGCGGCCGAGCGGGGCCTGACGGTGCTCTTCGTGACGCACAACGTGCGCGAGGCGGTGCGGCTCGGTGACCGCGTCGTGGTGCTGAGCAGCCGTCCTGGCCGGGTGCTGGCCGACATCCCGGTGGGCGTGGAGCGGCCCCGCCGGATCGACTCGGCGCCCGTCGCCCAGGCCGCCGCCGAGATCACCGACCTGCTGCGTGAGGAGATGCGCCGTCATGGCGGAAGGTAGCTCGCAGCGGGGAGCGGGCGTCGCCACCACCGCGACGGCCCTGGCCGGGCTGGACGTGCTGGACCTGCCGCCGGAGGCGCGCGCCAGCGGGCAGCGCCAGGTCCTCGCGGTCGCCTGGCGGGTCGTCTGGCCGAAGGCGCTGGCGGTCATCATCGCCCTGGCCGCCTGGGAGCTCATCAGCGTCAGCGGCTGGAAGAAGCTCATCTTCCCCGCTCCCGGCGACACCCTGTCCAACCTGTGGGGTCAGCTCCAGACCGGGCTGCTGTGGCACGCGATCGGCACGACCTTGTACCGGGCGGTGCTCGGGTTCGCGCTCGCGCTGCTCGTGGGGGTTGTCATCGGGGCGCTGGTCTCGCGCGTCCGTCCGCTGCGGGCGGCGATCGGCTCGCTGATCACCGGCCTGCAGACGATGCCGTCGATCGCCTGGTTCCCGTTCGCGATCATCTTGTTCGGCCTGACCACGCAGTCGATCCTGTTCGTCGTGGTGCTGGCCGCCTGGTCCTCCATCGCCAACGGGCTGATCGCCGGCTCGGACCTGATCTCGCCGCTGCTGCTGAAGAACGCCCACATGATGGGGCTGCGCGGGATCTCGCTCTACTGCCGGGTGATCCTGCCGGCCTTGCTGCCGGCGTTCGTCGCCGGGCTCAAGCAGGCGTGGGCGTTCGCCTGGCACAGCCTGATGGCGGGCGAGCTGCTGGTGCTGATCGCGAACCAGCCGTCGGTCGGCGTGCTGCTGTCCACCGACCAGGACCAGTCCGACCTGGTGAGCGCGACCGCCATCATCATCGTGATCCTGGCCATCGGGATCATCGTCGACATGGTGTTCGGGGTGGCCGAGCGCGGCATCCGCCGTCGCCGTGGCCTCGCCTAGGACGTCCATCGAGGCGTCGTTGCGGACCTGATCGCATCACTGAACCGAAGATGACGAACTGGTGACGGGAGCATGTACATTCCGGGTGGCGCGGGGCGGGTTTTGTAAGAATCAAAGCAAGTTGGTTCCCGTCCGCCCGCGAAATGGTCCGGCTTCGACCGAACAATTTCGCCGGCGTGTCGCGAGCAGGATCGAGCGTCGCTCGTAGCCAGGACGAGTACCTTTGCTCTACTGTCGGCGATTCTGGGGATTTCGTTCACATGAAGCAACGGGGAGTCATGGAGCTGATCAACACGGAGTTGAGGAATACCGAGCTGAGGAACGCGGAGCCGAGGGACACCGAGCTGATGGGGACCGAGTTGATCGAGACCGAGCAGCAGGCGCAGACCGACCTGGACGTGGCCCTCGCCCGTACCCTGCGACGGTTCATCGCCGAGGTATCGAAGGCGGATCAGCCTCCGGCCCCGCCCGAGGGAAGCCAGCGGCGCGCTCAGCCCATCAGGGAGCAAGGCAAGCGGGCCGCTCACCTGCTCTGGGGCAGGCGCGAGGGGGCGAGCTAGCCAGCGCGGCTCACGTCGCGGGCAGGCCGAGCACGCGGGCCGCGTTGTCGTGCAGCAGCTTGCTCATCGCGTCCTCGGGCAGGCCCAGGTCCCCGAGCTCGGCCAGGCAGCGCTCGGGGGTAATGAAGGGGAAATCGCTACCCCAGATGAACTGCCCCGACAGCCGGCCGCGCAGCTCGCGGACTACCTCGGCCGGGATCCGCTTCGGCGACCAGCCGGAGATGTCGATGTAGACGTTGGTCTTGTGCAGGGCCATCGCGATCAGGTCCATATGCCACGGCCAGCCGAAGTGCGCCGCCACCACGGTCAGCTCCGGGAATGCCGCCGCCACCGGGTCCAGCTTCAGCGGGTGCGCGAGGTCGATCCGGATGCCCTGCCCGCCCGGCTGCCGCGCGCCGATCCCGCTGGTCCCGGTGTGGAATAGCGCCAGCAGCCGGTGCCGCTGGCACGCCTCGAAGACCGGCCAGTAGCGGTCGTCGTCGGGGGCGAATCCCTGCAACGAGGGGTGGAACTTGACGCCGTGCAGCCCTAGCTCCGCTATCTCCGCCACCTCATCGACGGCCGTCTGTCCCTTCCGGGGGTCAACGCTGCCCAGGCCGCAGAACGCATCGGGGTACTCGCGGCAGGCCCGGGCGACTGTCTCGTTCGGCACGCGCGGCCGGCCGGTCTGCGTTTCCGCGTCCCAGGCCAGCAGCACGGCCTTGATCTCCAGGCGCCGGTACCGGTCGGCGAGCTGGCTCAGCGGCTGCCGCTCGACCTTGCCGCGAAAGTACGCCTCGGCCGCCTCGACATAGCCCGCCATGCTCCCGTCGAGCCAGTCCGGCGTCGGCAGGTGCACGTGAAAGTCGTAACCGCGCAGTGACACCCCACCGATCATAGTGGTGGCCTCCTTGGGTAACGCCGCCTCGGGGCTCGCGCCCGAATGTGAGAATACGATCATGACGACGACGACGGAACTACGGCAGGCACTTGGCTCACTTGGCATCTGGATGCCGCCGATGCCGGCGCTCGGCCTGGACGCAGCGCAGTACGGGAAGGCGATCGAGGATGCCGGGTTCCGTTCGGTCTGGTTCCCCGGAGTTAATGCCCCGCAGGACCTCGAGCCCATCGAGGCGGTGCTGGCGGCGACCAGTCACCTGATCGCCGGCACCGGCATCGCCAGCGTGTGGACCTGGGACCCGGACGACCTGGCGGCCCGGGCGGACCAGATCGCGACGGCGCATCCGGGGCGGTTCGTCCTCGGCCTCGGTAACAGTCACGCGCCGCTGGTCGAATCGACCGGCCAGGCGTACGTGAGGCCGTACTCCAAGACCGTCGAGTTCCTCGACGCGCTCCCGCCGACCCAGGCACCCGTCGTGCTCGCCGCGCTCGGTCCCAGGATGCTCCGGCTCGCTCAGGAGCGCACCCTAGGCGCGCACCCCTACTTCGTGCCGCCTGAGCACACCGCGTTCGCGCGGCTCAGGCTCGGGCACGACCCGCTGCTCATCCCCGAGATCGCCATCGCGCTCGCCCCGGGCGAGCAGGGGGTGGCCAACGCTCGCGCCTACGCCAAGTTCTACCTTGGGCTGCCGAACTACACCAGCAACCTGAAGCGCCATGGCTTCACCGAGGCCGACATCGCCGACGGGGGCAGCGAACGCCTCATCACCAGTGTCACCCCGAGCGGCCCGGAGGCATCCGCCGCCCGCATCCGCGAGCACCTGCAGGCCGGCGCCGACCACGTCCTGGTGCAGGTGGTCGGCGAGAACGGGCGGTTCGCGCCGGGCGACCTGGGCGCGCTGGCATCACTGGTGCCCGACCTGCTCAGCTGACCCGCGCCGCCAATCGTGCCCCGCGCGGCGTGACCTCCCCATCCGCCGCTAATGCGACCCCATTTCTCAACTCACGAAAGATACTCGTGACCACGTTAGAGGGACAGGCGCGCCCCGGCAGGTGGTTCGGCCACAGGCGCACCCACGGGAAGGGCAGCGCCATTCCCGGGGGTGGCTTCATTGGGGCGGGCAGGACAAGGCCGCGGGCGGTCAGGCGTTCCTCGATGCGCATGACCCCCATCATCGCGGCTACGGCGTCACGTTTTGCGGGATCATGGTCGGGTCCGGGCCTGGGCTGACCGTCGTGCGATCACCACAGTCGCGCGGTGGCCCGCCGGGCGCCCTCGGCGAGTGCCTCGAACTTGGCCCAGACGATCTTCGGGTGGATCTCCGGGGTGTAGGTCGCCTGCGAGGAGAAGCCGCAGTCGGCGCTGGCCACGACGTTCTCCCGGCCGACGAGCTCGGCGAAGCGGACGATGCGGTCCGCGATCGTGTCCGGGTGCTCGACGATATTGGTGGCATGGCTGATGACCCCGGGGAGCAAGACGGTGCCGGGCGGCAGCGTGACCGACTCGAAGACGTGATAGCAGTGCTCGTGGCGCGGGTTGGCGGCCTCGAAGGACAAGGCGCCCGCGTTGATCGTCAGCAGCGTCTCGATCAGGTCCGCCAGCGGCGCGTCGTGCAGCCGCGGCCCCTCGTTGATGCCGTAGCAGGTGTGCAGCCGGACCCGCTCCCGTGGGATACCGTGCAACGACCGGTTGATCGCGGCGACGTAGCGCTGGGCATTCGCCAGCTTCTGCTCCCGCGACCCGGTCCCGTAGCTGAACTCCTCGGTCAGGAAGGGGTCGTCGATCTGAAGCGTGAAGCCGGCCGTCACGATCGCCTCGTACTCTTCGTGCAGGGCGTCGGCGACCGCGTCCAGGTACTCCTGCTCCGAGCCGTAGAACTCGTTGCCGCCCACGCCGCTGGGCGCGACCGCGCAGGCGAACGCCTCGTCCGCCCCGGCGTCGCCGACCGCCTCCCGCAGCGCGGCCAGGTCCGCGCGCAGCTGGCCGGCCCCGACGTAGGCGACCGGCCCGGTGCAGGCCAAGGTGGGCGCGGGAACGGCCATCCCGCCGGTCATGGCCCCCTTGAAGTACTCCTCGTAGTACTCGGGGAACTGGCTGACCTCGGGCGCGAACTTATCCAAGGTGCCGCCCGGCCGGGGCTCGAAGCCGCTCAGCCGCTGGCCGATGTAAGCGAAGAAGCCGGTCTTGGACAGCTCTCCGTCGTTGACCACGTCGATGCCAGCCGCCCGCTGCCGGGTGACCACGTCGGCGACAGCGTCCCGGTGAGCCTTGGCGAACTGGCCGGGGTCGCCCTGCCCGGCGGCCCGGGAGCGCATCTGGTCCAGCAGCGCCGCCGGCCGGGCGAGGCTGCCAACGTGAGTGGTGTGAATGCGGTCAGTGCTGTGCTGCATGACGTCATCATGGCACCCGTGGGGATGACCGTCCGATGAGCGTCCTCACCCACCTTCAGGTTGACCACGCGCTGTCGTACCTGATCGCGCTGGTGATCCCGGCGCTCGACGCGATCTTGCCGGTGCTGCCGAGCGAGACCGCAGTCATCGCGCTGGGCGTGGCGACGGCGGGCAGCACCGACCCGAGGATCGCGCTGCTGGTGTTCTGCGCGGCGCTGGGCGCCTTCCTCGGCGACAACCTGTCGTATGAGCTGGGGCACCGGGCCGGGCCGTGGGTACAGCGGCGGTTCCTGGCCGGGGAGAAGGCGCGCGAGCGGCAGGCCTGGGCCGAGCGTTCGCTGGAGCGGTTCGGCATTCAGGTCATCATCGTGTGCCGGTTCATCCCCGGCGGCCGCACCGCGATCACGCTGTGCTGCGGGCTGATCGGGTACCCGCGGCGAAAGTTCATCCTGGCGACCGCGATCGCGGCTACCGTGTGGGCGCTGTACGCGTTCTTCATCGGGCGGCTGGGCGGCCGGGCGTTCGAGGACCAGCCGCTGCTGGGGCTGGCGGTGGCGTTCGGCGGCACGCTGGCGATCAGCTTGCTCATCGAGGCCGGGCGTCGCGTCTGGGCATGGCGGCGCAAGCGCCGCGCCAACAGGGACGTAAGTCCCGACAAGGCGTGAAATTCAGCCGCTTTGTGGGCTGGCGCGTTAGCGAAGCAGGGCGAGCTGGACGCGTTCGCGGAACTCGCGGAGCTCGGCTTCTAGCACGTCGTTGAGCGGGCCTTCGCCGGATAGTTCCAGGATCACGTCGGCGGCGAGCAGCAGTCGCTCCAGGTGGACTCGCTCGAACGGGAGCATTCCTTCGGCTGGCATGATCTTCTCCTCTTGGTCAGGCGTTCAGGTCAGGCGCCTGGGAGCAGGAGCCCAGACTCGCTTGGCGTCGTGGCCGGGGAGCTGGTCGCAGCCCCAGTCGCGGCTGAGCGCGGCGATCATTGTCAGGCCGCGCCCCGACTCGTCGTAGGGGCCGGCGGTGCGCGGCACCGGGCCGCCGAGGGTGCCGGGCAGGGTGTCCCACACCTCGATCCGCAGCGCGGCGCCATCGGACAGCAACCGCAGCCACAGCACCGGCAGCCGGCCCTGCTCGTCGTAGCGGGGCTGCCCGTCCAGCCCGGTCGCCGCCTCCCAAGCAACCCGCATCGCCGAATTTCCCCGCCAAATTTGCTAACGATAAATCGTCGCTATCCGTTAATCCGGGGCTGCCAAATCTGCTTTGCAGCGACATCAGGCCTGACCAAGATTTTCCCCGTAACGAGCCTGGCCGCTGCACCGTAGGCACCCTTGCCCGGGATCAGGCCCTGCACGAGAATCGGCGATGCTCGGGAACCGGTCTTGCAACGCGGCCCGCGCTCGCCGGACGCTCGGTGCCGCGACCATCGCTGGCAACGGTAACTGCGTGCAGGTTGGCTGGCGCACGGCCAGCTACAGCGACGCGCACGGCAACTGCGTGCAGGTCGCGGCGAGCGGGCGCCTCGTTGGCGTTCGCGACACCAAAGAGCAGGAGCGCGGCCAGGTGCTGGAGTTCCCGGCGGCGGCCTGGCTGGCCTTTATCGCCACGGCTAAGACCCGTGCATTCCGCTGATCATTCAATAACGCGAAATGGCAACTTAGCGCATTTGCTTGCGCGGGCACCTTTGGGATTTACTGGTGGGCGCACCGTCAGTCAACGGGAGGCTCGCGATGATCAGTCCGTACGTCCGGCGGCTGCGGCTTGGCACAGAGCTGCGGGCATTGCGGGCCGAGCACAACATGAACCAGGACCGGGTCGCGCGGCTCATCGGAAAATCGCGGATGGACATTTCCCGGCTGGAGAGCGGGCAGAGCGCCGATCAAGGCAGTGTGCTCGACATCCTGGAGGCGCTGGGCGTCGAAGGCGAACGGTGGGCCACGATCGCCACGATCGTCAGCGAGGCCAGCCAGTAGGGCTGGTGGGACACCGTGAAGCACATCGGCGACCGGCAGGCGGTTTACGCCAACCTGGAAGCCGGCGCGGTAACCATTCGCGCCTATGAGCTGACTTTCATACCCGGGTTGGTGCAGATACCCGAGTTCGTTCGGGCCCGCGGCGGCGACTGAGGCTCTGGAACCAGTGCCAGAGACGATCGAAGGCATTCTGGCCGGTCGCTCGGGCCGCCAGCGCAACCTGCGCCGTCCCGGCGGTCCGTCATTTGAGGCGATCGTGGACGAGACCGCGATCTACCGGCTCACGGCTCCGCCCGCCGTGATGCAGCAGCAACTCCGGCACCTGGTAGACGTGATCAACGGCGGCCCGCGCAATGTGACGTTGCGGGTGCTACCGACCCGGGCGCGAATCAAAGGGTTCGCGGTGCCGCGCGGAACGTTCTCGATCTACGGCTACCCCGACCTGGGCGACCCTCAGGTCGTCGCCATCGAGCAAGTGATCTCTGAAAGTGTGGTAGTCAGGCATGCCCTGACCTGCGGAGATGTGGTGCATGCCTCGCGCGTGCGCGCGTGCGCCTACGCGCGTAGGCCGCGTTCGCGGGTCCGTGCACGAACCGTGCACGGACTGTCTCGCGGTTACGGAGAGTTGTCTCATCTTCGCGCGTGCGCGCGCGCGTCTGCACGCGTAGGGCCACTCCGCGTCTGAGACAAAGACAGAGACAATCACAGAGCGTTACCAATAGTGCAAGTTGTGCACGTGCACGCTTCTGCGCGCGTGTCTGCACGTGGTGGCCGCAGGTGCACGCTTTGCACAAGCACTCGCGCGGTCGTCATCGACTGTGCCCGACCTTGGCTAACGGTGCGCGTGTAATTGCGCTGATGGCATAGTCTGGGCTGCATGGCGCTTTCGCGATCGTGAAGGGGGGCGTGCTATGTCCGGTCATCGTTCCGCCATCGGCAAGCAGTCGGGCGCTAGGCGATCTCGCTTCGCGGTAATGCGGAAGTCTGCTGGTTTTACCCAGGAAGGGCTAGCGGAAGCGCTCGGAGTCGACCGCACGACGATTGTTCGCTGGGAAAGGGGCGAAACTGAGCCCCAGCCGTGGCAATGGCCGAGGTTGGCAAAGGCGCTTTGCGTGCCGCCGGATAAGCTCGCTAGCGTTTTTACCGAATTCGATGGTAGGGGCGCTACGGTAGAAAACCTGAGGGCGGACGCTGGTGCGGCATCATCGGCGTTCGCTAATCCCGAGAACGGCAGCGGAACGGGGAAGGCGACAGGAATGCCATATGCTAAAACTAGCTTGCGTGGCGAGAAGCGCAAGCTTCGTGAGCAGATGCGCGCCGAGGGCCTTGATTACCGGCAGATAGCCGCCGAGTTTTCTCGTCTTTACCGGTTGCGTCCGCGCGCGGCATGGCGTGATGCCTACGGATGGAGCCTGCAAGAGACTGCCGATAAGATCAACGTCCATCGCGGTGATATCGGGCTGGACCCAGCCGGGCTTTCCGGAATGACCGCAGCTCACTTGTGCGAGCATGAGAACTGGCCTGGATACGGGGAAGGCCCGACGGGCCGCAAGCCGAGTCCTTATCTTCTCGCGGTGCTCGCCAGCATTTATGATTGCCAGGTTAGCGATCTTATCGATCTGGCTGACCGGCGGCATTTTCCTAAAGCAGACCTCCTGGTTGTCGATTCGTATTCCAGGAACCGGAATCACGTGCAGCCCCCTGCGGCCGCATGGCAGGAAATCCGGCAGTTCGCGGTTCCGGCGGAACAGATAGAAATCAGCCCAAGTCTGGCTGTCATTAGCGGGTGCAGTTCTCCTGCTGGTGGCGAGGCGTGCGCTGATAGCTTGGAAGTGAACGACGTGGAACGCAGGGAACTACTTAAGCTAATGGGTGGCATGGCGCTAGCCGCGCCACTTGCCGGCGGCGTGGATGCTAACGCGCTACGGCGCGAAATGGATAGCGCGCTTAACGCCCCCACCGCTAATTCGGACGTAGAAGAATGGGAGCGCGTCACCGCTCAGTACTCCATGGAGAGCGGGATGCTCCCTCCGGCGCTCTTGCTCCCGGAACTGCTGAGCGACCTTGACGAGGCACTAGTACGCCTGAAAGGCTCTCCGGCTGCCCTTCGCGCGCCGATGGCGCGCGTTTGCGGATACCTGAGCGCGCTTGCCGCAGCTAATTTCTTCAACGCCGGGAACGAACGGAACGCGCGCCGCTACTGGCGCACCGCGATGCGGCTAATCGATCAATCGGGCGACCGCCCCGCGCAAGCCGAGTTGCATGCCGACCGGGCATCTTTTGCTCTGCTGGAGACGCTGTCGTCACCCTCGACCGCCTTGGCGCTTGCCGATGACGCTATAAGCATCTCCGGTAAGATTCCGTGCGCGGGCACCGTATCGGCTCACGGCACTCGCGCGATGGCACTGGCCCTACTGGGAGATCATAGCGCAAGCGCCAGCGCTGCCCAGGATCTGGGTGACTCATATACCCGCATGCCGGAGGCGACCAATTCCGCCCATTCGGCATGGGGGTTCAGCGAGCAGCAGCTACATTTTATCGAAGGCCACGTCCATGCATATGCCGGCCGTGCATCGGATTCCGCCAAGGCTCTTGATGCCGGCATTTCCATGGTGCCGGCTGGTCAGTGGATAGCAGTCAGCTCATTCGAAGTTAATCGAGCAATCTGCATGATTCGAGCCGGGGACCCGTCCGAGGGCGCACGGCATGTCGTCCGCGCAATTCAGGCGCTCCCGGCCGGTTATCGCCGGAGTGCCACAATGCGAAGAGCCTCTGCCGCGCTAGATATGATCCCCGTCGGCGCTGATAATGTGCCGGCCGTTGTTGAGGCACGTGAATTGCTGCGAAGTGGGGCTTAGCTCCACGCCCGATGCGCACGATCGCCCATCTGGGCTTCTGCGCTTGGCCGCCAACGGGTGTATGCGATGGGGGTGGAACGTCCGCAGGCGCGTTGAAGATGCCGACTCCATAACCGACTGAGGGTTCGGCCCCTTCGAACGCTCTGCGTGGCTCTGGGGGCGGCGGTCGGCGCGTTCTGCGTGATGTGCGCGAACAGGAGGTCTTCAATAAGGCTGTCCAGCTTGGCCATGTTGCGCTGGGGGGCCGCCGCATCCTCCTTGCTGCTTACCCTGGCAGCGGTACACGTTGACGATCCTGCCGGACTTCTCCTTTTGCGGGATTCCCACCATTGAACGATTGCACATGGTTCCGTCCTCCCGGATGCTTCCGCATCGCAGCAAGCCGGTTAGCAGGTGCTTACGCGTTCCCCTCGCGCTGAAAGTGTACCCCTTCTTGCGCGCCATCTGCTCGTCAACGAGCGTTTTCCACTCGTCCACGGTAAGGATTGGCTCCCAGTCTCCCTTCAGGTACTGGCCGGCCGCGTCCCTTAGCGCTATCCCTTCAGGGTTGACGCGGAAGTTGCTTTTCGTACCTTGCTGGTTAGCCTCGCGCAGCGTGCCGTTATACACCGCGATTCCGGCCACCACGGGAGAGAGGATAATCTGCTGAATAACGCTATTGGACCAGGCGCGGGCAGAGATCGGTGGTATCCCAGAAGCGTTGAACAGCTTGACGAGGCCATACCATGTCTCGCCGGCCATGAACCGCCGCCTAGCTTCCTGGATAAGGGCTTTCTCTGGCTCGATAATGCTGCCCTCGGTTGTCCATCCGAAGCGCCGGTAAGGCCCCTTATAACGTCCGCCTTTGCCTTCTTGCGCTTGCTGGAGCCGTGCACGCGCAACGCGCCGTCCGGTATCCTCGCTGGACTTATTCGCCATGGCCACGAGAACGCGCGCCATAGCCCGGCCGTTAGACGTGCGCAGGTCGATATTCCCGGTGACCGTCTCAACGGGACGCTTGTAATGCTCGACCAAGTCAATCAGGTCTTCCAGGTCCCGTGGCTGGCGTGCCAGGCGATCGATATCGTAGAAGATGATGCCGTCTATCTTCCCGTCCTCGTAGTCACGGAGCATGCGCCGGAACTCAGGGCAGTAAACGCGCCAGACACTGCGCCCGTCTGGGAGCCGAACGCGCCGCTTCCTGAAAGCTGTCGTGTCGTTCTCCGGATACCATTCAGATAGCTCGACCCCCAGCTGTCCGGCCTTCCTGCTGATGTCTTCTTTCTGCCTGGTGATACCCTTTTCAGACTTTCAGACAAGCGCATTTCGCCTGTCTTCTCGTCCTTGATCCACTCGTCTTCCGAGATGCGAACGTCTCCGCCGTAGCGCGCGACCTTCTGACCTGCGGCGTTCCGCCCAGAGATGCCCATGAAAGCAGCATATGTCTGGGGATGGTCAGGGACACCGTGACCTCAGACGTGATCCTCACCGACGCGGCCCAGGTCGCCCCGTACGAGAAGCTCTACGGCCGCCTCCGCGCCGCCGCGCTGCCCCCGGCTGAGTCGGCCGACTTCCTCGCCAAGGCCGCCTGCGAACTCCCCGCCGGCTAGCCCGCAGATCCTGCCGCCGCCGACGCTACACGCGCGGCGCGACCTCGAGCTCTGCCCACTTACCGCCTGCCCCTGCGCACCGGGATCTTCATGAGGTCCTCGCCGAGGATCATCGGCCCGTGGAAGCGGGCCTCGCGGGCGCTGTCGCGCAGCGCCTGGCGCCATCCGTCGTCGGACAGCTGGGACGGGTCGCCGGGGCCGAGGTGGGTGGCGACCAGGGCGCGCACCCCGGCGCTCTGCGCGATCTGCCCCAAGACGGTGACGTCGGTGTGCACGGCCCGCAGGTGGGCCAGCAGGGCGGGCGGCAGGCCCAGCCCCTCGTACACCGCCAGGTCCACCGCCTCGTGCACCAGCAGGTCCGCGTGGTGGGCGAGCGTGATGATGTTCGGGTTGGGAGCGGTGTCGCCGGAGAAGACGACGCTGCCGTGGTCGGTGTCGAACCGGTAGGAGTAGGCCGGGAACACCGCCCCGTGCGGGACCAGGACCGCGGTCACCTTGACGTCGCTGTTCTCCAGCACGGTGAACGGGGTCATCACCGGCGCCGGGGTCGCGAGCGAGGCCCCGGCGCCGGCCGGCGGCATCACCTCGTGCACGTTGACCAGGCTGACCGGGTCCTTGCCGACGTTCTCGGCCTTGAAGAACGTGGTGCTGGCGGCGAAGGCCTGGTTGGCCAGCAGGGTCAGCCCGGCGATGCCGGGCACCGGGCCAGGGGCGGTGGGCACCAGCGATTGCTCCCCGGCGGGGCCCGGCCCGTAGACCTCGGTGGAGGTGAACGCGCCCGTCGTGGCCGACAGCAGGGGATAGGAGAAGTAGTCGACAGTGTGGTCGGAGTGCAGGTGGGTCAGGAAGATCCCCGCGAGCGTCGGCAGCGTCAGGCCCGCCCGCACGAACTGGCTGATCGAGCCGCGGCCGCAGTCGATCACGTAGGTCTTGCCGTTGACCGTCAGCGCGCTGCTGATCCCGAACCGGGCACTGAGCGGCGGTGGCCCGCCGTTAGTGCCCAGCAATGTCACCGTCAGCCCGCTGGAGCCCGTGGCCGGGGCGGCCTGCGCGGTGCCCTCGCCGGCCAGCAGGCTGGCCGCCGTCAGGACTGAGGCCGAGGCGCCCAGGGCGGCGCGGCGGGAGATCCCGCGCGGCCCGGCGGGAGTGGCGGTGGCCGCCGGGGCAAGGCCGGGCACGCAGCACGACGTCGTCGCCGCTTCCAGCGAATCGCACATGATTGTCCTCCTGATCTGCGACGCCATCAGGCGGGGGGTCGCATACCAGGGAGCATTTCGGTTACCTTCCCATATGGCAAATACCGAATATGCTAGGATCCGATCCATTTTTCTTATGGCAGGAACGGAACGCGGATGGAGCGGCGGCAGCTTGAGTACTTCCTGGCCGTGATTGACCACGGCGGGTTCACCGCCGCCGGCCTGGCCCTGCGGATCTCCCAGCCCGCGCTGTCGGCCGCGATCAAGGCGCTGGAAAAGGACGTCGGCGCCATGCTGTTCCACCGGCTGCCGCGCGGCGTGAAGCTGACCGACGCCGGCGCCGAGCTCGCGGGGTCGGCCCGGGTGATCATGCGCGAGCTCGACACCGCCCGCGCCCGGGTCGACGCCGTCACCGGCCTGATCGCCGGGCGGCTGGACATGATCAGCCTGCCCGGCCTGCTGCTGGACCCCCTCGCGCCGGTCATCGGGCGATACCGCCGCGAGCACCCCGGGGTGCGCGTCCGCGTCGTGCAGGCGGAGGCGCCGGAGGATGTCAGGGACGCGGTCCGCGCGGGGGAGGCGGAGCTGGGGCTGACCGACGAGGTCGAGCAGGCCGACCGGGACGTCGCCGGCGAGCTGATCGTGGAACAGGAGCTAGTCGCGGTGCTGCCGCCCGGCAGCCCGGCCCCGCCCGGCGGCGCGCTGCCCATGGCCGCGCTGATGACGATGGACCTGGTGACCGGGCCACCAGGGACGGCGATCAGGGACTCCCTCAGCCGCGCCGCGGCCGGCCTGGGCACGCAGGTGAGCCCGGCCGTTGAGGTCACCCCGCGCGGCTCGGCCCTGTACCTGGCGATGGCGGGGGCCGGGGTCGCCATCCTCCCGCGCCCGGTGGCCGAGCTCGGCCTCCCGCACGGTATCGTGATCGCCTCGCTGCGCCCCCGGCAGGTACGCCAGGCCTACCTGCTGCGCCGCGCCGCCCCGCTGTCCCCGGCCGCCCGCGCGATCCGCGCGCTGCTCCTGCCGGGGCCTAGGGCCAATGCCGGGGAGTTAAGGTCCTCCGGCGTTTGTCACGGATCTCGGGCGGCGTGTCACGCGCTCGTGGTCGGCGGGGATGGCCCTGCTGGTGATGTTGGTGATGTTCTTGCTGGTGGTGGGCTTGCCGGGCGGGTGCTTG
>JAICYD010000154.1 GCA_025934375.1 Streptosporangiaceae bacterium | reverse complement strand
GGACTCCCAGCCCCGGGACGAGAAGAAGCTCATGATCACGAACCGGAACGATAGAAACACGACACAGCCCGCCGCAGCCGGAAACCACAGCTCCCCCAGTGCTCCGGAGCTAATCGCAACACGGTAACTAAGCAGAGAGAAGCCTCCTGAAGTCATGAGGAGTGAAGTGGGCCGCCGGCCGGGTCGGTCAAGCTGGTATGGGCGAGCGCCCTGGTGAGGATGGCGCGGATCGCCGACGCGCCGATCGCCCGGCGCTCTGACCCGACATGACGCTGGAACAGCACGGCCACATTGCCAGGACTGATGGTCACCCGCACCGTGCGCACGCGGGGCTCGCGGGCGGCGCGCTGCAGCAGGGCCTCCAGGGCGGCCCTGGCGTAGCCGCGCCGCCGGTACGCCGGGTCGACCGCATAACCAATCTCGACCATTCCCGACGGATCGGGCGGCCCGTGGTAGTCAGCCCGCCCGACGGCCGTCTGGTACCGTTCATCCCAGATGACACCGGTGCCCCATGCCGCGCTGGCGCCGTCAAGTGCACGATGCGCACGTGCTGCGGGGGACGCCGTTCGGGCGGGTCAGCATGCACCTACGAGCTGCACCTGCGCAACCGCATCATCCCTAGCTTCGGAAAATACGGGCTGGCTGGGATCCGGCCCACCATGGTGCAGCAGTGGGGACCTCAACGGTCACCTGGTCCCCAGGGCTAGCGCCCGCGCCCGCAACGCGCTCGGCAGCGCGTCAACAGCGCGCTCGCCGCCGAACGCGCGAAGGCCCAACCCAACGATCCCCCGCCGAGGGCATGTGCCCCGAAAGTGCCCCCACCGCCGCCTAGCAACCGGCCAGCCGCAGGTCAGGGCTAAAGCAAGAGGGTGAGCCGGCCTGTAGGCCGGGTTCTGTGCCCCCGCTCGCGCGGGGCGACGGTCATCTATCTAGGGCTGCCGTTGCCGGCAACCTCATGCGGTCTACCCGCGAGCATCGGGCGGGCCGCCCTCAAACGCTCGCGTTTGACCTTGCTCCGGGTGGGGTTTACCGAGCCGCCGCAGTCACCTGCGGCGCTGGTGGTCTCTTACACCACCGTTTCACCCTTACCCCGCCGTCCCTGACGGGACGGGGGGCGGTCTGCTTTCTGTGGCACTATCCCGCGGGTCACCCCGGGTCGGCGTTACCGACCACCCTGCCCTGTGGAGCCCGGACCTTCCTCACCAGGCCCGGTAAGGCCTGGCGCGACCGCCCGGCCGACTCACCCGCTCCAAAGGATAGAGGAAAGCCATGCACGGAACGTACCCCGGGCTAACCGAGTCCAGCCTTCCGTCTCCGGACCGGTGTCCATCCCCCCGGCCGCCGAGCGGGTGACTCCTCCGGTCAGCGCGCCCTGGATGGCGATCACGGCGGCGTCGATCGCCACCCGGGCCGTCACCGCGCTGGTGTGCGCACGGTCGATCTCGCCCAGGCCGATGCAGTCGAATGCCACCCGCGCGTCGTGGATCGCCGCCTCCAGCTCACGCTCGGCTTCCGCAAGTATCGGGTTGTGTCCTGTGTCCCCTATCATCGTCTGGCCTCCCTCCCGTAACTCGGTCAACGCACGGGGACTACCCACCGAGTCCCCGGTCATGTCCAGCCGCGCCCGGATCTCTGCCAGTAGATTGCGATCATGGACCTGCGACTGGATGGCAAGCGCGCGATCATCACCGGGGCGAGCCGCGGAATCGGGCTAGCGGTGGCGACCGCGCTGGCCGCCGAGGGCACGGATGTCGCCCTCGTCGCCCGCGGCGCGGCGGCGCTGGAGGAGGCGGCGGCAGGGCTGGCGAGGGGAACGGGCGCCCGGGTGCTCGCCGTCCCCGCCGACACCACGTCGAGTGAGTCGGTCGACGCCATGGTCGCCCGGGTGGCCGGCGAGCTCGGCGGCGTCGACATCCTGGTCAACGCGGCCGCCCAGCCGGCCGACCCCACGATCCGCCGGGACCTGGCCGGCCTGCGCGACGACGACTTGCGCGCCGAGGTCGAGACGAAGGTCCTAGGCTACCTGCGCTGTGCCCGGGCGGTCGCGCCGCACATGATCGCCGCGGGCTGGGGCCGCATCGTGAACATCAGCGGCCTGGCCGCCCGGCAAAGCGGGTCCGCGATCGGCTCCATCCGCAACGTCGCCGTGGCGGCTGCCACGAAGAACCTGGCTGACGAGCTCGGCCCGCACGGGATCAACGTCACCGTGGTGCACCCGGGACTCACCGTCACCGAGCGCACCCCGGCGATGGTGCGCGGCGTCGCGACGGCCCGCGGCATCAGCGAGGACGAGGCCCGCGCGGCGATGGCCTCCGGCGTGACGATTGGCCGCCTCGTCGACGCCGCCGAGGTGGCCGACGTGGTGGCGTTCTTGTGCTCGCCACGCAGCGTCGCCATCACCGGCGACGCGATCGCGGCCGGCGGCGGCGCCCGCGGCCCGATCCACTACTAAGCCCCGGCTGCCACAGGTGACGGCCCAGCCGAGCCCAGCGCTCCCGCCGAGCGGTCGCGGTACCAGGCCGCGGGCCTGCTGCCCGGGGCGCGCCCGCTTCGCCTTGCCCGCCCGAGTGACCCCGCATCCCGTTAAGCCCCCCGGTGATCAGGCCGCAACTCCCGCGTTTCGGTCCAGTTAACCATCTCCCGTCCCCACCGCGGATTAACAGCCGCCGCCGGGTGATCCGATGAATCTCGTGATCCGGCTGGCCGTCGTAGCTGGCCGGGGCCACAAGGCACCCGCCGTGCCCCCTTGGCCGGGCGGCTTACCCATCATCCGGCACAGAGAACCGATATCTCTATCACTAACGAACCGCAACGACTGCGGAAAGGGTCTTGCGGAACCGTCCAGAAGGTGTAAACATCCGATCAATAGATCCGATGTTTTCATAACAGATGTTGCCAGGACACGGATGTTCGCTGACACGGATGTTCGCCGGGACACGGATGTTCGTCAGGACGAGGAGCGCCAGTGACGCACGTTCAGCCAGAAGAACCCGCGACGATCCCGGTTGCCCCGGGCGTCCCGGCCGGCCCGGCTGGCGCGCGGATCGTCGCGCTCGACTGCCACGACGTGCGGTTCCCGACCTCGCTGGAACTTGACGGGTCGGACGCGATGAACACCGACCCCGATTACTCGGCGGCCTACGCGGTCTTGCGCACGGACGCCGGCGGGCTGGAGGGGCACGCGCTGTGCTTCACCATCGGGCGCGGCAACGAGGTGATGGTCGCCGCGGTAGGGGCGCTGCGCCAGCACGTCGTCGGCCGGTACGTCGAGGACATCATCGCCGACCTCGGCGCATTCAGCGCCGGCCTGATCGGCGATAGCCAGCTCCGCTGGCTAGGCCCGGAGAAGGGCGTCATGCACATGGCCATCGGCGCCGTCGTCAACGCCGCGTGGGACCTGGCCGCCAAGGTGGCCGGCAAGCCGCTGTGGCGGCTGCTGGCCGACATGACGCCGGAGCAGATCGTGGCGCTCGTCGACTTCCGGTACCTGCAGGACGCGCTGACCCCCGCCCAGGCCCTGGACATCCTGCGCGCGGCCCGGGCCGGGCGCGAGGAGCGGATCGCCGAGCTCCTGCGCGATGGTCACCCCGCGTACACCACGACGCCGGGCTGGCTCGGGTACTCCGACGAGAAGCTCGTCGCGCTTTCCCGGGAGGCCGTCGACGACGGGTTCACCCAGATCAAGCTGAAGGTGGGCGCCAACCCGGGCGACGACGCCCGCCGCCTGGCCCTGGCCAGGGACGCGGTGGGACCCGGCATCCGGATCGCGGTGGACGCCAACCAGCGCTGGGGCGTCGCCGAGGCCCAGGCCGCGATCGCGGCGCTCGCGCCGTGGGACCCGTACTGGGTCGAGGAGCCGACCAGCCCGGATGAGATCCTCGGCCTGGCCGCCATCCGCGGCGCGATCGCGCCGGTCAAGGTCGCGGTGGGCGAGCACGTCGCCAACCGGGTGATCTTCAAGCAGCTCCTCCAGGCGGGCGCGGCCGACGTGCTGACCATCGACGCGTGCCGGGTCGCCGGGGTCAACGAGAACGTGGCGATCTTGCTGCTGGCCGCCAAGTACGGCGTCCTGGTCTGTCCGCACGCCGGCGGCGTCGGGCTGTGCGAGATGGTCCAGCACCTCGCGATGTTCGACTTCGTCGCGGTCGCCGGCTCCAGCCACGACCGCCCCCTTGAGTACGTCGATCACCTGCACGAGCACTTCACCGACCCGGTGCGCGTCGTCGGGGGCCGGTACCTAGCGCCCACGAAGCCCGGCTTCTCCGCCGCGCTGCGGCCCGAGTCGCTGCGCGCCTACGAGTTCCCGCAGGGCGCGGTCTGGCGGGACCTCGCGGCCATCACCACCCAGTGAGCATCAACCAGCAATTTCCGACTCATAACTCACAGAGGAGAAACATGAGACTGATCAGACGCCTGGCCGGGACGGCCGCCCTGGCCGCCGCTGGCCTGCTCGTCGCCGCCTGCAGCTCCGGCGGCAGCTCCGGCGCCGCCGCTGGCGGCAGCTCAGGAAGCACCGCCGGCAGCGGCGGCGCCGGCGCCTCGGCCACGTCGGGCGATATCCCCATCGGCGTGGCCCTGACCTACAACAACACCGCCTTCTGGGCCGCCTACATCAACTACGAGCAGCAGTACGCCCAGCAGCTGCACATCAAGCTGATCGGCCCGCTGCTGGCCCAGGCCAGCGCCAGCCTGCAGAACCAGCAGATCGAGCAGCTGGTGAACGAGGGCGCCAAGGCCATCGTGGTGAACCCGGAGACGGCCACCAGCCTCGGCCCGGCGATCAGCTACGCCACCGCCCACAACGTGCAGCTGGTGTCGGTCGACACGATTGTCGGCGTCGGCAAGGTCTACATGGTCGTCCGCGCCTCCAACACGCTGTACGGCCAGAATGCCTGCGCCCTCATCTCCGCCACGGTCAAGTCCGGCTACGTGCTCGACCTGGAAGGCGACCTCACCTCTTCCAACGGCGCGGACCGCACCAACGCCTTCGATTCCTGCATGGCGGCCAACGCCCCCAGCGTGAAGGTCCTCAAGGAGCCGACCAACTGGACGGACGCCACCGCCGTCACCGACGCGCAGAACGCTATCAACGCCTACGGCTCGCAGCTCAAGGCCATCTACTCCCAGTGGTCCAGTCCCGACACCGGCATCATCCCACTGCTGAAGGGCAAGGGCCTGGGCCCCGGTTCGGCCAACCCGGTCATGCTGATCAGCGATGACGGCGTTCCCTTCGAGATGTGCGACATCGCCAACGGGTCGGTCGCCGCGTCGCAGTCCCAGCCCGCCGACCTCTACGCGAAGTACGCGCTCACGTACGCGCTCGACGCCGCCAAGGGCGTCAGGCACGCCCCCGGCGAGCCGGGCGGCGGGGCGCCGACCCTGCAGAACGTCACCTACCAGGGCGACACGAACCTGGCCGACCCTGTCGTCGCGCCGTTCGTGACCAAGGCCCAGACCTCGCTCACCCTCGCTACCCCGGTCTCCGGCCTGCCCGCGACGATCACGACCACCCCGGTGACAGACCAGACGTTGTGGGGGAACGTGTACGGAAGCGCCCACGGCGGCGTCTGCACCTCCTCGTAGCCCATGCCCTTGGCCGCACAGCCCCTTAGCCGCACAGTCCCTTAGCCGCACAGCCATCCGGTGGCCGGCGCCGAGCGCGCCGGCCAGTCGTTCCCCCCGAAAGGGACATGCCTTGACATCCTCCAGCGGCCCCGCGCTCGTTGAGGTGGCCGGCGTCGAGAAGCGGTTCGGCACCACCCGCGCCCTGCGCGGGGTTGACCTTTCCCTGCGGTCCGGGCAGTGCCTGGGCCTGGTCGGCCGGAACGGGGCCGGGAAGTCGACGCTCGTCTCGATCCTGTCGGGCCTGGCCGAGCCGGACGCCGGCACGGTGCGGTTCGATGGCCAGCCCGCGCCCCGCGTTGGCGACATCGAGGGCTGGCGTGAGTGGATCGCCACGGTCTTCCAGCACTCGATGATCGTGCCCGACCTCTCCGTTGCCGAGAACGTCTTCCTCGGCAATACGCCCCGCCTGCTGAGCTGGCCCCGCATGCGCCGCCGGACGCGTGAGGTCATGCGTGAGTGGGGGCTGGCCATCGCCCCGCAGACGCCGTGCCGTGACCTGTCCGTCGAGCAGCGCCAGGTCGTTGAGATCGTCCGGGCGCTGGCCCGCGGGGCCCGGTGCGTGATCCTCGACGAGCCGACCGCCGCCCTGGAGCGCCAGGCCGCCCAGCGGCTGTTCGAGCGGGTGCGCCAGCTCACCGACAGCGGCGTGGCGGTCCTGTACATCTCCCACCACTTGGAGGAGGTCTTCGAGATCTGCCAGGACGTCGTCGTGCTGCGCGACGGCGAGGTGGTCGCGACCGCGCCGACCGCCAGCCTGAGCAGGGACGACCTCGTGGCGGTGATGGTCGGCGATGTCGAGCAGACCACCGCCGCGCACGCGCCGCCCCCGGCTCCCGCCGGATCCGGGCCGGCCGCGGGGGCGCCGGCCCGGGACGACAGCGCCCCCCGCGGGGAGGTTCTGCTGGCCGTCGACGGCCTCGCCTCGGACGCGGCCAGGGGCCGCCTGTCCGGCGTGTCGCTGCGGGTGCACGCGGGCGAGGTCGTCGGGGTCACCGGCCTGCTGAGTGCCGGCGTGGCCACCCTCGGGCGCGCCATCGCCGGCGCCGAGGGCTATGCCGCCGGCCAGGTCCGGCTGCACGGGCGGCCGGTCCCGCCGGGCCGCCGGGACGTGGCCCAGCGCGCGGGGATCGGGTATGTGCCTGAGGACCGCCGCGCCGAGGGATTCGTCGCCCACCTGGGCGTGGCCGAGAACGCCACGATGGCCATCACCGGCCAGCTGTCGGACCGGTTCGGCGTGCTGCGGCCGGGCCGCCGGACGGCCGCCGCCGCGCCGGTGACCTCCCGGCTGTCGCTGGTGTCGTCGGGGCCCGGCCAGCCGGCCGGCGAGTTGTCCGGCGGCAACCAGCAGAAGGTCACCGTCGCGCGGACGCTAGTGCACCGCCCGGCGCTGATCGTCGCGATCACCCCCACCCGCGGCGTTGACGTCGCGTCGAAGGAACTGCTGCTCGGCTCGCTCGCCGACGCGGCCGCCTCCGGCCGGGCCGGCGTGCTGCTGTGCAGCGACGAGCTATCAGACCTGGAGATCTGCGACCGGGTCATCGTGCTGGTCCGCGGCGAGGTCTTCACCGAATTCTCCCGGCCGCCCTTCGACCGCGACGAGCTGATCGTCGCGACCGAGGGCCTGACCGGCACGACCATCAGCGCGGTCTATGGCAGTACCGAACATAACGGGGCCGAGGAGGCAGCCGAATGATCTCCAACCACACCCCGGACGGCCCGGTCCGCACCGCTGTCCGCCCCGGCGGCGCGGGGCCGGATACGCCGGCGGGCGCGGGGAAACCCGGGGCCTGGCTCCGGTCCCTCAACGTCGGCGTGCTCCGCGAGGTTGCGCTGCTGCCGGTCCTAGTGCTGCTGATCGTCGTCGGGACGGTGGTCAGCCCGGCGTTCCTGACCGTCTCCAACTTCGCCGGCATTGGCCAGCAAAGCTCCGCGCTCGGCGTGGTCGTGGTCGGCGAGAGCCTGATCTTGCTGATCGGCGGCATGGACTTGTCGCTGGAGTCGACGTTCGGCCTGGCCCCGATGGTCGCCGCCTGGCTGATCGTGCCGGTCTCCGCCTACGGCAACGGCGCGAACCTCAGCCCCTACCTCGGGATTGTCGTGCTGCTCGCCGTTGGGGCGGTGGTCGGCCTGGTCAACGGCCTGCTGATCGTCAAGGGGAGGCTGAACGGGTTCATCGTGACGCTCGGCATGACGATCGTGCTGGCCGGGCTGCAGAACGGCATCGTCAAGGCGCAGTCCCTGTTCAACTTGCCGGAGCCGTTCAGCTACCTGGGCGCCGCGTCCATCAGCCAGGTGCCGGTCTCCCTCATCGTCGCGGTGGTCATCTTCGTCCTCGTCGGGCTGTTCCTGCGCTATCACCGCGCCGGCCGCGCCATCTACGCGGTCGGCGGCAACCCCGCGGCCGCGCGGGCGGCCGGCATCAAGGTCGAGCGGATCAAGATCGGCGCCTACGTGGCCGGCAGCGTCCTGGCCGCCGTCGGCGGCCTCATGGAGTCGGGGCGGGTCTCCGCGGTGACCGGCCAGCAGGGCTACCAGGAGGGCATCATCTTCTCGGTCTTCGCCGCCGCGGTGATCGGCGGCGTGAGCCTGAAGGGCGGCCGTGGGAACATGATTGGCGCCGCGTCCGGCGTGATCCTGCTCGGCATCGTCCAGGACATCCTCGACCTCGCGCAGGTGTCGAACTACTGGATCGAGGCCATCGACGGCACGGTGATCTTGTTCGCGCTGTTCCTCGCCCGCATCGTCGGCGGGGAGTCCACCGCGGAGGAAAGGTAGCCGCCCGCCGGGCAGGCGGCAGGGCGAGGAACTCGATGACAGGGGGAAGGCAGAGATGGCAGAACTAAGCGGCCTCGCCGCGGTGGTGACCGGGGGCGGCTCCGGGATCGGGCAGGCCACCGCCCGCCTCCTCACCCAGCGCGGCGCCCAGGTCGCGGTGCTCGACCTCCGGCCCGGCGATGATTTCACCGGGCTGAGCGCCGACGTCTGCGATGACGCGTCGGTCCGGCGGGCTATCGCCGCCGCCGCCGAAGCCCTAGGCGGGATCGACATCCTGGTGAACAACGCCGGCGTCGGCGCGGCCGGCACGGTCGCCGACAATCCCGACGACGAGTGGCACCGCGTGTTCGACGTCAACGTCGTCGGCATGGTCCGGGTCACCCGGGCCGCGCTGCCCTACTTGCGCGCGTCCGCGCACGCCGCGATCGTGAACACCTGCTCGATCGCGGCGACCGCCGGCCTGCCCCAGCGGGCGCTGTACTCGGCGACGAAGGGGGCCGTGCTGTCGCTGACGCTCGCCATGGCCGCCGACCACGTCCACGAGGGCATCCGGGTCAACTGCGTCAACCCCGGCACCGCCGATACCCCCTGGGTCGGGCGGCTGCTGGACCAGGCCGACGACCCGGCCGCCGAGCGCGCTGCCCTCGAGGCCCGCCAGCCCATGGGGCGGCTGGTGAGCGCGCAGGAGGTCGCGGCGGGCATCGCGTACCTGGCCAGCCCGTTGGCCGCGTCTGTCACCGGCACCGCGCTGGCGATAGACGGCGGGATGGCCGGCCTGCGCCTGCGGCCACGGTCATGAGCGGGCGATCATCGCGGCCGGCCCCGGAGTCGTTGCCGCGAAGACGTCTCGGGAACTCGCCGGTGCTGGTCACCGAGCTGTCGTTCGGTGGCGCGGCCATCGGGAACCTGTACGCCGAGGTGAGCGACGAGGGTGCCCGGGCCGCCATCGACGCCGCCTGGGAGGGCGGGATCCGGACCTTCGACACCGCGCCGCACTACGGGCTCGGGCTGTCGGAGCGGCGCCTCGGCGAGGCGCTGCGGCACCGCCCGCGCGCGCAGTACGTGATCTGCACCAAGGTCGGCAGGCTGCTCGACCCGGCCGACGTAGCGGAACGGAGTATCCCGGGCGGCCGGACGGAGCATCCCGCCGACCGCGACACCGAGGGCTTCGCGGTCCCCGCCGACCACGTCCGGCGGTTCGACTTCAGCGCCGACGGCGTCCGGCGCGGCATCGAGGCCAGCCTGGACCGCCTCGGCCTCGACCGGGTCGACATCGTGCTCATCCACGACCCCGACGATCACGGCGAGCAGGCCCTGCGCGAGGCCTACCCGGCGCTGGAGAAGATGCGCGCGGAGAAGATCGTCGGCGCCATCGGCGCCGGGATGAACCAGGCCCCGATGCTCACCAGGTTCGTCACCGAGACCGACATCGACGTGGTGCTGATCGCCGGCCGGTACACCCTCCTGGACTCCTCCGCCGCGGACGCCCTGCTGCCGGCCGCGCTGGACCGGGGCGTGTCGGTCCTCGCGGGCGGGGTGTTCAACTCCGGGCTGCTCGCCGCCCCGGTCGCGGGCGCGACCTACGACTACCACACGGCGCCGCCGGCGCTGGTCAGCCGCGCGCAGCGGCTGGCGGAGGCCTGCGCCCGGTTCGGCGTGCCGCTGCGGGCGGCGGCGGCGCGCTTCCCGCTCACTCATCCCGCGGTCACCAGCGTGCTCATCGGCGCGCGGACCGCCGCCGAGATCAGCGACGCCATCCGGTTGCGCGCGCTTGACATCCCGGCCGCGCTATGGGATGCCCTTGCTACCACCGACCAGGAAGGTCGCGGATGAGGATCGCGCTGCAGCCATGACGGTCATCGACGCCCACCACCACGTGTGGGACCTGAAGGTCCGGGACCAGGACTGGATCGCCGGCGAGGAGATGGCCCCTATCAGGCGCACGTTCACGCTGGATGACCTGCGGCCGTCGGCGCGGGCGGCGGGGGTCGACGCCACCGTGGTGGTGCAGACCGTGACGGTCGCCGCGGAGACGCCCGAACTGCTCGCGCTGGCGGCCGCCGACCCGCTGGTGGCCGGGGTCGTCGGGTGGGCCGACCTCACCAGCGCCGCCGTCGCCGACGAGCTCGCCCGGCTGGCCGGCGCCCCCGGCGGAAGCTACCTGGTCAGCGTCCGGCACCAGGTGCAGTCCGAGCCCGATCCGGACTGGCTGCGCCGCCCGGACGTCATCCGCGGCCTGCGCGCGGTCGCGGCCGCGGGCCTGTGCTATGACCTTGTCATCCGGCCGCACCAGCTGCCCGCCGCGACCTACGCCGCGGCCGCGGTACCGGGGCTGACCGTGGTCCTCGACCACGTCGGCAAGCCGGGTATCGGGAGCGGGGATCTCGGCGGGTGGGCGGCGGCCATCCGCGAGCTCGCCGCGCTGCCGAACACGCTCTGCAAGTTGTCCGGCCTGGTGACCGAGGCGCCGGCCGGGACGCCGCCGTCCGCGTTCGCGGCGGTCGCCGATGTCGTGCTGGGCGCCTTCGGCGCCGGCCGCGTGATGTTCGGCTCGGACTGGCCGGTATGCCTGCTCGCCAGTGACTACGCGGGCGTGATGGCGCTGGCCCGGTCACTGGTGGCGGGGTTGTCGGCCGCGGAGCAGGCGGCCGTGTTCGGCGAGACGGCGTCCCGGGCTTACCGGCTCGGGACCGCCGCCCGGACGCACACTGATGAGGAAACCAGAGGGGGAGCGGGGCCATGGCGCTGACGGACGAGGCGATCGACAAGATCAAGGAAATGATCATCTCCGGCCGGGTGCGGCCGGGCTCCAAGCTGCCCAGGGAGGCTGATCTGGCCGCCGAGCTGGGTTTGTCCCGGAACTCGCTGCGGGAAGCGGTGAAGGCGCTAAGCCTGATCAACGTGCTCGACGTGCGGCAGGGCGACGGCACCTACGCGACGAGCCTGGCCCCGTCCCTGCTGCTGGAGGCGCTGAGCTTCATCGTTGACTTCCACCGGGACGACAGCGTCCTGGAGTTCCTTGAGGTGCGCCGCATCCTCGAGCCGGCCGCCACCAGCCTGGCGGCGCTGCGCATGGCCGAAGACGACAAGGACGAACTGGGCAAGCTGCTCGACGCCGTCACCGTCGACTCCCCCGTCGACGACTTCGTCGCCACCGACCTGGAATTCCACAAGAAGATAGCCATTGGCTCCGGCAACTCGGTGCTGGCCTCGCTGGTCGACAACATGTCGATGCCGACCGCCCGCGCCCGCGTCTGGCGGGGCATGACCGAGCCGCGGGCGCTGGAGCGCACGCTGGCCGAGCACCGGGCCATCTTCGAGGCGATCGTGCGCGGCGACGCCGACCTGGCCCGCTCGTGGGCCACCGTCCACATCGCCGGGATCGAGTCCTGGCTGCACACCGCGCTCGCCGACTGAGCCGCTCCTGGAAATCGCATCACCTACGGTCGGTCCCCGAAGCGGGCCGCGAGCTCGGCGACCCGGCTAGCGCGGTGCTCCGGCCGCATTCGGCCGGCGCGCTCGAGCAGGCTCATGCCGTGCAAGGCGCTCCAGAACACCTCGGTCACGGTTCCGTCGCCGCCTTCGCCGAGCACCGTGGCGAGCGCGTTGAAGCCGGAGCGCAGTTCGGCCTCGGCATCATCTTGGGCGAAGCGCGCGTCGATCGGCAGCTGGAACATCGCCTCGTAGAGTGCCGGATGCGCCGCCGCGAAGTCCAGATACGCGCCGGCCACCGCCACGACGGCCCGCGCGCCCGTCTCGCGTCCCGCGGCTGCCCGGGTCGCTGTCGCCAGCTCGGTGAATCCGGCGAGCGCCACCGTGCGCATGATCTCGGTCTTACCGCCGGGGAAGTGGGCGTAGAGCACGGGCTGGGTGTAGCCGATCGCGTCGGCCATACGCCGCGACGTTACGGCGCCCCAGCCGTCCGCCTCGGCCACTGCCCGGGCCACGTCGAGGATCTGCTGCCTACGCTCGGCCACGCGCCGTGCGCGGGCACCTGACTCGGTCATGGTTCCTCCGCTTGCCATTCGTTCCGTTCCGACCTATGTTAGCGTTGCTAGACAATCTAGCATTGCTAACTGGAGAGGTCATCATACTCAACGCACTCGCTGTCATCGCGACGACCGTCGTCGGGACCATGGTCGGCGTCGAGTTCGCCGTCGCGGTCTTCGTCAACCCGATCCTGCGGCGACTGCCGGCGGGGTCGTCGCTCGAGGCGCGCGCCGACGGCGCGCGAGTCCTCGGCCGGGTCATGCCGTTCTGGTACTTCGCGTCGCTGATCCTCACGGCCGGCCTGTCTGCCGCCACCCGCGGCGATGCGGCGACCGGGGCCGCCATCGCGGCCGCCGCCCTGCTCGCCGTCAGCGTGGTCATGTCGTTGGCCTTGCTCGTGCCCATCAACAACCGCTCCGCCACGTGGACGGCCAACGACCACCCCAGCGACTGGCGCGAGCAGCAGCGGCGCTGGGACCGCCTGCACTACGCGCGGGTGGCCATCATCCTCACCGCGTTCGCGCTAACGGCCTTCGCCGCGACCGCCGACTAGGCCGCTCCCCCGTCCCAGTGGCCCGCGACCTTGCGACAATGGCCCCGTGGATTCAATCGCGTGTCCCTGCGGCCAGGGTGACGACTATGACTCGTGCTGCGGGCGGCTCCACGCCGGCGCTGCGGCGCCGACCGCCGAGTCGCTGATGCGCTCCCGCTACTGCGCCTTCGCGGTCGGCGACGCCGGCTACCTCCTGCGCACCTGGCACCCCTCTGCCCGCCCCCGGGACCTCAGCCTCGACCCGGCGCTGCGCTGGACCCGCCTCGCCGTCCTGGAGTCCCACGACGGCGGACCCTTCGACGCCGCCGGCACGGTGCGGTTCCGTGCCATCTACGTCCACGACGGGCAGCGGGGCGTGCTCGCGGAGACGAGCCGGTTCGTGCGCCACGATGGCCGCTGGACCTACCTCGGCCCGGTTGAATAGCCGGGCCCCTGGCCCGGGTAAGGCTCAAGGTCCACACCATCGCCCAAGTGATCGCGGGCACCGCGTTTGGCGCCGCCATCGCCCTGGTCGCCCTGCCACCCCTCGTCGGCTCAGGCTATGATCGAAAAAAGATCTCTATGCTACTGGTAGTAAAACGTTTCCTCGTATGAGATACTGGATGTATCGTAGCTTGACATCGCACCTCGGGGGAGGTGACTCAGGCAATGCTCATCCCCAGCGACCAGCCCGCCAGCGACTCCGGCGCCGCGCGGCTTCCGGCCGGCACCGGTTTGCCGGCCGGCAGTGAACTGCCGGCGGGCAGTGATTTCCCAGCAGGCGCCGGCCTGCCGGCGAGCGCCCCCTTGGACACCGTGGCGGCGGCGCTGGCGATGGCCGGGGCGAGCCTGGGCTACCTGCGTGACCCCGGTGCCGCGTCCCTGCCGCCAGCCGAGCTGGGCGGGGCGCTTGAGGCGATAGGGATGCTGGGCGGCAAGCTCGCCGCTGCCCGGGCCGCGGTCCTGGCCCGGTTCGAGGCGGAGCGGGCCTTTGCCGGTGACGGGCACGGGTCGGCCACCGCGTGGCTGAAGGCCCGGAGCCGGATGACCGGCCAGGCGGCCGGCGCGCAGGTACGGCAGATGCGCCAGTTCCGTGACCACCCCGTCATCGCCGACGCGGTGGCCAGCGGACAGGTCTCGCCGTCGTGGGCCGCGAAGCTGGCCGAGTGGACCAGCCGGCTGCCCGGGGACTGGCGCCACGACGTCGACAAGCTCCTGGCCGACACCGCCTCCGCCGGCGCGAACCTCGAAGACCTCGCGGTCGTCGCCCGCGCCGCCTACGAAAAATGGCGGTCCCTCCAGCCGGATCCGGACGACCCCGATGACGGGTTCGATGACCGGTTCCTGCGGCTGGGCACCACGATCGATAATGCCGGGCGGGTCAACGGGAACCTCACCCCGGAGTGCACCCTGGCGCTGCAGGCCGTGCTGGATTCCCTGGGCAAGAAGGCCGGCCCGGAAGACGAGCGCACCGAGGCCCAGCGCTACCACGACGCCCTCCAGCTCGCCTGCGAGCTGCTGCTGCGCGCCCGGCTCGTGCCGGACCGGGCCGGGGCCGATACCCGCGTGGACGCCGTCATCGACCTGGCCCGCCTGCTGAACCTCCCCGGCGCCTCCGAGCTGCACGAGGCGTGGCTGGCCGCGCTGGCGGGCGAGCACGGCTACCTGGACGGCACCGATGCCGAGACCGCCGCGTGCGACGCGATCATCGCTCCCGTGGTCACCGGCCACCCGGACCTGGCGGTGGTGGACCAGATGATTGACGTCATCGTGGCGTTCCTCGACGCGACCGAAGAGGCAAACAGTGACGCGGCCGGAGCTGGAGCGGGTGTCAACGCGGCCGGAGCAGGAGCGGGTGCTCCCGGGACGACGGCCACCGAGACTCCAGGCGGCGCTGACACGGCCAGTGCCGGCGACCGGACCCGGGCATTGTCCGCAGGGGCCCTGTCCCCGCAAGCATGGCAGGCGCTGCGGTACGCCATCGCCCGGCTGGCCGTCAACCTGGTCGCCGGGCCGGACCGGCTCGCCTCCATCTTGCGACGCGGCCTGCTGGATGCCCCCTATAACTCCAAGTCCGTGGTCTTGGACGTGGGGTACTCCGACAGCGTGCCTGGCTCCATTCGCCGCGCTGTTCAGCTGCGCGCCCGGCACTGCGAGTGGCCTGGCTGCCGCAAGCCGCTGGCCTGGTGTGACATCCACCACCTGCGGCACAAGAGCGACGGCGGCCCGACATCGGTCACCGATTGCGTCGCTTTGTGCCAGTTCCATCACGATGTGTGCATCCACCGGTGGGGCTGGCGGCTCGCCCTGCATCCCGACGGCACTACTACGGCATATGGCCCGAAAGGGCAAGTCCTGCATAGCCACGGCCCACCGGGCGGCGGGCCGCCCGGCAAGGACCCGCCGGATAAGCGGGCAGCGTAACCGCCCGCGACCGGGCCAGCGCCAAACCTGGCCGCCTGCGTCAGCGTGCACTGGCGCTAGACGATCCCGCGCATGCGGCCTTGGCCTGGCATGGCCAACCCTGCCGTAGTCCGGGTACACCCGCTGTCGGAGGTAACTGCGCCCACGGGCCAGATGGTCGCCGGCATGTGGAGGGTGATGACGCGGTCAAGCGGCCATAGTCAAGGCCGTGAAGGACTCGTGAGACCTGGCGCTTGCCGACCATGAGGGCCAGTGGGCAATTCAAGATCGGCGCGGACTTCACAGGCATGAGGAGATGCAGACGAGATCATAGATCTCGGCAATGGCTAGTGCTTCCGACGCATGGCGCTAATGTCCTGAACCGCGGGCTCGTTCACATTCGCTGGCGGTTGGCGCGGCGCATCGCCGGCGGCTTAACTGGCGGATGACGGGCGCGCTCATTGGTTAGGGACACCGCTAGAGAGTAGCCAGAACGTCCCCGCGAAGAACGCTAGCGAGAAGACCGTGCAGAGCAGGAGTCCCACGAAGCTGTTGGGGCGAATCGCGACGGCTGTGCCCGCCGGGTCAGCGGGGTCGTATCCGACGGCGCACTCACGCCCGATGGCCCACTTCCTGGCGGGACCCGCGTCGACGAACGTCACCGCCTCCCCGCTAGCGGCGACAAACTCGATGACGGGGAAGAGGCGGTTCCCGTATCG
>JAICYD010000193.1 GCA_025934375.1 Streptosporangiaceae bacterium | reverse complement strand
GCCGTCCCCCCTTTCACCCCCCTGGCCCCGGGTCGCACAAGGCTGCTCCCCGGGGGGCGGCCGGCGTGCGGCCGGCTCAGGGAGCCGACCGGGGTCACGGGGTGGTGCAGGGCACTGACATGTCCGGCATTCGCCAGGCCACCGCGGAGCCGGCGATGGCCTCAGCGGCGGCGCGCAGCCTCGCCTGGCCCGTATCCGCCTCGCCCGCCACCGACTGCCCGGCGATGAACCGCGCCACCAGCGGCAGCACCTGAGGGTCGCCGAGCAGGCCGCCGTGGAAGGCGGGCACCACGACAACGTTGCCGGGAAGCGTGCACGCGGGCAGCGTTAGCGCGTCCGCCAGCGGGATCACGGCCAGCCAGCGTGACAGCTGGGTCCCCTTGCCCGCGCCGGAAAAGTACTCGGCGCCCCACTGGCTCACCGAGGCGAGCAGTTCCCGCGCCCCGTCGCCCCCGTAGGGGGAAATCCGGCCGACGAGGTGGTTCAGCTCGGCCAGCGCGGCGGGCGGCACCGCGTCGGCATCGGTGACCGGTATGGTGACCTGGCCCGGCTCGACGATGGGGCTCAGCAGCGTGACCGACCCCACCGGCAGGCCGGGGTGGCGGGCCAGCATGGCGTACACGCCGAGGGTGCCCTCGCTTTCGGCCACGATGTCGACGGGGGAACGCGTGAGCCGGTGCAGGTACTCCAGCTGAGCGCCGATCTTGTCGCCGAGCTCGGGCAGCGGGAGGTCATCGTCGTTCGTGCGCACCGGTTGGCCGGCCGCATCCAGCCCGTGGTAGGAGAACTGGCGGACCACCATCCCCGGCTCCAGGGCGCGCAGGCCGTTGGCGGCGTCGCAGCACCATGACCCCCAGCCCTCCACGACCAGGACCGCGCCGGCCTTCGGCGTCGCGCCGCCCTCGCCGCTGCCCTGCCCGCCCGTTCCGGCCGTCCCGGCCGGCGGCCGGACGCCGTTGCCGGGCCCGAAGCCCGCCGAGGTGATGCTGACCGCTCCCCCGTGACCGGGTAGCAGCTTGATCGTCCCGGTGAACATGAGCCGGGCGGCGCCGACGACCAGGACCAGCACGAGCAGGCCGGCCAGCGGCGCGAGCGGGATGGCCAGCAGCGCCCGGCCCGGTGCCCACGAGGTGGCGCGCGGCGGCACTCGCGCCGCCAGCTGGGCCATCCCGTACCAGGCACGGGCGTTGACCAGCCCGGCGACCGCGGCGACGGCCATCCCCCTGGCCGTGTCCCCGCCGGGGGCGCTGAGATGAGAGATCGCGGCGCCGGCCGCGGTCAGCGCGACAAAGCTGGCCACCAGCCAGGCAATCGCGCGGGACGGCGGGAGCCTGCGCCACCAGGCGAAGATCGTCCCGCCGTGGCTGAGCACCAGCAGGACGCCAAGGATGATCGGCAGCGCCCCCAGGAACGGCCAGGAGAAGGGGAGCACCGCGACCCCGAAGGCCAAGGTGGCCGCCGGGGACAGCAGCATCCAGCACCAGGCGGTCAGCGCCATGCAAGACCAGAACGAGCGGCGCAACCGCGGCGCGGCGAGCTCACTGGGCCAGGCGAGCCGCAGCAGCGTGGCGTCCATCGCCGACCTGGCGATCAGCACCGCCAGCAAGACGGCGGTGAAGCCGATCCAGGACTGGCTGTCGGCGAAGATCCAGCGCAGGTCGTGATAGGCCGCTATCGAGGGAAGCGCCGTCAGCTGTGGCGCGACCGGCCGGGCACCCGGGGCCAGCAGGGTAAGGGCGCCCGCCTCGGCCACGGCGCCGCCCGCCGCGACGAGGATCAGACCTTTATGCCGGAGGAACCCCTGGCCCGTGCCGGCTGGTAGCCCTATGCGCATTGATCGTCTATCCGGGGGAACATTCCGGCTGCCGGATCCGATGCCCGGCCGTATATCACGTTCGTGTATAGCTATTTCCCATGAACCATGAGGAGTACTGCGACCGCGTGGCCGCGGAGGTCACGCGGATGGCTGACGTTGTCACCGGCGCGGACCTGACCGGCCCGGTGACCGGCTGCCCGGACTGGGACCTGGCCAAGCTGGTCAGGCACACCGGGATCGTCCACCGCTGGGCGGCCGCCATCCTGGCGACCCGGGCCAGCGAGCCGATCCCGCAAAACCAGCTGGATGTCGGGCTACCCGAGGATCTGGCCGGTTATCCGGAATGGCTCGCCAGCGGAGGCCAGCCGCTGGTCACGGTGCTGCGCGAGGCTGGCCCGGACACCGCTGTCTGGACGTGGGGCGATGATCACCGCAGCGGCTGGTGGGCGCGCCGGATGCTGCACGAGACCACGGTGCACCGCGCCGACGCCCAGCGCTCGCTGGGCGTCGAGCCGGCGATCGACCCGGTCGCCGCCGCCGACGGGGTCGATGAGTTCCTTCGCGTGGCCCCGCTGGGCAGCCGCGTGAGCAAGCGGCTGGCCGGGTTCCCGGCCGGCCAGACGATCCACCTGCACGCCACCGACAGCGTTTTCTCCGATACCGCCTTCTCCGAGGGCGGGACCGAGTCCCCCCAGGCCGGCGAGTGGCTGATCAGCTTGACGGGCGGCGGTTACACGTGGTCACACGGGCACGCCAAGGGCAACGTCGCGGTGCGCGGCCCGGCCGCGCTGCTGCTGCAGTTCGTCTACGGCCGCGTCCGCCCCGATGACGAGAACCTGGCCGTCTTCGGCGACCCCGGCTTGCTCGCCACCTGGCAGGACGTGATGACACTGTGACCCCTGGGGGACAGGCGCCAATCCCCCAGCCCCCATTGGGAACCGCGCTTGCTAGAAGGTGAAGCCGCCCGGGCGGGAGTTGCGGTCGGCTATCAGGCCGGCCAGGGTCGAGATGGCGATCTCGGACGGGGTCCGGGAGCCGATGTTCAAGCCGATCGGGCGGTGCACGCGGGCGACCTGCGCCGGCGGCACGCCGAGGGCGGCCAGGGCCGCCACGTGCGGGCCCTCGTGGCGCGGGTTGCCCATGATGCCGACCCAGCGGGCCTTAGTGGCCAGGGCGTCGCGCAGCGCCACCCCGAGCTCGTCGCGGTGGTGGTCGGTGACCACCACGTCGGCGCCATCGCCGAGGTCGGACGGCACCGCGCCGGTCACTTCCAGGCCCGGCATCGCCGCGCCGGCGGCGCGCTCCTCGTCGGGCTCCACGAGCAGGGTCTGGTAGCCGGCGTCGGCGGCGTACCGCAGCAAGAACCCGGAGACGGCCCCGGCGAACACCGCGACCAGCAAGCGGTCCTGTCCCGGTCCCCCGGGCGTCGCGCCGTGCGCGATCTCGTCGGGGGTAGGTCCGCCGCCGTGCGCCACCGCGCAGGCCGCGTCCTCGTCGGCGCGCGCGTGGGCGTGAACATCTTCAGCCATGGCGACAGTCTCTCACCCGGCGCGGCCCCGAGGGCAACCTGCGCCGCTGGCCACGTGCTAGTCGCGGCGCCGGGCGGGAACGGGCGCGTCGGCGCTCACCGACTGCGTGATGGTCTCCGAGATGGTCACCGTGGCCGAGACCGTCTGGGTCCCTGTGCCGTCCTCCATCCCCGGGCCGGCCGCCTGCCCCGTCACCTCCTCGCCCGATGAGGGGGCGGACGTGGCGGCCGGCCCGTCTCGTTCGGGGGGAGAAGGTTCCTGGGGTTGCTGCGGCGGGCCGGACAGCCGCCAGGCCTCCAGGGCGATGACCTGGGCGGCGCCGGCCGCCGGGATGGACAGCAGCGCCGCCACGAACCCGCCGAACAACCCCCCCACCCAGCTGCCGATCGACGCTCCGACCAGGACGGAGATGAGCACCAGGAGCGGGCTGATCCGGACGGTCCGGCTCATGATGATCGGGTTGAGGATGTGGTTCTCGATCTGCGTGTACGTCAGGAACACGATGGCCGTGACCACGCCGGCCGGAACGCCGGTCGTGAAGGCGAACAAGATCGTGGGGATGCCGGCCAGCGCGCCGCCGATCATCGGCAGGAAGTCGACCAGCGCCACCCACAGCGCCCACAGGAACGGGAACGGGACGTTCATCGCGAACAGCGCGACGAACACCACCACCCCGGCGATCGCGGAGGTCAGGAAGTTGCCGAGCATGTAGCCGGTGACCGCCCGGTTGACCTCGGAAGCGAGCGCGGTGACCTCCTTGCCCTGCTCCTCGCCGAGCAGGTGCAAGATGCCGCGCCGCATCCGCGGCCCCTCCAGCAAGAGCAGCAGCACCAGGATGAAGATCGTGAACAGCTCCACCAGCAGCGACAGCGCGCCCTTGCCGATGGCCAGCGCGGGCGTGCTCAGGCCCTGGGCGAAGGTGACGAGCTTGGGGGCGTTCTGCTGCACCCAGTGCTGGACGTGGTACTTGGCCACCAGATGGCCGAGCCACCCCTTGCCGGTCTGCACGCTGGCGACGTAGGACGGCAGCTTGTCGGCCAGGTGGGTGATCGCGCCGACCAGCGGGTAGCCGAACGCGACGGCCAGGCCGAGGAAGGCCAGCAGCGCCACCATGGTGACGACCAGGACGGCGAACCCGCGGCGGCGGACCACGTAGCGCTGCAGCAGGGCGACGACGGGATTCAGCAGCAGCGCAATGAACCCGGAGACGAGGAACAGCAAGAAGACGTCGCGCAGCCGGTAGACCAGCTTGCCCGCCAGGTAGGCCCCGCCGACGACCACGACCGCGGCGATGATCGTCCGCAACGGGACCCGGCGGGCGTCAGCGCCGTGCCACAGCCGCCGCATCCGGTATTTCAGCGGTGACAGGTCCTCGTCTGTATTACTCACATGCACAGTGTGTCAGGTTTCGGGACTGGATGAGACGGGTAGCAGCGTCCACGCTCAGCAGGTCGTAAGACTGGGCTCAGCGAGCAGCCAGGGCGGGCTCAGCAGGACAGCAGGCCGTAGGCTGACTTGGCGGTCAGGACCTTCAAGGTGGCCGCCTTGACGAGGGCGCGGAAGCCCGCGTCGGAGCTCGCGCGGGCCAATACGGCGGTGGCCATCTGCTCCGCCGGCGGCAGGTTCTGGGAGGTGATCAGGTCCCCGCCGGCCTCGATGAACTTCACCGCCCGGTCCCCCGCCGGGATGCTGAGCACCTGCGCGGCCTGGCCGATGTCGTCGGAGATGACCACGCCGGTGAAGCCGAGCTTGCCGCGCAGCAGCGTGCTGATGACGGCCTGGGAGAAGATCGCCAGGTGGCTGGGGTCGATCCGGGTGTAGGTGGCCAGCGCGATCATGACCATCGGGACGCCGGCCCCGATCGCCGACTGGAACGAGGTCACCGACGGGGCGTCGGTCGCGGTCTGGGTGTCGGTGACGTTGGCGCTGAAGTCGGTGTTGCCGCGGACCAGGCCCAGGCCCGGGAAGTGCTTGGCCGACGTGGCGACGCCGGCCGCCGTCATCCCCTTGATGAAGGCCACGCCATGGGGGCCGGTGACCGTGGGATCGGACCCGAACTCCCGCTGCAGTTGGCCGATCGGGGCGTTGGTCGCCACGTTCGCGGCCGGGACGACGTCCATGACGGGCGCGAGGTCGAGGTTGACGCCCGCTTGCCGGAGCTGGCTGCCCCAGTACCGCGCGTCGCCGCGAAGCGTGCCGGTGCCCAGCTGCCCCTGGGCCAGCGCGGACGGCATCGACGAGAAGCCCGCCCCGGACAGGTGCTGGACCTGGCCGCCCTCCTGGTTGGCCGCCACGAAGAACCGGGTGCCCGCGGTACCGGCCTGCGTGGCCAGCGCCTGGATGCCCGCGGTGTCGGCGGCCAGGGTGGTGACCGACGCCGAGGTCTTGTTCAGCAGCACCGACCCCAAGTGGTAGGTGGCGATGGCCTGTGCGACCGTCGCGGTCGCCGCGTTCGACGGCATGCCGACCAGGAACAGCTGACCGACCCGCTGCGCCTCGGTCATCGAGTCGTAGACCCGCTGCGGGCACGAGCCGCTCCCGGACGCGGCGGCGCTCGGCGCCGAGCTCGGGTGTCCCGCGCCGGCTGCCTGCGGGGCCGGGCTGGTGAACGTGATCGCCCCCGACCCCGGCGCTGAGGCGACGCTCGCGCTCGGCGGCGCGGCGTTGCCCGTGGCGAGGCCGAAGCTGCACCCGGCACAGGTGGCCACCACCGCCAGGGCGCTCACCATTGAGCGCAGGGAGACCGGGAATCCCCGTCGCTTAGTCATGTTTGTCACTACTGCCCATGCTATTTCGCCCCGGCGTCCGCGTGCCGCGTGAACGCCGCGATCAGCTCATTCCGCCCCCGGCGCCGATGGCGCCGGCCTCGCCGGACCGCTCCGTCAGCCCGGCCGCGTCGTAGCGGACCTCGCCGCCGATGATGGTGACCAGGACCTCCAGGCCCGCGATGCGGCCGGCGCTGACTCTCGTCGGGTCCTCCGACAAGACGGCGAAGTCGGCGAGCTTACCAGCCTCGATCGACCCCTTTGACCCTCGGCGCGGCTGGCGTAGGCCGATCCCCACGTGTAGGCGCGCAGCGCCTCCCGCGCGGTGATCGCCTCGGCTTCGTTGAACGGCGCCCCGCAGGACGCGCGCCGGTTCACCATGTCGTGGATGCCGAGCAGCGGCGCGCCCTCGGCGACGGGCCGGTCGGAGCTGCCCGGCAGCACCATCCCGGCGTCCAGCAGCGACCGCTGCCGGTACAGCCAGGGCACCCGCCCGGGGCCGACGGCGGCGGTCATGCCGTCGCCGAGCTCGGTGGCGAACCGCCCCTGGGGGACGGCGATCACGCCGAGGCTGGCCGCCCGCGCGACCTGGTCGGGACGGGCCGCGGCGAAATGCTCGATCCGGTGCCGGGTCCCGCCCGGGCGCGGGTACTGGCTGGCCGCGCGCGCGAAGGCGCCGAGGGCCACGTCGATCGCGGCGTCCCCGATCGCGTGCGCCGCGACCTGCCATCCGGCCCGGTGCGCGGCGACGATCACGCGCTCCAGGTCCGCCGCCGGCTCTTGCAGGTAGCCGTGGTTGCCGGGCTGGCCCGCGTAGTCCTCGGTCATCGCCGCCGTCCGGCCCACCAGTGAGCCGTCGGTGAAGACCTTGACCGCCCCGACGCGCAGCCAGTCATCGCCGAACCCGGTCCGGATCCCCAGGTCGATCCCTAGCTCCACGCCGTCATCGGGGTGCGCGGTGACCGGCCGCAGCACGTCGCTGGCGATCATCAGCTCGGAACCTCGGTCAGGGCCAGCCCGAAGCCGATCATGTGGTTGTGCGCGTCGTGGAACCCCGGCAGCAGGGTCGCCCCGCCCAAGTCCAGCACCCTCCGCGCCGCGAGGCCGGCGGCGTCCGCGTGGACCCCGGTGACCCGCCCGCCGGCGACCGAGACGGCCGCGGCCCGCGGCCGGGCGGCGTCCATGGTCAGCACGTTCGCGTTGACCAGCAGCAAGTCATCCAAGGGCACAGCCCAGGATAACGAAGATTAGGTTGTAGGTGACCATGCGTACGCACGGCATGGCGTGCCCGTAATGTGGGGCGAATCCGCTACTCTAATGCCACTGTGGAACTACGGGGAATTGTTCTCGGCAGTCGCTATCGCCTGGACAGGCGGATTGCCGCAGGGGGAATGGGCCAGGTGTGGCAGGCTGCGGACGAGGTGCTGGGGCGCCCGGTCGCGGTGAAGCTGCTGCGCCCGGAGTACGCCGAGCACCCGGAGACGCTGGAGCGTTTCCGGAGCGAGGCCAGGCACGCGGGGGCGCTCAGCCACCCGCACATCGCACAGGTATATGACTACGGGCACGGCTATGAGCGCGGGGACGCGCGGTCGTTCCGGGACCCGTACCTGGTGCTGGAGTACGTGGACGGGCCATCGCTGGCGGGCCTGATCGAGCGCGGGCCGCTAGAGGCCGGCCTGACCCGCGAGATCATCGCGCAGGCGGCCGACGGGCTGGCCGCCGCGCACCAGGCCCGCCTGGTGCACCGCGACATCAAGCCGGGCAACCTGCTGCTGACCGCGGACGGCCGGGTGAAGATCACCGACTTCGGGATCGCCTACGCGGCCGGAGCGGCGCCGATCACCGCGCCGGGCATCGTCATGGGCACTGCCTTGTACATGGCGCCGGAGCGCATCGCGGGCGGCCCGGGCACTCCCGCCAGCGACCTGTACTCCCTGGGCGTGGTGATGTATGAGTGCCTGTCCGGCAGGCCGCCCTTCGACGGCACGTCCGCGGAGGTCATGGCGGCGCACCTGCACCTGCCGCTCCCGGCGCTGCCGTACTGGGTGCCCGAGCCGCTGGCCGGGCTGGTCGCCAAGCTCACCGCCAAGGACCCGTCCTATCGCATCAGCGACGGGGCCGTGCTCGCCGCCCGGCTGCGGGCACTGGCGCCGGGCCGCAGCTTGGAGAGGCAGAGCCTGGAGAGGCAGAGCCTGGAGACGAAGAGCCTGGAGAGGTACCGCCCGGAACGGCGGTTCCCGGACAGGCTCAGCCCGGACGGACACCGCCAGGAAGGACACCGCCAGGAAGGACACCGCCAGGAACGGCACGTCGTTCCCTACTACCTGATGGACCCGCGGCAGCCGGGCGGGCTGGTCAGCGTACTGCGCCCGCCCGCCGGTTACCTCAGCCCGGCTGGTCGGCCTGGCCTGGCGGCCGCTGTTCCGCCGGCCCGCCCGGGCTCGGGCGGGCACGCGGCCGATGACCGGCGGCTCGCCCGGCGGGGCGGTCACGGCGAGCCGGCCCGGATCGGGCGGCGACGGCCCGGGCCGCATGGCCGGCTGGGGCTGGGGCTGTTGAACCACGCCCGGACTCTGGAGATGCTCCGCGCCCTCGGCTGGCGGGATTCGCGGCGGTCGCCGGGCACCGCTCCTGCTCAGGCGGTCGCCAGGCCCCGGATGAGGGTTTCCAGGGACGCCTTGTAGGTCGCCGCCGGGTCCTGGGTGACGATCATGCCCTTCAGCTCCTGGGCCACCGCACCGTGGACCGTGTTCCACAGCCGTGCCAGCCGGCACCATGCCAGCCGGCACCATGCCGTGTGCGCAGAACCTCCGTTAACCACACACTTCCTCTCAACCAGAGCAGCAACGAACGGCATCTGCCAGGATTCCTGTCGCAGGGGGATATCCGGTATCACCGTGAGGCTCGCGATGCTCATCTATCGGACAGCCCTGCCCGTCCGCATTGCAGCCCCTCTCCGGGACGGACGCCACGCAGTTGTCGTCCGTATCCCGGGACCCGCCACCTGCAGCTCGCGGTTCCTCACGGGCGAAACCCGCCCGCCAATCGCAAGGAGAAAGGCACAACCCATGGCAGCCACGCTTCGGGACATCATGCTCGCGCCCGACGTCCAGCCGAAGGTCATCGACGACAGCCTGGCCCTGGTCGATGAGCAGATTTCCGACAAGTCGGGGATCTCCGGGACCGCCGTCAAGCTGGCCTACAAGTCGGTGGTCTCGTTCTCGCCGGGGCACGTCCGCTACATGATCGAGCAGCTCATGCCGGCGATGCTGGAGAAGCTGGAGCCGTACTGGGCGGACTTCGCGGCCTCCGGCGGCGGCGTGTTCGGTGACTACCTTGCCAAGCGCGGCGATGAAGTGTCGGAGTCCCTGCTGGAGATCACCGACGCCCGCGCCGCCGCCTCCTCGCGGGCCGTGATCGTCAAGGCCTACAAGACCGTCCGCGGCAGCGCGAGCAAGAACGTCATGGCCGCCCTGCCCGACCTCGGCGCCCTAGTCCAGAAGTACGCCGGCTGACACCGACCCAATACGGAGCAGCCCTCGAAGACGGGGCTGGCGCGCTAACCCCACCCCAAGGCGCGCCAGCCCCTTTTTTGCGCCCGCGAGCCGGACATTATTACTTTCCGCGCATATTACCTGTCGTATCGACTCGGCCTATGTACGGAGTTTCCGCTGTTCAAAGGGCGCGATTACACCCCTCTCGATAACGTGACGGGGTGTCAGAAGAAGGATCCATAATCGCTGAGCGTTACGGGGTAAGCAGCGAGGCCGCCGACGATTCCGCCGACACCGCTGTTTTCGCCAGCACCGCAGCTTTCGCCACCACCGCTTTCGCCAGCACCGCGCTGACGCGGGAGGAACTCGCGGTCACCGGGCCGCTGGCGCTCGTCGATGCCGATCCCGGCACGTACGGCCCGGCCGAGCCCGGACCCCGGGCGCCCGCGCGCCGCGCGGAGCTCGCGCGGGTGGCCGGCGCCATCGTGGCCGCCGGGCTCGTCGGGTGGGCCGCCTACGGCCCCATCCACAGCGCCGCCAACAGCGTCCGCGAGTCGGTTCCCAGCCCCTCTGCCACTCAACGGCCATCGCCGCATCCCGGTCCCGTCTTCGGTCCGGGTGGCTGGAGCATGCCGGACGAGGCCGACCGGGCCGCGGGCGGCGGCTCCGGCGGCGGGACGCCCAGCGCGGCCCCGGGCGCGGCGCCGACCAGGCCACCGGCCACGCCCGGCCCGCGAGGCGCCAGCCCGGCCGGCGGCTCGTCGCCAGCGCGCACGCCGTCGCCGGTGCCGGTCCGGCGGCCGCCCACGCCGTCGCCGGCCACGCAATCCCCGACCCCGCCACCACCGCAGCCGTCACCAGTGCCCTCCCCGACAGCACCTCCGGCGAGCCCGCCGCCCCCTTCCCCCACATCCACCCCGCCCAGCCCGCTCCCCTCCGCCACCCCACCCTCCCTAACGCTCCCGGCGCTCCCCTAGCGTGACGCTCCCCTAGCCTCAATGCCGGGGAGTTAAGGTCCTCCGGCGTTTGTCACGGATCTCGGGCGGCGTGTCACGCGCTCGTGGTCGGCGGGGATGGCCCTGCTGGTGATGTTGGTGATGTTCTTGCTGGTGGTGGGCTTGCCGGGCGGGTGCTTGG
>JAICYD010000226.1 GCA_025934375.1 Streptosporangiaceae bacterium | reverse complement strand
TGGGACTCCCACGATGACGGCTGATCGCCTACGGTACGGAACATGGTGACCTCGATCCCTTCTAGCCCAAGGGGTCGAGGTCATCGTCGCTCACCAGCTGCCATCCGTCACGCCCCAGGGTTTTTCAGGTCGAAGTAGCTAACTGCCGCGGCTGATCCGGCGGCCGGTGACCAGGGACGGCACGATCCGCAGGAACAAGGCCCGCTCGCCGCCGGCCCATGACTCGAGCCCGGCCGTGAGCAGGCTCGCCCGCTCCTCCTCGTCGTCCACGTGGTGCACAGCGCCCTGGATCAGGACCGACCACCCGGTCCGCATCGCCGCGTCGGTCTGGTCGACCTCGAAGGCGATCTTGTACTCCGCCCCGGTGATCCCCGTGCGCAGGTCCTCGGCGATGTGGCCGTACTCCTCCGTGCGGAAGATGACCGCACCGTCGACGAGCTTGAAGGTCACTGGAAGGACGACGGGGCCGAACCTGCCAGTGAATCCGATTCGCCCGATCTGGGCCTGCCCGATCAGGCGGAGCGACTCGGCTTCGCTCAATTCCTCAAGGACCGGTTCCATGTCCGTCGTCCTACCCCGCGGCCCTGCCTCGCTCACGCCGGTTGCCTTTCGGTGAGTGCCTATCGACTGATCTCCCGTCTTGAGCAAACCAGCGAGCAGACCAAGCGCATAGGGACCTACGTCCCCGCGGACGCGATGGCGTCCGCTCGCCGCGATGGCGCGCGCCCGGCCCGGGACCAAGGTCCCTGGCTGAGGTGGCGAATGGCACTCGTGGGCTACACGTCGCCTGGCCAGGCTGGTCATATGCGAGGTGGCCGGCCTCGCGACCGGTCGCGCTAGCCAGCGGCCTTCGACAAGGCAGGGAGGTGAAGCGGCGCTCGCCCGAGGCCTCCGGGGCCTGGCGACCTGGGCGCCGCGAACCGGATGAGCGTTAGCTACATGACCTGGCAGGACACCAGCGAGGCGGCATGGCCGTCGCCGGCTGACCCTGGCGACCTGAGCAGGCGACTGGCTCACCGGCGCGGGGAATTGCGGCTCAGCACCGCCCAGGTGGCGGCGCGGGCCGGACTCAGCCAGCGGTACCTGGAGTACCTGGAGCGCTATCCGGCGCGAGCGGACGCGACCGTGCTGCGCCGGCTGGCCGCCGCGCTGCAGACCTCGCCCGCCGCGCTCCTCGGCGGCGGAGCGGTCGCGCCGACGGGCGGGCGGGCCACTCGATCGCCGGACGGCCGGGCCATGCGCCGGCTGAAGGTGGCGGACTGCTGGCGGCTGATAGCGCCGGGCGGCGTCGGACGGATCGCGTTCTGCGTGCCATCCGGGCCGGTCGTGCTCCCGGTCAACTACGTGCTGATCCCCAGGTCCGTGCCTTCCAGTGCGGTGCCTTCCAGTGCGGTGCCACCCAGTGCGGTGCCTTCCAGCGCCATCGTGCTGCGCACTGGGCACGGCACGCTCATCGAGGCACACGGCTATGACAAGGTCGCGTTCGAGGTTGACCACGTCGATGACGCGCTGTGCCAAGGCTGGAGCGTGCTGGTGGCCGGCCAGGCGCACGTCGTCGCGCAGCCGGCCGAGCTACGGCACCTGAACGCGAGGGCCGACGTGCTGCCCTGGCCGGACGGCGAGCGCGACGTGTGGGTACGGATCGTGCCAACCAAGGTCACCGGCCGCCGCATCGAGTCCCAGTGACGCCGGCGCCCGCTGGGCTTCGCGGAGGTACTCCAAGACGCTGCCCAGACCCGGATGAATGCGCCCAAAGGGCCTGGTCAACGGGTACCCCGACCTCAAACAGGGTAGCCGTTTGGTAACGACTCCGACACTGCGGGACGCGCCCAGATGAGGTGACCATGCATGAGAACGCTCGATCCACAGGCCTGCTGGCGGCGGTGCATACGAGGGAGGCGACTAGACCGTAACCCGCTACGGCGGGCTTCCGACCGGGTGGAAACGGTGATCTTGGCCGGGCTGATCACCGCGTTCCTGGCCGGCGCGCCGTTCGCCGTGCAAGCGGGCGGGAGCTGGGCACACGGGGGCGCCCAGCACCTGCAGCAAGCGCAGCTGGCGACGCGGAGCCACGTGACGGCGACCACGCTGGAGGCGATGCTGCCCGATGACCAGTCCCGGGGCACGCTCTTCATGCTCCCGGCTGTGGAAGCGAGCTGGAACGCGCCGCACGGAAGGACGGTGTACGGCGAGATCCCCGTTTTGTACGGCACCCCGGCCGGGGCGCAGGTGGCGGTGTGGACCACCGCGGGCGGCAAGCTCACCGACCCGCCGCTGACGGACAGCCAGGTCGCCAGCGTGACGGCGTTCGGGCAGGTCTCCTCGGGCCTGATCGTCGCCGCGCTGCTCGCGCTCACGTGGCTGCTGATCCGGCGGGAGCTTGACCGGCGCCGGTACGCGGCCTGGGACGACGACTGGCAGTCCACCGACTCGCGCGGCAGCCAGCGCAAGTAAAGGCCGGCGCGCCTACCTCCCATCAGGCGGCTCGGCCGTAATCATGATGCAGCATCGCCGTGGTGCGGTACTGCCCTGACGCGGCGCAACGGAACTGACCTGGAGTGAGTTCAGCCTGACTGAGTGAATTAGGAGGAGAAAACGCGAACGTGCGACCCGGCTCAGACGTCTTATTCAGTGAGAGGGTGGGCCGCCCCGCAGGTTGCTGGCGCCTACTAGAGGCACGCCGCCGGGACTGGATCGCGCTGTCTGCACGGAGAGTGCTTACACGGATGCAGAGAGACGCCAAATGTAACGAGATGACACGACATGCAACAAGCAGCGTGCAGAGGAGATGCGGAGATCACTACCATCACGGAGGGGCTTTTATGACTGTTCGCGCAGGCCGTATCGTAGGGGACAAGGCCGCGCCTTACGGGGGGACGGGAGCTATGGGGGCAATCGCAGCCGACCTGGCACGGGTGCACGACGGCACGCGGACAACGCAACTTGAACTCGGGTACCAGCGCACCGCTGACGGCCAGGCGATGGTGAACGTACGGGGCGAGCTTGACATCGCCACCGCCGAGCAGGCGCACGCCTACCTGCGCCGGATGATGGATGGCGAGAAGAAGGGCAAGGTCACCCTCAACCTCGCGGACCTGACGTTCTGCGACGCCGCCGGGCTTGGCGTGCTGGCCAAGGTGGCCGGCTACGCCAGGCGCACCGGCCGGACCTTGCGGGTAAGTGGCGCGCGCCCGTCACTGCTGCGCATCATGCGGATCACCGGCATGGACGAGGCGTTCCCGGAGATCCGCACTCCGGCGCTGGCCCTGGTGAACTGCCCGCTGCCGCGGGAGGGCACCGCCAGCCCGGGCTGAGCCCGAGGTGCTGCGTCATGCTCCGCTCCCCCGGCCGGTACAGTGCGGTCTTGCCTTGAGCACCAGGAGCGGGCTGTGCCGCCTGATTCCGGGACTCACCCATGGTGACGGCTGTCCAATAGCGTTAAATTTGGACTGCGCCCGTGAAATGTCGGCAAAGCTGCCAGCGGAGGGACAACCAAATCATGACCGAACCTATCGACGACGACCTCGGCCCGGACGAGTCCTCCGAAGCGCTCATCGCGGTCCACTGGCGCGAGGAGGGCTACTACCCGCCCCCCGCGTCCTTCGTCGCCCAGGCTAACGCCGCCGACCCAGCGATCCTCGATGCGTTCACCGAGGACAAGTACCCGGAGTGCTTCAACGCCTATGCGGATCTGCTGGATTGGTACAAGCCGTGGCACACCACCCTGGACACGTCCAACGCCCCGTTTTGGAAGTGGTTCGTCGGCGGCGAGCTGAACGCCTCCTACAACTGCGTCGACCGGCACCTCGCCGACAAGGCCAACAAGGCGGCGCTCATCTGGATCCCCGAGCCGGAGTCCGAGGCGCACGCGGCCATCACCTACCGCGAGTTGTACAACAGGGTCAATGAGGTCGCGGCGCTGCTGCGCGACTTCGCGGGGCTGAAGACCGGCGACCGGGTCACCCTGCACATGCCGATGGTCCCCGAACTGCCGATCGTCATGCTGGCCTGCGCGCGACTCGGCGTGATCCACTCCCAGGTGTTCGCGGGCTTCTCTGGCACCGCCGCCGGGCACCGGATCGCCGACTCCGGTAGCAACGTGCTGATCACGATGGACGGCTATTACCGCAGCGGTGACCTCCTCGACCACAAGATCAAGACGGACGAGGCGGTCGAAGCGGCGGCCAAGGAGGGCCAGACTGTCGACAAGGTGCTGGTGTTCCGCCGCTACCCGGGCAAGTACTCCGCGCAGACCCCGATGGTCGACGGCCGTGACTTCTTCGTCGATGAGCTGCTCAAGGACTACAAGGGCGCTCTCGTAGAGCCGGTATCGCTGCCCGCCGAGGCACCGCTGTTCCTCATGTACACCAGCGGCACCACGGGCCGGCCAAAGGGCTGCCAGCACTCCACCGGCGGCTACCTGTCCTACGTCGCCGGCACGTCAAAGTACTACCAGGACATCCACCCGGACGACACGTACTGGTGCATGGCCGACATCGGCTGGATCACCGGGCACTCCTACATCGTCTACGGCCCGCTGGCCCTCGGGACCACGTCCGTCATCTACGAGGGCACGCCGAACTACCCCGACCCCGCCCGGCCGTGGCGCGAGGCGGTCAAGCTCGGCGTGAACATCTTCCACACCTCGCCGACATCGATCCGCATGCTGCGCAAGGTCGGCCCGGATGAGCCGGCGAAGTTCGACTACCACTTCAAGCACATGACCACCGTGGGCGAGCCGATCGAGCCGCAAGTCTGGCGCTGGTACTACGAGAGCATCGGCAAGGGCGAGGCCGTCATCGTGGACACCTGGTGGCAGACCGAGACCGGTGGGTTCCTCGGCTCCACGCTGCCAGGCATCCACGCGATGAAGCCTGGAAGCTGCGGCCCGGCCGCGCTCGGCATCTTCCCGGTCATCCTCGACGAGGATGGCAACGAGGTGCCGCAGGGCAGCGGCAAGGCCGGAAACATCTGCATCCGCAACCCGTGGCCGGGCGTCTTCCAGACGATCTGGGGGCAGCCGGACCGGTTCGTGTCGACCTACTTCGCGAAGTACAACAAGGACCCCAAGTCGACTGACTGGCACGACTGGCCGTACTTCGCAGGCGACGGCGCGGTGCAGGCGGCGGACGGGTACTTCCGCATCCTCGGCCGGGTGGACGACGTCATCAACGTGGCCGGCCACCGCCTGGGCACCAAGGAACTAGAGTCGGCCGCGCTGACCGTGCCTGAGGTCGCCGAGGCCGCCGCGGTCCCGGTGGTCGACGACATCCGCGGCCGCGCGGTCGAGATGTACGTTTCCCTCAAGCCTGGGTACGCGGCGACGCCCGAGGTCGAGGGCAAGGTGCGGGACGCGATCGTCACCGACATCGGCAAGATCGCACGCCCGAAGAACATCTGGATCGTCCCGGACATGCCCAAGACCCGGTCCGGCAAGATCATGCGCCGCGTGATCGCCGCCGCGTCGAACTTCACCGATACCGGCGACATCACCACGCTGGCCAACCCGGAGGTCGTGGAGAAGATCCGGCAGCAGGTCCAGAGCACCAAGGTCGCCAAGGGCGAGGTCCCGCGCGAGCTCAGCGAGACCGAGCTGGCCGAGATCAAGCACTTCGGCAGCGAGTAACCCGGCAAACCTCGGGCCGGGCGGGCACCCCCCCCGGGGGGCGGGCCGGGCCCAGAAACCGGGGCCCCAATTCAGGGGGGGGCGGCGGGGGCGGGGGGGGGGGTGGGGGGGGGGGGAAACCCCCCGGGTGAGGTGG
>JAICYD010000041.1 GCA_025934375.1 Streptosporangiaceae bacterium | reverse complement strand
TCACCTCTCATCGCCCCCAAGCGCGGCCTGCTTCCACGGCGGGAGCGAAAATTCCTGGCGCGGACGGGAATCAGATGAGCCTCAGGAAAGTTGAGCCTACATGACTCAAGTGGATTTGACACCCCAGAACGGGTACGGCAAGCTTGAGCCTGCACAACTCAACTTCCTACACTACAAGGACTGCTCATGGCACGTGCGGTAGGTATTGACCTCGGGACGACCAACTCCTGTGTTGCCGTCCTCGAAGGCGGCGAGCCGACGGTCATCGCCAACGCTGAGGGTTCGCGGACCACCCCGTCCGTGGTCGCGTTCGCCAAGAACGCGGAGGTTCTCGTCGGCGAGGTCGCGAAGCGGCAGGCCGTCACCAACGTTGACCGGACCATCCGCTCGGTCAAGCGGCACATGGGGACCGACTGGTCGGTCACGATCGATGGCAAGAAGTTCAGCCCCCAGCAGATCAGCGCGTTCATCCTGCAGAAGCTGAAGAGGGACGCGGAGGCCTACCTCGGCGAGAAGATCACCGACGCGGTGATCACCGTCCCGGCGTACTTCAGTGACGCCCAGCGGCAGGCGACCAAGGAGGCCGGCACCATCTCCGGCCTGAACGTCCTGCGGATCATCAACGAGCCCACCTCCGCGGCGCTGGCCTACCACCTGGAGAAGGAGGGGTCGGCCAAGATCCTGGTCTTCGACCTCGGTGGCGGCACCTTCGACGTCTCGCTACTCGATGTCGGCGACGGCGTGGTCGAGGTCGAGGCGACCAGCGGCGACAACCACCTCGGTGGCGACGACTGGGACCAGCGGATCGTTGACTGGCTGGTGCAGGACTTCAAGAGCGGCTACGGCGTCGACCTGTCCAAGGACAAGATGGCGCTGCAGCGGCTGCGCGAGGCGGCCGAGAAGGCCAAGATCGAGCTCTCGCAGTCGATGGAATCGCAGATCAACCTGCCCTACATCTCGCACTCCCCGGACGGCCCGCTGCACCTGGACACCCGGCTGACCCGGGCGGAGTTCCAGCGGATGACCTCGGACCTGATCGACCGCTGCAAGTCTCCGTTCCAGCAGGTCATCAAGGACGCCAGCGTCAAGGTGGCCGACATCGACCACGTGGTGCTCGTCGGCGGCTCGACCCGGATGCCGGCCGTCGTGGACCTGGTCAAGTCGCTGACCGGCGGCAAGGAGCCCAACAAGGGCGTCAACCCGGACGAGGTCGTCGCCGTCGGCGCCTGCCTGCAGGCCGGCGTGCTGCGGGGCGAGGTCAAGGACATCCTGCTGCTCGACGTGACCCCGCTGTCGCTGGGCATCGAGACCAAGGGCGGGATCTTCACCAAGCTCATCGAGCGCAACACCACGATCCCGACCAAGAAGTCGGAGATCTTCACCACCGCCGATGACAACCAGCCGTCGGTGCAGATCCAGGTGTACCAGGGTGAGCGCGAGATCGCCGCGTACAACAAGAAGCTGGGCATGTTCGACCTGACCGGCATCGCGCCGGCCCCGCGCGGCATCCCGCAGATCGAGGTCTCCTTCGACATCGACGCCAACGGCATCGTGAACGTGTCGGCCAAGGACCTGGGCACTGGCAAGCAGCAGTCGGTGCAGATCACCGGCGGCTCGGCGCTGAACAAGGACGACATCGAGAAGATGGTCCGCGACGCCGAGCAGTACGCCGAGGACGACCGCAAGCGCCGCGAGGAGGCTGAGGTCCGCAACACGGCCGACACGCTGGTCTACAGCACCGAGAAGTTCCTGTCCGAGAACGAGGACAAGGTGCCGGGCGACGTCAAGTCCGAGGTCAGGGAGGCGATCGCCGACCTCAAGAAGGCGATCGAGTCCAACGACGTCGACACGATCAAGACCGCCAGCGAGAAGGCGGCGCAGGTCAGCCAGAAGATGGGCACGGCGATCTACCAGGCCGCGCAGGCCGCTCAGGCGGCCGAGGGCGGCGCCAACTCCGGCGCGCCGGCGGGCGACTCCGAGTCCGCGGCCGACGACAACGTCGTGGACGCCGAGATCGTCGATGAGGGCGAGGGCGGAGCCGCCCGATGACAGCACCTGACGAGCCGGGCAACGGGCCGGTCATCCGCGATAACAGGCGGATCGATCCGGTGACCGGCCAGCCGCGAAGGGGCAGGCACGCAGCGACCTCGCCGGCCGGCACCAGTGGTGCCGGCCGGCCGGGGGCGACCCCTGGGTCCGGCTCCGGCCGGCACGGCAGGGGCACCGGCGATACCGCGGGGGGAGCGGATGAGGTGACCGAGCCGACGGACAGTGCCCCAAGGGGCACCAAACCCGCCGCGGGGACGGCCCCGGCGGCGGGCAAGGCGCCCGCCGCGGACGCCGCTGCGGCCCCCGCGGCATCCAGCGCCGACGCGGATTCGCTGCGGACCCAGCTGAGCGAGCGCACCGCCGACCTGCAGCGACTGCAGGCCGAGTACGCGAACTACCGCAAGCGCGTCGACCGCGATCGGGCGGCCGTCCGCGAGTACGCGGTCTCCAGCGTGCTGACCGAGCTGCTGCCGGCGCTCGACGCGATCGGCATCGCCCGTGACCACGGTGAGCTGTCCGGCGGCTTCAAGTCGGTCGCCGACCAGCTGCAGGCCGCGGTCGTGAAGCTGGGCCTGACCACGTACGGGCAGCGGGGCGACGCGTTTGACCCGAAGATCCACGAGGCGCTGACGAGCACTGTCTCGCCGGATGTCGCCGTGGAGACCTGCGCGGAGATCTTCCAGCCCGGCTACAAGGTGGGCGAGCGGATCCTTCGGCCGGCGAGGGTCGCGGTAGCGGAGCCCGCGACCGGCCCGGACGGCGCCAGTAACGCGGCCGCGTGGCCGGCCGGAGAAGAGACTGACTAACCAGCCCAGCGAGGCCAGATGAGCACGAAGGACTACCTGGAGAAGGACTACTACAAGACGCTGGGTGTTCCGAAGACCGCGACCGCAGCCGAGATCAAGAAGGCGTACCGTGAGCTCGCCCGGAAGTACCATCCGGACGCGAATAAGGGTGACGCCAAGGCTGAGGAGCGGTTCAAGGAGATCACCGAGGCATACAACGTGCTCTCGGACGCCAAGCAGCGTAAGGAGTACGACGACGCCCGGTCGATGTTCGGCGGCGGGTTCCGGGTACCCACCGGAGCCCGGGGCGGCGGTGCCGGTGGGACCTTCGACTTCGGGGACCTGTTCGGCGGCGGTAACGACGGCGGCCTTGGTGACGTGCTCGGCGGGATCTTCCGCCGGGGCGGCGCCGGGACCCAGTCCCGGGCGCGGCGCGGCGCTGACGTGGAGACCGAGACGACGCTGTCGTTCGGCGACGCGATCGACGGCGTGACGGTGTCGCTGCGGCTGACCGGCGAGGGACCTTGCCCGGTCTGTCACGGCACCGGAGCCAAGCCGCCGTCCATGCCGAAGGTGTGCCCCGACTGCCACGGGACCGGCCAGCAGAGCCGCAACCTCGGCGGCTTCGGGCTCTCCGAGCCCTGCAAGACCTGCAAGGGGCGCGGCATGGTGGTGGACGACCCCTGCGCCGAATGCCACGGCAGCGGCCGGGCCATGAGCTCGCGGACCGTCCAGGCTCGGATCCCCGCTGGCGTCGCTGACGGCCAGCGGATCCGGATCCCGGGCCGGGGGGCTTCCGGCGAGAACGGCGGGAAGTCAGGCGACCTGTACGTGCGGGTGAACGTCAGGCCGCACCCGGTGTTCGGCCGCTCCGTCAGCGAGCTGACGGTAACCGTGCCGGTGACCATCACCGAGCTCGCGCTCGGCGCCGACATCAAGGTGCCGACCCATCGCGGGCCGGCCGTGACCATCCACATACCGCCGGGCACGCCCAACGGCCGGGTGTTCCGCGTCCCCGGACGCGGCGTCCGGCGCAAGGACGGGCAGGCGGGCGCGCTGCTCGTCACCGTCGAGGTGGCCGTCCCGCAGGAGCTGAACAACAAGGCACGCTCCGCGCTGGAGGACCTGCGAGCGGCGACGATCGGAGAGGACCCGCGGGAGGAGCTCCTCCGGCGGGCGGCCCAGGAATAAGCCGGCAGACATGCGAGAAATAACCCAAGCCCACATTCGACCCCTCCCGGGGGCCCGGCGATTTCCCGGGGTCCCGGCCAGGGAGGTGAAAGGGGGGACGGAGTCCCCTCTTTGCCGGGGGGTCGACAGGGGGGTCGTCCCCCCGGGGATATAGAGAGGAGATGACACGTGAACAGCCCCTACGACATGTCTGATGACATGCCCGTATACGTCATCTCCGTGGCCGCGAGCCTGTCCGGCATGCATCCGCAGACTCTGCGCGGTTACGAGAGGATCGGGCTCGTGACGCCGCGGCGGACCGCCGGCGGCGGCCGCCGCTACTCCATGCGCGACATTCTCGCGCTGCGGGAGATCCAGCGGCTATCCCAGGACGAGGGGATCAACCTCTCCGGCATCAAGCGCATCCTCGACCTGGAGCGCGAGCTTGAGCAGGCACGCCTGCTGGCGGCTCAGCTCCACGGCGAGGTGGCGCAGCTGCGGGCGGAGCTGGAGTCTACTCGCGCGGTCGCCGCGCGGCTGGCTCACCTGCGCCGCGCTCCCTCCGACCCGCACGCGACGCTGGTGCCCGTGCGGGCCGCGACGGGCGCCCCGACCCGGATCACGATCTGGACCGCGCCGGGGCACGCGGGGTCCAGCGGGCCGGACGCGGGATCAGAACAAGTGAATAACGAGTAAGGGGGATGTCAGGCCCATGGCAGACGACAAGCTCACGAGGAAGAGCCAGGAAGCGGTTTCGGTAGCGATCCGGCAGGCTGCCTCCGATGGCAATCCCCAGGTTGAGCCGGTACACCTGCTGCTCGCCCTGCTGAAGCAGGGCGATGGCACTGCTCAGCCGCTGCTGGAGGCCGTCGGCGCGGACCTGGACCGCGTCTTGGCGGAAGCCACGACGATCGCGCGCGGCCTGCCGCAGGCGCGCGGCGCGACCACCAGCGGGCCGGAGACCTCGCGGCCGCTGCTCACGGTGATCAATACCGCCGCCGGCTTGGCCCGCGAAATGGGAGATGAGTACATCTCCACCGAGCACCTGCTGGTTGGCCTGGCCACCGGCAGCGGTCCGGTGGCCACCGCCTTGCAGCGCGCGGGCGCCAATCCCGAGGCACTGACCAGCGCGTTCACCAAGGTGCGGGGCAGCGCCCGGGTTACCAGCGAGGACCCGGAATCCACCTACCAGGCGCTGGAGAAGTACGGCGTCGACCTCACCCAGCAAGCCCGCGACGGCAAGCTCGACCCCGTCATCGGCCGGGACGCCGAGATCCGGCGGGTGGTGCAGGTGCTGTCGCGGCGGACCAAGAACAACCCGGTGCTCATCGGCGAGCCAGGCGTCGGCAAGACCGCCGTCGTGGAGGGCCTCGCCCAGCGCATCGTGGCCGGCGACGTGCCGGAGTCACTGCGCGGCAAGCGGCTGATCGCCCTTGACCTGGGCAGCATGGTGGCCGGCGCCAAGTACCGCGGCGAGTTCGAGGAGCGGCTCAAGGCGGTGCTGAACGACATCAAGGCTAGCGACGGCCAGGTGATCACGTTCATCGACGAGCTGCACACGGTCGTCGGCGCGGGCGCCGCCGAGGGCGCCATGGACGCCGGCAACATGCTCAAGCCCATGCTCGCCCGCGGGGAACTGCGCATGGTGGGCGCGACTACGCTGGATGAGTACCGCGAGCGGATCGAGAAGGACCCGGCGCTGGAGCGCCGCTTCCAGCAGGTGCTTGTCGGCGAGCCGAGCGTGGAGGACACGATCGCGATCCTGCGCGGTCTCAAGGGCCGTTACGAGGCGCACCATCAGGTGCAGATCTCGGACGCGGCGCTGGTCGCCGCCGCCTCCTTGTCCGACCGGTACATCACCGCGCGGTTCCTGCCCGACAAGGCGATCGACTTGATCGACGAGGCCGCCTCGCGGCTGCGGATGGAGATCGACTCCTCCCCGGTCGAGATCGACGAGCTACGCCGCATCGTGGACCGGATGAAGATGGAAGAGCTCGCCTTGTCCCGCGAGTCCGACCCGGCGAGTAAGGAGCGCCTGGAGCGGCTGCGCGCCGACCTCGCCGACCGCCAGGAGCAGCTCACCGCCCTGACCGCCCGCTGGGAGCAGGAGAAGTCCGGCCTCAACCGCGTCGGCGAGCTGAAGAAGCGGCTGGACGACCTCAAGGGCCAGGCCGAGCGCGCACAGCGTGACGGCGACTACGAGTCCGCCTCCCGGCTGCTGTACGGCGAGATCCCCGCGCTTGACGCGGAGATCGCCGAGGCCGCCGCCTCCGACCGCTCAGCCGAGGATGGCGAAAGGTCCGCGATCTCCACCGCCGCGCCCATGGTCAAGGAGGAGGTCGGCCCGGACGACGTCGCCGACGTGGTGTCCGCCTGGACCGGCATCCCGGCCGGCCGGCTGCTCGAGGGCGAGACCGGCAAGCTGCTGCGGATGGAAAGCGAGCTCGGCAGCCGGGTGATCGGCCAGGCCGCAGCGGTGCAGGTGGTATCCGACGCGGTGCGCCGGGCGCGGGCCGGGGTGTCCGACCCGGACCGGCCGACGGGCTCGTTCTTGTTCCTCGGCCCGACCGGTGTCGGCAAGACCGAGCTGGCCAAGGCCCTGGCGGAGTTCCTCTTCGATGACGAGCGAGCCATGATCCGCATCGACATGAGCGAGTACAGCGAGAAGCACTCCGTCGCCCGGCTGATGGGCGCCCCGCCCGGCTACATCGGCTACGAGGAGGGCGGGCAGCTCACCGAGGCGGTACGACGGCGCCCCTACTGCGTGGTGCTGCTCGATGAGGTGGAGAAGGCGCACCCCGAGGTCTTCGACGTGCTGCTGCAGGTCCTCGACGACGGGCGGCTCACCGACGGGCAGGGGCGGACGGTGGACTTCCGCAACACGATCTTGATCCTCACCTCCAACCAAGGCTCGCAGTTCATCGCCGACCCAGCGCTCGATGACCGGGCCAAGCGGGACGCGGTGCTGACCGCGGTGCGCGCCTCATTCAAGCCGGAGTTCTTGAACCGGCTGGATGACGTGATCATCTTCGACTCGCTGACCACCTCCGAGCTGACGAAGATCGTCGACATCCAGGTGAGCCGGCTGGCCAGGCGGCTGTCGGCGCGGCGGCTAACGCTGACCGTCACCCCTGCCGCGAAGGAGTGGCTGGCGCTGACCGGATTCGATCCGGTCTACGGCGCGCGGCCGCTGCGGCGGCTGGTCCAGTCGGCGATCGGCGACCAGCTGGCCAAGGCCCTGCTGTCCGGCGAGATCGCCGACGGCGATGAGGTCGTCGTCGACCTCGACCAGTCGGCGGACGCGCTGTCCGTGCGCGCGCCCGCGAAAGTCAGCTAGTCGGGGGGCCTGGGGGGCTGGTTTGCGCCCCCCAGGAAGCTAGGCGAGCCGTCCAGCATCTTGTCGTAGTCGTCCTCGTCCATGCCGAGGTCAACCCGGATGCGATAGCGCAGCCGCAGGAGCATCTGCAGCTCGGCGTCGTCCTCGTGTTCGATGCAGTGCTCCACCCCGACCGTCGCCCACTCCAGCGCTCCGCGCAGGTCACCCTGCTCGGTCAGGATCTCGGCGAGGATGTCGCAGGTGCGCGGGGTGACCGTGTCACGCTCGGCGCGCACCTGCGCCAGCAGTGCCTCGGCCTCCGCCTCCTGCCCGAGATCGAGAAGGGCACGCGTCAGGTAGACCCGGGGATCGGCGGACGTCGGGCCGCCATCCTCGATGGCCGTGCGGAAGTCATCGACCGCCAGCTGCGCTTCTCCGGCCATGCTCCACTGGTCGCCGGCGCGCAGGTATGCCTCCGCGCGGTAGCTGGGGCCCGCTTGCGCCGCTAGCTCGTCCATGCGGGATGCTGCCCGCGCGTGGTTACCTGTTCGCGCTGCCTGAAATTCGATCTCATCGAACTCGTCAACGCTCGCCACCTTTACCACCGTACCCACGCGGCCCTTCGCCAATCGCGCCTATACATCGGCTTTACCACGGTTTGCACCCGGCCGCTTACCCGCCGGGCTAACCGGCCTACCTACGGGCACGTTCGAGCGCGTCCCAGAACCCCCGGCGCAGTGCGTGCCGGACTTCGTCGTGCAGCAGGAAGTCGATGGGCAGCGATGAGCCTTGCAGCAGCCTCGCCTCCAGGTCAGAGGGCATCCGCGGCTTGCGCGCGAGCACCGCCTCCAGCCATAGGGCGGGCGCGTCGCGGGCCACAGAAGCACCGAACTCCTGCCCTTCCTCGTGCGCCGATTGCACGGCGTCCGCGAGTGACATCGCCTGCTGCGGCTGGCCGCCGCCGAACCCGGCGGGACCGCCCGGGCCGCCCGGCCCGGGCGGGGCGCCGGGGCCACCGGGTCCCGGAGTGCCGGGCCCGGCGCCCGGGGGACCCTGAACCGGCGTGAGGCCGGACCCCGGGGGCGGACCACCCGCGACGGCCATCAGGCCAGAGGTCTGCACGAGCCCGTTCAGCGGGACCATGCCGTTCGTGGGCGGAATGCCGTTGCCGGGGGCCGCGCTGTTCCCGGCGCTGATTCCGTTCAGCGGCACCGGGCCGCCGATTGAAGCCGGGCCGGCGCCGATCGGGAGCTGCTGGCCGGGATGCGGGACCGCTACCGGCTGCGGTGACACTGACTGGGGCGGCATCGACTGCTGGGCCAGGGACTGCTGTCCCATGGACTGCGGGGCGACCGGCTGCTGGGCCTGGGGCTGCTGGGCGACCGGCTGCTGGGCCAGGGACTGCTGGGCCAGGGACTGCGGCCCGGCCGGCGGCGGCGGGACCGGCTGCGGACCTGGCAGGTGAGGCACGCCCAGCCCGGGCTGCGGCCCGGAGACCGGCGATGGCGCGGACCCGTTCTGCGGCCCTGGCCCGCCCTGCGGGCCATGCGGACCCTGCGGGCCACCTGCCGGCGGCCGCGGACCGTATGCCAGAGGCTGGCCATAGGCCGGCGGCTGGCCGGCGGAGTATCCGTTCGGGAGGTGGCGGACCTGAGCGCCCGGGCCCATGGCGTTCACCGGAACGGGAACCGGTTCCGGCGGCCCCGCGGGCATCCGGCCCGGCACCTCACCCTGTGGCCCGTCACCGGAAGCGGGCTCGCGGCTCGCGCCCGGGCTGTAAGCCGGAAGGTCAGGGACCGCGTACGGCCGGCTGGCCGGCTTGGCGCCGATCAGCTCGTCAATGTACTGGGGAACCGGCGGCCTGGTGTCGGCCCACTCGCCGACGAACTGGCCGCCGAGCTGGCCGACCGGGGCCTCGGCCGATACCGGCGCCGGGTACGCCTCAGGGCGCGGCGGGACATCCGCGTGCGGTGGCATCGGGATGGCGACCTGCGCGGGCATCGGGTAAAGAGTGGGCGCGTCGTCGCCCTGGGGAGCCGGGAAGTACGGGGCGGCCGCGGCCGGGGCAGCGCCCGCAGCGACCGGCCCGGAGGCGGCCGGGACGGCAGGCATGGAGGTCGCGGTCGGCTCCTCACCGATGGGCAGCTCATCGGTGCCCGGCCCGACCAGCCCGGCATACTCAGTCGGCCCGGGCCCGCTCACGGCGGCCGGGCGCCCAGGGTCCGCCGGGGGCTGTGCTCGCGGGAAATCAGGCGCCCGCGGGAAATCAGGCGCCCGCGGGAAATCAGGGGCCCGCTGGGAGTCGGAAACCCGCTGGAAGTCGGGCGCCACCGCCTCGGGGTACTCCGGTGGGTACTCCGTGTAGGCGCCCGGCGGCAGCTGGTACCCGTTGTCGTGATACCCGTCGTCGCGCCCGCCGGCCGAGGGCGTGAACGACGGCATCCGCCCCACCGGGGCGCCATTGACCTGCCCGCCGTTCGCCGGCCCGCCGACCAGGACACCGCCATTGCCCGCCGGGGCATCCTCGGCCATCGCACTCACCGGCACCGCACTCACCGGCACCGCACTCACCGGCACCGCGTTCTCGGCCGGGGCGCCGCTGGCATTGCCGTGCCCGTTCGCCGCCGGCCGCCGCAGCGCGATCGCCGAGCCGGCGGGGCTGGCTTGCTCGTCGGCGTGGGACGGCTCGGCCCCGGAGATCAGCTCCACGTAGGGGCGCAGGTGAGCGGCGTTGATCTCGACGATGTCGTCGCACTCCTGGCGCAGCGTCCGGGAGATCGTCCAGTCCCCGTCCACCGTGATGTGCAGCATGGTGACCCGGATGCCGAGGTCCTGCACGTCGGCGATGACGCCGGCCAGGTCCTCCTCGGCGCTGATGACCATCGCGTCGCTGACCGCCTTGTTCCGGGCCAGCGTGGCCAGGTCGCGGTGAATCTCGCTCTCGACGCCCTCACGGCGGCCGGGCCGCATCTTCGCCAGCCGGAGCTTCACCCCGGGCAGGTCGGCGAGCGCGTCGTGATCCGCGCCCCGGCGGCCCTCGACCGTCGCCTCGTACCAGTAGCAGCGCAGCAGCGGCAGGCCCGACCGCTCCGCGGCGAGGCTGGCGAGCAACTGCAGCAGGCCGGCGTAATCCCAGGAAACGGACTCCCGGCGGCGCGTCCCGTGCACCGCCATGGCGCCATCCGCCAGGACATAACCAGCGTCCACGAACAGCGCGCAGCGATCCACGCGACAACACCGTCCTTCCCCTCAGTGAGCAGCAACCCCTGTTGAGCGACCCTCGAGCTCGGTGGCCAGTTGCTCCCCTCTGTCCCTAGGGTAGTGAAGCCCACGCGCTCACGTACGCCGCTTCAGCGCAATCGACGGACCCCTCTATATGCTGGTGGACCATGAGCGACCGGGACGAGCTGCTAGCGGGCATCAAGGAAAAAGCCATCGTGCACGGGGATTTCGTCCTCTCGTCCGGGGACCGCGCCGCGTACTACGTGGACCTCCGGCGCATCTTGATGGACGGCAGGCTGGCGCCCCTGGCCGGCCGGCTGCTGCTGGAGGCGACCGCGGACCTGCCCTACGAGGCGGTCGGCGGGCTAACGCTCGGCGCTGACCCGGTCGCGTACGCGATGATGGCGGCGGCCGCCAACCGGGGCACCCCGATCGACGCGTTCGTCGTCCGCAAGGCCGAGAAGACCCACGGGCTGCAGCGCCGCATCGAGGGCCCGGACGTCGCCGGGCGGCGCGTGCTGGCCGTCGAGGACACTTCCACCACCGGCGATTCGGTGCTGAACGCGGTGGATGTCCTGCAGGCGGCGGGCGCCGAGGTAGTAGGCGTCGCCGCCCTCGTGGAGCGCGGCGCCCGGCCGAAGATCACCGGGCGCGGCCTGACCTACCGGCCGGTCTTCGAGCTGGCCGATCTCGGCTTGTAGGCCAGGACCTCAGATCACCGAGGTCAGCGCGAGCACCGCGATGCCCACCAGCACGATCGCGACCAGCGCGATGAGCGCGTAGACGGCCCTGCCGTTACCGCTCGGATCGGACTTGTGACGTCCCCCCATGCTTGGCAGCGTAGGCGCTTTCCTTGCGGAACTCACGCAACCGGTGAATTACGTACCCGGCAATCGCCAGCACGACGAGGGCCACGAGCACGTAACTTACATCGCTGAACGTCTTGTTGAACTGCTGCCACTCACTGCCGAGGGAGTACCCGACGCTGGACAGCGCCGCGACGTAGACCACGGTGCCGATCGCGTTCAGGATCCCGAAGCGAACTGGCGGGATCTCCACGATGCCCGCGACGAGGGACGCGAAGGCCCGGACCACCGGCAGCATCCTGGCCACCGGCAGCGCCCATGCCCCCTTGCCGACCAGGAACCGCTCGGCGCGGTCCACGTCCTTGTGCGTCACCAGCACGTACTTGCCGAACCGGTGCACGAGCGGCCGGCCCCCGGCGCGACCGACCCCGTAGGCGATGAACGAGCCGGCCAGCTCAGCCACCGTTCCCAGGATGATCACCAGGGCGAGGCTGGGGTGCTGGGTGGGGTGCGCGCCCGCGCTGATGACCGCACCCGAGGCGAGCGCCCCGCCGACCAGGAACGTCAGCTCCGAGGAGATGGGGATGCACATCGCCTCGAGCACGCCAAACAACACGATGGCGTAGATGGCATGCGACGCCAGGAAACCGGTCATGGGCACCTTTGTACAGCATGACAGCGGGTGGAACTACCATCTTGCGCTGGCCAGACGCGCTGGGCGCGCCCGCCGTGCCCGCCTGCCCTGGCCCGGCTGTCCGCGACCGGAGCGGGCCCCGATAATAGAGCTCAGCTGATTACGAGGAATACAGGAGCCATCGCATGCCCATCGCGACCCCAGAGATCTACGCGCAGATGCTCGACCGGGCCAAGCAACAGGGCTTCGCCTACCCGGCCATCAACGTGACGTCGAGCCAGACGCTGAACGCGGCCCTGAAGGGCTTCGCCGACGCCGAGAGCGACGGCATCGTCCAGGTTTCCACCGGTGGCGCGGAGTACGCGTCCGGCCAGGCCGTCAAGGAAATGGTCACCGGGGCGGAGGCCCTGGCCGAGTACGCCCGCGTGGTCGCCAGGAAGTATCCCATCCACGTGGCGCTGCACACCGACCACTGCCCCAAGGACAAGCTCGACGGCTACATGCGCCCGCTGGTGGAGATCTCCGCGCGGCGCGTCGCCAGCGGCCAGGACCCGCTGTTCCAGTCGCACATGTGGGACGGGTCGGCCGTGCCGCTGAAGGAGAACCTGGACATCGCGGTTGAGCTGCTCGACAAGTGCGCAAAGGCGAAGATCGTCATGGAGATGGAGATCGGCGTCGTCGGTGGCGAGGAAGACGGCGTCGTCGGCGAGATCAACGAGAAGCTGTACACCACGCCCGAGGACGCGCTCGCGACGGCGGACGCGCTCGGCCTCGGTGAGCGCGGCCGGTACATCCTGGCCGCCACGTTCGGCAACGTGCACGGCGTCTACAAGCCCGGCCACGTCAAGCTCCGCCCGGGCGTCCTGAAGGAGATCCAGGACGCGGTCGGCGCCAAGTACGGCTCGGACAAGCCGTTTGACCTGGTCTTCCACGGCGGCTCGGGGTCGGCGCTGGAGGAGATCCGCGAGGCCATCGGCTACGGCGTCGTCAAGATGAACGTGGACACCGACACTCAGTACGCCTTCACCAGGCCCATCGCCGGCCACATGTTCACCAACTACGACGGCGTCCTCAAGGTGGACGGCGACGTCGGCAACAAGAAGGCCTACGACCCGCGCACCTACGGCAAGTCGGCGGAGGCGGGCATGGCCGCCCGCGTCACCCACGCGTGCGAGGACCTCCTGTCCGTCGGCAAGAAGCTCCCCTGAAGCTCTCCGCGCAACGAGGCCGTGGCGCCTGCCCCGCTCATCCCGTCCCCGGGAGGGCGCGGCGGGCGCTTCGCGCGGGGGATCCGAACCGGCAGTCAGCCGGGACTCGTTGGGCGGGAATCAGGCCTTGAGCTCCTCGTATGCCTCGGCGCTGCTGTCGCGAAGGAAGCTCCAGCACCTGGTCGCCTCGTCGGATTCGCCGATAGCGTCCGCGGCACGCGCCAAGGCGGCCAGGCAGCGCAGGAAGCCCTGGTTCGGCGCGTGCGACCACGGAACCGGCCCGTGGCCCTTCCACCCGTTGCGGCGCAGCGCGTCCAGGCCCCGGTGGTACCCGGTCCTGGCGTAGGCGTAGGACTCCACCGCGTTCCCCTTGGCCAGCGCGTCCTCCGCGAGCAGCGCCCAGGCCAGCGAGAACGCCGGGTACCGGGCGGCGACCTCTACCGCGGTCGTCCCCTCGGCGATGAGGGCGCTCGCCTGCGGCGTGTCGGGCAGCAAGGTAGCGGGCGGCTCGCCCAGCAGGTTCACAGATGAGCTCATGCCCGCAGTCTGCCACGGACCGCGCGGCCAATTACGGCGGGTCTAGGCGAGCTACCACCACGGACTAGGTTTTACCTGGGCTGATTGGGTAATCTCAGTTCGCAAGAGCCCCTGTCGCGCTTGCCGTTGCCAGGGGCTTAGTCGTGTGGAAAGGCTAAGAGATGCCCGCCATCGTGCTAGTCGGTGCCCAGTGGGGCGACGAGGGGAAGGGCAAGGCGACCGACCTGCTCGGCGACCAGGTCCAGTTCGTCGTCAGGTACCAGGGTGGCAACAACGCTGGCCACACGGTGGTCATCGGCGATGAGAAGTACGCGCTGCACCAGCTTCCGTCCGGCGTGCTGTCCAGGCACTGCGTCCCGGTGATCGGCAACGGCGTGGTGATCGACCTGGCGGCGCTGCTGGAGGAAATCGACGAGATCGAGGCCCGCGGCGTGAGGTGCGACAAGCTGCTGGTCAGCGCCAACGCGCACCTGATCATGCCCTACCACCGGGCGCTGGACAAGGTGTCCGAGCGGTTCCTCGGCAAGGCGAAGATCGGCACCACTGGCCGGGGCATCGGCCCCACCTACGGCGACAAGGTCGCCCGGGTTGGCATCCGGGTCCAGGACCTCTTCGACCCCGGCATCCTCCAGCAGAAGCTGGAGCTGACCCTGCGGGACAAGAACCAGCTGCTGACCAAGGTCTACAACCGGCGCGGGATCGAGGCCAAGCGGGTCGCGCAGGAGTTCACCGGGTACGCCGAGCGGCTGCGGCCCTACGTCGCCGACACTGGCCTGGTCATCGGCCAGGCGCTCGACGCGGGCGCGAACGTGCTGCTGGAGGGTGCCCAGGGGACGTTGCTCGACGTGGATCACGGCACCTATCCGTTCGTCACGTCCTCCAACCCCACAGCGGGCGGCGCCTGCGTCGGCGCGGGCATCGGCCCCACGCGGATTAGCAAGGTGATTGGCATCATCAAGGCGTATACCACGCGGGTGGGCTCCGGCCCGTTCCCCACTGAGCTCACCGACGCCACCGGCGAGTGGCTGCGCGCGGCCGGCGGGGAGTTCGGCGTGACCACGGGCCGCGCGCGGCGCACCGGCTGGTTCGACGCCGTGATCGCGCGCTACGCGACCCGCGTGAACGGGATCACCGACCTGTTCGTGACGAAGCTGGACGTGCTGTCCAGCCTCGATAAGATCCCGGTCTGCGTGGCCTATGAGGTCGATGGCAAGCGGCACGACGACATCCCGATGACGCAGACCGAGTTCCACCACGCCAGGCCGGTCTACGACTACCTGGACGGCTGGGCCGAGGACATCTCCGGGGCCAAGGCGCTCGAGGACCTGCCGGCCGCCGCGCAGGCCTACGTCCGCACGCTCGAGGAGATCTCCGGCGCCCGGGTCAGCGCCATTGGCGTCGGTCCCCGCCGCGACCAGACGATCGAGGTCAACCCGCTGCTGTAGGCTCGCCCAACGTGCGAGTACTGGTTATCGGCGCCGGCGGCCGCGAGCACGCGATCGTCCGGGCGCTGAGCAAGGACCCGGGAGCCGGCGATCTGCACGCGGCGCCGGGCAACCCGGGCATCGGCGAGCTGGCGGCCCTGCACGCGGTGTCGCCGGCCGACCCGCGCGACGTCGCCCGGCTGGCTCGTCACGTCGGCGCCGGCCTGGTCGTCATCGGGCCGGAGGCGCCCCTGGTCGCGGGGGTGGCCGACGCGCTGCGCGAGCACGGCATCGCCGCCTTCGGGCCCGGCGCGGCGGCGGCCCGCATCGAGGGCTCCAAGGCCTTCGCCAAGGATGTCATGGCGCGCGCGGGCATCCCGACCGCGCGGTCCCGGATCGCCACCACGGCGGCGGAGGCGGACGCGGCCCTGGCGGAGTTCGGCCCGCCGTACGTCGTGAAGGACGACGCGCTGGCGGCCGGCAAGGGCGTCGTCGTCACCACCGACCTGGCTCGGGCCCGGGAGCACGCGGCCAGCTGCGCGAAGGTCGTCATCGAGGAGTACCTGGACGGCCCCGAGGTGAGCCTGTTCGCGCTCGCCGACGGGACGACCGCGGTTCCGCTGCTGCCCGCGCAGGACTTCAAGCGCGCTCACGATGGCGACGAGGGCCCCAACACCGGCGGCATGGGCGCCTACACGCCGCTCCCGTGGGCGCCACCGGGCCTGGCCGGGCAGGTCATGGACACTGTCATCCGGCCCGCCATCGACGCGCTGCGCGCCATGTCCGCGCCGTACGCGGGGCTGCTGTACGCCGGCCTGGCCCTCACCAGCAAGGGCATGCGCGTAGTGGAGTTCAACGCGCGCTTCGGGGATCCCGAGGCCCAGGTGGTCCTGGACCGGCTCGCGACCCCGCTCGGCGGCCTGCTGCACGCCGCCGCCACCGGGGACCTGGCCCGCCTGCCCGCGCTCGCCTGGCATCCCGGTGCCGCGGTCACCGTCGTCATCGCGGCCGAGGGCTACCCCGCCGCCCCGGTCAAGGGCGACAAGATCACCATCGATCATCGGCAACGAAGTGACGCCTACGTGCTGCACGCCGGCACCTCCGTCAGTCCCGCCGGCCTTACTGGCGCAGGTGCCGGGCAGCTGGTCTCCGCGGGCGGCCGGGTGCTGAACGCGGTCGGGTCCGGCCCCGACCTCGCCACCGCCCGGGCCGCCGCCTACGAGGTGGCGGCGAAGGTCACGATGCGGGGCGGCTGGTACCGCGGTGATATAGCCGAGCGAGCTGCTCAGTTACCGTTATTTAGTAAGCGACTGGGATCCGAGCGAGCCTCGGCGTGGTTAGGCGGGGCCGGAGGCACTGTGGGAAGCACAGGTATTTGCTGATGATCGACAGGTACACGCTGCCCGAGATGGGCCGGGTCTGGAGCGAGGCGCACAAGTACGAGCTCTGGTGCCGGGTGGAGGTCCTCGTCCTGGAGGCTCACGCGAAGGCCGGAACGGTTCCCGCCGAGGCGGTGGCACCGGTCCGCGCCGCCGCCCCGCCCACTCCGGAGGCCGTCGCCGCGGTGGAGGCCGTGACCGACCACGACGTGATCGCGTTCCTGACCGCCTGGGCCGACAACACCGAGCCGCGCTCGGCGGCGGCCTACGTCCACTTCGGCATGACGTCCTCGGACCTGCTCGACACGGCGCTGGCGGTGCAGCTCGTCGAGGCGAGCGACATCCTGCTGGCGAAGGCCAGCCGGCTGGTCGCGGTGCTGCGCGACCACGCGCTGGCGCACAAGGACACGCTGCGCCCGGGCCGCACGCACGGCATCCACGCCGAGCCGGACGTGTGGGGGCACCGGGTCGCGGACTTCGCCTTCGCCGCCGCCAGGTCGCGGGACCGCGTCCGGCGGGCGCGGGAGGCGGTCGCCGTGGGCACGCTGTCCGGCCCGGTGGGCAGCTACTCGAACATCGACCCGGCCATTGAGGCCGAGGTCATGCCGGCCCTGGGGCTGCGCCCGGCCGACGTCGCCACGCAGGTGGTCATCCGGGACGGCATCGCCGAATGGGTCAGCGCGCTCGCCGTGCTCGCCACGGTGTGCGAGGCCGTCGCCCTGGAGGTCCGGCACGGGCAGCGGACCGAGGTGCGCGAGCTGGCCGAGCCGTTCCGGTCCGGCCAGAAGGGCTCCTCGGCGATGCCGCACAAGAAGAACCCCATCCGCTCCGAGCGGATCTGCGGCCTCGCGCGAGTAGTGCGCTCATATGTGACCCCTGTCACGGAAGGGATCCCGCTGTGGCATGAGCGGGACATCTCACACTCCAGCGTCGAGCGCGTCGCGCTGCCCGACGCGGCGATCGCCACCGATTACCTGCTGCATCTGACGACCGGGCTGATCGAGGGCCTCGTCGTGGACACCGCGCGGATGCGCGCCAACCTAGACGCCACCGGAGGCCTCCTCTACTCCTCGGCGGTGCTGCTTGAGCTGGTCAAGGGCGGCATGTCGCGGGAGGACGCGTACGCGCTAGTGCAGGCGGCCGCCATGGACACCTGGGATAACGGCATCCCCTTCCGTGATTCATTGCTAACCCGGGGTAAGTACCGCAACATGACGATCGATGAAAGCGCGCTTGACCGGGCGTTTCGCCCCGATGATTACGTCGCTCGCCTTACGCCGGTCTTCGACCGTCTCGCGCAGCTCACCTGAGGAACCTGTAGTCGGTGGCATACTGGACAACGCGCTCGCTATGGGCGTGCCGCATGAGTGGCACGCCAGTCGTTCTCGCCGTTACCCCTCGGACAGGAGCTGTATCCACATGACCAAGGGCACCGAGATCCGCTACCGCGTACGCGGCGGGACGCCGCTGAACGGGACGGTATTCGTGCAGGGTGCGAAGAACGCGGCGCTCAAGATGATCGCGGCGTCGCTGCTGGCCGCCAAGGGCCGGACCGTGCTGCGCAACGTCCCGCCGATCGAGGACGTGCGGCGGGCCGCCGAGCTCGCGCAGGCGATCGGCGCCGTCGTGGAGTTTCACGAGTCCGAGCGCACGCTCGTCGTCGACGCGTCCCGGCTGACCAGCCCGGTCCTTCCCGCCGAGATCGCCCGGCGCTTCCGCGGCTCGGTGCTGTTCGTGCCGGCGCTGCTGCACCGCTTCGGCGAGGCGGTCATCGAGGGCGTCGGCGGTTGCAACCTCGGCCAGCGCAACCTGGACTTCCACTACCGCGGCTTCGCCCGGCTGGGCGCGACCGTCGATGAGGGCGAGTCGGTCATCCGGATCAGCGCGCCGGACGGGCTGAACGGAGCCCACCTGTACCTGGACACCCCGTCTCACACCGGGACCGAGAACCTGATCATGGCCGCGTCGCTCGCGCCGGGGACCACGATCATCGACAACACGGCCCAGGAGCCGGAGGTCCTCGACGTCATCGCGTTCCTCACCAAGATGGGGGCCGAGATCAGTGGCGGCGGCACCGGGTTCATCACCGTCCGCGGCGTCAGCTCGCTGTCGGCGGTCGAGCACACCGTCATGGCGGACCGGATCGACGCGGGCGTGTTCGCCATGGCGGCGGCGGCCACCGGCGGTGAGCTGAACCTCGTCGGGGCCAACCTGGACCACTTTGGCGTGGTGCGCTGGAAGCTGGAGCAGATGGGCGTGGAGTTCAGCTCCGAAGGCGCCGTCGTGCAGGTCCGCCGGGACAAGCCGCTGCGTCCGATCAACGTCGTCACCAGCCCGTACCCCGGCTACGCGACCGACTTGCAGTCCCCCATCATGGCGGTGGCGACGATGGCCGACGGGGCCAGCTACATCCGCGAGACGATCTTCGACGGCCGCTACAGCCTGGTCCCCGAGCTGAACAAGATGGGCGCCAAGGTCGAGATCGACAACAACGTCGCCATAGTGCACGGCCCGTCGCCGCTGCGCGGCTGCGAGGTCGTCGCCCACGACCTGCGCGGCGGCGCGTCCTTGATCCTCGCCGGCCTGGCCGCCGAGGGCGAGACGGTGATCTCCAACGGTTATTACATCGACCGCGGCCACGCGACCATCGCGCAGCGGTTCGCCGCCGTCGGCGGCAGCGTCGTCGCCGAGGAGCACGAGGTCGGCAGCACCGCGGCGTGAGTCGCGTGAGCTCGCGCCGTGTCCGCTGCAGCCCGCAGTGGGTGCGCGTGCGGCGCGAGCCTGGTGCCGCGCCTACTGAACTCCCCTTCCTGCTACCCGCGCGCGCCCCGGTCCGGGAAGGCGCGGGCGACGGCGAGGAAGGCGTCGTTGGCTTCGGGGGTGCCGATGGAGACTCGGGCGCCCTCGCCCGCGAACGGGCGGATGGCGATCCCTTGCCGATCGCAGGCCTCCGCGAACGCGGTAGTGTGCTCGTCGAGGCGCAGCCAGACGAAGTTCGCCTCGGTGGGCGGGACGGCCCAGCCGCCGGCGAGCAGCGCGTCGCGGACGCGGACGCGCTCCTTCACGGTGTTCTCCACCCGTTCCAGCAGTTCCGGCTCCGCCGCCAGCGAGGCGACCGCGGCCGCCTGCGCCACCGAGCTGACCGTGAACGGGAGCATGGTCTTGCGGACCGCCTCGGCGACGGGCGGGTGCCCGATCAGGAAGCCGACGCGCAGCCCGGCCAGGCCGTATGCCTTGGAGAAGGTGCGCAGCACCGCGACGTTGGGCCGGTCCCGGTACAGGTCGATCCCGTCGGGGGTGCTGGCGTCGTGCACGTACTCGCGGTAGGCCTCATCCAGCACCACCAGGCAGTCGCCGGGGATCCGGTCGAGGAACTCGGTCAGCTCGGCGGCGCCCACCACCGTCCCGGTCGGGTTGTTGGGATTGCAGACCAGCACGAGCCGGGTGCGCGAGGTGATCGCCGCCGCCATGGCGCCGAGGTCGTGCACCTCCTCCCGCAGCGGCACCCGCACGGAGGTGGCTCCCGCCAGGTCCGCCAGTGGCGGGTAGGCCTCGAACGACCGCCACGCGTAGGCGACCTCGGCGCCGGGTTCGGCGACCGCCTCGATGATTTGCTTGAGCACGCCGACCGATCCGCACCCGACCGCCACGTGCCCGGCGGGTACCGCGAACCGCGCCGCGAGCGCGCTGGTCAGTGCCTCGGCGCCGTTGTCGGGATAGCGGTTGATGCCGCGCCCTGCCTCCGCGATGACCTCGGCCACCGAGCGCAGCGGCCCGTACGGCGACTCGTTCGACGACAGCTTGTGCGCCTGCGCCTGCCCGGGCGGGGCGACCGGGGCCTTGCCGGGCCGGTAGGACGGGAACGTGCCGAGAACGGGACGAAAGAGCGGCGATGCGTCGGTCATGCTTCCTAGTCTGCTACATGTGGTGGTGTCTACATGTGCAGGGTCTTGGCGGCGTAGGCGTAGGCCTGCTGGCCGAGCTCGCGCACGGCGGACTCCGACGCGTTCGGCCCCGCGACCGTGATGGCCCCGACGAAGCCGTCGCCGCGGTAGGCCAGTGACCACACGGTGCCGCTGGGCTGCCCGGCCGGGCTGACGCTGAGCAGGCGAGCCTGCTTGCCGATCCCGGTCACCCACGACTGCGCGACGGTGTACTGGCGGGTCTTGCCGCTGGTGGTGGCGCGGTAGTGGGTGCACCCGGCCCGGATGTGGGTGCTCAGCGCCGCGGCGGCGTCCGAGTCGGCCGGCGCCGCCAGGACCTCCGACACGCCGTTCGACCCGACCTGGAAAGTCACCACCGCGGCGGGGGCGCTGCCGAGCGCCCCGTCCAGCCCGGTGCCGCCGACCGACGCGGGCTGCCCGCATCCTTTCGGGGTGACCAGGAGCGCGGCCATCGCCTTGGCGGCCTGCCGCACCTGGGGCAGCGAGGAGTAACTGCCGGACTGCGCCGTGCCCCTGGCGGCGACCCCGTTGACCCGCGTTAGTAGCGCGCCGCGGAGCTTGCCCGCGCTGAACATGCCGGTCGCGCCCATCGTCATGCCATTCGATCCGGACGTGTTGCCGCCGGATGCCTGCGATCCCGGGCCGGTGCAGCCCGCCAGCCCGGCGGCGCCTGCCGCGAGGGACACCGCGATGGACATTGCCAGCAGCACGCGGAGCGGCAGGCGCCGCGCGCTACCGGGTGCCCTGGTCACCCGCTGAAGAGCATGACGATCAAACATTGATCACCCTCCGGCTTCAGTTGATCTCGAAGAGTGATGATATCGAATCAGCCGTCAGCCGAGTCGCGTTCAGTGAGAAATTGCTACCGGCCTAGGCTCGGGTCGGCTGCCCGGTGGGCAGGGCGATGGTGCCCTTGCGAGCCGGGCTGCCCTTGTGCGGCCCAGTGCCCTTAGGGGACGCAGTCACCTTAGGAGACACAGTCGCGTGGTGACGGGCGGCGAGCATCTCAACTCGGCGGTCCGCCGCCGCGAGCTGGGGCGTCATCCACCTCAGCAGCGCCGGCATGGCGGCCCGCCAGACCGCGGCCTGATGGCCGCCGCCCTTGACGACCATGAGCGGCACGTTGGTGATGCGGAGCATGGCGAACTGCTGGAAGTCCCGCGCGGCCTGGAGGTCGGCCCGGTCGCTGCCGCCGACCGCCAGCCAGATACCCGGCGGGTACTGCCCGATCGGGAAACGCTGGATGTACTCCTGCGGCGTGTTGAGCGCCTGCAGCCTCGGGTACCCCGCGAACACGTTCTTCTCGAGGACGGGGGGCGCGCCCGGGCGCCCACCGGCGGGCACGTGGCCGGCGTCGGGAGCGAAGTAGCCGCTCATGATGGCCGCGAAGCCGAACCGCTGGTGGTCTTGCAGCCCGATGTTGGCAGCGCAGAAGCCGCCCTCGGAGTAGCCGCCGACACCCCAGGCCGGGCCGGGTGGCATGACCCGCAGGTTGCGGGTGGCCCAGTCGGGGACCTCGCTGGCAAGGAAGGTCATGTCCATCGGGCCACGCGGGGGGATGTTGAGGCACTGCAACGAGTAGCGGGCGCCGCCGTCGGTCTCCGGCATCACCAGCACCGCGGGGGCGGCCTCGCGGTCGGCCAGCAGGCTCTGGAAGATGGGGATCGTGTCCAGCACGTTGATAAAGGCCAGCGGGGAACCCGGGGAGCCGTGCAGCAACTCGATGGCCGGGAACCGGTAATGCCGGTAGGCCGGCTGGAAGTACTGCGGCGGCAGGTAGACGTACACGTCGCGGGTCAGGTGGCTGGTGTGCCCGGTCACCGACGCCCGGAACAGGTAGCCCACTCGCGCGGACACCGCGGTGTTGGCCGACTTGTCAATGGTCATCCCCAGCGTGCCCGGCTGGACCTGGTTCCCGGGCTGCGCGAGCTCGGGAACCGCCTGGGCGCCCGACCCGGTCACGTCGCTGAACAGCGAGCCCCAGGTCTGGTAGTAGTCGTAGTAGATGTTCACGACGGCGATGCCGAAGACCGCAGCCGGCAGGAACGCCAGGAACGCCGCCAGCACTCGGATCGCGACGTGCCTAGCGAGCGCGATCCAGGTGACCAGCCCGCCAAACGTGAGTATCAGCAGGAACAGGAAGAACGTTCCCTGCGGTTCGAGCACTCGGCCTCCTACCGGCTCAGCGGCGGGGCGGTGTCAGCCAAGCATGGCGGTGGAGGTGGGATTTGAACCCACGGAGGGGTTGCCCCCTCACACGCTTTCGAGGCGTGCGCCCTCGGCCACTAGGCGACTCCACCGCCGCTGAGCATACCTGAAGATTGCCCCTAGCTAACAACTAACAACGCTGGCTCAGCTAGCGCCGTTCCGAGAAAAAAGTTCGGATTACGTCAAGACTCTCCGCCGCCAGAACGCCGCCGATCACTTCCGGCCACGGCGCGACGCGCGGATCTCGCACGACGTCCCACAGGGATCCCACCGCGCCTGCTCGCGGGTCCGGCGCCCCGAACACCAGTCGGCCGAGCCGGGCCGCACAGATGGCGCCGGCGCACATCGTGCATGGCTCAAGGGTGACGACCACGGTCCACCCGTCCAGCCGCCACTGCCCTGCAGCCTTGGCCGCGGCGCGGATCGCCACGATCTCCGCGTGCGCGGTCGGGTCGCCGTCGGCCTCGCGGCGATTGCGGCCCCGCGCGACCACCGTGCCCGCCGGGTCGAGGATGACCGCCCCGACCGGGACGTCCGCCGGGCCGCCGCCGGCGGTGCCAGCGGGGCTGGCGGCGGCGCGCGCCTCCTCTAGCGCCAGCCGCATCGCCGGCTCGAAAGAGGCGAGGTAGCCGGTCAGCTCGATCAGCCGCCGAGGGCGATGTCCAGAGCCCGTTCCATGGCCGGGCCGAAGCCGAGGCGGGCGGCGATGGCCTCCACCGCCTCGTCCGGGTACATCTCCATGTCGCTGGAGATCGCGGCCAGGTCCATCTCGTCCAGGCCCAGGTCCGCGAAGATCGACAGGTCGCCGGCCGGGAGGATCTGGTCGATGTCCTCCTCATCGGGGACCGGGATGTCCAGGTACTCCAGGACCGAGATGGCCAGCGGGTCCCCCTCGGCTGCCGCGGCGATGTCGGACAGCAGGACCGACACCTGGCTGCCGATCACGCGGACCGCGACGAAGAAGTCGTCGGCCACGCCCGCGAAGCCGATCGTCCCGGCGATGCTCGGCTGCTGGCGCAGCGCGCGGATCAGGCCATTCAGGTCTTCAGTCACGGCCTCCGGCAGCACTTCAGCATCCCACCGCTCATCTTCCCGGTAGACGATGATGGCGAAGTCTGCGTCTGTCTCACTCACCTCGGGCATGGCCATGGTACAAGCATGCCCTGACTGGCCACAGTTGTCAGATCAAGCCCCTCCCCGCCACCGAATCGGTATGAGTGCGGCCGCAATCGCGGGGCAGGGCAAGCGCCGCCGACCTCAGGAAGCCTCCCTTCCCGTAACCTGATAGGCGAACCCGGCAAGGCGGGAGCAATTATCCTGAAGAGATTTCGACTTGCGAAGACTTTTTCTACCTATGCGGGTAAAGATTCTTCACGGCCAAAAAAGTCTTCGGGATCTGCCGTGACTAGGGTGACGGCAGTGCCGCTAGGGCCGGGTGGCACGCACCCCACGGGAAACACGGCGTGGTGGCTTCCGCCACGGCGCCGGCGGCCGCATACTTCGTATGGGCAGTTTGAACTTTGCCCGCAGGCGTAGCAACGCCGGGTAGGGGGCATACTGCTCTCGGTCGGGACAGGGCAGGGCAGGCGCGACAAGCGGCACATCTTGCACTTGACCCTGGTTCGGGCTGGGGTCAGGCTAAGATTTAAAGGTATCCGGCAATGTAGCGATGCTTGCGGTTCCCAGGGAGAGTCAGGCGATGAATATGAAGCAGGTCCTCACCTACCTCGCGATTGCCTTTGTCATATGGTGGATTGTCCAGCAGCCCGCCAACGCCGCGCACCTGATCCACAACATCGCGGACCTTCTTACCAATGCGGCAAAGGGCCTCTCGAACTTCGTCGCGAACGTATGAGGTAAGCGTGGGCATCAGGATGGCACCCAACTTCGACCGGGTGCCACACACGGTGGAGAGACACCTGCTTCCGCATGAGCGGCAGGTGCTCACCGTGCGGTTCCACCCGGCCGTGCTGATCAAGCCGGTCGCGATCTCCCTCGGAGCGCTCGCGGTCGCGCTGCTGGTCAGCATGGCACCGGTCGGCGGGGCCGTGCGGCTGGTGGTATGGATCGCCTTCCTCGGCGTCCTCGCCTACCTGGGCGTGCAAATCTGGGCGTGGCTTGAGGATTACTTCGTAGTAACCTCCCAGCGGCTCCTGCTCACCACGGGCATTGTCACCCGAACCGTGAATATGATGCCCCTTGGCAAAGTCACCGACATGAGCTTCCGGCGCTCCGCGTGGGGCCGCGTTCTCGGCTACGGGGAGTTCGTCGTCGAATCGGCCGGCCAGGATCAGGCGCTGCGAAACATCCGTCACCTGCCCTATCCGGAGCAGCTTTACCTAGAGGTCTGCGGCCTCATCTTCAAGGACTCCGGCGACTCCGACGACTAAGTGGTCAGCCCTGGCGACCGGCTACCCAGGTGGCGGCGGCGATGGCCGAGCCCCGTGCGCCGGCCATGTCCAGGTCCGGGACCAGCGTGATCTCCTCCACCACCGACTGCTCGATCATGAGCTTCGTGTGCTGGCGCACGGTGTCCAGGAACCAGTCACGGAAGTGCGGGGCCGCCTCGATCACCCCGCCGCCCACGAAGTAGACATCGGGGTCGGTGAACTTGGCGGCGATGGAGAACACCTCGCCGATCGCCATGGCCTGCTGCCGGAAGATCGCCAGCGCCATCGGGTCGCCCTTCTCGGCGTATCCCCGGACCGCCTTCGCGGCGACGTCGATCGGCTGGTCGGCTAGGTCGTGATCCGGGTATCGGGTGAGCCAGTAGGGCAGCAGGTTCCGCTTGATCCCGGTGAGGGAGGCGACCGATTCCGCGTCGGCGATCAGGCCGCAGTTGCAGGACGGGATCGGCTGCCCCACTTCGAGCAGGTCGTGCATGGGGATCGGCATGTGGCCAAGCTCCCCGGCCATGCCAGCCGCCCCCGACACGACATCGCCCATGTAGACCACGCCACCGCCCAGGCCGGTCCCCACGATCGCCGCCACCGAGCTGCGCTCATTCGCCGCGTCGGCGAACCGGACGTGGTGCGCGTACAGCGCGGCCGCGTTGGCGTCGTTGTTGTAGATGACCGGGATCCCCAGCCGCTCCTCGAACGCGCCCCGGATGTCGTAGCCGCCCCATGCCACGTGGCCGAAGTTGGTGGCCCCGCCGGAGGCCAGCACGCCGACCGCACTAGCCGGGCCGGGCGTGTCCAGCCCCACCGCGCGCACCGACGAGCGGGCGAGGCCGGTGATGGCCAGCACCTTGTCCACCGCGTCCACCAGCGCCGGGATCGCGACGTCGGGGCCCTCGCGCACCAGGCTGGGGATTTCCGCCATCGTGTTCACCAGGAACCGGCCGTCCGCGTCACGGACGGTGCCGTTGTTCGCTGTCCCGCCGTTGTCGATCCCGACGGTCACCCAGTCGCCTGTCGCTGCCACGAAGCCTCCCTCTGCCTGCACGGAGAAGAAAGTATCCCAGGGCGGGGCATGTGCGCGAGACACCCACCCCAAGTGGCAGCCGGGTGCGTCAGTGACCAGGGGCGGTGCCGGGCTGGACGGCGCCGATGCCCATCGCGAACACTGGCTTGGTGCACGTCTGGCCCTGGTACGAGAGGTAAACGGCGGTCTTCTGGCCCGGCGGGTAGACCTGCAGGAAGCTGCCGCTCACCGGGCCGCAGCGGGCAGCCGGGTAGTTGACCACCTGGACAAGGTGCAAGGTCGCGCTGGCCGAGGCCTTCGGCGCCAGCGTGACGAGCCGGTACGGCTGCCCGGTGCTCCGGGTCGCCGCCAGCCCAACCTGGCTGGTCGTGGTGGTCGACCTGGTGAGGGCGACGCCGGGGTAGCCGTACAGGGTGCACGCCGCGCCCGAGGTGTTGGTGAAGTCGATTTGCATGTAGACCGAGCCGGCCGCCGCGCCCGTGAGGCCCTTCGTAACTTTCAGGTCGGCGGTCCGGCACAACGGCTGCGCCGAGCCCGCCGGCTGGCCACTGGCGGCCGGGTTGGCCGGGGCACCCGGGGAGGCATTGTCGGGGGAGGCACTGCTAGGGGAGGCACTGCTCACGGGGGAGGCCGGGACGGCGGATGCCGCCTGGGGGGCTCCGGTCGTGGCGCCTGCGGCCACCGCCGGCCCGGCGGAGCCCCCAGCCGACGCGCACGCCGCCATCAGGGCCGCCACGCCAATTCCGACGATCGTGGCCGCCACGGATGTGCTTGTTGAAGTCCGCATAACCCTTATGACGCTACCCGCGCCGCTTCGGTTGGAACGCTGCGAGACTAGAGTCACTCCAGTGACCATGGTGGACTTCGCCGGCGCGTTCCCGCGGCCCGGCGCCCGGCTGGCGGCCCGGACGCGGATCAGCTCTGGGCTCCGGTCCCCACCGCGTAGACGACCACGTTGCTGAGGTACGCGCGCGTGCCCGGGTCGAAGGTGCCCCCGCAGGTGATGAGGCGAAGTTCGGGGTCGGGGGCCGGGCCGTACACGGCCAGCGTGGGAAAGTGGTCCTTGGCGTAGGTCTGCACGGCCGTGACCCGGAACTCCGCGAGCGTGCCGTCCGCACGCCGCACGTACACCCGGTCGTTAGGGCGCAATTGTGATAGCCGGAGGAAGACTCCCGGACCGGCCCGGGAGTCGATGTGCCCGGCGATGACCGCCGACCCGACGGCGCCGGGGCGCGGGCTTCCCGTGTACCAGCCCGCGACCGCCGTCGATGACGGGACCTGAAGAGCCCCCGAGGTCGTCAGCCCGAGGGTGACCAGGGGAGTCTGCACGCCGATGGACGGGATGGTGAGCGTCACTGGCCGGGCGACCTCGGTGGACGGCGACTGCCGGACGGGGATGATCGGCCCGGTCGCCGCGGGCAGTGTTGGCGCGGGCGGTGTTGGCGCGGGCGGTGTTGGCGCGGGCGGTGTTGGCGCGGGAGATGTTGGCGCGGGCAGGGCCGCGACCGCGGCCCACCGCGTTGCGACCGGATGACGGGTTAGCGCGAGTCCGGCTGCGCCGGCGCCCGCCGTGATCACCCCGATCGCGAGCGCGATCACGGCCGCGCGCCGCCCGGCCAGTATGCTCAACGCGCGCTCATGCCCGCTGACGGGCCGGCCGGCGCAGGCGAAGGCCGCCGGCGATCGCCGCCAGGGAACCGGTCCCGATGAGGAGCAGCCAGGGCAACGGAGACGGCACGCGGGGCGCGGTGCCGCCAAATCCGGTCCCCGCGCCGCCGGCGGGCATGACCGCGCTGCCCGCGGCATCCGTGATGTTGTCCACCGCTAGGCCCTTGGCTCCGTCCAGGACAACCAGGGTGTGCACCGTCCCCGCCGCGAAGCGGACGGTGGAGGCCACCGTGTCGCTGCCGCCGGTGATGCGCACTGCCGCGGTTTCCGGCTCCACCGCCTGGTAGGAACTCACCGACGCGAACGCCAGGTGGCTGACAACAGCGTTTGCGCCGTAGGTCACGGACACCACGTGCTGCCGCAGCGACGCCTGGACCACGCGCACCAGCGCCTTACCGGACGGCGTGGTCAGCTGGTCATCGAGCACCTGTAGCCGCAGCCCGGATTCCGGTCCTAGCCCGGCTACGGTGTAAGCGTGACCAGCCGTGACGGCAAGGGTTGCCGACAGCACCGGCTTAGTCGTGGCCGCTGCCCCGGCGGCGCGCATCGCAACGGTGTAATCGCCCGCGCCAAGTGGCTGATACGGCGACACCGCGCCGTACCCGACATGGCGCAGCACCAGCTTGGCGGACTGGTTGCCGAAGGAGTACAGGTAGACGTCCACAGCTGGCGTGTTCGGTGACAGGTGGGCAAGCCTGGCCCACCCCACGTCCGAAGTGGCCGCCGACGCTGAGCCAGCACTGACGGCGGCGCCGCCGAGCAGCAGCGCCGGCCCGGCCAGCGTGACGATCACCCGGCGGATGACAGACGGTACTTTCACGGGTCCCTCCCCTACCCAAACCATTTACTTGCCTCTAACGGCCCCCGAGCAGCCCTAGCGGGCTGGGGGCCGCGTACTGCGCGCTGAGCGCGGATGAATGGGTAATGCTCGCCCGCAGGGGGGCGAATGGCGGCCGCTGCTGGCTGAGGAACGACAGCAGGGACCGCAGGCTCGAATGTGCCAGGCTCCCACCGGCTAGCGGGACGAGTTCCATGCCGCGCAGCGGCTCCGCCGAGTTCGCCCCCGGCGACGGGTCGCCGAAGGAGAGGATCCGCACGGGCTGCTCCGCGGCCAGCGTGGCCAGCGTCATTAGCACCCGCGGGTCAACCCCGCCGGCGAGCAGCTCCGCCCGCGCGGCAGCGGGCACGATGATCCGCCGGTTGCGCAGCAGCTGCTGGCCGGCCGAGATCCGGGCGCGTAGATCCGCCGCCAGGACCAACTGGTAGGCGGCGGCCCCGGAGGGCGCGATCGCGCGGACGTCGATCCGCCCGGCCCCGGACCCGAAGCTCGCGATCACGGCGGGCGCGTACACGCCGGCCAGCCGGATCCCGAACTGACTGCGCACCGCAGGCGTAGCGACGACCACATCCGACCCGAGCGGGTCGGCGGCGGTAGTTCCCAGCGCCAGCAGCCTGCCCGCGGTGATGCCGCTTGCCTGCAGCGTGGCGCACATAGCGGGATCACAGGCCACGATCGCGCTGGCGGTCACTTGCGTCGCGATCCATTTCGCGGTCTGGTCGCGCGTGGCTACCGAAACCCCCAGGGCGCCGGACGATCCCAGCGCGCCCGGGGCCGGAGAACCAGAGCGCACGGCCGTACTCGTCCCGGCCGTCGGCGGTGTGGCTGCCCGCGACGAAGTAGCCGCACCTGACGATGTGTCCTCGCGCACCGCGAGCCCACGCTCGATGAACACTCCCGCGGCCGCGACCCCGAGCGCGATGACCACGGCCACCGCCAGCATTCCGCGCCGTCCCCGCAACACCCGGTGGCCCGGGACGGGATGACGCTCAGCCCATAGCCGGATCGTGGTCGCGATGACCGTAGGCCATGACGGCTCAGGTCGCCGCCCCGGCCCTGGCACTCTCGCCCCCCGGTACCCCATTTGCCCCCCAAAACCCTGCCACCAGGCAAGATTCGGCTCAAGGCCAGGAAAGCACACGCCCGCTGACATTTCATGCGAAACGAAGAATCGCGGCCGTCATTGCCCCCAGGCGCCCAGCGCCCAGCTACACCCGCGCCCCCCGGCGCAGCTGGCGCCCGGTCCCGTTGCACCGCGGGCACCTTCCGAACCGCTGCTTGGTACTGCCCTCGGTCCGCGACGACCCGCCGCACCGCCGGCACGGCCGGTACGGCCACCTGCGCAACGACACCCGCCACTGCCAGTAGGCGACGCCACCTATGGCAAGAATAAGAAGGATCGCCACGACTGCCTCCAGAGCGGCACGAAGCCCCGTATTCGCCATTGCCCCACTCTTGACTGCCAGCAGACCACGCGACTGCGCACTTCGTCAACTCTTTATACGAAACGCACGTTAAGCCGCAGCTGCCCATAAGCGGCACAAGCGCGCCGTCGCCATCTCGGGAACCACGCGAAACGGACAACGATGCGAAAACCAGGCGGAACGGCCTGTCCGCGGTCGAGCGATCCCAGGTGCCAGCCGGCTCGGCCGCGTAAGCCGCGACCGGCATCCCGGCAGTCCGAGAGGATCGAAAGCCTCTGCGGAACCTGGCGGCTAGCTGGGCGGAGGATCGGAGATTTGAACTCCGGAAGGGGTCACCCCCTAACCGCATTAGCAGTGCGGCGCCATAGACCTGACTAGGCGAATCCTCCAACCACGCGGAATGACGGCCGTGCGGAGCACAGCCGCGTCCATGCGGTGTCGTTTAGCGTACCAGGGTTTAGCGGGCCTCGATCACCGCGTACTCGCCTCGCTGGTAGGCCTCGCGCATGCGGACCTTCGAGAACTTCCCGACCGAGGTCTTCGGGACCTCGGCGATGAACGCCCACCGCTCCGGGACCTGCCACTTCGGGACCCGCTCGGCGAGGAAGGCGCGCAGTTCCTCGGTCGTCAGGCTCGCGCCCTCGACGGGGACGACGGCCGCCAGCGGCCGTTCGCCCCACTTCTCGTCGGGGACGCCGATGACGGCCGCCTCGGCGACGGACGGGTGGCCCATCAGCAGGTTCTCCAGCTCCATCGAGGAGATCCACTCGCCGCCGGACTTGATCACGTCCTTGGCCCGGTCGGTGAGCCGGATGAACCCGCCCGTGTCCAGGGTGCCCACGTCGCCGGTGCGCAGCCATCCGTCATGGAACTTCTCCGGCGCCGGGTCCTTGTAGTACGAGCCGGTGATCCACGGGCCGCGCACCTCCAGCTCGCCGACGGCCTTGCCGTCGGACGGCAGGACCGCGCCGTTGTCGCCGGTCAGTCGCCCCTCGACGGTGCAAAACAGCCGTCCCTGGCTCGCCCGGTACTCCCACTCCTCCTCGGCGGTGACCCCGACCGGCGGGTGCGCGACCGACCCGAGCGGGGACAGCTCCGTCATCCCCCACGCGTGCAGCATGGTGACGCCGAACTCCGCCTTGTAAGCCCGCATCATCGACTCCGGCAGCGCCGATCCCCCGCAGACCAGCAGGCGCAGCGAGGAGATGTCGCCTCCGGCGGCGCGCAGGTGCGCGAGCATGCCACCCCAGATCGTCGGCACGCCCGCCCCGAGGGTCACCGTCTCGGTCTCGATGAGCGCGGTAATCGCAGCGGGGATCATGAACTTGTCCGGCATGACCAGGTCCGCGCCCGCGAGCAGGGCCGCGTACGCCAGGCCCCAGGCGTTCGCGTGGAACATGGGAACGACCGGGAGCACCCGGTCGCGCTCGCACAGAGCCATGGCGTTGCTCATGCACGGTCCCATGGAGTGCAGGTACGTTGACCGGTGGCTGTACGCCACGCCCTTGGGCAGGCCGGTCGTGCCGCTGGTATAGCACATGGCCGCCGCCGAGCGCTCGTCGATGGCCGGCCAGGCGAAGGAGGGCGCCGCGGCGGCGAGCAGTTCCTCGTAGGAGTGAACCGCGCGTCCCGGGCCGCCGAGGGCCGACTCATGGTCTCCCAGGCGAGCAGGATCCCCGGTGACGATCACGTGCTTGATGTCCGCCGCGTGCTCCAGCACCGGAGCGAACAGCGGCACCAGGGACTCATCCACGATGACCGCGTAGTCCCCCGCGTGGGTGGCGATGTAGCCTACCTGGTCCGCCGATAGCCGGATGTTCAGCGTGTGCAGCACAGCCCCCATCGAGGGGACGGCGAGGTAGGCCTCGAGGTGGTCGGCGTTGTTCCACATGAACGTGCCCACGCGCTGGTCGCCGTCGACGCCGATGCCGCGCAGCGCGCTCGCCAGCCGGGCGGCGCGCACGCCAGCCTGGGCATAGGAGCGGCGTCGCGCTGGCTCGGGCCCCGCGCAGGTGACGACTTCCTTGTCGCCGAACAAGGAGGTGCCATACCGCATGATCGACGTGACCGTCAGCGGGATGTCCATCATCGTGCTGTCCACTGCTGCTGCCGCCTCCACCTTCGGATCGCGCAGGTCCGATGCCCTTTCCGGTGATAGTGCCACGTTGGCGCGTATTTGGTAACCCCGCCCTCACGAAGGGGGCCGCGCCTGGGCGGCCGCGCCCGGAGCGGGCGCTCCCCGCTGGCCTGGGACCCCGCGCTGGCCAGGCATCGCGCCGGGAACGGCGCCCGGCGCCCCGTCAGTGACGGCGCTCGCCGCTCCGTTCGGATCGCCGTCCTGGCGGGGGGCGGGGACGCGGAAGACGGCCCCGTCCCGGTACGGCGCAATGTCCGCGCACAGTTGCTCGTCGGTGCGCAGCTTGGCCAGGGCGCGCGCCACGGTGCTCTTGACCGTCCCCACGGTCACCCCCATCGTCGCGGAGACCTCGGGCTCGGTCAGGTCGTCGTAGTACCGCAAGATGACCGCGACGCGCATCTGCCGGGGTAGCCGGCCAAGGGCGCGCTGGACCACGTCCTGCAGGTCGTACTGCTCGGTGGGGTCACCGACCGGCTGGTCCGGTAGCTCATCGGCGGGGTATTCATCCACTCGCCGCCGGCGCCACGTGGAGATGTGCGTGTTGACCATGGCGCGGCGCACATATGTATCCAGCGCCGCGAGGTCGCTGATCCGGTCCCACACCTGGAACGTCTTTATCAGCGTGAGCTGGACGAGGTCCTCCGCGTCGGCCCGGTTTCCCCCGGTCAGGGCCATGGCCGACCGGAGCAGCATGCCGCCACGGGAGCGCACATAGTCCCCGAACGCCATGCGGTCCCCCACAGTCGGTGGCTCATCAGAACTACTCACTGTAATTATCAGGTAACGATACGGCATGTCGCCGCGAGATGCTTCACTCGGGTCCCATCAGCCCGCCCACCCCCTAGTCACTCCTAGGCATGCCGGCAGTCACAGCTAGGCATGCCGACGGCATCAACCTCTAACAAATTCTCGGCATATTTCACCGGGATAATTCGGGCAATCACTTGACGTATTCGCGCGCGCACGAGCAAGGTCAGAAGACAGGTCAATACGGGGGCAATAACACGGAGGGCAAGTGCGGCAAAACCGGGCATTCCGGCAGGGGCAGCCGCCGGAATACCAGCACAAGTGCGACGATCTCCTTCAATCACACGATCTCGGGCGGTTCGCCCGGCGGCCATTGATGCGCGCGGCCGTGCTCGGCCAGCGGGGCGTGACCGCCCTGCACGCCGACGCGTACGCGAGCTTGCTGTCCCCGCGCCCGCTCGCGGAGCGGATGGTCATCACCGGAACGCTTCATGACGTGAGCCCGCACGTGCTCGTCTTGCAGACCCTCGAGGGCGAAGAACGGCTGGCGATGACGCCAGCCACTACCGCCTGGCGGGGGTCGGCCGTCGACCCGGCCGTGCTGCACCGCGGAGACCAGGTCATCGTGCGCAAGTCCACGCCCGGCCGCGCGGTCGCCGAGCGAGTGTGGGCCGGAATCGGCCGCGCGACCGGCACGATCTTGCAGGCCCGGGCTAGCGGGCCGGCCCTCGGCACCGGATCGCCGCGGAGCCTGGAACTGCTCGTTGACGCGGGGCCCGCGAGGGCGCGCAAGGCCGTGGTCATCACCCGCGAGGCCTACCGTCAGATCCTGGTCCGCTTCCCCCGGCTGGAGCCCGGTTACCTGATCGACGTCATCGGCCTGAGGCGGCAGGGCTTCCTGCAGGCGGTCAGCCCGGCGACCGCGCAGCCGGCCTATCGCGCCGATCACCCCCCGGTCCCGCCCCTCGTCAGCGGCCGGCTCCCGAACCCGGTCATCGGAACCGCCGTCTGGCACGAGCCGGACGCCGAGCCCGCCGGCCTGCTAGGAATCGCCTACCCGGCCGTTGACCCCGAGACCGGCTGCGAGCACCACCGGGTCAGCCACCAAGGTCCGAGCCACCAGGCCGCCAGCCACGAAGGCGCCAGCGATCAGGGCGCCTTCGATCAGGGCGCCAGCTACGAAGGCCTCAGCCCGCACAGCTTCGACCCGCACGACGTCGGCCCAGGGTGCATCCGGCTTCCGTACCTTTCGGTCGGCAGCGTCGTCACCATGCGCAACGAATGCTCCGGGCTGTCGGCGCCATTGCCGATCACCAGCTGCGGCGCGGCGGCCCGGCTCTTCTGCGATCGCTGCGTGGAATGCCGCACGTCGCCGCGCGGCCGGATCGCCGACCTCACGATGGCCGCCTTCGTCCAGCTCGGCGGGCGGCTCGAGAATGGTTGCTTCAACGCGTCGCTGACGATGGCGAGGTGAGCCGGCCAGCCGGGGTGCTGGCCATCGGAAATCCGTAAGTCGAGGACCGCGGGCACGGCGGGGGAAACGCATACGTAGCCGCGCGGTACACCAAGTGAAAGGAGAAGATGTCATGCCTTTCGGGGGTGCCGTGCTCAGCGCGGCCAGGGAAGTGCAGATCCCGATCATCGCCGCCTTGCTCATCGGCGCGTGCGCGGCCAAGGCGCGGCGAGCCGTTCATTCTCATTCCGTCGAGGCCGCGCTCAGCCCCACGGCAATGTTCCCGCTCATATTGCGCAAGCCAATGACTATCACCATCTGCTGCGGCGAGTGCGTCCTCGGGGTCGGCCTGGTCCTGACCGCGAGCCAGATCGGGGCGGGCCTGCCCGCGACGGTCGTCCGCGGCTGCACGGCTCTATTGTTCGGCACCGCGGTGGGCGCGCTCAACGAACTGCGGCTCCGTCGTCCCAGTGCCGGCTGCGGCTGCTTCGGCGACCTGAGCCAGACGCCCGTGAGCACCCGCACGCTCGCCCGCTCGATCTTGCTCTGCGCGGGGTCGGCCGCGGCGATCGGGGTGCCCCCGTTGCGCTTGCCGGACTCGGTAGCTCAGGCCCTCGTGCTGCTCGCCGCCGGCGCCGCCGAACTGCTGGTCATCGCGGCGCTGTCCCCGGAAGTCAGCCAGCTCATGGTCCGGCTGGGCCATTCCGACCCGTGCGAGACCCGCAGGCTTCCGGTCGCGCGCAGCATTGCCTCCCTGCGCGGCAGCACTTCATGGCGGTCCTACCAGCGATACCTCACCGCGCGCGAGCCCGCTGACGTCTGGCGGGAGGGCTGCTGGCGCTTCCTCGCCTATCCGGCGGCGATCAGCGGCCGGGCGGTGGAGGTGGTCTTCGGCGTCTACCTTCAAGAGCACCGCGCCCTGGTGCGCGCGGCGATCGTGGAGGCCGTGAACCTGATCCCGGCCACCGCCGTCCCGGCGCCGGCCAGCCCGGCGAACACCACCTGGCGGCTGGCCAGCAATGCCGAGCTCCTGGCCGATAGCGGCGCCACCACTGGCCCGATGCCGGCGCCGCAATGGACCCGGCTCCCCACGCCGACGTTCACGCCCGCCCTCGTACCCGCGCCGCGGGTGCGGGCCGCCGCGCGGCCCGCCCGTCCGCTGGCGCACGCGGCACCGCGCGAATCGGCCCACCTCCACAACACGGCCCCGGAGCAGCAGGTGCCGCTGCGGCACCCGCGCTTCGTACCGCACGTGCAGCCGCCCGGCGGCCAGCACCACCGTCCCGCCCGAGGCCTGCAGCGATCGTCCAGCGTCTAGCGGCCCCCTGGCCGCAGGCGCCCCGCTAACCGCAAACCCCCCGTCGGGCTCAAGCGCTCTTCCGGTCTCTACAGCATTCTAGGGAAACTCCAAGAACTCCCAATAAACTCGATAATCAGCTGGGCTGCGCGCGCAGGAACTTGCCGAAGTGCGGGACCGTGAACGCGATCAGCCCGCGCTCGGAGCTGTAGATCAGCCCCTTCTTGATCAGGCCATCCCGCGACGGGGAAAGGCTGGATGGCTTGCGGCCGAGCTCTTCGGCGACCGCCGACGTCGGCACCGGCTCGTCGCCGATCGCCGCCATCGCCCGCATGTACTCCCGCTCGGCCGGCGTCGCCCGCTCGTACCGGCTGCCGAAGAACCCGACGGCCAGCTCGCCCTCGGCCTCCGGCGCCGCCACCGCCACGTCGGCCGCGGTGACGGGCGAGGCGGCGGCCACGTCCCAGGTGACCTTGCCGTACGCCTGGACGAAGTACGGGTAGCCGTCGGCCGCCGCGTACAGCGCGTCGAGCGCGTCCTGCTTGAAGATCACGTCCTCGCGCTCGGCCGGGGCGATCAGCGCCTGGTCGGCGGCGTCGCGGTCGAGCCGGTCAATGCGCGCGTACCGGAACAGCCGCTCTGAGTAGCTCTTGCTCGCCGACAGCACCGACGGCAGGTGCGGCAGCCCCGCCCCGACCACGATCAGCGGCCCGCCCACCTGGGACAGCTCGTGGCACGCGGCGCACAGGGCGGACACGTCCAGCGCGGGGATGTCCTGCATCTCATCGACGAACAGCGCGATGCCCACGCCGAGGTCAGCGGCGACCGACGCCGCATCGCTGAACAATTCGGTGAGGTCCACCTCGAGGTCGCCAGAGTCGGCCCGGCCCCGCGTGGCGGGAACGTCGATGCCCAGGTTCACGCTCGTCGCGCCCTTGGGCGCCCGCGGGTCGCGCAGCGCAAAGGCCTTGAGCACGCCCAGGAAGTCATCGATCCGGTCCGGGGCACGGTGCCGCGGCGCGAGCTCGCGCACGGCCATGTGCAGCGCGTTGGCCACCGGACGACGGATGGACTGATCGGGCCGGGCCTCAAGCTTCCCGGTCCCCCACAGCTTCTGCAGCGCCATCGACCGGAACGTATTCAACAGCACCGTCTTGCCCACCCCGCGCAGCCCGGTCAGCACCATGCTGCGCTCGGGGCGCGCGCGGGCGACCCGCTCCAAGACCACCTCGAACTGCTGGATCTCCCGGTCCCGGCCGGCGAGCTCAGGAGGACGTTGCCCGGCACCTGGGGCATAAGGATTGCGCACGGGATCCATGGATCGGACTCTATTCCCGCTTCTAGCCCCCGCCGTAGATTGACGTAGAGAACGCTACCGGCGTGTCGCTGTTTTCCTGGGGGGCACACACCAGCTCCCCAGACCCCCAGCTAGTGCAGCCATCGTCCGTCGAATCCGGCTTGCCGGGAGGGCTGCCCGAAACCACGAAGGCCCTCCACGGCTCACCGTCGCGCGGGACCCATGAACAGTCCCCGGGTCCCGCGCGGAACCATCCTCAATGTAGAAGAACTAGCGTGTTGACGGAGTCGTCGACGAAGTAGACGCCGCTGCCGTGCGGGGCGATGGCCAGGCCGAACAGCGCGCCGCCGCCGCCCTGGGTCACCATCTTGACGGATGCCTGGGCTCCGCCGGGAGTCGTCTCGACGAGGTTCCCGTCGCCGGAGTTGGCGGTGACGATATCGCCGCCGGGTGCGATGGCCAGGCCGAGCGGGCCGTTCAGCCCGTTCCCGGTGGTGACCACCCGCCCGGTGCCGGCGCTGCCGCGCCGGAACAGCGCGTCCGCGATGGCCGTGATCCGGTTGCCGAGCGTGTCGGCGACGTAAAGCGTCCCGCGCGCGCCCAGCCCGACCCCCGTCGGCCCGATGACCAGCGCGTTCGGGTCGGTCTTCTCCGCGAACCCCGACCCGATGACGTCGGCGCCGAGCAGCCTCGGCCGGGCGAACGGGCCGCGCGGCGTGGTGACGAGCAACCGCAGCACCGTCCCGCGGTGAACCGTCGCACCCTTAGCAGCCACGGTCCCGTTGAGGACATTGGTCACGAAGAGCACAGCCACCGGGCCGAAGTTGACCGCGGTCATGTCCCACGGGCCGTTGATGCCGTGCCCGGCGAAGGTCTCCACGACCTTGCCCTGGCTGTCGAGCACCAGCAGGCAGCCCGCCTTCGAGGTGGCCGGGTCGCCGCCGGCGGTGGGCAGGCTGCCGACCACCACCCAGCCGCCGTCCAGTATCGACAGCGCGGTGGTCAGGCCGATCCCGCCCGGGCAGGCCCGGGCGGGCCCGGACGCGGTGATCCGGGCGAACAGGTGCACCGCTCCGCGCGGCGAGACCGACACGATGGTGGTCCCGGTGCCCTGCTGGTTGGCTGAGTTGTTGAAGTTGCTGACGAGCACGTTCCCCGCGACGAGCTTGCCCTGGCTGTGCCGGACGACCGCCACGCCGTAGGGGTTGACGTCGCCGTTGGCCGGCACCGTCGACGCGATCGTCGTCAGCGTGCCGAAGCCGCCGATGAATGAGGCCGGCCGCGCCGGCGTGGCCATGGCCCCGGCGGCGAGGGTGACGCTAAGCGCCACCGAAGCCGTCACCGCCAAGGTGACCCGATTAATCATCCGCATGATCCCCCTTGCTCCTTCCCGGTTCCAGAGATCTGGATCCAGCGGTACCGATACAGAAGTACTGAAGACGTGAGCAGGGGGATTGCGAAGCAGAGACGCGTCACATGATACAGAAGGTATTCGGAGCGTAGCTTAGGGAGATGAGGGGCTATCCCTGGGAGAGGTAAAGCTACAGGTCCGCCCCGCCGTGGCCAGCGGGGCCGTTGAGGCGCGCGAGGTAGGCGTTGTACGCCTCCAGGGAGGCGTCGTCGGCGTCCACGTCGACGAACTCGCTGATCACCGGGACCGCGCCGACCGCCCCGGGGGCGCCCGCGGGCACGCCCTCGCTGGTCACCGCGGCCAGGTTGACCCGCCGGGCCGTCTCCAGCCACCCCATGCCGGCTGATGGCCGCCGCTCCCGGCTCCACGCGAAGAACACCGCCAAGATGAGCACCAGCATTATCGCCGCGCCGCCGATCCACATCACCGCGCCGCCGTCGTGCAGGTCCTGCACCGGGGAGGGGCCCCAGGACCGGGGCTCCATCGCGTGGAACGGGTCGCTGGTCATCGAGCCGAGAACCACGCCGGTGAACGCGTCCACCGGCATCGCCAGGAACAACAGGAACAGCCGCAGCGGGTAGGCCACCCGCCAGCCGATCGGCTCCCTGCCGATCAGCGGCAGGAAGTACAGGTAACCGACCACGAGAAAGAGCACGTGCTCGGCCTGGTGGACCGTCTCGTTGCTCTCCACGTAGCTCATGAAGCTGGTCAGGTGCGTGCCGACGACGGTCGCCGCGTACAGGGCGGTCCCCAGCAACGGCCACGTCACCCAGTGCACCAGGCGCGACCGCAGCGCCCGCTTGGCCCACGTGTGCACCGGATTGCGGCTGGCGTGCAGCAACAGCGTCATCGGCTGCCCGCTGACCAGCAGCGGCGGCGCGACCATGAGCAGCAGCAGGTGCTGCACCATGTGATCCCAGAACAGCGTGTCGTCGTAGCTGCCCACCCCGCTCATCGTGGCGACCGCGATGACCAGCAGGCCGAGCAGGAACACCAGCGTGCGCCACAGCGGCCACGGCCGCGCCGGGTGCCGGGCGCCCACCCGCGCCACGCCCCACAGGTACAGCGCCGCCGCCAGCACGGTGAACGCCGTGACCACCGGCGCGAACTGCCAGCTGGTCGCGGCCTGCGTCCAGTTGAAGGGCGGCAGCGTGTCCATGCCTTGAGGGTACCCCTCGCCGCCAATGTCCTACTACGCCACGTCGTAGCCCAGCCGGCGCCGGTCACGTGACAACGCTGAAGGAGAACCAGGAGCCGTCGCTGGCGAGGTTCTCGGTGTCGGTAGCCCTGGGGACAGACAGCCCCCAACGGAAGTGATTCCCACCTGCAACCGTGTCGGAAGTTGCCGGTTCCGGGGACGGGACGCGGTTCGTTAGCGCTCCGCGCTTCACATCATGCGGTTTATGTCGTATTCGTGCTGTAGGGCAGCGCCTTTGGTTGCTAACGTTCCTCTGCCCACACCATGAAAAGAGGGGGAAGCTCCGTGGCCGGGATGGTCTTCTTCACGGACAACTACTCAGACCGCAGCTCAGACGACGGATACCAATTCGAATTCTACTGCCGACGCTGCGGAAATGGCTACATGTCGCCATTCCAGCACTCGGTTACGGGCTTCGGCGGGCGGCTGCTTCGCCTCGGCGGGGACATGCTGGGGGGCTCGGTCGGCGAGAAGGCCTCGCAACTCGGCTGGGACGCCGAGTTCATGCGCGACACCGTGCGCGGCTCGACCCGCGACAAGGCCCTCAAGAAGGCCGTCGAGGACATGCAGCCCTACTTCAAGCAGTGCCACCGCTGCGGCCAGTGGGTATGCGACCAGGTCTGCTGGAACCACGAGCGCGGCCTGTGCACGACGTGCGCGCCCCGGCTCGATCAGGAGATCGCCGGAATGCAGGCGCAGGCGCAGGTCGAGCAGCTGCACCAGAAGATCCAGAGTGTCGACTGGACGAAGGACGTCAACTACCGAGATCAGGCGGTCGGACGATGCTCCGGCTGCGGCCAGGAGACCGGCGGCGGCAAGTTCTGCCAGAACTGCGGAACCCCGCAGGCCGCCGCGCCCGCCGCGACCAGCAAGTTCTGCCAGAACTGCGGCACCTCGCTGAACGGCGCGCGATTCTGCGGCGAGTGCGGCACCCCCGCCGGATAGCATGAGCTCCGCGCAGTTCCGGATCTTCTCCGCGGCCGGCACCGAGCTTGAGTCCGGCAACGCTGATGCCAGCGTGTCGAACGGCACGCTGGTCATCACGGCGCCCGGCCGGCCGAGCCTGCGCGTCCCGTTCGGCCAGATCACCTCGGTCGTCGAGCCGCAGCAGTTCAGCATCGGCGTGACGCTCGCCGATGGCACCGCGATCGAGCTCAGCCGGCTCGGCGCGATGCGCACCCAGTTGCTGGCTGAGCTCAGGGAGGGGCGGGCCTCGGCCGCCGCCCAGGCCTCCGGCGCGGTAGGCGACGGAGACACTTTCCACGCAACGGTCCGTGGCGTCTCCGTTGAAGTCAACGTCTTCGAGGATGCGCTGCTGGTCCTCGCCGATGGCGCCGCGGAGCGGATCGGCTTCTCCTTCGTGACCGGGGTCGCCACGGAGAACTACTCGGTGGCCGTCACGCTGTCCGGCGGCTCCCAGCTTGTCGTGTCCCGGCTTGGCTGGCGCACCGAGGAGCTCACGGCGCTCTTGAACGAGCGGCTATCGCAGGCCAGCGGCCGGACGGCCGCGTTCCTGGGGTCGCTGCTGCCCGGGCTGGACCCGATGGCGCAGCGCGCCACCGCCGGGCTGCTCCGCGACGGCGTGGCGGTCCCCGCCCGCGCGCTGGACGCGATCCACCCGGAGATAAGCGGCACGCTGCTGCAGGTGGCGACACTGCCCGACCGCTTCGCGGCGGTGTCCGCGCTGGCCCGGCACGCCGACCTGGCGATCGGGTTCAAGCAGCGGACGTCCGTTACCCGGCCCGCCGTCGGCGGCACCCCGTGGTATGACCACGCCGCCAGCCCGCACATCGGCCAGCACGAAAGCCCCGGCGGGCTGTTCGGGCCAGGCCTGGGCGGCGCGATGGCCGCCGGGGTGATGGGCGGCCTCGGTCCTGGCGGGCACGGCCCTGGGGGATACGGCCCGGGCGGCCATGGCGCGTACGGGGGCTACGGCGGGTACGGCGGCGGCTATGGCCGGTTCGGCGGTTACGGCGGCCCCTTCGGCGGCCGGTATGGCGCCGGCTACGGCGACTACTGGGCCTACCGCGCGCTCGGCGGCGGGATGAACGTGACCCGCGCCGATGTCGCGCACCCGATGACGGCGCGCGCGGAAGTCCGTCGCGGCCGGCTGGTCCCGGCGACCGAGGACCTGGCCGCGCTGACCGCCTCCGGCGCGGACCCCACGGTCCTGGCGTTCGCGCTGTATTCCTCGGCGCGCGGCCGCGTCGCCTACGAGGTGCTCAACCTGCCGGAGCCGGCCACCTTCGTCTACGAGTCCGACGGCGACGCCCGCAGCGTCATCAACCGCTGGCTGGACGACACTGGCTTCCAGGCCGCCGCGGTCCACGCCGCCGGCCTGACCACCGCGGCCAGGACCGACCCGTCAGCCGCCCTGCTCGCCCGCTCCCTGGTCGCCCAGGTCCCCCACGACGAGAACTGGCAACGCCAGATCGCCGACCTCCTCCGCTAGCTCGCCGCTAGCCCGCCGTCAGCAGCTGGCGCCGCTGGCGCAGGTGGCATCGAGGGTGTAGTCCGTGACGGTGAACGTCTCGGCCTGGCCGCTGGTGGAGCATAGCTCGAAGCCGAAGTCGATCTGGTTGACGCCGGTCTCGGTGGTGTACCCCGCGGACTGCAGCCAGCTGAACAGGCTCCGCAAGCTCACCGACCCGCTGGTCGCGTTGGACTTGCGCACTAGCGAGACGGGGTTGTGCCCGCTGCTGTCCCAGACTTCGTAGGCCACCCCGGTCGACGGGTCGGTCCAGGTCTTGCCAGTGTCGGAGCCAGCCGGAACCTGGCGGTGGGTGTCGGTCCAGACCATGATCTCCTGGTCGTAGTTCGCGCCGTTGCGCCCAAGCCAGATGTCATAGGCGGCCTCGTAGTCGTCGGAGGGGCCGGCGGTCCCGGTATCGGAGGGCATCTGGGCGGCGTAGGTACTGGTGAGCGTGGCGAAGCTGGCCAGCGGCACCGGGTTGTTCGACGGGTTGGTCACCGTGTCCTGCGCGTCGGGGTAGCTCAGCACGGCAGTGTTGCCTGCGGACAGGTTCGCCTTGACCTGCCAGTCCGACAGGCCGTTGGCGGACAGCACCTGGCTCTTGAGCGCGCTGCTGGGATTCCAGACGTCCTGGACCACCAGGACGGCCTGGTAATTGCCGGCCCGGACGCTGTTGTTGTAGGCGCCAGACGTCGGGCACGCCCCGTTCAGGCCGCTGATGGTGCAGGAATACGTGCCCGACCTTGCCGGCGGCGGCGCGGCAGACGACGAAGTGGCGGTCGGTGATGAGGCGACAGTGGCCGGTGAGGTGGCAGTGGGTGGCGCCGAAGTGTGGGTTGGCCTCGGGGAAGGCGAAACCGCCGGGGACGATGACGTGGTGCGGGACGGCGCGGTGGGGGACGGCGCGGCCGAGGTGCGCGGCCGAGACGGCGGAGTGGCAGCGGCCGACGGGGAGGCGGAGGTGAACGTGCGCGACGGGGACGGCGCGGTCACGGGCCCCTTCAGGGGGCCGCAGGCCATGACGCCACATCCCGTAAGGACAGCGAGCGCGGCCTTCAGACGGGTACTGCCCAATGCGAATCTTCCTTCCCTTTGGGGAACTGCAACTGCAACCGCCACCCTAGAAGGCCTCGTTATCAATGCGTGATCATAAGTTCGACCTTGTTCAGTAAACAAACGGTTCTGGAAACATGACGCGTTTGCGCGGTCACGAGCGCAGCCGGGAAGGTGGCCAGGCCAGAGCGCATGCTAACCGAACGGGCGCGCTCCGCCCGGTCGCCGCCACTGTCGCCCAGCCCCAGAGGATGCCGTTATGTATATGTAACCAAATGTTCGATTTCGTTTCCAACGGTACCCGGGACATGGGAGTACTTCTCGGCCGCGTGACCAGGTCTCTGCCATCCCACTGCGGTGGCCGAATCCCGCCGCGTTCCTGGCTCTAGGGGTCATAGCGGGTGGGGCCGACGTGGTACACGCGGCCGGCCGGGGTCGTCCAGCTGAAGGATCCGGGCTGGGGCTGAACGAGGTTCCAGCCGGGGACTTGCTTGAGCCGGTGATGATGGCGGCAGGGCGGCCCGAGGTTGCACTCGTCGGTGTCGCCGCCGGGCCAGGGCTTCGTGTGGTCAAGGTCGCAGTGGACGGAAGACGCGCCACAGCCCGGCGCCGGGCAGGTGGCATTCCGGGCGCGCACGAGATCGCCGAGCACCCGGCTGGGCCGGTACCTGTCCTCGCGATGCCGGTGATCGCACGAGTCCGTCGCGATCGGCGACAGGCCAGCCTTCAGCCTCTGGAGGAGTGTCGCAAGCTGGTCTAGCTGGTCTAGCTGGACGGCTGACGGCGTTCCATTGGGTGGTCGCTGCGCGGGGCCGGCTGGAGGCGCGGGGGCGATCCCGGACTCGCCCGGTGGCGGGTCCCAGGGGTGCTGGCCGCGCGCGCAACCGTGGCCGACGGCCGTCTGGTCGGCGCCGACGATGGTGACGCACCATCGGGTGGCGGGGTGGTGGGAGGCCGCCTGGACGAGGTCGCGGAGCGTCTTCGGGTCGATGATGTCGCGGCCGGCTTCCCCGGGCATCGTCGACCAGCCGAGCAGGGTCCCGACCGGGACGAGCAGGTTGATCTTGGCCGGGAAGGCAGCGCGCCCGCCCGGCCCTCCAGATCCTGGCGGGCTAAACGGCCACGGGGAGCTGCCTCCCGCCGCACCTTCCGGCTCGCCGTCGTCCGCCTCGTCGTCCAAGTCCTCGTCCCGCTGGCGCCCGAGCCAGGCATCGCGCTCAGCGCGCGTGGCATCGCGGCCATCCGCGCCTGCCTCGCCGCCACCCTCGCCGCTGCTGGCGCACTCACCGTTGGCACAGTCGTCGCGGGACTTTCCGCGCACGACCGCGCCCGGATCGCCGGACGCGCACTGGCCGGGGATGCGGTCGCGGGGGTCGCGGCCCTGGGTGAGGTCGAGGTAGCAGGTGAGCTCGAGCTCGCGGAGGCTGCCCGGGACTCCCCTGGCCCGCAACTCCTGGGCCAGCCCGCGGACGTGAGCCCGGGAGGCCAGGACTTCCTCGATGGGGAGCTCGCGGCCCGCCAGCGCGTAGTTTCCCGACTTCTCCGGGAAGGCCTCAACCCGCGCCTTCTTCCGGGTCGCCCGCTCCTTGCGCTCGCGCTCGGACTGCGGGTCGAGCATCATGGCTAGCTTGCGCGCGCGCCGCCGCAGGCCGTCGTACCGCAGGCCGGGGGCCTCCGGGGCGAGCTGCGCGTCCGCTTGGCGGGCATGCTCATCAGCCAGGGCGCTGGTCACGTCGTGCACGAGCTGGCACCGGTACCCGTCGATCCTCCCGGCGGCCAGCTGCCCAGCCATCGCGGGCAGCCGGTCGCGCAGCGCGAGCGCCAGGTCCATCCGTTCCTGGGCGGCGAGCGGGCTCTCGGTCAGCTGGAAGGCCAGCTCGTCGGCGGCGAACTCAGCGTCGCGGCCGTTGAACCGCCACCGGCCGTTCTTATCGCGCACGGGAACCGGATCCGACTCCCAGCGGCGGCGGGCGAACTCCTCGGTCGCCTTCAGCTCCAGCCACTCGGCCCGGCTCCGCAGCCTGCGCGCCGCGGCGGCCACTCCGATGACGGCGTCGTCTGGCAGCCCGGGCAGCTCATCGGCAATCGCCTGCTCAACGAGCATGGACAGCGGCACGCCGGGGGCCATCCGCTCAGCGGGACCGCCGGCCGCGAACGCGCTACTGGCAGCGCTCTGCGGCCAGTCGCCGCCCTCGGGCCAGTCGCCGCCGCGAGTGCCAGTCGGCGTGCTCCACGGCTGGCCATCTCGCCGGTCTTCGCCGGGCGCGTCCCACCAGGGGTCAGGCTCCCGGTCCACCGCCGAGCCTGACCATAGCTCCTCGCCGGGCCCGTCGAAGTAGTTCCGGTCTAGTAGCGCCAGCCCCGGACGCTCACCGTGGTGAACCGGGAAGGAGGGAGACGGCACTGAATTCACGCTAACCCTCCCTTAGGTCAGGTATGCCTGAGCAAGTTAATTCTCGTGTGCTACTAGAACACAGTATCGTATATTTGACTATTTGTCCATCGAATTGCCCCGCAGCGGCGGCTCGGGAGGAAAGCATGAGGTGATGTTCCACGCCGCTGATGCCCGGTCTCGTTGGGGCCGGTGAATCAGGTCTTCCTGAAACCTAGACGCGACATATCGCGTATCGCCGCCGCAGGCGCTACGATGCTGCCATGACTGACGCTCGCCATGGCGAGGCGCAACTTGAGCTGCGCGCCTCCGACGCTGACCGGGACAACACCGCGGGCATGCTGGCCAGCGCGCTGGCGGCCGGCCGGCTAACCAGCGCCGAGCACGCCGAGCGGCTGGACGCCGCCTACGCCGCCAAGACCCTCGGCGACCTGGTCCCGCTGACCGGCGACCTGCCAGCCGAGGACACGACCGGCGGCGCCGCCTCGCGGGCCGACCGCGCCCAGGTCGCCGCCCGCTTCAGCAAGGTGATCCGCTCCGGGCGGTGGGTGGCCGGCCGGCACACCCGGCTGACCGCGCACTTCGGCGCGCTGATCGTCAACATGAACGACGCCGTGCTGCCGGGCCGGGAGATCACCTTGGAGGTCGACGCGTTCTGCGGCAAGCTCGTCGTCGTCGTGCCGGAGGGCGCCCAGGTCATCGACGAGGGCGGTGCGCTGTTCGCCAAGCGGGCCATCTACAGTCGCAAGGGCGGCGGCGACCCCGACGGCCCGGTGATCCGACTGGTCGGCGATGCCCGCTTCTCGAAGGTCACCGTGCACCGCGGCCGCTATAACCCGTTTGCCCAGTGGGCGCACTGGCTCGGCGGCGACTGACCGGCGAACCGCTTCGCACCCCGCCGGCGTAGCCGCCGCGGAACTTCGCGGTGGCGAAGATCATCATCACCATGTGACGGCGGCTGGGAATTAGCCCGTCATCAGGGTTGCCACAGCCGCTGGCGACGTCCGCGTCTCAATCGCGGACCCTCCGGGGTCGTTAGTCCGGGGTCAGGTGGAGGGCTGGGGGAAGTTGCAGGAGACCATGGGGTCTACGCCCAGGTAGTTGAGCGGGCCGGCGACGATCGATATCGCCATGGTCGCGCCCGTACTGCAACTCAAGTTGACGGTGTTAAAGTAACCGCGCTGGCCCGCAGCTGCGGCCCCGATGATCAGCCACACGAAGAGGATGATCGTCTTCCTGTTCACCACCCCTCCGCCTCCTCAGTTTCACGGTCCTCCGTGCAGGCCGCGTCGCGTGCTGGCCATGGCTACTAGGCGCGATCATAATGCCAGGCACCCGGTTTACCGGCATCTTGGCGCTCTCGCCACGCCGTGTCCCGATAAACGCCCAGGTCAGATTCGACGGATTCCGATCAACTGAGCGGGCTCCCATACCCGGCGCTTCTATAGACAATGGCCCCGTCCACGATGGTCGCGGCCGGCCTGATGTCCTTGATCTCCTCGGCCGGAACGGTCAGGTAGTCGCGGTCGAGCACGAGCATGTCGGCGCGCAGCCCCGGCCGGATCGCTCCGATGAAGCCCTCCTGGAACATCAGCCACGCGTTGGACCGCGTGTGCGCGATCAGCGCCTCTTCCCGCGACAGCGTCAGCGCCGGGTCCACCGCCTCCTCCCCGCCCAGCCCGCGGCCGGTCACCGCCCACCACAGCGTGACAAAGGGGTTGAGTTGCGCTGCCTTGGTCCCGTCGGTGCCCAGGCCCCAGGGCAGCCCGCTGTCGGCGATCATTCGCAGCGGCGGCATCGCCCGCACCGCCTGCGCCCCGTACGCCGCCACGGCCCGTTCCTGTCCGCCCATGACGCCCATGCTGCGGATTTGCAGCGTGACGCCCAGCCGCCGCGCCCGCTCGACCTGCCCGGCGGTGATCCCCTCCGCGTGCGTGATCGACCAGCGCAACGCCCGGACCGGCTGGTGGGCGCTGGCCCGCTCGTACGCGCTGAGCACCAGGTCAATCCCTTCCCCGGTGACCGAGTGCGCCTGCACGGGCCATCCGCCCTCAGCGGCGGTCCGCAAGATCTCATCGGCCGCCGCCACGTCCTCCTTGCGAGGATCCGGCGCAACGCCCGGGTGGTCCCAGTGAAATGGCCCGTAAAAGACCTCGCCGACGGCCAGCCGGTCATACCAGTGGCTGCCCTGGAATGGCCGGCTGCTCCGGATCCGGCCCAGGATGTGGCGGCACTGCTCCGGCGTGGCCGCGCTGGCCGCGTCGCCGAGCGTGGTGAACACCCGCAGCGTGAGCTCGCCCTCCCCGGCCACCGCCGCGACCTGGTCGTAGGCGGAGTCCGCGACGCCCACCCCGCCGGGATCGAACACCGTGGTCAGCCCGATGCTGTTGTAGTACGCGGCGGCGGCGCGGACGCCCGCTTCCGGCTCGCCCGCCGGCAACGGGAAGCGCCTGGCGATCGCGTTAAGCGACACGATCCCGCCGTTGATCCGCCCGGTAGCGCGCCCCGCGCCGTCGCGCACCACCCCCGGAACCGGTTCCGCGTCCCCCGCGCCCGCCACCCGCGCCACGCCCAGCGCGTCCAGCAGCGCGCCGTTGGCGAACGCGTGGCTGTACCCGACCTGAATGAACGCCGGGTGCTCCCCCGCCACGGCGTCCAGTTCCGCCAGGGTCAGGTCCGAGCGGTCGCCCCGCAACTGGTCGGTGTGCCACCCGCCCAGCGTGAGCAGCCACTCGCCGTCCGCCAGCCCGGCCGCCCGCTCCCGCAGCCGGCCGAGCACCTCATCCCGGGCGGTGACGCCATCCAGGCGCACCTCGCTGGGCCAGTGCACGGCCCCGCGCACGAAGTGGTTGTGGTTGTCGATCAGCCCGGGGATAACCGTCGCGCCCCGCAGGTCGGTAACCTCGGCCCCCGCCCCGCCCGCCGCTAGCGCCTCATCGTCGGTCCCGACGGCGATGATCTTCCCGTCCGCGACCGCCACCGCCTGCCGCACCGAGAACCGCTCGTCAACCGTGACGATCTTCCCGTTAACGAGTACTAGCCTAGCCACAATTGCCGAACCTACCCCGCGCCATTCTCGCGGTCCATAGCCCGCCACCACAACGTCTCCGTTGCGCCGCGGGGGCGCATTTGTGATGGCGGCGTCCGGGTGCCGACGAGATCAAAGCGGAGGGCGTGGGATTCGAACCCACAGAGTCGGTCACCCGACTCAGCGGTTTTCAAGACCGCCGACGCTCGGGCGTGCGGTGGGCCGCCAACCTCGGCGAACGTGGGTGCCCGTGGTCCTGGCGCTCGTCGTCATCCCGCGCATATCCCGTGAGACTCCAGACGCCCAGCCGATGCCGGTACCGGCCGCAGAGCGTTGGCCAGGCCCTTGACCTCGGCCCGTGACCACCCCAGCCAGCCTGCTTCGGTGGCAAGCCGCCCAGCTCGTGGGCGGTGCGGCAGCAACTTGACGCCTCGGCGTGCGGCGGCAGAGCCTCGCTGCGCTGTTCGCCAACGGGTAACATGCCTAATGAGCGTGTCAAGCCTATGAAGCCTATCGAGCGGAGGTGCCAGACGATGACTTCCAACAGCGCTGAGCCGCTGCCTGAGGAGTGGGGCACGGCTGAGCACGTCCCCGTGGAGGAGTTGGCCCGCCGCCAGGGCGTCGGCCCGGTCGCATCCATCGACGACCTGGCCCGCCCAGATCTCTTCGAGTCCGACGAGGAGCTAGACGAGTTCCTCGCGATGGTCTACGCCAATCGGCGCGCCGGGCTAGCGTGAGCTACATCGTCCTAGACACCGACGTAGCCTCAAACATCCTGCGCGGTCGCCTAGTCGACCCTCTCCGCTCCCGCCTCACCGGGCAGTCGCTGTGCATCACCTTTGCCACGCTTGGCGAGCTGACCATGTGGAGAGTCATCCGCGACTGGGGACCCCGCCGTCTAGCCGCTTATGAGAGCTGGCGTCATGAGGTCATCGTGCTCCCCTACGACGAGGCCGTGGCAGCCAAGTGGGGCGAGATCCAAGGCAACGCTCACCTCCGCGGCCGTCCCCGCCCGCAGAACGACACTTGGATCGCCGCCTGCTGCCTGGCCAACGATCTTCCCTTGGCCACCTTCAACACCAAGGACTTCGCCGACTACGCCGAATACGACGGCCTACGACTCATCGGCACCGACTCACAGTAGATCTGTGCGGAAATCTGGACGGCGACCTTCCGCTTCCCAGGTGTAGCGGACCGCTATGTCAGCCGATATCCGGACTGGTCGGGCGGTGCTCAGGGTGCGCTGGTGTAGGTGGCCGATAGTCGTCGTTGCCGTCAGGGTTGCCGTCACATCAGCCCAGGTCGGCACCAGATGACATGGTCCGGCGAACTTCCCACGCATAGACATGGCCAGCGGCAAACACGGGATGTATTAGGTCACTCAGGGGAGCTTCCTGCCGGGATCCGAGCACCGCAGTCCGCACGGCAACGGCCTCGAATGCCTCAATGAGCAGACGAAGCGGCCGACTCGCATCCTCGAATCCGTAGATGAGGATTGCACACTTACCAGCGAAACTACTATGCGCTAGCTTGGCGCAGTCGGTTACGGCACTCCTATCATCGGCGTATGGTGAAAGAATCTTCTTGATGGCCGCGTCTTCATATGTGCCGTTGTCGCGTCCCAAC